>DATGJZ010000126.1:0-118424 GCA_035294925.1 Candidatus Angelobacter sp. | reverse complement strand
ATTGCTGCGTGTCGTGATCTCGGCCATGGCGGTTCATCCTGCTTGCTGAATGTAGGCAAAGATATTGGCCGCGCCCACGATGAGGGCCGCGCCAATGGCGAGCCTGCCGATGGATGAGTTGTCACTCTGCCTTCCGTACATATAGCTGACGCCACAGAGCACGATGGCAATGAGGGTGATGGCCTTGCCGAAGGGGCCTGCGATGAACTGCGAGATGGAATTGAGCAGACCCTGGCCGGGCACGTTGGACTGGAATAAGAGCAGATAAACTGCCCCGACGGCTTGGTGTGAAACTGACTGAATGAAGTTCATGTTTTTGACTCCCTTTTTCCGTAATGCTCGACTGTTTCCTTAAAATCCTCTAATGATTGACGCGCTGGGCGTTGCCGATTCTTCTCGGTGAGCGCTGATTCGGACTTTATAAAGCTAATATGATTTTGCGTTTCAGATGCATGTTTCTATTGGGTTTACTCAACTCCCTTCTTTTCCATCAACGATTCATGACCTTTGTCTTTACGCTCAGTTAGCCAGCCATAGCCTCAGGTTCTTCTAGCTGTCAGACATAGACCGCAAAAATCTTGAATACGAACGTTCTGTTAGAGCGTCGAATGTTCAAGGTGTTGCTAACTATGCAGTCGGGTCCCCTGGTCTCACTCTCCAGCTTCCGTAAGCTTCGGTTAGCGATCACTGTAAGTAACACCGCAGCTAGATCGCCAAAACTCGCTAGCTTGTCATCTCCTTTCGCAGGCCATAAGCGTTGCCGAGTTGCGCGGCTAGCTGCGGTGTCTATTGCATCAGACGCTACAAGTAGAAAGAGGTTTCGGAGCCTTCAGAGAAATGCGTACTGTAGGGTAAAGAAACGGACTAAAGTGAATCCATACCAGAAACTCGAACACGAAACGCGCGCTTGGGACGTAGCCGAGACAGCGGCATTCCTCGGGTACTCTATCAAGCACGTCTACAAGCTCATCCATGAAGGCAAGATCGAAGGGTGGATGAAGATTGAAGGCGGTGACTACAAATTCTGTCCAGCCAAATTGAAGGTGTGGATGGAAAAACGGTTCAATGGCAATGGCAATGGCGGGCCGCCAAAACCGGATGGGAATTCAAACGAACCGCCGGAAGGGGAAGATGATGACGAAGCAGCTTAATCAAGCTAAACAATGGTGGAAACTTGACGACGGATCCTATCGGTTCAGCCCAGCCGCACTGAAAGCCTGGTTGGCCAAACAAGTCACAGGCAGTGGAACTCAGTTGGGAGGGAATGAAGCCACTGCCAAAGCGGAAAAGAAAGGAGAGTGACAATTTATTGACAAAGTCTTAGCACTTCTAAACATAAGCAGACAGTAGTTTGACCTTGTCTGCCAAGAGCACCGAGCGTCTGTTCCCTCTTGAGGCTGAGAGAATCAACAGGGCTTTTGCTGCACGGCAACAAGCAAAGGTTCTATCTCACTACCTTCCAGATCATTTGGGGAATGGCTCATGGCCGCAATCGTTGCCTGTAAGTCAATTGTGGCCATCTCGGTTCTTGGTGATCTATTGTCGCTTTACTCCCTATCTTTCCCTTTCCTGCCCCTGAAGTCCGCATTTAGCTGTAGCTACAGCGACTAACAACAATCTAGAGCGTCTTATCTGTTGCAACGGTAATTATTGGTTGTAGTCCGTTGCAGAAGGGTATCTCTATGGATTCTAAGCGACCACGCAATATCTCTCGAATGACTCAATGTATATCTGACGGGCCGCGCGAGCCTCTACGAGATGTCGGTACGTGTGAACCTCTATTAGATTCGACGGAAGCCGCGCAGCTGTTACGCATTCATCCCAAGACCTTACAGAGGATGGCCCGCAAGGGAGAAATCCCGGCTATGCAGATCGGAAAGCTATGGCGGTTCTCATCATCGGCCTTGCTGTTGTGGCAACAACAGAAGCTGGCGGGATGATGTTGCTGTTCGTTGGCCTCTGTCGAATCCCGGTTGAGAAGGGCTGAGTTTAACCCAGGCGGTTGTCCAGCGGCTCTCTTAGGGCCGGAAGGACAAACTTTTCGATCACGAGGGCACGATAAAGCCTCGGCCACAAATGGTGTTATAGGCGAACGTTTAGCGAATTTTATGCTTGCATCCGCAGGGCAACATGGCGTAAATACAATGAAGAAGAGCCATCCGTGCCGCTTGAACACGGGAGAATTGAATGTTTAGGCGGACACGTCATCAGAGAGGCAGTTTGGATCGTGTTGCCCGCAGAAATGGCCCCGACGTATGGGAGTTTCGATGGTACGAAACCAATGCTGAGGGACTTAGGATTCGCCGCAAAGCGGTTCTTGGCACAGTGGAAGATTATCCAACGGATGCCGACGCCGAAACGGCAGCCGACGCTCTGCGTGCAAGCGTCAATGAACACAACCCCCGCCAGCAGTTCGGCTCGATGACATTTGAATTGCTGTGGGAGCATTACAAACGGGAGGAACTCAAGAACAAGTCAAAATCCACGAGACACACTTATGAAAACTACGCAAAGAATTGGATTACCCCTCGGTGGGCAACCTGCCAATTGAGGGAAATCAGGACGATTCCGATACAAAAATGGCTCGATAGCTTGGACATGGCGAACGGAAGCAAAGCGAAAATACGGAATATCATGAGTGGCGTTTTTAGCCATGCCATTCGCTGGGAGTTTGTCCAAATCAATCCCATCACTGGGCCAGCTCGCAAGCAGGGCGTACGCCAAAGCCAAAAGCGGCAAAAGGTGCCTGTGGTTCTGACAGTAACCCAAAGCCGCAATCTCATCGGTCTTCTGAAACCGAGAGAGCGGGTTATGGTGTTGTTGGCAGTCACCACGGGTCTGCGCATCAGCGAACTGGCAGGACTTCGCTGGCAAGATGTGGACTTTGCGGGGCTTCAACTCAACGTTGGCTGGAGCTGGGTCCTGGGCGAACTAAAGGAAGTCAAGACGGAAGCATCAGAAAAGCCTCTGCCGATCGATTCTTCGGTGGCCGAGGCCCTCATGATGTGGAGGCAGTCGAGCGCATACGCGGACGAAAATGATTTCGTATTTGCCAGTCCGAAAATGGCAGGTAAGCAGCCTTTCTCAACTGGCATTTTGTTTCGGAGACATGTGATTCCCTATCTGAAGCAAGCGGGAATCGAACACAGGATCGGGTGGCACACATTCCGGCGGACGGTGGCAACGCTTTTGACCGCCAACGGTGAAGATGTAAAAACCGTGCAGGAATTGTTGCGCCATGCGAATCCTCAAATCACCATGCAGATATATTCACAAGCCGTGACCGAGGCCAAGCGTGCAGCCAACGCCAAGGTCACAACCATGATTGTTCCAAGGACCAGCACCGTTGCGGCTCAAGTTGCTATTGGACCCTTAACGGACCCTCAACAGCCGCAAAACGCACCTCACCTCACCGGCAAGAAACAAGCGGAAGTATTTGAAATTGCTGGGGTTGGCGGGTGGTGAGCGCGGCTGGATTCGAACCAGCGACCCACGCCTTAAAAGGGCGTTGCTCTACCAACTGAGCTACGCGCCCACACTCTTTCTAATCTAACATACGGGCATTCCGCCCAGCCACGCAGAATTGCGGAATCGAGGTCATCCTTCGTCCACTAGCGGAGATGCGATTTTGGGCCCGCCGAAACAGGAGTTCCACTCAAGATTTTCTCAGCTGCACAAACATCCAACGATGACCCTCAACGTCTGCGGCCCTGTACAAGCGTCCTGGCCCGCCGTTTTCAATTACGCTCAGCATTGTAGCGCCCTCTGCCTGGGCTCTCCGGAAGTGTCCATCAATGTCATCTACGTAAACCAGCGCGCCGTCAATGACCCAGGGAACTTCCAACCAGTGCCGTGCCTGCGCGCAGGATTCGGCATGCCGACTAGGACCCTGATAGGCTGGCGTTGGAGATGCGACCATGACAAGGTTGCCCGAGAGTTCGAGCTCTCCATGGACCACGCGCCCTTCCTTATCGGTCAAACGGCGTTGTTCGCGGAAGCCGAATGCCCGCACCAGCCAGTCCATGGCAACCGCAGCATTCTCGTAAGCCAACATCGGGAATATGGTTTGCGACATATCCTAAAGCGGTGATTCTCACTGTCCTTTCAGCTTCAGCTTGGACTTGTTTTCTTCCAGAAAGGCGCGGAGTTCGTCTGTCTGGTCCAAAAGGCGAGTCCACTGCTCATAATATAAAGTGACAGGAAATCTTCCCAGGCCGTACACGCTGACCCCTCCCTTTTCACTTACCCGAAATTCGAGCGCTCCCGACCGCCGCGAGCCGCCTTTTTCCAACTCCGCAAGGCGGGCTTTCAATTCTTCATAAGTTGGTTCTGCCATTGTCTCCCTCTCGCTGAATTTTACCAGTAGTGCCTCGACCGCGAAATGCGCGCAGGTGCAAAAGATGCAAAGCTGCAAAGATTTCGCTTTTGACTCTCAATTGCCAACTTACCAACTTACCCAATTGCCAAATTCTTTACGGAGCCAAGCTGCGGTCAGCGCGACGAAAACAAAATTCTCGTGGTCGCAGGCATAACTAGCGACTTCCCACCAGCGACTCCACATCCTTCATCTCTTTGGGCACCGCGGAAGATAAAATTTCCGGCGCGCCGCCGGTAATCAGAACGGTGTCTTCCACGCGGAAGTGCACCTTCTTATCCACAAATTCCACGATTGGTTCCACCGTGACCACCTGCCCGGTCTTGATGGGCCCTCGCGGCAGTAACACGTCGTGGGTCGCCATACCCACGAAGTGCCCGGGAAAGCCTCTCCACTGGTCTTCAATGCCTTCACGCTGGTAGATCTTTTTGCCGGCTTCGGCGGCATCTTCGTAAGTATGGCCGGGACGCAGCAAATCAATCACCGCCTTCTGTGCCTCCAGGTCAACTGCGTACCACTTGGCCTGATCGGGTGGGAACTTGCCGCTGATGTTGAAGGTGCGCGTAATGTCCATGGTCAGGTGGTCGAGATCAGCGGCATAATCAAAGACGACGAGAGTGTTGGCGGGAATCTGCTTACGATCATTAAAGTAGTGCCAGGTGTTCAGGCTGTCGCCGCTGGAGACAATGGCAGGATAGGCCACGCCCTGCGCTCCGGCCTCGGCAAAACCAAACCTGGCGCGCGCCTCAATCTGGTATTCATACATGCCCGGTTTTGCATGAGCGATGGCATCGCGCATAGCCTCAGCGCTCAGTTTGCCGTTGTGGCGCAACACATCGATTTCCTGCGGCGTTTTGATGTTGCGCATCGCATCCAGCAGCGGAGTTACGTCCCGCAACATAGCCTGCGGATAGCGGCTGCGAAGCTCTTCGACTACGTTGCGGTCGAACGGCAAACCCGGATGGTAGGGGGCGGCATATTCATCGGCGTGATCGCCTCCCACCTCAGGGCGCGCTCCATCGGGCTTGTCCGGGAATCCCAGCCGGAGCCAGAGAATGCCGCCATCATTCAGGACGTAAGATAACGTGCTATCCAGATCGGCGAGCGGAAGGACGGAGGGAAAGCCGAGTTTTGCCTGCTCGTCCGTAGAGAGCGTGAGCACGTTGGCGCCGTAGACCTGTTTTTTTCGCGGCGCCTGTTGGGGTTCGAACAGTAGTGAGCGCCCTGACCTTGCGCCCACCAGCAGCACGGCGCCAGGATCGGCAATGCCCGTCAGATAATAGAAATCGTTATCCTCGCGGTAGTGCTCGGCTTCCGGTTCCACCTGGCGGGCAAACAGCAGCAGCCATCCGCCATTCTTTTCCTGCGCCAGCACTTCCTGGGCCAGCGCCTGGCGGCGCCGCTCAAACTCTTTCGCACCGCCAAGATCGTTCATCGCCTGAGCGTCAGTGTACTGAGCAGCAGCGGGCGCGGACAGGGCTGGCACAAAAATGAACAGTCCTGCAACAAAGGACGCAGCGGCCATTATGGCGGCTTGATTCTTAAGTTTCATGATCGGTCCTCTTTGGAGTTGAATTTTAGCAAAGCAAATCGGTGTATCGGGTCACCCCGCTCATCGCGCGCAAAAGCCCTGCGGAACGGGTACCGTGGTTACTGGGTCACCCGAGGAAGGGTGCTCACATCCACTTGGACGCCCTGCCCTGTTGACCGTAAGCGCTACTGGGGGAAATTGTTGGGAATCACTTGGGATAGCGCATATAACCAATCCGACGCGCATGTGGTGTTGCATGTGATTGGGAACGGAGACGGCGATCGCCAATCCAATCAACCCATGCGCCACCGCCAGCGGATATAAGCTGCGATCGTTAAAAAAGCAGCTCCGTAGAGCTGCTTTCACCTTCATCCCGCAATCATTGCAATACTTAAAGTTAGAATCGGATCTGTGGACCACCCATAAACTTGAAATTATGGTTGGGGCCGTTGTCCCAGTAGATCTCGTCGCCTGCTTCCAGCCGAATTCCGAAATTACCGGCATTGAATTCAATGCCGCCGCCCGGATAAAAGACGCCGTTGGTGTCACCGTCTTTAATTGTGCCGATCTGTTTGGCAAAGCTCCCGGCCGTGACCGGTCCGCCAACGCCAAAGTTCAGCAACCCACCCTTCAACACGGCAAATAAGCGTATCGGGCCTTTGGTAGTCTGGATTTTAGGGCCAGCCAACCCGTGAATCAGGCGGAGGTTGGAGCGGAAAGTATTGGTTATGCCTCCGCTGGTGATGGTTTGAGTTGTGCTCCGCTCAAAGTCGTAGGCCATCTCACCTTCGATCGCCACTGCGGGACGAATATTGAAACCCACGCGCCCGCCAACTCCGAACAGGTTGAGTTTTGCAAACTCGAGTCTGAAGTAATCGAAATAGACTCCGAATTCACCGTGATTTTTGTCATCATTACTTTGTGCGGATGCCGCCGGCGCCATTACCCCAAGAAACAGCGCCAGAGCACTGAGGATCGCTAGACGTCTCATGGTCTTACACTTCTCCCGTCTGTTAAGTAGCTCCTGGCCGTGCTAGAGCACTTCTCCAGATTGTTGGGGGGAACAGAAAAAGCCTTAGCACGGCGGATATGTTGAATACGATGCGGTTCCTGCTCTGCGGGTGGGCTGTGGCTTTGATCTCTACCGAACGGCTATGGGCCATTCCTCATCCAGTGCCACGGACTAGAGAGGCTGAATAGCAAACTTGTCAGTCGAGATACGGAAGGCGGAAGATGTACGGCAGGGTGAGAGCCAATGCGGAGAGAACCCTGCCTTAATCTTCAATTTCCTCCTCCATATATTCCATCACCGCATGGAGGTTGTTCTCTTCCAAAAAGACGTCGCTGAGACGGGTGCGGCCCTCGGTCTGGGCCCGCTCGGCGGCATCCAGCGCCAGCGGCATGGCCACTCGCATTTCCTCGTGCATGAAGTCCACCAATTCGTCGCCCTCGATCCGTGACACAAACGTGCCGCCTGCGTTCTCTTCAAACATGACCTGGTACGTGACCGGGTCACCATCCAATTTCATGATGTCCAGGGTGCCTACTGGCATGGGGGAGCCTCCTTTGGTATCGGACGCAGAAAGTCTAATCAGCAGCGTGGGGACTTTGCAACTTGTCCTTCAAGTCGTCGGCAATCTGGCGGCCGTGAAAGCGGCCGTTCTCGATGAAGATCTCACTGGTCCGCGCACCGGCCACGATCACGCCTGCAACATAGATCCCCGGAACATTGCTTTCGAACGTCTTCGGATTGCAGACCGGCTGCATCTCCGGTTTATGAAGCTCGATTCCCAGCGAGGTTAGAAATTCGTAGTCCGGATGATACCCGGTCAGCGCAAAGACAAAATCGTTCTTCAGCGTACGCTCGCCTTCCGCGGTTCGAATCCGCACGGATTCCGGCAGAATCTCCAGCACGCAGGTATTGAAGTGAGCGGCAACTTCTCCGTTCTTGATCCGGTTCTCGATGTCCGGCTTGATCCAGTACTTCACGTTCTGGTGAATTCCGGGCCCGCGATGCACCAGCGTCACCCGCGCGCCCCGCCGCCACAGCTCCAGCGCGGCAATGGCAGCGGAATTCTTGGCCCCGATAATCAGAACGTCACAATCAAAGTAGGGATGCGGCTCGCAGTAATAGTGCATCACCTTGGGCAACTGCTCGCCCGGAATTTCCAGCCAGTTCGGCAAATCGTAGTAGCCGGTGGCCACTACGATTTTCCTGGCCAGATATTCATGTTCCTTTTCATGCGTGTCCAATGTCTGGACGCGGAATGCATGGTTGGAACCTGACACCGATGTCACCCGTTGATACTGCCGGACGTTGAGTCGATAGTGCTGGGCCACATTGCGGTAGTACTCCAGCGCTTCCTGGCGATTGGGTTTCTGGTTCGGGCTGGTAAAGGGAATATCGCCGATTTCCAGCAGCTCGGGCGTAGTGAAAAACGTCATGTTGGCCGGATAGTGGAACAGCGAATTGACCAGGCAGCCTTTGTCCACCAGCACAGTGGAGAATCCGGCGCGCTGGGTCTCAATGGCGGATGCCATGCCTGTGGGTCCGGCTCCGATCACCAGAACGTCAAATGAGTTGGCCTGTTTCATGCTGCGAGAAATCTATTCTAAATGTTCAGGATTTCTGCTACCCTCCGGCCATGCCCAAGACACTTTTGCCAATGCTGCTCGCGGCAGTGGCATTGCTGCCATTTGCGTCTCCGGCCGCTGCCAGGCCGCAGGACAAGACCGCGCGTCCTTTATATTATGACCGGCAAATCACGCCCGACGACCTCAAGGACAGGACCCTGCGCGAACTCACGCTCATGCGCAACACCATCTATGCTCGGGCGGGCAACCCTTTTCGCAAAAAATGGCTGAATGATTATTTTTCGGCCCAGCCCTGGTACCATCCGCTGAGCGCGATTGACCAGAGCAAGATCACGGCGCTGGACCGCAAAAATGCCGAGACCATCGCCAACTACGATGCCTCCATCTCCCGCCCTGAGCTGTTGGCCCGGCGGAAAACATGGCAGGCGCAGAGCGCAGATACCCCTGAAGGAAAAATTGAAGTGCGCCTGCTGTCCATGCGCCTGGGAGAATGGTCAGGAAACGATGAAGACCGCACGCCCCTGGAAGATCCGACGCTGCTGGATAAGCAGATCACCGTGGAGCAGCTCAACGATTTCTCGCGTCGGGACCTGCGCCTGGTGCGCAATTTGATTTATGCCCGGCGCGGACGTCCCTTCAGGTCAGACTTGCTGCGCAATTATTTCGACACCCTGGACTGGTATAAGGCCGACCCATCCTATACCGATGCCCGCCTGACGCCCTTAGATAAACGCAACATCAACGTGATCCTTAGCGTGGAAAACCAGCTTGGCGGCCCGTTAACCGATTACGAGCATAAGAAGGAAGACGGCTGGTTTGCTGCCGCTTGATAGCGCCGCAACCGCCCAGTTGGGCGGAAAGTTAAGAATTGATGATTGGCGGTTTTTGATTTGTGATTTAAATCAGAAATCATCCATCAGAAACTCGCCCTGTTTTCCTGGCGCGAAAGCTTTGAGCTGCCAATCGCCTCCAGGAGATCAAAGATCGCATTAGCTTCTGAAGCTGGTTCGGCGCGCCGGTTGTCGATGCCCGCCCGCAAGGGCAGCACCTCGGCACTTACTGCTTTGTCTCTCTGGACAGTCACGCGCAGCAACATCGCATCTTCTTCCTGCGTGCAATCGCAGGCGAAGACCACATTTCCCAGCCCCCAGGCAATGACCGCATGGGAGCGGCGCTCCACGGGCCCCAGCGCGTGCGTGCCATGGGCCACAATCACATTGGCGCCGGCGTGATAGGCAATCTCCACAGCCCTCTGCAGCTCCGGACGAGGCAGATAGGAAGGCGGGCCGGTAACGTGAAAGCTAGCCACCAGGACATCCGAATGCTGGCGGGCTGTTGCTAGTTCGGCTTCCAGATTCGGTGGGACTTTCTGGGTAAGATCGTGCTCGGTAACCGCCACCAGCATGCCGTTTACAGGAAGAAACGCCACGCCTGCGGTTCCCCCGGCAGGGACGATCCCGTTATCGCGCAAATGTCTGGCAGTTTGTTCCTGGCCGTCAGCACCTGCGTCCCCCGCATGATTGTTAGCGATTCCGGCCACTCTCACATTTAAGGCACTCAACTCCGACAGAGCCGGCACAGCGTTCCATAGCCGCAGATGATCCTGTGGCAGCCGTTCAGCAACCGGGCCTTCCAGATTGACAATTCCCACTGCGCCCTGCACCATGCTAGCTATGTCCTGCAACTGCGTTTTCCCCGCATCACCCAGATTTACGTCGCCGCCCAGCCACAAGTCCGCTGATTTTTCCGGTGCGCGGTGGCACGCTGCCAGAGTGGCGATTGTGGCAATTACAGCTGCCATCGCGATGTGTCTCACCATCGCGCCTGACCGGGCTGCCTGCCAAGCTGCCGCCAATGAGGTGAAAATTGTCGATAAGCCCATAGATTTTGGTCCGGAACGTATCCAACTTACCATTGCCTACCGCCAGATTCACCAGAATCCAAAGATTTCTGATGTCATCATTCAGCCCAAGATGATTATCCTGCATTGGACGGGCATCTCTTCCTTCATTTCTACATGGAATTATTTCAATCGCACTCGGGCTGAGGCTGAACGCGCAGAACTCGCGGCAGCGGGCGAGGTCAACGTCTCCGCCCAGTTTCTGGTGGACCGCGATGGGACCATTTACCGCCTGATGCCGGAAAACTGGATGGCCCGGCATTGCATTGGGCTGAACCACGTTGCCATCGGTGTAGAAAACGTTGGCGACGGTGAAAAATTTCCGCTCACCGAGGCGCAGGCAAGGGCTGATGCCGCGCTGGTGCGCTATTTGGCCGGCAAGTGGCCCATAACTCATTTCATCGGCCATATGGAGTACCGGCAGATGGAAGGGCACCCTTATTTTCTGGAGCTTGATCCCAAATATCGCAATCGAAAACCCGACCCAGGCGCCGACTTTATGAAGAAGGTACGGGCTCTTGTGGTGGATTTGAAGTTGCAAGGAGCGCCCGCGAGCGCCACACCGGGCAAAATGTAACTCGTGCTAGAATCCGCGACATGAGCAGTCTGGGCCGTACCCTGAGATCGTCAACGCTAGCTGCTTTCCTGGTGCTGGCATTCACGGCACTGCATTCACAAACCGCTCCGGGACCCCCAGAGACGCGCCAGAACTTCCTGGATCGGCTTTCCACTGCGGCCATCGAGCGCACACAGCACACAGTCCGCTACGATCCAGGGTATGTCGCTATGTCCTACCCCGGAGGAGATGTGCCGCCGGAGGCCGGTGTTTGCAGTGACGAAGTAATTCGTTCTTACAGGGCGTTGGGCATCGATCTGCAGAAAGAAGTCCACGAGGATATGAAGAAGCATTTCACCGCCTATCCGGAAGGTTCGCGGACCCTCGACCGCAACATAGCCCACCGGCGTGTCGCCAATCTCATGATTTTTTTCGGCCGCAACGGAGAAAGGCGGCCCGTAACCCACAACGCCAGAGACTACGTACCCGGAGATCTGGTTACCTGGGACCTTGGCAATGGGCTCAACCATATCGGCATCGTTGTGGACCAGAAATCTCCATCAAGCGGACGTTACATGATCGTCCACAATATCGGTGAGGGCCCCATGATGGAAGATGTGCTGTTCAACTGGAAGATAACCGGCCACTATCGCTACTTCGGGCCTGCTTAAGTCCGCGTCTGCTCCATCGCATCTCCAAAATCGCCGGACCGTGGTCGCGCTATAATTTCTAGTTTTGCCTGTGCCCGTTTTCGGCACAATATCCACGCACTCATCGAGGAAACTCTCATGGCAACCGCACCCCAGAAATTGCGACAGGAAAAAGATTCAATCGGCCCAAAAGAAATTCCGGCAGACGTTTACTACGGCATTCAAACGGCGCGCGCCGTGGAAAATTATCCAATCTCCGGCATGAAGGCCCATCCGACGCTGATTCGCGCTTTTGGGATGGTCAAGCGCGCCGCGGCCGAGGCCAACAAGGCGCTTGGGTTGGTAGATGACAAGCGGGCTGACGCCATCATCCAGGCTGCGCAAGAGGTGATCGAAGGCAAATGGGACTCGCAGTTCGTGGTTGACGTCTTCCAGGCCGGCGCGGGCGTGAGCTTCCACATGAACAGCAATGAGGTCATTGCCAATCGCGCCATCGAAACTCTCGGGGGCAAACTGGGTGATTACACCATGGTTCATCCCAACGACCACGTAAACTATGGTCAATCCACCAACGATGTTTTTCCCACCGGCATGCGCCTGGCCACGCTGCTGGAACTGGAGAAACTATACCCGGCACTGGAATCTCTGGCCAGCGCATTTGAAACCAAAGGCAAAGAGTTTCACAACATCATGAAGTCCGGGCGGACGCACATGCAGGATGCAGTGCCGCTTCGCCTGGGCCAGGAATTTGCCGCCTACGGAGTGGCCATGCGCAAAGCCATCGCCAGCATCCGTGGCACATCGGAGTCCTTGCGCGAACTGGGGCTCGGTGGCTCGGCGGTGGGTACGGGCCTGAACACCCATCCTGACTATCGCAGCAAGGCGATCGCGAGTCTGGCCCGCATCTCCAGCCAGAAACTTATTCCATCTGCGGATATGCGCTGGGCCATGCAATCGAACTCGCCCATGGCGGAAGTTTCATCGGCCCTGCGCAATCTGGCGCTGGAAGTGATTCGCATCTCCAACGATCTGCGCCTTCTCTCTTCCGGCCCAAACACCGGATTCGCGGAGATAAACCTGCCTGCGCTCCAGCCTGGCTCCTCCATCATGCCGGGGAAGATCAATCCGGTCATGCTCGAACTGGCCGCCATGGTGTCCTTTCAGGTGGTTGGCAACGATACGGCGGTGGCCTTAGCTGTGCAGGCCGGCCAACTTGAACTGAACGTGATGATGCCGACTATGGCCTATAGCGTGCTCCAGTCCATCACCATCATGACCAACATGCTGCGCGTCTTTAACGACAAGTGCGTAAGCGGGATCACAGCCAATGAGAAGCGTTGCAGCTTTTACGCCCAGAGCACGGTATCACTGGCAACGGCGCTGAATCCGTATATTGGCTATGCCAAGGCGGCTGAGATTGTGAAGGAATCCGTGGCCACGGGACGCTCGATCATTGACATTGCCAGGGATAAGAAGCTGCTCAGCGAGAAAGAAATTGAGGAGATCCTCGATCCTGTGAACATGACGGAGCCTCAAGTACCGAAAGACTCCGCCAAGCGACGGGATGATATCAAGGGCAAGAGCTAACACCCTACCACGGAGGCAAGTGCCTCCTGGCAGGTGTTGAGTCAGTACGCCCAGCGAAAAAGCGTCGCACCCACCGTAAATCCGGCCCCTACTGAGGCAATCAGCACCAGATCACCTTTCTTGAGGCGCCCTTGCCGTCGCGCAGATTCCAAGCCAAGGGGAATGGTTCCTGCAGTGGTGTTGCCATACTCGTCTATGTTGATGAGGATCTGCTCGTCGCGCAGACCCATCCGCTCGGCTGACGACGAGATGATGCGCTTGTTGGCCTGGTGCGGCACGAACAGATTTACGTCTTCACCGGTAAGCCCATTGCGTTTGAGCACGGTTTCTGAAGCCTCGACCATTTTGCGCACCGCATATTTGAACACCGCCTGGCCGTCCTGGTGGACAAAATGCATCTTCTTGTCCACGGTTTCGTGCGTTGCGGGATGCAAGCTGCCGCCCGCCGGCATGTAGAGCGAGCACCCCCCTGACCCATCCACTTCGTGATGGAAATCGATGAAGCCATAGTCGCCGTCAGCGGGTTCGATCAAGACAGCCCCAGCGCCGTCGCCAAAAATCACGCAGGTGGCGCGGTCTGTGTAGTCGATAATGGAGGACATTACATCCGAGCCGATCACCATCACCTTCTTGTGCGCGCCCGACTCAACAAACTTGGCCCCGGTCTGCAGGGCATAGACAAATCCTGAGCAGGCGGCAGAGATATCAAAACCCCAGGCCCCTTTTGCCCCGAGCCTGTCCTGCACCAGGCAGGCGGTAGCGGGAAACATCATGTCTGGAGTAACGGTGGCCAGAAAAATAGCCTCCAGTTCACTAGCGGAAATCCCTCGTTCCGCAAGCGCTCTTTTGGCGGCCTCCACCGCGAGATGCGAAGTGCCAATACCCTTATCAACGATGTGCCGCTGACGGATGCCGGTCCGCTCAAGTATCCACTTGTCCGTGGTTTCGACCATCTTTTCCAGATCAGCATTGGTCAGCAGACGAGGAGGTACAAAAGTGCCCAGGGCAGAAATCTTCGCCCGAGTAAGATTTGCCAATAGATTTCTCCAGACTAGGGATAAGCTGCTATTTTCGACTACGAAATCTTAAAGTTCAACCTGAATGATCTTGAAGTGACTGGACGCGGTAAAGAACCGTGCCTGGGATGACCTCTGTCTACCGGGCCTCTGCGAATCGTGCAGATTGGCGCACCTGAAGTTTTTCAACCGGGCGCCCCGCTGCACACGCACTAGCCCGTTACCGTTGCTTCCTTCCGGACCTGGCGGGATTGGCGGGATTGCGTTGCGCGGGACCCGGCGTTTTGATTTTAACATCTCGCGGGTCATCGCTCTTTCGTTCCTCTGTTTTGCCGGAAATGCTTTCCTTCTGTCCCCGGATTCAAGCAGAATAGATAGCGTGTCTGCTATTGCCCAAACGGCCCGGCCACCCGTAACCATTGCGGAGAGATTCTTCCAGGGATCTCTTTACCTGTTGCTGGTGATGGGATTTTGCGCGCTTGCAGGCACGGCCAAGCTGGATGCGATTTCGCTCGCTCTGGTGGCCTTTGCGCTTCTGCTGCGCGGATATCACCTGCTCAAGGGCAGAACAGTCGTGATTCCGGAGCATTGCACGAGTGTTTTTACGCTGCTGTACTTCGTCTTTTATGCCCTCGACTATTTTCTTCTTTCCCAGAGTTTTGTCAGCGCCACCGTGCACATGGTGCTGTTCATCATGGTCATCAAGATCTTTTCCGTGCAACGGGACCGCGATCTACTTTATCTGGCAATACTCTCATTCCTCATGGTGCTGGCAGCGGCCGTGCTGACTGCCGATACAGTGTTTCTGTTCACTTTTTGCCTATTTATGCTCACTGCAATGTCCACTTTCGTGAGCATGGAGATGCGGAGGTCCGAGCGGGAAGCGCGCATCATTGCTGTTTCACCTGCGAACGAAAACAAGTTCCATCGCTCCCTTTATGCCGTTGCCGGGCTCCTGGCGATCGCCACCATTGCCGTCAGCGTGGTCATCTTCTTCATCCTGCCGCGCATGACGATGGGCGGATACCTGCAAACCCTGGGAAGTCAGACCGACTTTGTCGCCGGATTCAGTGACAACGTGAGCCTGGGCGGAATCGGCAGAATCCAGCAATCAACCTCGCCGGTGATGCACGTGCAGGTCCTGCACGGCGTGTTGCCGCCGGATATCAAGTGGCGCGGCATCTCGCTGGGCAGCTTCGATGGCCGCCGATGGTCCAATCCGATGCGCGACCTGGCTGCCGTACGCCCCATGCATAATGTGCCTGTTGACCTTTGGGCATTGCGCTTCTACGACTCTCCCATATATTCCATTCCGCATCGCCAGACGCTCGGATACCGCGTGGTCATGGAACCGGTAGGCAGCTATATTTTCTTTCTCGCCTCAACACCGGTACGAGTGCAAGGTCCTTACAACGAAGTGGTGATTTCCAACGGTGGCTCAGTTACTAAGGCTGACGGCTCTGCATCCATTGATGTTTACGAAGGCGAAGCCGATACGACGGACCCATCGCCACTGGTACGAAATTCAAATTCCCAGGACTACCCTCCCGGCCTCAAGATCAACTACCTCGGACTTCCGCCCGGACTCGATCCACGGATTCCCTCCCTCGCGAGGAAGATCACATCTTCAGCGGATTCGAACTACACCCGCGCCAAGGCCATTGAAGCTTATCTGCGCAAGAATCTGGGTTACACCCTGGATCTGCCCGGTGACGAAGCCGATCCGTTGGCTCATTTTCTGTTCGAACGCAAGAAAGGCCATTGCGAATATTTTGCCTCGTCCATGGCGATCCTGTTGCGCACTCTCGGCATACCGTCCCGCGTAGTGAATGGTTTTCGCGGCGGCGAATACAACGACCTGAATCAGACCTACATTATTCGGGGACGTGATGCTCATTCCTGGGTGGAAGCCTTCTTTCCGGAATATGGCTGGGTCACATTTGATCCAACTCCTTCTGTGGCGGCTCAGCCCGGGACTGACGTTTCATCCCGCCTGGCGTTGTACATGGACGCGCTGCAGGAGATGTGGCGTGAATGGATCGTCAACTATGACTTCAGCCGCCAGGTGCGCCTGGGCTCAGCGATTGGCGCCGGCGCCAGTAATCTGCAAGGCAACTTGCGCACATGGTACATACGGAAATATCGGCAGCTCTTGCGGCGTGTGCGCAGCATGCGAGGCGCAGTCAGCTCCGGCAACATGATCGTGATTTGCATGCTGGGACTGGCCATCATTGCGCTGCCGTTTATACCTCGTGCCTGGCGCGCCTTCAGCAGGGCCAAGCTCCTCAAGAACCCGCAAGGCGCGCCCAGTACTTCCGCCAGCTTGTGGTACGGGCGCATGTTAAAAGTCATGGCGCGCAGAGGCATGCGCAAGACTCCTGCGCAGACCCCGGTTGAATTCGCGTCCTCAATCCACGATCCGGAGACGCAGAAGAATGTCGTCGTCTTTACTGAGCACTACGAGCGCGCGCGCTTTGCCGGCTCCGCCGAAGACGCCATGCGTTTGCCGGAACTATACGAAGAATTAGTAGCAAAGAAGTAGCCGGCAAGCAGCAAAAAACCTGCTACGGATGACAATGATTCGACTGATTTCCACTAAAAACAAGACCACCAAAAACATCTGAACCATTGGATTCTTCAGTCGGCATGTATTGATTGCTGTTCCTCTTGGCTCATCTGTGCGGATCTGTGGCATCACAGTCATCTGTGGTGAGGTTTTGAGCAAAAGACCTTGATTTTCGCTCGTTTCTCAGCACCCGATCATTTATTGATCACGCCGCAGGCGATTCTGTCACCAGAGTTACCGGAAGGGTCAGTCTTGCCATCGTCGGCTTTGGCATGAATTACCAGTGCCGTTGCTCCACCGGTAAAGACAGAGTGCGGGTCGTCTCCCAGCGTGACGTTGGGAGCAATTAGAGTGGCTTTGGATTTGCCCTGGGCATCCACCGTAAAACTCGGAACATCGCCGGCATGCGGACCATCCGGATTCTGCAGTCCATGTTTCTTGCCGTCCGGATTAAAATGCGGGCCGGCTGACTTGAAATCAGGCCCCTCGCATTTGGCCGCCTGATGTACGTGAATGCCGTGCTCCCCAGGCGGCAGATCGTGAACGTTCAGTTTGATCTTCACGCCTTGCGCGGCTTTGGAGAGCGTAGCCGTGCCAACGCTCGCTCCCTGGCCATTTTGCAGATTCACCGTGACAGATTTCGGCGCTTTGGCGTCCTTGGCTGAGGCAGCCGACAAGGCCAACAAAACCACGGCCGCCAGAAACAGCACCTTTAGCAGAAACATTCTCTTGGTTCGCATTTCTCCAGTCTCCCTCATGATCTTCGAGATTTGACCGCAAATTGTACAAGCACCAGCCCCGTTACTGTAAACTCAGAGTCTCCATGGCGTCCAGACTCGCAGGTTGTAGCAGCCGGCTTCGCCAGGAATTGTGCGCGCGAAATGCGGCTTTTGCCAGGGAAAATCATCTCAGCCATGTTGAGAGCTATGGCTCAACTCCGGTGATTGTCTATGCCCCGGAGGAAGATGGCAAACGCCACGGCAACTTCTTTGCCGCTAGTTACGCCGCCGTGCTAAAGCGTCCGGAATGGGCCCGGCGGTTGAACAAGATTCATAGCCGCGGCCGCAAATCCCTTCCTGCCGCTGATCGCAAATGGCGGGAACTGGATTCCTCCATGAGTTCTGACGCGCTGCTGATGAATATCTTCTGCTGTCCCGGCGTGTGCAGCAGCCAGAGTGTGGCCTCCCTTCTTGGAACGGACACTACCGACGTCCCAGAGTTCGGCTGTAAGGCCCGCGTCCCACTACTGAGCAGCAGGACCGACCAAACAGAGGTAGACCTGACGTTAGGCCGCTTGTTCGTCGAGGCCAAACTGACAGAAGGTGATTTCCAGAAGAAAAATCCCGCGGTGGTCGAGTCCTACCGGGACTTGAATAAGGTCTTTGATGTAGAGGCGCTTCCCCGGTCAGGCAATCAGTATATTTCCTACCAACTCATCCGCAATGTGCTGGCAGCGCATGCATCCGATGCGAGTTTTTGCGTGATTGCCGATGCAAGGCGCCCGGACCTGATCGAGGCATGGCACGCCATCATGCGTTGCGTCCGCTACGCGGAGCTCAGGACGCGCTGCAAGGTCCTGACCTGGCAGGAACTGAGTGCAGTGCTGCCCGGCAAGTTGCAGCAGTTCCTCGCCGCCAAATACGGGATCGTCCCTCCGCATCCACTCAGTTCCTTCGCATACGCTTAAGCAGTTCAGCTCTTCTCGATATTACTGGTGAACGCGGATGCTAGCTGAATCGCAATGCTAAAATAAGAAGAGCGCATGCCCACAGAGACTCTCACAATGCCGCCTGTTCAGGAGCAATCTGCCCCTGAATCCAAGCCCCTCAAAGTTGGGTTTGTGAGCCTGGGCTGTCCCAAAAATCTGGTGGACAGTGAGGTTATGATGGGAATGCTTCAGAGCAGCGGGGCCCAGATCACCTCCCGTGCTGAAGACGCGGATGTGATCGTGGTAAACACCTGCTCCTTCATTGATACCGCCAAGCAGGAATCCGTGGACACCATTCTGGAAATGGCGCGGCACAAGACCAGCGGCAGAGCGAAAAAGTTGATCGTAGCCGGATGCCTGGTGGAACGTTACCGCCACGAGATCCAGAGGAACATTCCGGAAGTGGACGCCGTGGTTGGCACCGGCGAACTGGAAAATATCCTGGCTGCGTCAGGGATTGCCCTGGCGAATTCCACAGTCGCGAACGACGGCCCATTTGTCATCCTGAATTCCACGTCCGCGAGCCAGTCCCTTAAGTCTGGGGTGCACTCGCGCGCGGAAGGTGAAGTGCGCCAGGCGCAGGGACGTTTCTCCCGCGCAGAATGGGATGGCGCGATCGCCGATCTGCCAAACTATCTTTATAACGAGAACACCCCGCGCATCCTGGCCACGCCAAGAGCCTCCGCCTACATCAAGATCGCTGAGGGCTGCGACCATCCCTGCGGTTTCTGCATCATTCCTCAGCTTCGCGGCAAATTTCGCTCGCGCCACTTTGAGTCAGTGATTGCGGAAGCAGAGCGGCTGGCCGCCAACGGTGTGCGCGAGATTACCCTCATTGGCCAGGACACTACTTGTTACGGAGAGGACCTTGGCCTCAAGGATGGGCTGCCGCTGTTGCTGCAGCGCCTGGCTCAAATCCAGGATCTGCGGTGGGTGCGGTTTCTCTATGCTTACCCCAACAAGATCACAGGCAGGCTGATGGAAACCATCGCCGGTAATGAAAAAATCTGTTCCTACATTGATGTTCCACTGCAACATGCTTCCGCTTCCGTACTCAAGCGGATGAAGCGCGGAGCGGGCGCAGATATCTTCCTGAAATCCATCGAGAAGATGCGCCGCGCCATTCCCAATCTGACGCTGCGTACATCATTCATTGTCGGCTTCCCCGGCGAAACTGATCAGGACTTTCATGAGCTGTGCGAGTTCGTGACGGCGGCACAGTTTGACTGGCTGGGCGTCTTCAGCTATTCCGACGAGGACGGTTCGGCAGCCTGGCATCTGGAAAACAAAGTTCCACAGCGTGAAATTGAACGCCGGCGCAAGAAGCTGATGCAACTCCAGCGACAAATCAGCAAACGCAACAAGGCAAAGCTCGTAGGCCGGCAATTGGATGTGCTGGCGCTTGGGCCGTCAGAAGAAACGGAGCTGTTGTGGGAAGGCCGCAGCGAGATGCATGCGCCGGAAATTGACGGCAAGCTCTTTATCAATGATTCCGGCCGCCATGAGGAACTCACAGCGGGCGAGTTCTATCGCTGCGAAATCACTGAGGCGCATGAGTACGATCTGGTAGCGCGCGTCATCGAATGAACCAGGGGTTCTTGGCAGCCTGGAGGCGGGAGCACACCTTCAAGCCTGCACCAGAAGATGCAAAATGCCCAAGAAGATTTCTTCTCTCCGTTGCCCCACATGCCGGACGCTGGTGCTGGCCAGCGACGATAACTTCCCTTTTTGCAGTGACCGCTGCCGGCTGATTGATCTGGGCAAATGGGCCAGCGGCGGTTACGTGATCTCTACTCCTGTGACCGATCCAGAAAAACTGGAAAGCCTGAAATCAGAGAAAACTGATACTGATGACCGCTGATAAGAGGTCCCGAGGATCATGGCTGCTTGCCACCTTCTTTGGTGTCGGCCATCTGCGCCCCGGTCCCGGCAGTTACGCTTCCGCCGTTACCATTCTGTGCTGGTGGGGAGCCTCTCAGTTCATTGCCCCCAGTTGGCTCATTTCCGTTGAAATCATTGCGGCACTGGCCGTCACTCTGCTGGGGATACCCCCGTCCACGGTTGTAGCCCAGGAAAGCGGACGCAAAGACCCCGGTTTTGTGGTGATTGATGAAGTAGCCGGCCAGATGATCTCTCTCATCGCCGTTCCCCTTGATTGGAAATACCTTTTGGCGAGTTTTATACTCTTTCGTGGGTTCGATATCACCAAGCCATTCCCACTTCGCCGCCTGGAGAGACTTCCGGGTGGAACTGGCATTATGATGGATGATGTGGGAGCAGGAATCTATACGCTTGCCGTGCTCCAGATTTGGCTGCACCTAATATCGCAATAAACGCATACTCTCATGGGCATCTCCGAAACGTTGCTGGGCAAGAGAAATGTCGATGGCCATCCCTTCATCGAGTCCATCGATCCCGCGGCCTCTCTGCCCGGAGGCGAGGTCAGGATTATCGGCAAGGCCCTGAAGCCTCCCAAGCTGGGGCGGCCCGAAGTGAATTTCAGCGGCACCCCCGGCGCCATCGTAATCAGTTCAGAGGACTTTGTGATTGCCCGCGTGCCTTTTGGCGCACACTCCGGGCAGGTTACCATCCAGGCCAATGGAAACGTAAGCAACGGCCGGGAGATGAAGATTGCCCAGCCTATCGCGGAAAATCTCCATCCGGTCAGCAATCCGGCATTGGACCTCGAAGGCAATGTCTATGTCACCTTTTCCGGTCCGAGAGGACAAAAGGTCCCGGTCTCCATTTTCAAAGTCGACACCAATTACAACGTGCGTCCATTCCTTTCTGATCTGATGAACGCGACCGGCATAGCCTTCGATCCCCAGGGGCAGATGTACGTGTCTTCGCGGTATGACGGCACTGTGTACCGCGTTGCGCCCAACGGTACGATGAGCACCTATGCGGAAGGCATGGGCATCGCCACCGGCATCGCCTTCGACCGCCACCAGAACCTTTACGTGGGCGACCGTACCGGCACCATCTGGCGCATCGCGAAAGATCAGCAGATTTTCGTTTTCGCCACGCTCGAGCCCAGCGTGGCTGCCTATCATCTGGCCTTTTCTCCCGATGGCACTCTTTACGTAACCGGCCCCACCACTTCCAGCTTTGATGCCGTTTATTCGGTTGATCCGCATGGCTCGGTAGCCACTTTCTACCGTGGCCTTGGGCGTCCGCAGGGACTTGCCTTTGATGCTGCCGGGAATCTTTATGTGGCTGCCTCACTTGCCGGAAAGCGCGGCATTGTAAGAATTACTCCTGACAAGAAGGCGTCGCTGGCCGTCGCCGGACAAGGCCTGGTCGGTCTGGCCTTCACCCGAACCGGCGGCGCAGTGCTGGCCACTACCAACGCTGTCTTCCACCTCACCTGGGGCATTCAGGCGTTGCCGCTCATCTAACGTGAACGCAGAAATTGTCGCTATCGGCTCAGAGCTGCTGACTGCTTTCAAGCAGGACACGAATTCCCTTTTCCTGACCGGCAAGCTGAATGAATTGGGTGTCAACCTGGACTTCAAAACCGTGGTTGGCGATCGCCGATCCGATCTGGTCAGCGCCATCCGCATCGCTCTTTCCCGCGCTGACATCGTGATCCTCATGGGCGGGCTCGGGCCCACCGAAGATGATCTGACTCGTGAAGCAGCTGCGGAGGCTCTAGGGGTAGAAATTAGGCGTGATCCCGAAATTGTAGCCTGGCTCCACGCTCGCTTTGCCTCGCGCCGTATTAAGATGGCGGAAAATAACCTGAAGCAGGCAGATGTGATTGCCGGGGCCGAGGTGCTGAAGAACCCGCGTGGCAGCGCACCCGGACAGTTTTTGCAGACTGAGTTTTCAGGAGAAAAGAAGATTCTTCTGCTGTTGCCCGGCCCTCCCCGGGAGATCCATCCTATGTTTGAAGAGCAGTGCATGGCGCGCCTGCGGGCAGTGCTTCCTGCGCTTCATATTGCCACGCGGCTGCTCAAGATTGCGCTGATTCCGGAATCCGAGGCTGACCGTCGGGCGGCGACGATCTATACGAAGTGCCCTGACATTGAAACCACGATTCTCGCCCATCGCGGCGAGATTCATTTTCACCTGCGCGCTCAGGCAGCAACCCTTGAAGAAGCGCAAACAAGAGTAGATGCGCTTGCGTCCCAACTCGAAGATGAATTTGATGAGACGGTCTTCTCTACCAGGGGCGAGACCCTGGAGCAGATTGTGGGCTACTATCTGCAAATGCGCGGGCAGACTTTGTCCATTGCCGAGTCGTGTACCGGCGGCATGGTTTCACAGCGGATCACCTCCGTCCCCGGCAGCTCGCGCCACTTTCTGGGCGGGGCCGTCGTCTATGACAATTCGCTCAAATCGTCGCTGGCGGACGTACCTCCCTTGATGATTGCCGAACATGGCGCTGTGAGCCGCCAGGTTGCGGAAGCGCTGGCGGAGGGCATTCGCAAACGCTGCAAATCATCATTGGGCGTGGGTGTTACCGGCATTGCGGGTCCGGCCGGGGGCACGGAGGAAAAGCCGGTGGGACTGGTTTTCCACGCCGTGTCTGACGGCAAGTCTACTGACGTGATTGAGCGCCATTTTCCCGGCGACCGCGACCTGATTCGTCAATGGGCGACCACGCAGGCTTTGGACATGATCCGGCGAAAGCTGATGTAAACGTGCGCCTCTTCATTGCCCTCGACATTCCCGCAGAAATTCGCGAACATTTAAAGCGATATGTCGACCGTGTGCGCCAGCTTGCGCCGGACGCGCGCTGGGCCCGCGTGGAGTCCCTGCATGTGACGCTGAAGTTTGTGGGCGAAGTGAAAGATGCCAAAGTTGCGGAGATCAAGACCGCGCTCACTCCAATCAAAGCTAAGCCATTCCCGGTGGAGTTCAAAGCGACCGGCTTCTTCCCTGCCCCAAAATCAGCGCGTGTGTTCTGGGCGGGCGTGAACGGCGGCGATGCCCTTCCCCAGCTTGCGTCGGCCATTGAGGCGGCCGTGGAAAAGCTCGGCATCGCCCGCGAAAAGCGCGCCTACCATGCCCATCTCACGCTGGCCCGGGCTCCGGAAGACAACCGCCACTGCTTTCGTCTGCTCCACGAGCGGCTTGGCGCTGAGGAGCTTCCGCGGTTCGGTACAATGACTGCGCAAGAATTCTTTTTATATCAAAGCCAGATCATGCGGGACGGCGCGCGCTATACAAAACTGGAACGTTTCCCGCTGCAATAACTCAAGGCAATGCTATCTCACTACATCGTTGTTGCCGCTGTCTCTTATTTGCTAGGGTCCATACCCTTCGGTTATCTGCTGGTCAAAATTTTTCGTGGTGAAGATATCCGGCAGTCGGGCAGCGGCAATATCGGCGCCACCAACGTGGCCAGGTCCGGCGCCAGGGGGCTGGGAATCCTGACGTTGGCGCTCGATGCCTGCAAAGGACTTGTGGCAGTGCTCTTAGCTCAGAATTTTGCTCACAATCTCAGCGGGAGAGATGACCTCACCATCCTCCATACGCCACGCGACTTCGTCACGAACATGATGGCCGTCGCGGCGCTGGCTGCCGTTATAGGTCACGTCTTTCCCGTTTGGCTCAAATTCAGAGGTGGCAAGGGTGTGGCTACGGCCCTGGGCGTCTTTGTTCTTCTCTTCCCCAAGGCTCTCCTGGTCTCCGTTATTATTTTCATCGTCGTTGTTGCCATCTCGCGCTATGTCTCGCTCGGCTCCATTCTGGCAACGATCGCCTTCCCCATTGCTGCATACTTTCTGGAAGATGCTGCTCACCATTTGCAGGATCGGCGCTGGGGAGCCGATTGGGGCACCTTGCTTCCGGTATGCGCCACCTGCATTCTCGTTATCACCAAACATCACCAGAATATCCGGCGTTTGTTCGCGGGAAATGAAAACCGCCTGGGGAAGAAGCAGGCGCCGCTCGCGGAGAAACAATCGTGAGCCGCATTGCGGTGATCGGCGCCGGCGCCTGGGGGACGGCCCTGGCCATCGTTGCCGGACGGCCCGGCAAGCATGAGGTGCGGCTGTGGGCTTACGAGAAGGAAGTCTGTGCCACCCTGGAACAATCGCGCGTCAACAGCCTCTTTCTTCCCGAATTTCCCATTCCGCCGTGCGTGAAGCCAACCAACGATCTGAGAGAAGCTTTGTCCGGGGCCGAGATCGTAGTCAGCGTAATGCCTTCACACCACTGCCGCCGGACATTCGAGCACATGGCCCAGTGGCTGCTTCCCCAAATGCTCTTTGTGAGCGCTACCAAGGGAATCGAAAACGATACGCTGTTGCGCATGAGTGAGGTCATTCACGAAGTGGTAAGCCGGTTTTCCGGATTCACTCCCCGGATCGCCGCGATGAGCGGCCCCACTTTCGCCAAAGAAGTCGCAAAAGGTGACCCCACGGCCCTGACTGTGGCTTCGACCGATCTTTCTCTCGCCGCGATTGTGCAAAAAGAATTCAGTGATCCCGGCTTCCGCGTTTACATGAACGATGACCTGATCGGGGTGGAGTTGGGCGGCGCCCTCAAGAATGTGATTGCCATTGCCGCCGGCATCTGCCACGGATTGGACCTGGGACACAACTCCGTTGCTGCACTGGTCACGCGCGGCCTGGCGGAGATAACGCGGCTTGCCGCAGCCTGTGGCGCAAAGCCTCAGACCATGGCAGGTCTGGCCGGGATGGGCGATCTGGTGCTTACCTGCACCGGGGGGCTCTCCCGCAACCGTAGCGTGGGCGTGGCGCTGGGTCAGGGACAGCAACTAAAGCAGATCATCGCCGGAATGCATGGCATGGTGGCTGAGGGTGTCCTCACTACCAATGCCGCCATCGGCCTGGCCAAGAAGTACGGGGTTGAAATGCCCATCACTGAACAGATGTACGCCATCCTGCACGACGGCAAAGCTCCCCTGGATGCCATCCGCGAACTAATGACCAGACCGGGCAAGGTTGAGGGATAGATTCTTAACGATAAGCCTTTGGCCCTTGGCTCTTCGCAGGCCGTGATTACCGGGATCAGCCCCGTCTGGGGATCCGCGGTCAGGTGTTCGGAGTGTCTACAACTCACAAATCAAAAGTCAAAATTCCAAATTTCTCTAAGTTTCGGCAATCTCCCGCTAACTTTCCTTTGCTATTCTCGTCTATCCCTTGTTACTCTATGCCTTGTATAAACAAGCCCTATCGACTTCCTGACTATGAAGAATCCCGAACCCCGCGATCTCTTTCCTGGCGCTCTGGAAATGATGATCCTCCAGACCCTGAAACGAAAGCCTCTTCACGGCTACGCCCTGGCGCAGCACATCAAGCAGACCTCCAAGGACTTGCTTCAGGTTGAAGAAGGCTCTCTTTACCCAGCCTTGCAGCGAATGCTCAAGGAAGGCTGGGTCAAAGCCGAATGGGGTATTTCTGCGACGAACCGCCGCGTGCGTATCTATCAGGTCACGCCCGCAGGGCGTAAGCACGTGGAAAAGGAAATATCCAGCTTTGAGCGCACACTGGAAGGAATTACTCGCGTGCTAACGCCCGCAAAGTCATGAGGTAGATCATGAGTGCATTCAAACGAATCTTTCGACGTGGCCACCTCTATTCCGATCTCTCCCGGGAAATTCAGGAGCACCTGGAAGAGAAGACTGAAGAGTTGATGGCGGGCGGGATGTCCCGGGAGGACGCGATCACAATGGCTCGCCGGGCGTTTGGCAACACGCTCTTGCTGGAAGAGCGTAGCCGGGAAGTTTGGCGGTGGCCAACTCTGGAGAATGTTATTGCCGATTTGCGGTATGCTGTCCGTCAGTTGCGCAAAGCGCCGGGTTTCACCACCGTATGTGTCCTGACTCTTGCGCTTGGTATCGGTGCGAATGCCGCTGTCTTCAGCTTTGTGGACGCTCTGTTCTTCCGTCCCTTGCCGTATTCGCAGCCTGAACTCCTTGCTGCCCTGGTTGCGCACAAAAGTGGAGCTACGCGTGCCGGCCAGGCATTCTCGGAAGACGATAATAGCCACGATGGAGAGACCTGGGAGTTGGTACGTGACAGCGTTCCGGCAGTTCAGGCAGCGGCATACGACGGAACCACCGGGGTGAACCTCCAGACGGACAAGACTGTTCGCTATGTGGAGCAGCAAAAGGTGTCCGCGCACTATTTTGAAGTGTTGGGTATACACCCTATCATAGGACGCAGCTTTACCGAGGAAGAAGACCGGCCCAGCGGCCCCAGGGTCGCACTTCTGTCTTATGCGTTATGGAAGTCAGCATTTACGCTGGATCCACAAATTTTTGGCCAGACCATTCTATTGAAAGGCGCGCCCCATACTGTAGTGGGTGTTTTGCCGGCCAATTCGCAGACACCCCAATCGGCGGATGTGTGGACTCCCTTGCAACCGAGCCGGTCCGGCGAAGGGAGTGGCAACAATTACAGCATTATCCTGCGCCTGCATGAAGGGACAACGTGGCAACAAGTAGACGCCCAATTGCGTCCGCTTCATCCTAGCTACCTGATTGATTTCACCAGAGGCCAGAAGAATGGCGAAGTCTGGCTGCAGGCGCTTCCCCTGCAGCAGGACCTGGCCCGGCCGGCGCGGTTGCCCACAATCATTCTTATGTCCGCCGTGGGTTTTATTCTGCTGATTGCCTGCGCCAACCTTGCCGGTCTGATGCTGGTGCGGGTGCTGCGCCGGCGTCCTGAGATGGCTACTCGCCTGGCTCTGGGCGCTACCGGCGCGGCGATTCTGCGGCAAGTCATGATGGAGCCCCTGCTGCTGGTTCTGACCGGCGCCGGCGCCGGCCTTATTGTGGCGGTGGGTATTTTGGATTTCCTGTGCAAGCTACTCGCGCCGGAGATGTTGCCGGTCGGCGGAGCAAACCTCGATCTTCGCGTAATGGGTTTTGCTGTTGCCGTCTCATTTTGCACTGCGCTCATGATTGGCATATTGCCCGCGCTGGAAGCCTCCCGGGTCGACCTGCGCACCTCCATGGGGGCCAATTCCGGAAGATCAGTGGGCGAAGCGGGCGGGCGCCGCACGCGCCAGTTCTTGATTGCAGCGGAGGTTACTCTCACGGTTGTGCTGCTGTCTACAGCGGGACTGCTGATTCGCACCCTTGTGCATTTGAAAACACTGCCGCCCGGGTTCGACCCCAGTAACGTAATGACAGCTCGGGTCTCTTTGGATGACGCACGCTATCACGATGCGGCTGCCTTCCAAAAGCTGTTGAACACAAGCGTGGCAGCTATGCATCGCATACCGGGGGTGGAGTCGGCCGCGGTCGGCTTGAGTCTCCCTTATGAGCGGGGACTAAACAACGGTATTCTAGTCGCCGACGGGGCGCAAGCCGGCACGGGATGGGCGAGCAGCGCCGTCTATGTAACTCCCGAGTATTTCCAGACGCTGCGAATTCCTGTGCTCATGGGCCGCGCATTCACAGAAAACGACACGTCTGGCAGTGAGCGAGTGGCCATTGTAAACGTCAGCTTTGCGCGCCAGTACCTGGGAGGGGAAGATGCCGTGCAACGTCATCTCAAAACCTCTAAAGCTGGACCAACTCTGACCGTGGTTGGTCTCGTCGCCGATGTTGCGAAACGTCCAGGTCTGGAGCAGACTGCGCCTTTGGCCAGCGAGCCCACGTACTACCTTCCTGGGGCCCAGACGGATCAAAACATGGCAAACATTGCGCACACCTGGTTCCAGCCCAGTTGGATCGTCCGCACGCGTGGTCCTGTTTCGAGCCTTGCCGGCGCCATGCAGAAGGCTTTAGAAGAAGCCGCTCCCGCGCTTACCTTTGCCGGCTTTCACAATATGCGCGACCTTGAGAATAAAGCACTGGAACACCAAAGGACTGAGGTTATTCTCCTGGCTGTCCTGGCAGGATTGGCCTTGATGCTTTCCCTGATCGGTGTCTATGGACTCGTCTCCAACCTGGTGACCCAGCGGACCCGCGAGATCGGCATCCGCATGGCGCTGGGCTCCACCTTGCAGCGCACGATAGTTGAGATCGGCAAGGCCGGCATCCTGGCAGCGGGATGGGGGATCGCCGCAGGGTTAGGACTGGCATTGTTCACCGTACGCATCATCAGAACTGAGCTCTACGGAGTGCGCCCTCACGACCCTGTAACCTTCGGCGCGATTCTCATCCTCCTGTTGGCCGCCGTACTGGTGGCCAGCCTTGCGCCCACGGCGCGCATTGCCCGCATCGATCCCGCCTCCGTTTTGCGCTCCGAGTAGCTCAGAGGGATCAGTGGTGAGGTCCTTTGGGGGCTTCTAATTCACAAATCACAAAATCAAAACTCACTAATTTCTCCAGTTCCAGGCGATTCTGGCAATCAGGGACGGGTACTTCGGTAACTAAGTCCTAAATTCTTTTCGCGTTTAGACTTACTCTACCTCAGCTAAGGATCGATAGCACCATTAGCCCTTTATGAAGCTGCCACTTCCGTCGCGAGTCCGCATTCTATATCTGATCATCGGCGTCCTCATTGCAGTCGCCGTTGTGCCTCTGTATTTCTACGCCCGCAAGGTCGTAGACATGAACCAGGAAGCGCTGCAGCGCAATGAAAAGTTGCTTCAGAACACGGTCACATCTTCTCTAGCTCAGGATGTGGCGTTGCGGCAGAAGGACATCCTCTCCACCCTTGCCAGCCTGACCTATTCGGTGCAAGTAACCAGCGGTGGTGATTTGAGCGGCGCACGCGTTGAAGCTCCGGAAGTCAGGGCGCTTCTCCAGAATTACATTGAGAATCCTGACTCCATTGTCCCTTACGCGCGTCTGGTCAATACGGAAGGCCATTTCATGTCCGTAGGCACGCTGGCCCCGGATGCCTTCATAGAAAAAGAGCTGGAGCACGGATTGGCCGCCTCTCGCGAAGAACGCCAGTACACCGGCGAGGCACTCTCCATAGGATCAGGCAAGGAAACCCGCACCGTGATGGTGGTGTGCCGTCCGGTGGGAAGTCATGAAATCTATCTAGGGGCCCTGGAACTGGTGATTGACCTCCAGTATCTGGTGAGAAAGCTTCAGGAAGCAAAAAGCCAGGAAGGGCTGGACACCTTTGTCGTGGACCACTCCGGGCGTCTGGTGGCCTCTCCCAACGAAAAATATGCAACCGGCCAGGACATGAGCACCAACGAGCTGGTCAAGAGCTTCGTCGAGCAGAGCAGTAATGCTCATATTGGCGCTGTCACCAAAGAATTTTCCTGGCTGCAGGACGGCAAGAACAAAACCGACATGCTGGGGACGTACGATCCCGTCCCCGGTCTGGGTTGGGCGGTTGTGGCGCAAAGGACCCAGGCAGCAGCCTACAGTGACATCTTTCAGATGCAACGTGCCGCGCTCTTCTTCCTGTGCGTAGCCATTGCCTTCAGCATTTGCGTGGGGATCCTGGCAGCCCGGCGTCTTACCACTCCGCTGCAGATCTTGACCGAATCGAGTCGCGCCATCGCCGGTGGTGATTTCTCCCAGCGCGTGCACTTGAAGAGCCGCACTGAAATCGGCGAGCTCGCTCAGACGTTCAATAGCATGACCGATGATCTTGAGCGCTTTGTCTTTGATCTGCGCAAGGCAGCTCAGGAAAACAAGGCGCTCTTTCTCAGTTCCATCCAGATGCTGGCCGGCGCAGTCGACGAAAAAGATCCCTATACCAAAGGTCATTCCGATCGCGTGACCCGTTACTCGGTCATCATCGCTAAGGAGATGGGATTGAGCGACGAAGAAGTGGAAAAAATACGCATCTCAGCACAGCTCCACGACGTAGGCAAGATCGGCATTGAGGACCGTATTCTGAAAAAACCGGGCGCGCTGACCCCCGAAGAGTTTGAAATCATGAAGACCCACACTACCAAGGGCGCGGCGATCTTGCGTCCGGTAGAAATGCTGAAGGACATGCTGCCCGGCATTGAGCTCCACCACGAATCTCTGGATGGCCGCGGATACCCTTTCGGACTCAAGGGCGACCAGCTTCCATTGATGCCGCGCATCATCATGGTGGCCGATACATTCGATGCTATGACCACCAATCGCCCCTACCAGGCCGCGATGGATGCGGAATACGTGGTCCGCATTATCAACTCACTCGCCAATACCAAATTCGATCCCTACGTAGTGGCTGCCATGACTAAAGTGTTTGAATCGGGCAAGCTCAAGATTCACCGCGCCGCCACCGTAACCGCCGAACAGGTGGAAGCAGCAGCCGCTCAACCAGCGGCCACCGATCTCGCTGAGACCCGCAGATAAACCCATTCTGAAGATGGGAAATGCTCCACTTCACTCAATAGAACGCCTTCGAGAAAGTTTTCCGGCGAAGCTGTTGAGTCGGGAGCACTTCGATTTTTGGCGCCAAGCCTCAAAAGGCCCGCTTCCACGGATGCTGACGCATCCTTTCACCATGAACGACCTTACCGCGGCGAGCCTGACATTGGACTATATTATGATCATCGTCAAGGAACTGTGCCCAAGATTGCTAAAGAGCGGACGGAAGAAAACCAGAGACGGATTGAAGCCGCAGCCCTGGAACTTTTTACTACACAGGGCTTTCACGGGACCAACAATCGAGATATCGCGCAAAAAATCGGCGCATCCACCGGAACCATCTACACCTATTTCTCCAGTAAAGAGGCTATCTTCGCCAGCCTTGCACAGAAGTATCGCTCCCACTTGAACGAGTGGCGCGAGCAGGCCCTGGGCAAGGTGAAGAATCCTTTATCCAAAGACGGCATCAAGGCGATGGCTTCAGCCATCCGCTCCGCGCTGTATGAGGAACCTGAATACTTTCTCCTGGTCCTCAGCGACATAATCGAATTCAAGAACCAGCACTTCCTGGAGGTGTTTCATGATCTGCCACAGCAGCTTCGCCGGGTGTGGGGACCGCTCCTGGATCAGATGAAAAAGCCGGTGGGCTGGCGGGGCGAGGATCCGGGTTTCGTGCTGGGCTCAATCTATGCTTACTTCTTCACCTACTTTCTGATGGAACGATATATGCAGGGAGAACAGCATCTGGGCCTTTCCGATGAGCAGGCAACGGAAAAATTCATTGAGCTTCTGTTCCATGGACTCTGGCAGTGCCCCACAGAAGCGCCGCTGAAGAACCTGCACAAGAAAAGCAAGGACTCCTCAGCCAGACAGCCGATGCTCCATCACGCGGAGCGCGAGCGAATTGACTACATCCGCTTTCTTTCCGGGCGGCTTTGGAACCTGCCACCGGACCTGCCGCCAAACCATTCGGGAAATGCAAACGGCGAGGACCCGGCAAGACGTCCAATCCTCTTTCTGCCCGAAATACCGAAAGAGCGGATCGACGAAAACCAGCTTCGAATCGAGGCTGCGGCCCTGGAGTTATTCACCAAACAGGGCTTTCACGGCACCAACATTCGCGATATTGCAGAGAAAGCTCAAGTCTCCCAGGGCGCGATCTACAACTATTATTCCAACAAGGAAGCCATTTTCGAGGGCCTGGTGCGCAGCTATCGCTACTCCATGCGCAAATTCCTGGAAAGAGTTTTCAGGATCTTGGAAGAGCCGTTTTCCAAGCGCGATTTGAGGATCTTTGCCGCCGCCATGCGCTCCATGGTGTACGACGATGCGGAATACTGGCTGCTGATGTACATAGACGTGGTTGAGTTCAAGAACCGGCACTTCCTTAAGGCCTTTCAGGATGTGCCGGGACAGTTCCGCCGTTTGCTGGGACCAGCGGCCAATACGATCCGGCAAAAACCAGGCTGGTGCGGCCAGGACCCGGCTCTGGTGATGGCCATGATTTATTTCTACTTCCATACCTATTTCGTGATCGAGAGCGTCATGCACGGAAGCGGCACTCTTGGGGTTTCCGACGACGAGGTGGTGGAGCGGTTCATCGACATCCTGTCACACGGGCTGCTGCGTTCGCCAGCCCGCCACACGCGTGCTACGGTGCCGCTACATACAAACCTACACGGCTGACTACCTACCCCAGACGTACCGAGTGCAATACATCTCGATCAGCATCGCAACGGAAAGCCATAAACCTCTAAGAATCAAGCATGTACGCGATTGAGCTTCTCCTCCAGGCTCATTCGATAAAATAACTGACTGGTTGCTCAATAAAATGATTGAGTGGGATGGTTTTGTGGTAGACTCTGTTGCCAGCCGCGGTTCCGGCGTCTTCCCGGCTACTACCGCCTGGAATCGGCGGAAAGCTCAGCACAGAGAAAGGAGCGTTTCCATGCGCCGAGTTCTCCAGGAAAAGATCAAACCCAGAGCATGGTTCTTCATCCTGTTGCCGCTGATGACTGCCTCCGCGCTCATCAGCGTGCAGTTGTTCAACCATCACGTCTCTGCTTCCTCCAACGGACCTTCCTTTGTTGAATTTGAAAGCGGACAGGTGCGCCCGATTGCCATGTCACCGGACGGGACCAGGCTGTTTGCGGTGAATACACCCAATGGCACACTGGAGATCTTCAATATCACAGCCGCCGGCCTTGCCCTGCAAAGCCGCGTCCCGGTTGGGATGGAGCCGGTGGCGGTGGCGCCACGGAACAACAGCGAGGTCTGGGTGGTGAATCACCTTTCGGACAGCGTGAGCGTGGTGAGTTTAACTGGAACGGCACATGTCACGCGCACTTTACTGGTAGGCGATGAGCCTCGGGACATCGTGTTTGCCGGTTCGCCGGCGCGCGCCTTCATCACCACTGCTCATCGTGGACAGCAGCGCACAGACCCCTCCATTGCGAACATCCCAGGAGCCGGCGACCCGCAATTGACCACACCCGGTGTGGCGCGTGCAGATGTTTGGGTATTCGATCCCGCCAATCTGGGCACGACACTAGGAGGCTCGCCGCTGAAGATCATGAGCTTCTTCACGGATACTCCGCGGGCGCTCGCGGTCAGTCCTGATAAGAACACCGTCTACGTGGCAGGATTCAAGACCGGCAACCAGACAACGGTGGTCCTGGAGCCCATGGTCTGCCCGGGCTTTAAACCCAACCAGCCATGTCTGGCCCCGGACGGCTCCGTCTCACCTGGGGGCAACCCTGGCCCGCCGACAGATTCGATTGGCGAGCAAGCGCCGGAAGTGGCCCTGATTGTCAAATTCAACAACGGCACCGGACACTGGGAAGACGAACTGCATCGCGTCTGGGACAACGCGATACGTTTCACTTTGCCGGACCTGGACGTCTTTGCCGTGGATGCGAATGGACTCACGCAGACAGCGTCCTTCGGCCACGTGGGCACCACGTTGTTCAACATGATCACCAATCCGGCGACCGGGCACTTGTATGTTTCCAATACTGACGCCCAGAACCAGGTCCGGTTCGAGGGTCCCGGCGTTTTTGGTGGGCACACGGTGCAGGGTCATTTAGCCGAGGCACGCATCACCGTGATCTCCGGCTCCTCAGTCAATCCGATCCATCTCAACAAGCACATTGATTACACCAAGCTGGCGGGCAGCCCAGGCTTTGATCCCACGGCCAAGACCCACAGCTTGTCCATGCCCCTGGACATGGCGGTAAGCAGTGACGGCAAGACGCTCTATGTTGCCGCTTTCGGCTCCAGCAAGATCGGCGTGTTTGATACCACAGCGCTGGAGAACAACACCTTTGATCCCACGGTCATCAGCGCCAATTACATTCCCGTGAGCGGTGGCGGCCCAAGCGGCGTGGTATTGGACGAGGCCCGCAACCGGCTCTATGTAATGACGCGCTTTGATGATGCAGTCAAGGTGGTTGATCTCAATGCAAGCCAGGAGATCGCGCAATTGCCGTTGCCCAATCCGGAACCCGCATCCGTGGTCCAGGGCAGGCCCATGCTGTATGACGCGACGCGGTTCTCGGGAAACGGCGAAGCTTCCTGCGCGAGCTGCCACATTTTCGGAGACATGGATGACATCGCCTGGGACCTCGGCAATCCTGATAATCCCGTAACCAGCAACCCCATCCCCATCAATTTTGGGGATCCGGCGTCCATTGCGGCGGGAAAAATTTTGTTCAATTTCCGCGGCCCTATTAATGGCACCGGCCAGATCAATGTCTTCCATCCTATGAAGGGGCCCATGACGACGCAGACCTTGCGGGGCCTGAAAAACTCCGGGGCCATGCACTGGCGTGGCGACCGCTCGAATGGATTCTTTGGCGTGGATGCCTTCGATTCGAATTTATCGTTCAATAACTTCATCGTCGCCTTCCAGGGGCTGGTCGGTAGCGTGGACCAGCCGTCCGCGGCCGAGATGCAGCAGTTCACTGACTTCCAGTTGCAGGTGCTGCCACCGCCCAATCCGGTGCGCAACCTGGACAACTCGCTGAATGCCTCACAGCAGCGTGGGCGGGACTTCTATATGGGTCCACGTACGGCCGATGGACTGAATGTGCCAATCGCCGGCTCCTTGCTCACGACCTTTGAAGGGTTTACCTGTAACGGCTGCCATGAACTGGATCCGGCAGAAGGTGAATTCGGCACCAGCAAACATGCCAGCTTTGAGGGAGTGATCTCGCAGAACTTCAAGATCCCTCATCTGCGCAATATGTATGCCAAGGTTGGCATGTTCGGCGATCCTAAAGTAGACACCTTTGACGCGCCGGACAGCGGGCACACAGGCAGTCAAGTCCGAGGATTCGGATTCACGAACGATGGCTCGATTGATACCTTGTTCCGCTTCTTCACTGCAGCGGTTTTCCGTCCGAATCTGACGAGCGGCTTCCCGCTGCTGAATCCGGATGGAACGCGGCGCGACGTGGAGCAGTTCGTGCTCGCGTTTGACAGTGATCTGGCGCCTATTGTTGGCCAGCAGGTAACCCTGACCGGCACCAACGGCAGCGCTGTCGGCTCGCGCATTAACCTCCTCAAACAACGGGCAGGGGCGCAGTTTGTCTCGAAGTCGCTCGGTGGGCTTGTAACAGAGTGTGACCTGGTGGCCAAGGTGGTGCAGAATGGCGCAATCAACGGCTATCTGTACGATCCCAATTCCGGCAACTTCTTTGCCAGTGACGGAATTACTGCCATTTCCGACGCCGGGTTGCGGGCCCTTGCGGCCACTCCCGGCCAAGAGGTGACGTACACCTGCGTACCTCCAGGATCAGGATCCCGCGTTGCCTTTGGCCAATAGTGGCAACGATGGGAAGGTGGCCCAGGGAAACCCCCACGCGTTTGCAGAGCGCGTGGGGGTTTTTATCGTTGTGCCCGCGTTAACGAGAGTGTTACCACCGTTGGGTTGAAGGCGGCCTTACCCATACAGAGAATCGGTAATCGGGTAATTTGGTAATTGAGCCCTTGAAAATCAAAAGCAAACCTCTTCCGATGCCGCAAGTCTTTACAAGAAAATGCCGAAGCGAAAGGGTCTCGACAAACTAACCACGCACGAGATCAACGACTGGATACGAGGCTAAATTGTCGATGAGCTAGAACGGGTTGACATCGGGAAGACGAATCTTGAGCTTATAGCAAATGTAGAGAACCAGGATCGCGCCCAGAGTTGAAAAAATGAGGCCGGCAGGATGAAATCGGTTGTTCTTCGGGCGCAAAAACATATGAGTGACGGCGCCGCCGATGATCGATCCGATGATGCCGAGCACGATCGTCCAGAAAATCGTCATGTGCACGTGCATGACATGTTTCGCGATAACCCCGGAGATTAGCCCAATCAAAACATACCAGATAAGGTGAAACATAATTTCCCTCCAGCGTTGGCCTTCCGAACGTGGTGAGTATAACCCAGGTTTTGGCAATAAAAACAGAGCGAATGGCCGTTGGCAGCCGGCAATCAGTAACTGCAAAACCAAAAACCAGCTCTACTCCTCACGAAGTGCCCGAAGCGGATCTATCTGGGCCGCCCTCCGCGCGGGCAGATAACAGGCAAGCATGGCCAGAGCAGCCAGCAGCAATGGCGCACCAAGAAGCAAGCGCGGATCGTTGGTGGCAACCTTGAACGACTCTACAAAGACGCTGATCAGCGACGAAAGTATTTTTGCCATGGCGAACGCGCCCAGGAATCCGAGAACCGTTCCAATGCTTACCAGAGCCGTACCTTCGCGCAGCACCAGCCGCAGCACCTGCGCCTTACGCGCGCCCAGGGCTATGCGAATTCCGATCTCCTTGCGTCTTTGCGCAACCGCGTAGGCGGTGAGCCCTGCGAGTCCGATTGCGGCCAATACCAGGCCGAACACCCCAATTCCGCCATAGGTGTTGAGAGCGAAACGCTCGGAGGATCGGCTCAATTCCAGGTAGTCGCTGAGCGTTCGCGCATCGAAGATCGTCAGGTTGGGATCCATGGAAGCGATCTGGCTGCGAATGCCGGCCAGCACATCGGTTCCCGCATCCGACCGCACCATGATGGTCATCCCATCGGCCGGTGGCCGGGCAAAATTGCGCTGCGTCAACGGTACATAAACTATGGATTGGCTCATCCCTATGCCGCTCTTCAAGTCCTGGACCACGCCGACCACTTCATAGGACTGCTTATCGTCCCGAATGCGCTTCCCGATCGCATTTCCGTTTCCGAAAAATCCGCGTGCCGCACTCTGGTTCAGTACGGCGGGCAAGGCCTGCGAACCGTCTGCCTGGCTGCGTTGATCCAGTTCCACGAACTCCCTGCCGGCCAGCATGGGCTCGCTCAGAGCGGCAAAATAACCCGCGCCGACAGTTTCCTCAATCGCGGATATCCGGACCCGCGAGGCCCCGGGCGAATCTTCCGCAGTCAGTTGGATGGCGGCATCTTCATCCTGGATCGAAAAGGGCGCCTGCGCCGCCATGACAACGCTGCTCACCGCGCCGACGGTCTTGAGCTGTTGGGGAAGTTTCTCGAATAGAGCCTGGGCCTTTTCAGGCGTGTAACCCTCACGCACCGGATCGATGGAGAGGAGATACATTGCATGCGAATCGAACCTGGTTTGGATGCTACTCACCTGGCTAATTCCCAGGACCAGGAACCCTGTAATCAGCAGGAGCATGAGGGACCCGGTAACCTGTGCCACCATGAGCAAGTTGCGCAGGCCGAAGCGCATGTATCCAGGCAACTGAAGCGCCGAGCCTTGTTTGAGGCCCGGGGTCATATCGCCTTTCGTTGCCCGCAGGGCGGGCGCCAGGCTGAATCCGATGCCGCACACGATGGCGAGGGCGAAGACGAAGATGGCCACGTGCCAATCCGGAGTTGGTACTCGTTCGGTGGGCACCGCCGTGGGCATAGTGAACTGCGAGTTCAGCACAGAGATAAGATAAGCGAGCGCGAATCCTGCGATGCCGCCCAGCAGGGAGAGCAAAATGCCTTCGGTCATCATCTGCCGGACAAGCCGAAAACGGCTGGCCCCGACGGCCAGGCGAATTGACAACTCCTTTCGGCGATTGGCGCCGCGCGCGAGCAGCATGTTCGCCAGATTCATGCACGCAATGGCCATGATCAGCGCCATCAGCGCGAGATAGAATCCGGTTACCACGAGCTTCAAGTTGCGCGGAAGCGGCACCATGGTACCGGCCAAGAGTAAGGTGACGCGTCTGCCTTTATCAGCGGGTACCGGAGCCGAAGGATCCTGCTCGTCGAGATGACGCGTGACCGCATCGAGAGCGGCTTCCGCGGATTCCATGGTGACGCCGGGCGCCAGACACATCATGGCGAGGAACTCCCTGGCATTGCGTTGATGCAGCACATCGTTCGCAAGCTCCGGAGCGAGCGCGACCGGGGCTGTGATGGGAACGAACAGCTCAGCGGGATAGATGGAAAGAGCGCCATTGAAATCCTTCGGAGCGACTCCCACGATGGTGGCCGGTTGTCCGTTCAGGCGAAGCGTCTGTCCCACCGCGTTGGGCGAGGAGTTGAGGCGATTGCGCCAGAAGCGATCACTCACCACCACAACCGGGGCATCGCGTGGCTTGTCAAGAGCGGCGCTGAGCATTCGTCCGCGCTGGGGTGGGACGCCGAGGACGGAAAAATAATCGGCGGACACAAGTTGCCCGAAAATGCGCTGCGGTTTCACATTCACATCGCCCTGAAAGGTGACATTGAATGGGATGCCCGTCTGAAACGCGGCGACCCCGGTGAACAGGCTCTTTTGATCCCGGTATTGCTCGATGTAGTAATAGGAGACCGGCTTCTCCGGCATCACCAGACGTCTGGCATTCTCCGCTGCGGGCAGTTCACGAGATATCAATTGCCATTTGGAGTTGTACACCATGGTCGTGAGCCCCATTCCGATTCCCATCGAAAGGATGCCCACGAGAGCGAATCCGGGCGACTTGATCAGCGATCGCCAGGCATACCGCATATCGCGACGCATCTCGCTCAGGTGTTCGAGCGGTACGCGAATCGCGATGTCCGCAATCAGCCGGACCAGCCCGGCAGCCCCATACCTCCTGGCTGTCTGTTCCACAACATCCTCTCCCAATTGCAGCACCTCTGTGCCATAAACCAATTTGAATTCGTGCGGAAAAGCCTGGGCCAACCGGCGGTAGATGCGGGATGCGAAGCTCATTCCGTCACCATAGATTGCTTGACTCGAATTGCGTGGACTAATTCCTGCAGGCGCTCGCACTCCGCGTCCAGCACACGCCGGCCAAGGGATGTGAGCCGATAATAGCGGCGTCGGGCATCGTCCAATTCAGGCGCTGGCCGTTCGTCGGATTCCTCGATTAGTTCCGCATCAATCAGGCGCTTGATCGATCCATACAGCGTTGCCGGCCACAGCCGCACTTTTCCAGTAGTACGCTGGAGGACTTCCTGCATGATTCCGTAGCCGTGCTGTTCTCCACCCGCAAGCGAGAGCATGATGTGGAACCACTGGGTCTTGAGGGGGAGAAAGGCTTGAGAATCGATCTTGGTCATATGTGATATATATATCTAGCAATATATATATGTCAAGAGAGCGAGCGAGGCAATCGTTTTATCAGGTTTGTTCGCACAAATTCACTTGAACAGATCCGGCAAGCTTTCTTCCGCGGTTCCCATGGCACGCGCGAGGCTGAGTTTGGCCAGGTTGTGCGCGAACACGCTATTGATGTAGTCAAGGTCCGCGCCGGCGAGAGATTCCTGGGCCTGCACAACTTCAACGTTGTTGGTTACGCCTGCCTCAAATCTTTGCCGCGTCAGATCCAGCGTTTCTTTGGACACCTGAATATTTCTTTGCGCCACCTCTACCTGGCTGGATGCTGCCTGCAGGTCGAGGTAGGCGTCACGCAGTTCACCTTCAATCTGGCCCTTCAAGTCTTCGAGCTCGGCCTGGCGTTGCGCCAATCCTGCATTGGCCTGCTCCACGTCTCCCTTGATCCGTCCACCTTGCCAGAGCGGAACGCGCAAAGTCCCCGAGAGAGAAAATGTCCCGTGAGATTGCGCGGGATTGACGCCGATCACGCCGTAGTCGCCGCTCACAGCAAGCGAAGGCCACTGTTCGGCATGTGCTGCCGTGACCGTATGACTGGCCGCCTGGACCTGAGCTTCGGCCGCCTTCAGGTCTGAGCGTTGCTCGAAGGCCTTGCGTAAGGTGTCCTCAAAGACAAGCGGCGTGGACGGCGCGAACGGAATAGTATCCGAGACATCGTATTGCTCGCTTGGCGGAAGGCCGGTCAAGCGGGCAAGATTGATCTTCTGCTTGGCCAGATCATTCTGCAGTGACACCAGCCGCTGCTTCTGCGTGAGTTGCTGGACCTCGCTGCGGTCGACGTCAACCTGCGCGACCACTCCCGCGCTCCGCTGCTGCGATGTTTGCTGAAAAAGAGCGGTGGCGGTCTCCAGTTGAGCACGGGCCGATTCGACGCGCGCCTTTGCGGCAATCACCTGAAGGTAAGCGCCGCCCACAGCCAGCACGACTAAATCCCGGGCATCGCGCACCGATTGTTGGTTGGCCCGGACAACCTCGGATGCAGAGCGGTAGTTACTGAGCGCTGCGCGATCGAAGATGGTCTGCGTGAGCCTGGCTCGAAGGTCAAAAAAATTGAACGGCCCCACGATGCTGGGAAAGCTGGCGCCGGGGATCGGAATACTGATTCGAACACCGTTCGCCCTCAGATTGAGTTGTTCCACGGTTTCGGCCAAACTGCCATTCAGGTTAGGCATCAGAGCGCTGCGCACAACCACGCTTTGTCCATGAGCCTGACGCACTGCCTGAGCCAGGCCCACCGGACCCAGGTTGTATTGAAGGCCGCGCTGAATGGCTTCCCGCAGAGATAGGCTGCCGGAGAATGGGGTGGCCGCAGTGCTGCGGGCGCTTCCCGCAAAGGGACCCTGAACCTGAATCACCGGATTCACAGTATTGACGCTGGTGGTTATTCCCGGAACCGGGGACTGCGTAGCGGTGACGGAACCACTCTGGCCGGCCTTTCCCGAAAGAGGAAGCTGGTTTGCCGTTGCGCCCTGTGATGGGCTTCCCGTAGCTCCCAGCTGGGCGGATGCGGGGGGAACCAGCAGGCAGACCAGGACCGCGGCGAATGCTCGAATCTGACTTAGAACCTCACGTGCCTGAGTAGACATGTCTCTGAATCACACCTTTCGTATGTAGCAACTAGCAAGTGGCAAATGGCAATTGGCTTTCAGATCATTCCATCAGCTCAATTGCTTTCTGAAACGCCACACACTCAACGAAACCAGCACTACCGTAAATCCGAGCAGAGCCAGGAAATTGGGCCACAGGTCGGCGAAGCCGGCGCCCTTCAGCAGGCCGGCCCGCGCGATGGTGGCGAAATGATGAATCGGGTTGATCACGGTTGCAGGCTGAAGCCAGTGCGGCATGGCTTCCACAGGGTTCAGCGCTCCGGAAAGAGAGACCAGCGGAGGATTGACGAAAAAAGCAGTCAGCTGCGCCTGCTGGGTCGACTTGCTGAAAGTGGCGATCACTGTGCCCAGGCTGATTCCGGAAAGGATGCAAAGGACGCCGCCAAAGAACAGGAATAACAGCTTGCCGTGAAAAGGCACTTGAAACACAATCTTGAGGACTGCCAGGGCCAGCAACATCATGGCGCAGAGAAGCACGAATAAAGGCGTAATCTTGGCAATGATGATTTCTGTGGTGCTGGCCGGAGACATGAGCAATTGCTCAATGGTCCCGGCCTCTCGTTCCCTGACCATGGCGGCAGAGGCGATCAGCGAGCTGTTCAGAATCAGGAGCAGCCCAAAAACACCGGTGACGATGAACCAGGAATCGACCAACCCCGGGTTGTACAGAAAAGCCGGCATCAAGCTTACCTGGCCGCGGTGACTAACCCCCGCAGCCGCAATTTGAACGCTCGAGTGAATGCCCTGGGCCCGCAGGTTGGCGTTGTAACTCTGAACGACTCCCTGAGCGTAGGCCTGGCTGATGGTGCCGGTGTTGGCGTTAATGGCATTCAGCAGAAACTGGACCGTTGTGGGGCGGCCACGATGCAGGTCACGCGCATAGTCGTAAGGGACAACCACGCCCGCATCGAGCCTGGCCTGGCTGATGGCGCTGCCGAGTTGGTTCACGGAATCGTAGTAACCCGCAAGACGAAAACTCTGGCTTTCCGTCAAGTTGGCAATCAACTCGCGGCTCTCCGGCGTCCGGCTATCGTCCACCACGCCCAGGCGCATGTTCGATACGGCGGCGCTCAGAGCAAAACCGAACAACGTCAACTGCAGGACAGGCGGAAGGATGAGGGAGATGGCCAGACGGCGGTCGCGCCGGATCTGGCCGAACTCCTTGCGGACCAGAGCGCGAACACGGTGATTGAAGATGCTATTGAGAAAATCTTTCATGGACTAAGCCTTCAGTTGCATACGCCGCATGCTGCGCCATGCGTTGGCGTAGAAAAGCAAGCCGATGACTGCAATGATCAAAACCTTGAACCAGACGGCCGGCCAGCCGCCGCCTTGCAGCAGAGCATCACGGACGATCTCGATGTAATAACGTCCCCAGACTATGTTCGATATCCAGCGCAGGCCCGCAGGTATGTTTTCGATGGGAAAGATCAAACCGGAGAGTAGATTCACGAGCAAAAATCCGCCAAAAGCGACAGCCTGCAGCGCCGCCGCCTGATTGGGGATGGTGGCGCCCACCATGGTTCCGAACGCGGCCACGCAAAAGACGTAAAGAATAGTGGCGATGAAGAAAGGCGTTGGATCACCAGCCAGGGTCAGGCCGAAATAGGTGAGGAGAAAGACCATCATGATCACCCACTCCGCCATGGCTACGATCATGAATGCGAGGATTTTGCCCAGCAGAAACTCGTGCGCGGAGATGCTGGAAACATAGACTTGCAGTATTGTCTTCTGCTCACCTTCCCTGGCCATGGCAAGGGCCGCCAATAGCGGAGGGAACATGGAGAGGCCGAGCACAAAGATGCCAGGGCCATAAAACTTCTTGGATGAGAGTCCGGGGTTGTACCAAAGTCTGATTGCGGTCTGTACGGGCGGGGAATTTTTTTCGCCCATGGTATGACGGTTGTAAGCCTGGGTAACCTGCGTGGCATAACCCGCGGTCAGCTTGGCGGTGTTGGCATCGGCCGCATCCACCAGCAATTGGACGGAGGGGTTGCTGCCGCGCGCCATTTCCCGGCCAAAGTGAGCAGGAATAATCAGAGCTCCGCGCGCGATGTTGCCAATCAGGGCTTCTTCCGGTTGCCGATTTACCGGCCAGGAGACAACTTCGAAAACAACGGAGGCCCGGAAGGCATCAATGAAGTCACGGGAGGCTGCGGAGTCATCCAGGTCCTGAACCACGATGGGAAGATGGTTTACGGTGAGCGCGTAGGCGGTGCTCAGCAACAAGAGCAGGACGAGCGGCAGTATCAGCGCCAGAGTCAGCGTACGCCAGTCGCGCACGATCTGAGTCAGCTCTTTGCGGGCCTGGGCAAAAATTCGCCTCATACAAGTTCCCTTTCAGTCTTCCGGGGCCGCCAATCCCTGTTCGCGGGCCTTTTCTACGACGCTGATAAACACATCTTCCAGAGAGAAATGGGCTTCGCGAATATTCAGGACATGGATACCGCCAGCGGCGAGCCACTCGCGCAACTGGCGCTCTGCATCTTGCGCACTCTCATCCGTAATGACGTGAAGGCGATCACCGAACAGCGATACCCGCCAGCGATGCAAATAGTGTTTCAAAAGATCTGCCGCGGATTGGGGCCGGTCCACGAGAAGCTCCAGCAGGTGGCCCGGCTGGCCGCGCTTGATGCCGGTCGGGGTGCCTTCGGCGACAAGCTGGCCTGCGGCCATGAAACCGAGACGGTTGCATTGCTCTGACTCTTCCAGGTAATGCGTGGTGACCAGGATTGCGGCGCCAGCATCCGCCAGATGGTTGATCATGCGCCAAAAGGCGCGGCGAGCCAGGGGGTCGACACCGGAGGTGGGCTCATCGAGAAAGAGCACGCTGGGCTCGTGCATAATGCAGGCCCCGAAGGCAACACGCTGTTTCCAACCTCCGGGCAGGCTGCCGGTAATCTGTTCCTGCTTGCCTTCGAGTCCGGAAAAAGACAAGACCCATTTTATTTTTTCCGCGCGCTCCCGCGCCGGCACGCCATAGACCCCGGCGAAGAACTCCAGGTTTTCCCGGACCGAGAGGTCGTTATAGAGCGAAAACTTCTGGGACATGTAGCCGATCTGCTGGCGAATACCCTGGGAGCGCAAGTTTCCGCGCTCTCCGGTCAACTCCATGCCGCCGATGGTGGGTTCGAGCAGTCCGCAGAGCATTTTGATGGTGGTGGTTTTGCCTGCGCCGTTTGCCCCGAGCAGGCCGTAGATCTCGCCATAACGGATGTGCAGGGTAACATCCTTGACCGCGGTGAATGAGCCAAACTGCTTGCACAGGTTTTCAGCGCCAATTGCCACCTGTCCCTCACGATGCGCGTGCGGGCGGCGGCCGGGGAACGGCACGGGCCTGGGTTCTTCACCCAACGCGCGGAGGCTGGCGACAAAGACATTCTCCAGTGTGGGCTCATCGATGTGAATGTCTTCGATCGGGAGCTGCAACCCGCGCATTGTTTTCTGCAGGACCGCTTTTGCCTCTTCGGGCGAATGGGCCAGCACATCCAAACGGTCGCCGAAGCGCTGCACGTCTACAATTTCTTTCTCCGGACCGCTGAGGGCGGAGAGCGCTTGTTCCGCCTTGCCCAGATCCCGGGTGCGCAATTCGAGGCGCTTGGCTTTCAGGCCAGCCCGCAGCTCTGCCGGAGTCCCCAACTGCTGAATTTCACCCGCATGCATCAGCGCTACCCGGTGACATCTTTCCGCTTCGTCCAGATATGGAGTGGCAACCAGCACCGTCAAGCCATCCGCAGCCAGGTGGGCCAGCGCATCCCAAAACTCGCGGCGTGAAACCGGGTCGACGCCGGTGGTGGGCTCATCGAGAAGTAAGACTTGCGGCTGGGGAACAAGCGCGCAGACCAGCGCGAGCTTCTGCTTCATGCCGCCGCTCAACTGTCCGGCCAGACGTTCGGTAAAACGATCCAGGCCGAAGCTTTCCAGATAGCCGCGGCTGCGGGCTGCGATCTCATCGCGGGAGACGCGGCGCAAATCGCCGGTGTAGCGGATGTTTTCAGCGACCGTGAGGTCGGGATAGAGGCTGAAGGTTTGGGTGAGATATCCGGTGTGCTCGCGCGCTTGCCGGGCCGGCCAGCCGAACACTTCAACAGATCCGCTGGTGGCCTCCATAACTCCCGCGAGTATCTGAAAGGTGGTGGTCTTGCCCGCACCGTCCGGACCGATCAGGCCAAAAATCCCGCCTTTCCTTACCTCAAAGCTGATTCCACGAACGGCCTCGACAGCCTGATAGCGCTTCCACAGGCCAGTCACGCGAATGGCTGCCTGTGTGGAAGCGCCCGCATTATTTTGGAAGACCGCGGGTTCCTGAATCACGGTGGTCATTTTCGCCACTTGCCTTCCGGCCATTGATCTCCGGTGACCAGAATCTCGCCATCCGCGGGCATGCCCGGCTTGGCATATCCCACAGCGCCCTTGAGTTGGAGCTTGAGCCCAACCACTTGCTTGACACGGTCATCGCGGAAGTATGTGTTTTCGGGAGTAAACGTGGCTTGCGGGTCGATCCGGGAAACATAGGCGTCGATCGGCTGTTTGGTATTGGAATCCAGATAAACGTGGCCAGGCTGGCCCACTTTGACTTTGCCAATTTCTCCCTCAGCCACGAAGCCTCGGAGGTACACTTTGCTCAAATCCAGAAGGGTCACGATGGCAGTACCGGGAGCGACTACTTCACCGGGTTCAGCGGTTCGTGTGACGACGGTGCCATTGAAAGGAGCGGTAATAATGAGGTCGTTCTGGTTCTCCCGGGCTTCAGCAAGCTGGGCGCGAGCCTGCTGGGTGGTGGCGTTGGCGCTGGCAATTTCCGCTCCCTGCTGGGCAAGCTGCATGCGAACTGCGGCAACGCGGCGCCTGGCGGCCGAGACTGCGGCTGCCTGCTGATCGGCGGTTGTCTCCGCCTGCTTGCCCTGACGCTCTGAGACGGCCCCTGATTTAGCCAGCCGCGTATAGGCCTCCTTATCGAATAATGCAAGTTGATAAGAGGCCTCCTGCTGGGCCACTTCCGCCTCGCCTTGCCGGAGCTGCTCCTGGAGCACAGCAATCTGATCCTGGGCCGATCTGGCCCGGGCTTCAGCCTGTTGAAGGGCGGCGCGCGCCTGGTCCTCGCGAGCACGAATCTGCAGATCGTCAAGAACAGCAATGGTGTCGCCCGCTTGCACTGAATCACCTTCACGCACGCGAATCTCCAGAATGCGACCGCTGGTCTTGGGCGCGATGGCGGAGTCGTCACCCTCAATGCGCCCGCTCAACAGAACTATGCTGTCCGGTACGGGAGGCGTGGAAAAGAATGCCTTCCAGATAGCAAACCCGGCGCCCGCAAGCACCGCGAGCAATACCAGAAAGATAATCCCGCGACGCGAGCGACGCACAGGCCTGCCCGGAGGCGGTTGCAGTTGCGGCCCCTGCTCGCTGGGCGCTGGATGATGTTCAATTTCCGGAACCTGTTTAAGTACGCTCATAATTTCTTTCCTCTTGTGCCGTTGCCTGTTCCGTTTTTTACTTCCGCCGCACCCGGTTCCCTGTTTCCAGCAACTTGCACTCTCGCTTCTGCCGCTGCCCAGAAATCACGAAACGTGTCTTCCAGCCAGGCATGAAGGTCGCCCTGCGGCTGCATGGCCCAGAGCAGCAGAGTGCCGAGCACGCTACGTTGAAATGTCATGGCCAGCTCAACGGGTTTCCGGTCGCGCCGAATTTCCCCGTGCTTCTGACCAAGAACCATCATGGCGGCCAAGGTCTCACGCCCGCGCGCCATGTTCCCCCTGACCAGTTCACGCACCTCATCATTGGAGATGAATGCCGCCATCAGACTGCGGGTGAGGGCCTGGCTGCGTCCAGGTTCTTCGGCGATGCGGTGAATCAAGCGATGCAGCACATCCTGGATGGAAGCATTGCCGGCCTCCGCCTCATGCCGCGCTGCCACAACTTTTTCAATCTGCTTTTCCGAAAGGACGGTGAGCACATGTTGCTTGGTGGGGAAATAGTTAAAGAATGTGCCCTGTCCAACGTCCGCGGCTTCCGTGATTTCCTCAGTGGTGGTTTCGAAAAATCCGTGCTCAGCGAAGAGCCGCATGGCGGCGCGAAAAATCTTTTCCCGCGTCTCAACCCGGCGGCGTTCCCGGCGGCCCGGCGCGGTTTGTTTGGCGTGCTTTTGCAGCGTGGTCATTTAGACGTAAGTCAATCAGAGCATATGATTATTACTCAATTATGAGTATTAATCATTAATTATTGGACGTGGAGATACCGACTGTCAAGTGTTGGTGGCACCGAAAAAATTTGCCCCGAGAACGGATTTAGCGTTCCCATGGACTTGAGCATAATCCTTCGCAGCGATGGCCTGGGCACGCAGCTCCCGCGCCACGCAGGGATGGTCAAATTTTGTCAATTTATGCCGGTTGTCCACTCGTCCCGGCTGCCACTTTGCCGTTAAAATTGACTGCACTGGATAGAAAGATTTTGGAGTTTGTCGTTTTTCAAGGAACCTGCCCAGCCGCTATGCTCATCTAAGTAACGGCAGGAGTGAGCTAATAATGAAGACTGCCCTGGCAGTGATCGTACTATTCTCGTTGGGTCTGGATTTGGCCGCCCAGTCCAGAAAGCCGGCCGCCGATGGCGCGCCTCCGCAAACATTTGCGCAGGCGGCGGGCCAACCGGCTGGCCCCAATCTGAATGCCATTCTTTCTACCCTGCAACAGACCATCCAAGCAGCTAACGGCGATCTATCCCGGCTGCGCATTGAAAGATGGAAGGCCGAAGGAACGGAGAAACAGCAATTGCAGCGAATGGCTGAATCGTTGCAGAAAAACATCACCATGGCGCTTCCCGGACTCATCAGAGATGCTCAAGGCGCTCCCGGCGCCGTCTCCAGAACATTCAAGCTCTACGACGATGTGACCGTGGTGTATGAATATCTGAGTTCTCTGGCGGATGCAGCCGGGAGCTACGGCAAGAAAGAAGAATACGAGCCCCTGGCCAATGACGCTTCCGCTTTAGAGGCTGCGCGCCGAAGCCTATCCGGGTATATCGACCAGGCGGCCAATGCTTTGGAAACTCAGGCGCAAAAGCCAGCCCCAGTGCAGCAGACCCAGACTGTTCAGCCGCCTAAGAAGGTAGTGATTGACGACGACCCCGCTCCCACCAAAAAGACAAAAAAGAAGAAGGCTGCTACTCCGTCTACTCCGTCGTCCTCGTCTTCGTCCGCATCCTCGCCTCCGCAGTAGGTGTTTGCAGCCAGCTATGTGACAGGGGACAGCCCCGCCACGGTTTTGAGCGGATTGAACGAGCTGTGACTGGCGGGAGATTGCCAAAATCGCCGCAATTGCCCCGCCGCGGCGGGCCAAAATTGAAAGGCAGCGGCAGAGACAGCTATTTTTGTGAGACAACTCCCTGTGCTTCAAGGCAGTACAGCAACCCCTGGAGATGATCTAGCGCGGGAAGCCGGGGCCCGCTTTCACTGCTTCACATTGCGCGCTGTGGCGGTTGCAATGCGCTCCGATCAGGAGCAGCCACTGGTAGCAGTCCAGGTGGCCGAAGACAAAATGAGGCATGAAGTGATGCCGTAGGTCCACGTTGGCCGCGCTGGTGAAATCGCGCGTGTGCTGTCGGGCGGTCTCGAATTCCCGCGACAGTTCTTCCGCCGGCCAGCGCAAAGTGGGCAATGTATGCGCCGGCGCCTGGACGGGCGACACCACGGTCCCAACCTTCCTGATCAATTCTCCGTCTTCGATCTCACATTGCCGGGACAAATCAGGAGGCTCCTGCAAGAGCCTGGCAACGGCGCCTACCAGGCGTTTCTCCACCACGATGAGATGCTCCACGTTCTCGGCAATCGACCAGCGGCCCGGCTCCGGACGGTAAAGAAGCTGATCGCGCGAAAGTTCGTGCAGGATGGAGAGCAGGCGTTCGCGCGACTGGTCCAGTTGAGTTAAGGCAAACTCGCGTTCTGCTGGGGTCATGGGAGACCAGGGAAAAGGGTACCCGCCACGGCGGGCCTTCGGCAACAGCAAATGCGAAAACATCGACCGCGGAGGCACAGAAATACTGAGAACGCACAGAGAAAAGTATTACTGCTTTTGAAAGACGTATTTGATTGAGCCGGCGTCCAGAAGGAGTTCTCCGGTATCGGCTACGGATACCAGATTTCCGCACCATGGAGGAGTGGTCATGGACAGCAGATGTCTGCCATCATACAGAGTTTCCGATCCTAGAGCGCTGGCCCAAGTGTCGAACTGGATCCAGTAGTTGTCTTCTTTCTTGATGATCCGGGCGCTCCCCAGTTCTTCGCTGCGATACAGTCCCAGTACCGCGTCGATCCAGGCCATGGATACCGGATCAGTGGCTACACCAGAATTTGTTCTCGCCGTCCATGCCCTTTTCTTGATTGCTCCGTCCAGAATTTCTTCTGCCTTCGACCCTGCGCCAAGCACGAGATCTAACACCCGCTGGCGGATAGATGCCACCAAGCCGACCGCGAGGCCCTGGTTGGTTAGCAAGACGACGCCGAGGCCCTTCTCAGGAATGAAAAACAAGTCACTGGAGAAGCCCAGGGTATTTCCGCCATGATGAATCACGCGCGGTCCAGACTCCTCCGAAACGAACAGGCCCAAACCGTAGGAGAGGCCCGGAGCAATTTTGGTGTTCTTTTTGCGCCGTTCAAGAAGCGACTCCTCCGAGACCAGCCGGGTCCCCTCCGGCATGCAGCCATTCCCCAGTTCCAACATCAGGTATCTGGCCATGTCGTGTACGGTTGACCATGCGCCCCCAGCGGGCGAGAGGCTGTGGCAGGTTTTCTCCAACTCGAGAGAGATCGCCGTGGGACAGCCGGCCACATCGTTGGCGTGAGGCAGGGCTGCCTCGCCTTGCAATGCCGGTTCCGGGCGCAGAAAAGTATCATTCATCCCGAGCGGCCGGAAGACAAAGTCCGTCATCGCGGTTTCGAAGGCCTGTTCAAGAGTGGCGTCTGGAGCGACGGCCCTGGCGGCGGCATAGCCTCCCGCGGCAAACAGGTAATTGGAGTAGTAAAACACCTCGCCAATCCCTGTGGTCGGTTGCATCTTTTTCATTTCCGCCAGACGCGCCTCCGGGTTGCTGCCGGAATACCTAAAGAGAAACTCGATCCGCCTGGGCATCCCGACACAATTTGAAGCGGCATGCCTCAGCTCGAGCCGTTGCGTAATCTCGTGGTCAGCCAGCACAAATTCCTTGAGCAGCGCCACGACTGGTGTAGACCAATCGAGTTTTTTCTGATCGACCACCCTGGCCATCATCAGGGTGGTCAGGGGCTTGGTTGCCGAGCCGATCATGAATCGGGTCTGCACGGTTACAGGTAACGGGTTGGTGACGCTCCGCACGCCAAAGGCTTCCGCATAGACAATGCCGCCACCCTGCACCACGGCGATGGAGAGCCCAGGGGTCTGCAGCGCAGTCATCGCAGAAAGGACAAAATCCCTGAGTTGCAGGCTATGCTCTCCGGTCCACGATTGGTCCTGGTGGTTTCCCATGAATGATTCGTAACTCGAGGCGAGGCTCCGGCAATTATCAGGGTTATATGCTATAGTGCGGTCTTCCCCTAAAAAACCTTGGAGCCCTCATGTCGAAATGGGAGAAATTCTACAGCATTGAGCCTAGCTGCTGGCAGCAAATCACCCCGTCTGGGGCAAGCAACCCAATCTGGTTGCTTGATAAGAGTTATACGTCACAGTATTACCCCGGAGTCTATCACTCAATCCTTCGTGACGGTGATCCGTTTCAGAGGACGTGGAATGTCTGCCGGTTCAATAAAGTGGCCCCGATTGGAATGATTGAACTGACTATCCGCAGCTCCCGCACGAATTTTCGGGATTATTATGAAATCACTTTAAATCCTCTACATATGGGAATTGTGGGCTTTCCGCCGAGAGAGATCCCGCGCTTTGATGCAAGTAATTCAAACAAGACCGGCGCCGCTACCCTGCACTCTGGCGGACGATCCATTCGCATTGTGTCCCCCGACATTGATGAAGACATGTCCATTGATCTTGAGACCTTGCAGGTTACTTTGGCGGAATCCAGACAGGAACAGCAAGACCGCCTTTTACCGTGGACGCGCATGCTCTGGTGGTATGGCCATTTGCAGGAAGTCGACATCCAAGCCTTCCAGCGTCTAAGACCGCCGGTTCAAAACTATCTGAGGGGACCAAAGTACGCAGAGGCTGCTTCCCGGCTGAGTGAGATGCAGCTGAAGGCATGGCAGCAGGAAAAGCTCATGCCTTTCGAACTGGCCTGGTTGTGGAAGAATGAAATGCCGGAAGAGGTCACAAAGCTCGAAACCGTTTTGGACATGGTCAAGGATCCCCTGCGGCAGGCAAATCCCATCTATATGCCTGTGATTCCGAATCTGCTCAGGTTTATTACTCCTTCCAAGCTCGAGCTGCTCGATATGAAGGTGTTAATGACCATCGGAGCCGTCCGCGAACGTTGGCGGTTTAAAGCAAGAGAGTGGCAAAAACTCCTTCAGCGTAAGCCGGCTTTCAAAGCGTTGGCGGAGTCTCCCAATGGGCAACAGCTGGCCGCGCAGGACCCCGACTGGATTGCCGTCACGAACCATCCCCTGGCGCGGGAGGAAGAGGAAGAAGATATGGAGGCTTACCAGCACAGCAAGGGGGATTTCGGCCCAAGCTATCAGGAGCAAATGCGCCAGTCGGACGTGATGTTTAATACCATGATGGCCGGCATGATGCAGCAAGACCGGCAAATGACCATGATGCTGGGTGGCATGGGCCTGCCGGTAGGACCACCTCTGCAGATACCCACCTTGTCGAACCCGCTTTTACAGAAAGTCCCGGCACTCGCATGGAAGGTCTACCGGCCCTACATGATGTAGCAAAAAGGAGGAGTTCATGGCAGGGCCGTTTGCTTTTTATCAGCCATCACCATCCATGTATACCGGCTGGCTACCGGTGGGAACGGAGAATCTTTTTTACGCGGTTTCCGGCTTTGAAATTCGCGCTTTGCCGGCGCTGTCGCCGCAACAAAACCAGACTAGCGAGAGTCTGATTGCGGAGGTTCTCTACCGTTTCCAGATGTATCTTGTGGAACTGCACGACGCGGGCGTAAAGCGTTCCGTCGCATTGCAATTCATGGCCCATCCGGAGCAGGCGGTCATGGACTCGCGCGTTCGAATCTATATTCTCTGCCGGTCCGCGCACGCCGACCAAAATACCGCTCTGGCTGATGTGCAGGCCTTTGCCGTCCGGGCAGCGCATGGATTCCCCAAAGGAGAAACCTTTCGCTATGGCCAGCCGGTTTGGCTTTCCGCGCCTGCGCTTCAAACAGCACTTTTCACCGGTGCTGACGGCGTAGCCTGGGCGGATGTGGACATTGTGGAGCTGCGAAAGTTCGAAGACCGCCAGACCTGGTCTCGCCAGATCGCTTTACACTATGTTCCGCACCGCTATTGGCCGGATATCCGCCGCGACCCCTGGCTGGGGTTGATCGAAACCCTGGCTGCAGCCCCAACCATCTCCGCGATTCGCATTGAAGTCAATCCGCTACGGCTGGATCCCGAGACTGGGCTGGATCCGGTCGCCAACACTGCGCGCTGGTTTGGGGCCATCGGGGAGGATCTCGATCGCCGTCAGAGCCAGGGTGACCGTCAGAACCGTCCGGACGGAATCATGACTTCCGAGGCAGCCCGGTCCGGTGAAGTAGAAATGGCGGCCAGCAACGCCTCATTTGTGAATTACGTCCAGCGCGGGCGCCATGTCTACCAGAAACTTGTTGCGCACCGCGACCGCCTCCTTGGCATGCGTGTTGTGCTTGCGGCCCGGAGCCGGGTCCCGGACGCTCTCATCGGCGCCGTTCGCACTGCTCTGTCCTCGCCTGCCACGGATGATCCGGTTGGTTCTCTTGGGTGGGTCCGTCCCGAAATAGTCCGGCCTACGCCCGGCGAAGTTGTTTCGGCTTCCAGCAATCTTACGTTCCTGATTCAAAGGCGCTGGGGATTCACGCCTCCGAATCCGGCCATCGGAAATCTTGTAGACCTCCGTTACATTGTCACGGCGGAAGAGGCCGTGAGCTTGTTCCATTTGCCTGTCTTCAATCAGCCGGGGCAGACTTCCGCCCTCAGCACTTCGGATACTCCTTTTGTGATCCCGCCGGAATCATTGGCAGCCGACCGATTTAAGCCAACGGACCGCAAGATCCGGATAGGCTACCTGTATCAGCGCGAAGACTATCTCGGGCCAGATGAAAACGGCAAGGGCGGCCAGCCGTTTTACGTCACCACCAATGATCTGATGAAGCCCTCTTTGCTGGTCGGAGCTCCCGGTTCGGGTAAAAGCAATCTCGCGTTCGCGTTGTTGATCCAATTCTGGCGCGATCTCCAGATGCCTTTTTTGGTGCTCGATCCATCCACGGGAAATGAATATCGTCTTCTGCTGCGCGAGCCAAAATTGAAAACCGACATGGTCGTGTTCACAGTGGGAGATCGCAGCGGCTTCACGTTGCAATTCAATCCCTTCTCCGTTCCTCCCGGCGTAACCATTCGCAACCATACCACGCGCATTCTGGCCGCCTTTCAGGCCGCAATGGCGATGCCCGATCCCGTTCCCTCCATCTACGACGCCGCTCTCGAACGCCTTTATTGCGATGAGCGCTACTGCGGCAAGGGTCGCGCGCAAAGCATGGATGACAAAGGCACTCCCGGCGCTGCTGCCCCTACTTTGTCCGATTTCGCCCGCGCCATTCACGATGAGCTGAATGAAAATGCTTTGACGCTGTATAAGGGATCGGCTGAGACCATCGGCATCATCCGCGGCGCAAGCACCGTACGCATTGACGCGATTGGCAAGAAGCTGGGCTACATCCTGAATACGCCCGCCAATAACACTGAATTTTTCCAGAAACTGTTGCAGCGCCCGGCAGTGGTTGAGCTGGGCGCTTTGGGCGACACCGCCAATATCGCCCTGCTCATGGCGTTCATGGTCTCCCAGCTCTCCGGCCACATTGAATATCAGGCCCGGCAAATGGAAGCCTCCGGCAAAAAACGCGAGCACGTCATGTTGATTGAAGAAGCACACCGGCTGCTTGCCGGCGGGCAGACAGAAGGAGTCGGCGGCAAGAGCGCCGAGGACCTGAACACCATGCTTGCCGAAATACGGAAATTCGGGCAAGGCATTATGATCCTCGACCAGCGGCCCAGCAGCCTGGTAGGCGGCGTCATGGACAATGCCTATATCAAAATCCTCACGCGGCTCTCGGATCGCGTGGGGTTCGAGCGATTGAGCGATGAGCTGAATTTGAATGAGGCGCAGCAGCGTTTCGCGCATAGCCGCCTGAAAGTAGGCCAGGCAATCCTGCTGGACCGCGATGCCGGACAACCCGTTCTCACCCGGGCGGAAGAGATCAAATACAAAAGGCTTCCAGAGACGGAAGAACTCAAGCAAATGCAGGCCAATGCTCTGCAATGGGGACTTACTCCCGTTGAGGCCGTTCCCTATGTATCCCCTCGGCGTCAGGATGAGGAAGAGCCGGCGGGCAAAGCTCCACAGCCTGCTCCGATGGCAGCCAAGGAACCGGAAAAAGAAAACGCTCGCGAGTGGCTATCGGCTGAAATTGAGCGCAGCGTTCTGAAGGTCCTTGGTGATTTGCGGGAAGATTCGCATGTTTATTACGCGGTGAAGGAACTGCTTGCAATCCAGCGGCCTGACGTGGCCGGAGCCAAGGCAGCAGTACAAAAAGTTCTCCTGAATGGCCATGCGGCGCTTGATCCATTCCTGGCGGAAATATGGGAAAAAGCACAATGGGCCGCACTCTCCACAATTGCCGAGCAACGGTTTCCCCGGGCCGTGGAGCCAATTGCGGCAATGCGTCAGAATGCCATTCCGGCGAGTCTGCCTTTACGTTCGGCGGCTTCCGGCGCCAACTTCAACTCTGTCGGGCCGGAACACGAGAGCGCAGCGCAGAAGTGGCTGAAAGTTGTCATGGATCCTTTCATAAAGCGACTCACGGATATGGCTGCTACTTGCGCGGAGGATCCCACCCTGAAGAGCTCCGTTTTGCGCGCACTGCGCGCGAATCCCGCGGATCTGGGGACGGCGAAGCAGGCTGCTGCCGACAATCTGCAGCCGTTTCGTGGCCGGTTGGAAGGCTATATGCGCGTGATTTTAGATTCGCTTCCCTGGGTGATCGTCGGCGCCATCTCCGAACTGGAGGTTCCCCAAGAGATCAAAGCTGAAATTCTTCAGAGCATCGCAGGTAAGCCCGCTCAGAAGGCGCAGCCCGCACAAGTATGAATGGGATTGAGGCAATCACCGCGGTTGAAAAGGTGGAAGAGGAAGTCCCTAAACCCCCTCCGCCTCCGCCGCCTCCTCCTCCGCCACCACCTCCACCGCCGCCCCCTCCGCCTCCGCCACCAGAAAAGATCTATGTCGATCCCTTTGCCGCTGTAGATGCGGTTGAATCGGTCGGATCTTCCTCCTCAGAATCGAAGTGGCAAGAACGTTCGGCGGAGCTTCGCGCCCAGAGAGTTGCCGAAGATGAGGAACATGAAGCCAGACGCCAGGAAAATATCAAGGAGGATGAGCGACACGAGGAGCGCCGTCAGGAGCGGATCGATGCTGACAGGGAACGGCTGGATCGCCGCAACGCGCAGGACGATGCTGCCCATGAGGAGCGCCTCTACGAGGAGAAGATTGATCGCCGGCGAGATGAGGCTCAGGAATTGCGGACCAAAGAGCAGGCCGATTCAGAAGTCCGAGAGCAGAGGCAAGCCGACCATTTGCGCGAGGAAAATGCTGCGAAGCCGGCGGCGGCCGAGGCTCAAGGCGAGCGTGTAAAGGAATCAAGCGAGCGAGCGGAAAAAAAAACTGCTGTCAGTGATGCATTACAGCAAAAACTTGATGATCTCTGGGGCGAAGAGAGCCAGGCTGAGGCAGTGAAGACGCACGAAGAGAAAAATCCGGAACACACCGCTGAAGCGAAATCAATCGAAAAGCCGGAGCCTGAGGCCAAGACAAAGCCGATAGAGCAGATAGTAGAGGCCGGGACAATTGAGAAAGAAGAAAAAGCGGAGCCTGCCGGTGCAGAAAAAGCAGAGCAGAAGAAGCCTGAGCAGAAGCCAAAGGTAGAAGCCGAAGCCAAGGCTGTCGAGAAGGAAAAAGAACCGGAAGAGAAGGAGAAAGAGAAAGCTGAAGCCGCCGGTGCAGAAAAGGTGGACAAGAAGCAGGAGAAGGCGGAACGAGAGCAGAAGAAGCCCGCGGAGAAGCCGAAGGTAGAAGCTCAAGCCAAGACTGTCGAGAAAGAAAAAGAACCGGAAGAAAAAGAGAAAGAAACTGCTGAAGCCACCAGTGCGGAAAAGGTGGACAAGAAGCAGGAGAAGGCCGAACGAGAGCAGAAGAAGCCTGAGGAGAAGCCGAGGATAGAAGCCGAAGCCAAGACTGTCGAGAAAGAAAAAGAACCGGAAGAGAAGGAGAAAGAAACTGCTGAAGCCACCAGTGCGGAAAAGGTGGACAAGAAGCAGGAGAAGAAGGCGGAACGAGAACAGAAGAACCCTGAGGAGAAGCCCAAGGTAGAAGTCGAAGCCAAGGCTGTCGAGAAAGAAAAAGAACCGGAAGAGAAGGAGAAAGAAAAGGCTGAAACCGCCGGCGCAGAAAAGATGGACAAGAAGCAAGAGAAGGCTGAACGAGAGCAGAAGAAGCCTGAGGAGAAACCGAGGATAGAAGCCGAAGCCGAGGCTGTCGAGAAAGAAAAAGAACCGGAAGAAAAAGAGAAAGAAAAGGCTGAAACCGCCGGTGCAGAAAAGGTGGACAAGAAGCAGGAGAAGAAGGCGGAACGAGAGCAGAAGAAGCCTGAGGAGAAGCCCAAGGTAGAAGCCGAAGCCAAGACTGTCGAGAAAGAAAAGGAACCGGAAGAAAAAGAGAAAGAAAAGGCTGAAACAGCCGGTGCGGAAAAGGTGGACAAGAAGCAGGAGAAGGCCGGACCAGAGCAGAAGAAGCCCGAGGAGAAGCCGAGGACAGAAGCCGAAGCCAAGGCTGTCGAGAAGGAAAAGGAACCGGAAGAGAAGGACAAAGACAAAGAAAAGGCTGAAGCTGCCGGTGCAGAAAAGGCGGACAAGGCGCAGGAGAAGGCCGAAACGGAAGAAGCAGAGGAGAAGAAGAAGTCTGCGGCAAAGGAAAAGGCGGCGGCTGAAGCCAAGGTAGTCGAGAGAGAAAAAGAGGCCGACAACAAAGCAAAAGAGAAGGCCGACGCTGCCAAAGCTGAAGAGTCGCGTAAGGAGCAGGAGACGGCGGAAGCAGAAGCCGGAAAGAAGAAGGCTGCGGCAAAGGAAAAGGCAGAGACTGAAGCCAAGGCGGTCGAGAGAGAAAAAGAGGCCGACAACAAAGCAAAAGAAAAGGCTGCGAAGGCTGAGGAGTCGAAGAAAGAGCGGGAGAAGGCGGAAGCAAAAGAAGCAGAGGAGAGGAAGAACTCTGCGGCAAAGGAAAAGGCAGCAGCTGAAGCCAAGGTTGTCGAGAAAGCAAAAGAGGAGGACAACAAAGCAGTAGAAAAGGCTGCCAAGGCTGAAGAGTCGCGGCAAGAGCGGGAGAAGGCGGAAGCGGAAGAAGCCGAAAAGAAGAAGTCTGAGGAGAAGGAGAAGGCGGAAGCCGAAGACAAGGCTTCAGCAACGAAGGAAACGGTGGCAGAGAAGAAGGGGATAGAAACGGCGGAAGCCGCCGATGCCCAGGATCTGGAAAGGGCAGCGGCAAAGACGGAAGCCGCTGAAGAAGCCAAACCCAAAAAGAAGGCCGTCGAAACGCCTCCCACCTCAAAGAAATCTACAAAGAGCGCGGAGTCGAAAGCCTCAAAAGCTAGTCAGGGAAATACTCCGCAGAAGGAACGCTCCAAAACGAGGCGCCGGTCCAAACTGGAGATGCGGGAAGAAAATGTTCTGGATAATCTCTACCGCGCGAAGCCCGGAACCAGCGAGCATCAGGAGCTGGAGCAAAAGTACAACGAGGTGCGGAGGCTGCGCTTGAAGCAGGACCCCGAGCAGTACGTGTATTTGCGGGACGTACGCCACGAATTTGAATTTGAGGAGCAATTCGACAGCCAGGGCCGCCGCACAGGTCTGGTTGCGCGCAATGCCGTCGACCCTGCCAGCCCCGATGGCGGTCGCTATCCGTTGCGGAACCCTGATACGGTGATCAACTGGCGCAGTACGCTCATCGGCGGAAAGTTGGATCAGAAATTGCGTACCAAATTGTCCTCAGGGACCGGGTATGATGCCGGCCACGTGATCGCGCTTGAATTCGGAACAGATCCCAATGAGCGGCGCAATATCTCGAATCAAAACGCCATGCAGAATGAGGCCCTTGGCACCTACTACCGTTTTGAAGGCAAGGCCGCTGCTCTCGCCGGACAAGGTTACAAAGTCGGCGTTGATATCGAAACAAGATTCACTCCGGAAGGACAAGAAAAGGGACGCAAGGTGACGACTTTTGAGCGTGATGAAGCCGGCCGTGCCAAGGCTGATACGACCGCAGTCACCGATTTCCTCAATACATCATCCCCCTTGACACGGCGGATCGAGAAGGGCGACTACCAAAAGGGCGATTCCCAAAAGCTCCGGGCGCAGGCTTGGGAGGACGCTCGTACGCGCATCAAAGAGCAGGAAGCATACGCCGGACTGTCAGTTGAAGAGCGTAAGGCCATGATCCGCCTGGTTCCTCCCAAAGAGAACACCCCGGAATAATCGCGCTGGGGCACTTTCCGCCGTTATGCTCCCTGTGCAGATCCCCACCTAAACCCCTTCGTTAGCATGATCGCGACACAGGCCAAGGCCAAATTCAAATCGCTGCGCATCGACAACGTCGGCGGTTCGGGCCAAAATGGCCCGGAACATCTTCGGCATGGAGACGAAAACCTCAAAAACCTTACCACTGGTGACAGGGATTTAATTGATCTCCACTGATTAAGCCAGAAAGAAAAGTTAAATTGGCTGCAACGCTGGATTTTTTCTCACGTTCTCTGCATTCACCCGCTAGTATTTGGGTGGAACGACACAATGCTGTGTGCGTGGTCAGGCGTCCGGGCTATGGCGCGTATAAAAATGCTTTGGCAAGGCGCTCACCGGTCTACTATTGACCTCCATCCGAACGGGGGCACGCGCGGGGCGACCAGTTTCTTCAGGTCATCCATAAGATTGGCCATTCCCTGATTCACGTTCTTGATCCATGGCGATATCAATCACGCGTGGTTTGATGATAGCCTCTCCAATCCAGTTCATATTCATTGTGCCGAAACATCCGGCTTGCGGGCAAAGATGTATGCCCGGCGGCTCTGGTACTCGACTTCCGGGGCGTATGGCTCGCGCTCGATGATTTCTTCAATGTGAAGCCCGGCGGCCTCCATGGAATGCCGGATTGCCGAGGGCTGAAAGAGAAAGAAATCCATGGAAATAGAGCGGCCCCACAGCTCCTGTTCGTGCAGCACTTCATCGCCAACGTGAAAGGCAAGCAACAGCAGCCCGCCGGGCTGCAGTACTCGCGCCATTTCGCGAAACACCACCGGCAGAGACTCCTTAGGAATATTCACAATGGCATAGAAGGCGGCGATCCCAGCGAGCGTTCCATCCTGAAGATCCAGAGCCATCATGTTGCCTTCACGGAAGGAAATGTCAGGGCTGAATTGCCGGGCCTGTTGCAACATTTGCGGAGAGAGATCCAGGCCGAAAACGGTTGCGCCCGCATCGCGCAGGTGGCGGGCGACATGACCCGGACCACAGCCCATGTCACACACGTCGCCACGTCCTGCAACTTGAACAGCGAAGCGATTGAGCAGTTCCCGGTCCAGCGGCTTGCCCTGCAGCTCGTTGAAGATCCGGCGCGCATACTCATCCGCCAGCCGGTCGTAGCTTTCACGAATGGATTGAGTGATCTTATCGGTCATTTATCAGATGTTCGAATGTTCAGATCTTCAGCGTTATTATGGATACGGCGATGACGACCTCGAACCAGCCTTCCTCCATTTTCCGCGTCCGGGCGCACAACACTGCCGCCGACTCCGAGAATAAAATTCATGACGACCGGGTCGCGGCCGCTTATGGGTTTCGCGGCGGCCTGGTGCCGGGTGTAACAGTCTATGGTTACATAATTCCGGCGGTGCTGGAACGACTCGGGCCCCGCTGGCTCGCATGTGGTGGCCTCAACGTGCGTTTCCACGCGCCTTGCTACGAGGGTGAAACTGTATTGGCCCAGTGTGACGGCGCGGCGGTGAGCGCGAAGCATGAAGACGGTTCGCTCTACGCCTCAGGTACAGTGACCATGGAGGAAAGCAGCGATGCAGGTGTGCCCTCCTTCCCGCTTCATCCATTGCCGGAAATGGAGTTGCGGCCCGTAGCCTCTTCTGCAACCATCCTGCCGGGAACACCTCTTGGCAGCATTTGCGCTCCGCTGGATGTGAAGGACACGGCCGCCATTCCCGAGCGTCTGCTGCGGATGGCCAATGAGATCCTGGTGCGAAACTTTCGCATGAGTCCGTGGATTCATGCCGGGAGCCATGTGCGTCATCACCGCCTGGCCGCCTGCGGGCAGGAGGTCACGGTAAGCGGCCTGATCCAGGAATGCTTCGAGCGCAAAGGGCGGAAGTTTGCTGTGGCGGGAATGGAAATGTCATACTCTTCCAGCCTTATAACAACGGTGCGACATACCTTTATTTACGAGTTGTCCGGATGAGCCGCCTTCATTTATTCGAATTTGAAGATCAGTCCTGGTTTCCGTCGCTGATTCGCGGCTTCATGACGGACTATCTTCACTTTACCGCGAGTCTGAATCCCGGGGCTTTCGAGCCGTTCTCAAGCAAAGTCAAAGAGGTCTTACAACAAACGGGCGAAACGACTTTAATCGACCTGTGCTCGGGAGGCGGCGGGCCGATCCCCCAGGTCGCCAAGATGCTCGCAGAAAAAGAACATTACGACGTCACCGTCTGCCTGACGGATCTTTTTCCAAACCTGGAGGCCTTTCAGAGAATCGAAGCCTCGATACCGGAAGTGAAATATATTTCAACTCCTGTCGATGCAACCGCGGTTCCATCAGAGCTCCGAGGGGTTAGAACTGTCTTCAACGCCTTTCATCACTTCGAAGCCGATCAGGCAAGGAAGATTCTGAGCGATGCTGTCAAAGCAAATCAGGGAATTGTGATTCTAGAACTTTTGAGCCGCTCGTTTTCCGCAGGGTTCTCCGTCGTCCTGGCCGTTCTGCTGATGTTCTTCCTCACACCGTTCATTCGCCCGTTCCGAGTTTCGCGCCTATTCTTCACCTATCTCGTCCCGCTGGTCCCGTTGTTTACGCTTTGGGACGGCCTGATTTCATGCTTTCGAGTCTACTCACTGGCCGAGTTGAACGAACTGACCAGTTCCATTCCGGTCCAAGACTATCGTTGGGCGATGGGCCAGCTTCCCCTGAAAGGCGGGCCTGGATTTGTAACCTATCTTATTGGGCAACCAATGCAGACGGCGAACCAGCAAGCCTCAAAATGAAGAACTGGCGCGCGGGCTTTTCGGTGGGAAGAGCACAAATGTAACAAGGTCAGCGCGGTCTGCGGAGGCTGACGCGGTACTTCGACGACAAGATGCCCGTTGGCGCGCAGATGGTCGTTGTGCTCAAAGCATTCGTCGAACGTCGCGTGTCGCTCGTCCTCGGTCATCCCTTCGAATTTTCCTGGCTCGATGTATCCCAAACACACGTATTTCATCCATTCCTCCCTGTTCCCCGTGACTCAGAGCTACAGCTCATCGTTCTGTTATCAGATTGTCGTTCGGGAGGCAGAAAATCGACAGCTTACTCTATTTTTTTATTTCAACTGCGTTCTAGCACCGTAGGAGTGTGTTTCTAGACAGGACTGACGGAGAGAATGATGGAGTGATGCGCAGCCGCACTCGTATTAAAAACAAAGGAATCCGCTGAAAACATAGCCCGCACGTTTTGTAACAACCGCACCTTCCGCAAGGGTATAACCCATGAGTTAGCGCGGCTCGGCTCGCTTGACACTGAAACGCCGACCCTTAGTCTTATCCCGTTTCGGCGGCTTGACCTCGGCGGCGGTGTTTCCCAGCACAGCCTCTTGGCGCATGAGTTCTGCGGCTTTCGGCAATTCGACTTTGTCGAACAGAATACCCAGATCCTCAGAATGAGTCATGACGAATTCCCATTGTTCGGGACGCATATCTTCGGGCGACACAAACACCGCTGGTATCGGAAGTCCAACGTTCATAGCAGCAGTAGCTCTGTGGCAGCCTGTAATACCCTCGTATCTGTATCCGCCATCCTGCTTGATCTTGGCGACCACAAGTGGTCGTCCAATCCAATCGCCGTCCTTCATGGACTCCTCAAGTCGCTTTAGCAAGTTTTGATCGGTCACCTTGTGCCTCGGTTCAAGTTTGTCGATGCGGCCATCTGGCTCTACCGCCTCTTCCATTGCACATCACCCCCACAAAACTCTACCGCACGATGAGTCTAAGACCCGTTCCACCAGAGAAACTTGTCGAAAACTCGCTCGTGAAACCATCTCTTGCGGACGACAGATTTTAGTCCCCTCTTCGCAGAGCCATTAGGAGAGAAATCCTTAATGCTGCCATTGCCTAGTGTGAGGCAGGCCGACTGTATTCGTGCTTGGTATTTCAGAAACTCTAGTTGCCAAGCATCTCTATAACTCTTGTAAGTCGTTCCGGGGGTTGCGTTCAACCTAGTCAAGCATGTCTTCGCCCTATCGTCATAGATCACGACTGGCGTTCGACGACAAATCCACAAGAACTTTGAAGCTGCAGAGATCAGATTTTGGGGTTTGCCATTCTTCTGGTAGATCAAACCGAGGCGGCTGGCTAAGTCGCTGACCGTCTGATCGACGTTCGCAGGCGTGATGACGTTACCCAGCGCTACGTCCAGTTCGTTGAGGGCTTTGTCGAGTCTTTGGGAGCCATCCCACTTCCTTGAAAATGATCTGATGACCTGATAGTACGTTGCCGCTCTAATGGTATTCGAGGCGACGTACTTGGTCGCCGTGTCCCTCCGTCATTTCGAGGCACCCCCGGCTTGCCGGGGATGCGGAGAAACCTTGCGGTTCCTCTCTGCATTGCGTTGTCCTTCCTGAGGAAGACCCTTCACGTCATACCAACCTTCGCTCAGATCTTTCCACTGCGGATTCATTGTTTCTATCAAAGCATTCTTCTTCTCCCGTCGCCATGCCTTGACTTCTTTTTCCCGAGCAATGGCTTCTCCGATGTAGGCAAACGACTCGTAATAAACCAGGCGATGGCACTTATATTTCTTCGTGAAACCATCCAAAATGTCATTCTTGTGCTGAAACACGCGATCAGACAAATTATTCGTAACGCCGGTATAAAGTGCCCGCCGTGAACTGCTCGATAGCATGTAGACCCAGGAGTACTTGTCCAACAACCCTGGCGGCTTCTCCGGGATATGAAGAGCTGACAATTTGACTGACATTTTTGTTATTTCATTAGAGCACAAGGTCCCTCCGATCCACCCGCGCGGGTGCGCGGGTGGGCCCTCGGGATGACGAATTTTTGGGCAAAGCTGCCCCGCACTCCACCGCGACACTTCCGGATTCTCCGCTAAACAGCTTTGCCAATGGCGAATGCTTTGCGTAGCGCAGACTTCCAACTCGCGCTGAATTGTCTGGAGACTTCGGCATCCGGCACGAGGCGGTCAAACCCATGAAAGGCGCCACGCACGACCAGGAGTTCGGCTGCGACTCCGGCATGGACGAGCCAGCCGCGCATACTCCATGTCTTCTTCGACGAACAGGTCAAATGGAGCCGACGCCGATCTAGGCAGGCGGCAAGGCCGGCGACGCCGGCAAGGCTCGCTGCGTGGCCGCCGCCCGCGCTCTCACCGCCCACGGCAATCCTGGAGCGATCAATGCCGAGTTCCGCCGCATGGGCATGGGCCCATTTGAGCGCAGCGTAATTGTCCTCAAGCGAGCCGGGATAGCGCGTCTCCGGAGCCAGCCGGTAGTCAACCAAGACGACGCAATGGCAATCCGTGGCGACTCGGGTTGCATCGCTTCGCCCTCGACGGACGGGTGGTAGATGCTGGTGCGGTGAATCGCAACCAAGTACTGCGGCATAATTTCTCCCGGCTCATGTCTCCTCCTCTTTCTGTTACGCCGAGTTCAGCGTGCAGTATTCTTTCGCCGGCGCTGCTCACTTGCCTTCATCAATTCATTCATGTCCGCCGCTGGCCGAATCTCGAAGATGTTGCCATACGTCAGAGCCGGATGCCGGCCGATGAGCTGTACAGCATGATTCATGTCCCTCGCCTCAAGGACGAGAATGCCGCCGAGATGTTCTTTGGTTTCGGCATAGGGGCCGTCGGTGGTTGCCACCTTGCCGTTCTTCCAATACAGGGTCAGGGCGGTCTCCGGCCCCTGAAGCGCTTCTCCACCAGCCCAGTGCCCGCTGGCGCGAAGATGGTCGTCGTAATCAAAGCATGCGTCGAACATGGCGTTTCGCTCGCTCTCCGTCATGCCATCGAATTTGCCTTTGTCGTAGTAGCCAAAACAGAGGTATTTCACTGTTCTTCTCCTCTTCCTTCCATGTGGGAGCCGGCGGCGTAGCTTCGCGCCGGCTCGTTCATCTTCCATCTTGTCACTAAGGCGCGTGTTCCGAGGCCGCAGTGGCCAGGTTGTTTACTCGCTTCCGCCGGGTCCTTGTTCCGGAGCGGGGTAGAAAAGAAGCTCGCGCACCTCGCCGGGCACATCGCAGGCGATGGCAGCTTTCTTCGCCCATGCGAGCGCCTCATCCATATTGGCGGCTTCCAGTATCCAAAATCCGCCCATGTGCTCCTTGGTCTCGGTGTACGGTCCATCGGTGATGAGCACCTTGCCGTCGGGCTGCTTTCGCAGCGTCTTTGCGTTGGCGGACGGGGAAATGCCGCAGGCGAACTTCCTTACGCCGGCAGCAATCAATTCGCGGTTGAGCGCGTGGATCTCTTCGATCATCGCTTCGGTTACGGTGGACGGGTCGAAGTCGTCGGGGAGGTAGTTACAAACCAGATATTGTGGCATGATTTCTCCATTCTCCTGTAACGGTCTTTATTTTTTAGTCTTTAGGCGGGCCGGTTGCCCTGCCTTCACGATATAGTCGAACGGCCGGACAGGGATTCGACCAACCGCCCTGGAAATTTTTCTTCCTCCCTGTTTCTTCGTTTCTTCCCATTTGTTTTTATTTCAACTGCCGAATCCGCTCCTGCAGGAATTGCCGCTCTGGTTCCTGTTGGGTCAGTTCCAGAGCTTTCTCATACGAAGACCGAGCCTCAGCTATCCTGCCGAGCCTGCGGCACATATCCGCACGGGCTGAATGCGCCAGGTAATAATTCGCCATTTCGCCATGTTCCAACACCGCGTCGATATGCGCCAGGCCGGCCTCTGGACCTTCGCACATGGCAATTGCCACGGCACGATTCAGCTGTACAACCGGCGAAGGCTGAATTCGTAACAATCGGTCGTAAAGCGCGGCAATCTGCCGCCAGTCGGTCGCCGCGACGGTTTCCGCCTCCGCATGAACGGCCGCAATCGCAGCCTGCAACGTGTAGGAGCCGAAGCGGCGGGACTTGAGGGCTTTCTCCACCAATGCCACTCCCTCGGCGATCTGCTCCCGGTTCCAGAGCGAGCGGTCCTGATTCTCCAGCAAAATCAGCTCTCCGGCCGGAGAGGTTCTGGCGGCGCGGCGGGATTCCTGCAGCAACATCAGGGCAAGCAGCCCCATGACTTCCGACGCCATCACTTCCGACACCATCACTTCCGACCCCATGATTTCCGACCCCAGGACTTCCGGCTCTGGCCGGAGTTCGACTAGCGTGAGTTCGACCAGCAAGCGGCCCAGTCGAATCGCCTCGGCTGTTAGCTCGGCCCGCGTAACCTCCGCTCCCGCCGCAGCCGAATAGCCCTCGTTAAAGACGAGATAGATGACCTGCAGCACCGCGCCCAGCCGCTCCGGCAATTCCTGCGGCGCCGGCACCTCGTAGGGAATCGGTGTCTCTCGAATCTTTGCCTTGGCGCGCACAATGCGCTGCGCCAGCGTACGCGGAGTGATGAGGAAGGCCTTTGCTATCTCCTCGGTTGTGAGCCCGCACACCTCACGCAAGGTGAGCGCAATGCGCGCTTCCGGCGCCAGAGATGGATGACAGCAGGTAAAAATCAGACGCAGCCGGTCGTCTTCAAGGCGATCATCCTCAAGGCTGTCCTCTTGATTGGACCTTTCCGCCGAACTCGATTGCGCTTCGAGATAGCGCACGAGCTCGTCTTGCGACGCATCAAATCTTGCCCGCCGGCGCAGAGTATCAATGGCTTTGAATCGGGCCGTCGAAATCAACCATGGCCGCGGGTTGCCGGGTACTCCACTCCCCGGCCACAGGCTCAGCGCAGCCGCAAAGGCTTCGTGCATCGCCTCCTCGGCAAGATCAAAATCACCGAGCAAGCGGATCAGAGTGGCCAGGATTCGTCCTGAATCCACGCGATAAAGGGAGTCGAGCAATTCGCGTACCTGCTCAGTGGAATGCTCGGACATGACGACGACCTTAGCAAACCCGCTACCCCCGAATCAATTGGGCAACGGCGAACCGATGATCGATGCAAAGTGTCCAGGTGAGTGACTTGTGAAATCTGGACAAAAACGAGACGGCCAGAATCAGGCTTCCGGGAATTCGCGGCGTTTATGAGATGGGTTGTAGGCACAGCCTTAGTTCTGTTGTCCGGAGATACCCCTGCGCGTGACCAGATAGACGGCAAAGCTTCCCAACCAATGTCCGCCTTCATAGTGCTCGCCGGTCACGGCGGCAAGCCCAGCGCTTCGATGGGCTGCGGCGCAGTTTTCCAGGGCGACCAGCCGGCGGTCAGTTCTTGAAAGACCCGCGGCGATTCCTTCCAGCATCCATGCGCGGCTCAGGTTCAATCCATCAATGTGCGCAAGCTTGGGATCGGATGGGTCTGGGGACTTTTCCGGTTGCAGCCAGGAAGCAGACCCATTGCACGAAATCTGGGGCAGGAATTGCCCCAGCCACCCAGCAAATTCGCCTGCCGGCAGGACGCGCCGCATCACGTCCGCTTCGGCAAGGCAGGGAGAGAGAAAATCCTCTCCTGAAGGTTCGTAGGCCAGAGGGCAATTTTTGTCTGCCGCATAAAAATCCCGCGCCTTTGTAAGCAATAGATTCAGGAAGTCCCGGTCGCCGGTGTTCCGCGCGTAATCGATTACCAGGCCCAGGGCAAATGCTGTCTGGCTGTGCTCGCCGGAACGCACGGGATGAGAGAGTTTGGGCAACCACGTTTTCAACCGCTCGGCGGCAGCCTGTTCCAACGGCCGCAGGTTCGCGGAAAGCTCACGAACCAGCGGACTCTGGTCCGTTTTTTCCCACTCGCGCAGCTCCGCGCCGAGTTGCAGCAGCCAGGCAAGACCGTAAGGACGCTCGAAGCTGGCGCGGCCATCCGCCTTCAAATAGGCAACTTCCTGCGTGATGTTGGCCTGGGTAAGGCTCTGCTGCAGCGCTGCGCGCGCCTCGGGGGTGAAGGAAGCATCGGGAAAGCTCCGGGCCAGGCGAGCGAGCAGCCAGTGGCCGTGCACGGAGGAGTGCCAATCATAACAACCGTAAAAGGCCGGAGTAAGCTTGCGCGGCGGAGACACGTCGGCATCACTATTCAAGGAGTGGGCAAGCTTGTTGGGATACTCCTTGTGAACGCAAGCCAGCGCCAGGCGGGCGAACCGTTGGGCCGCTTCTCCATCGAAACCCCTCAGTTGCGGTGACGATGCAGATTGAGCTGGCAGATGGCGATCTTGAGCGCGGCCCAAAGCACTAGCGATCAACATTGAAAAGATGAATAGCAGAGCGTGCTTCTCCATGACTGGACAATTTAGCACGCGCGATGCGGTAAAGACTGCGAAGTGCGAGAATACTGTCTTTATGTATCGCAGAACATTTACTCAATCTCTATTGACGCTGGCGCTTGGGGCCGGCGGCCGAGGGCTGGCACGCGAGAGGAAGCTGGAGGCCCCCAATGCCGATGAGCTGGATTGGTTAGGGCCGGGCGGCCTGACCGATGTGGCGGGCATCAAGGTTGGCCATTTCACTTCCAAACAGCGCCCAACGGGGTGCACCGTGGTTTTATGTGAAGCAGGCGCGGTGGCCGGCGTGGATGTACGCGGGTCGGCTCCGGGCACCCGCGAAACCGACCTGTTGAATCCCGTCAATACCGTCGAGCAAGTGCAGGCGATCGTGCTCTCCGGCGGCAGCGCTTTTGGCCTGGATACCGCGACCGGAGTGATGCGCTATCTGGAAGAACACGGCCTGGGATTCAAGGTGGGCGCGGCAGGCGTGGTGCCGATTGTTCCCGCGGCGGTCTTGTTTGATCTGACTATCGGCGATGCCAAGATCAGACCCAATGCCGAATCCGGATATCAGGCGTGCGTGGCTGCCGTATCCGGAACGATAGCGCAAGGCAACGTGGGCGCCGGAGCGGGCGCCACGGTGGGCAAGCTTTTTGGCCAGGGGTCCGCGATGAAGTCCGGGCTGGGCGCCGCGTCCGCAAAAGTTGGCGACACCGGTATTGTGGTGGCGGCGCTGGTGGCGGTGAACGCGCTGGGTGATGTGATCAACCCCAAAAGCGGACGCATTGTTGCCGGAGCGCGGACCCAGGACGGCCACGGCTTGCGCGATTCCATGGCGGAGATCATGCGCGGCTACCAGGTCACGAGCCAGATCGGGGCCAATACCACCATCGGAGTCGTAGCAACGAATGCGGCATTTGGGAAGGTGCAGATGACCAAGATTGCGCAGATGGCCCACGACGGCCTGGCGCGTTCCATCAATCCCGTCCATACGCTTTTTGATGGCGACACCATCTTTGCCATCTCCACCGGAACATTGAAGAAGACAGGCAGCCACGGCCACATTGGAGCGATTGCCGCTGAAGTGATGGCGCAGGCGGTTGTGCGGGCTGTAACACACGCCCAGGGCATTCCCGGTTTGCCGGCTTATCGTGATATGGCGGCCCGTTAGAGCCGCCATGGCTGTCTATTTGATTTTCAAGCCTGGCGGGTTGCACTCCGCGCAGGCGAGGCCGGAAGGCAGGGTATTTAGTTAGTATTTGGTATTTAGCAAAAGCAAACTCCAAAACCAAATTTCCAAGAGCAATGGTACGCCAGTAGTTCAGCCGGAGATGAGTTCGTGGCCTGCCTGCCGCAATGTGTCGATAGCCCGGTCCTGGAATTCTTCTTTGATGAGGATGTAGTCCGTATCAAAGGTGGCAATCGCGAAAACTGGAAGTCCATGCTTTGCAAGCGGGCCGACAAATGACGCCAGCACACCCACTTCCATGAATGGAAATGGTCCGGCGAGCTTGAAGCAAATCCAGGGCGCGTCGGCTGCCATGCCAACCGGAACGTTCTCTGCGGGACACACAATCGAGAGTTCATCCGATGTTCGGGTCACGGACTGGAAGACGCCGCGGAGCGCCCAGTCCGGAATGGCTTCGTGGGCCGACAGACGGCATATCGCGAATTGTCCGGGTACCAGCGAGTACTTCAGTACACGGTTATTCATTCGATTGCCAGGTAGACCAAACCCTAAAACAAATCTCGACACTAAAACCGCGACTCAAGAACCTCAGGCTGATTCGACTGATTTCCACTCATGCCTCTCCGTTCATTTGGCTCTTAAGGGAGGAGCGCACTCGGGACAGGTAAGGCCGGTGGGACAGTGCTGGGAGAAACCGCCGCCAACTTTGGAAAGTTCGCTGGTCGTGAGATTTCGCAGTGTTTCCTGGTTCAACTTGATCTTCTTTAGCTGCTTCTTCATGGTGGGAAAACCTCCATGAAGCATTAGAGCACAAAATTGGGAAACGGGTATTTAGTACTTAGTATTTGGTATTTAGCAAAAGCAAAACCCCAAAAAGGCCGGGTCACAGTGGCGGCAGGCCAATTCGGGAGATGAGTTGGCGGAAAACCGGATCGCTGTGCAAGCCGAGGAAGGCAAGGTTGCTGCGAATATTGAGAACCTCGGCGTCGTGTTTTCCGAAGGCATCCTGCAAATATTTGAGGGCTTCCTGGCTACGTCCGGACAGGGCACAAATCTGCGCCAGGTCGAAGCCGGAAATGAGTCCCTTCTCAAAATACTTTTCCATTACTTTGCGAACACTTTCCAGCAGCGCCTTCCCGCCACCCTGAGCAAAGCCTTTTTCAGCGGCCTTGACGATTTCCAATTTCGTCTGGTCGTGCATCAATGTGGCCACTTTCCGGAACTCCTCCAGATACGCGGGGTAATCCTGGTTTATCAAGGCGATTTCGGCGAGATACGAGTGAGGAGAAAGGAATGACGGGTCGGCGGTCTCTACCTGTTTGAGGAGTGAGACTGACTCTTGATCGTGCTGAGCAACGAATAGAACGAGTGCTCGGTCAGCGAGGATGGAAGCTGAGCCCGGATCGAGCCGGCGCGCGTGCTCTAGTTCCTGGAGAGACTCCGGAAAGCGTCCTAACACCGAAAGCGCCGTAGCGTACCAGTGATGAGCAACCGGATCGTTGGGAGTTAGTTCGATGGCCCGCTTGAATTCCCGCTCTGCTCCGGAAAAGTCCCAACTCCAGTAAAAGGAAGCGAAGGCGAGGGCGCGGTGGGCCTCAGAAAGAGAGTCATCCAACTGCACTGCTTTCCGGGCATCTGCCAGGGCCAGGGGATAGGCCTGGCTGGGGGGCATGGTGGTGTATTCGCGGAGCAGATTGTAAGTGTCAGCAAGGCCGGCATAGGCCTGGGCATAGTTGGGATCGCGCGCAATCGCCCGGTTAAAGTAATCTGCCGCCTGGCTGAGGCTCTCTGGAGAACGCTTGCTCCATTCGTATTTGCCCTTCAGGTAGAGGTCCAGAGCCTCAGGAGCCGCTGTGGTGGAGGCGCTTGCACTTGTTGCCGGCCCGGCACTTGATGCACTGCGCGAATGAATGATCCGGAACGCTACCAGAGTCGATGCCATGATGATGCCGGCCGCGACGATCAGAAAATTTGCCATCTTACGAGAGGAGCGAGCCTTAGCGGGTGGGGCGGTCTGCCCCGTTTGCCCCGTGACCTGCGGCTGTGCCTTTGCTGGGGACGGTTCCACGGAGACGGGAGACCTGAGCCATTCTCTCAGCTCATGCTCAAAGGCATAGACGCTGCTCCGGGCTTTGCCGGGCATACGATACACGGGAAGAGAGCGCTCCTTTTCCCAACGCCGGACGGTGCGCTCATCACGATGGAAGAAGGCCGCTATCTCTTTCCAAGAGTCTAAACGCCGGTTCGAGGCCTCAATGGCTGGATCAGTATGTCCCATGCCCGGAAATGCCCGTAAATGTCCGTTGAAGTCGGTTGCCTTAGGGGCTTAGATGCCGCCAGTATAACGCATAAGGTCACTGGTTTGACAGGATGTTTTTAGAACAACCAAGTCCCGGAACGCTACTATTCAACACCGGACATTCCTGTTGGATCAAGCTCAAAAAGGTATTCGGTAATAAGGAGAGAGACGAATGCAAGCATCAACTTGCCAGTACAGCGGCCAGCTGGACTTCCCACCAGCTGGCTTTGTTGGAAGCGCAGTAAACCCTGACCCCAGCGATGCATCGCCCCATCTGCGATGTGGTTATGGCAAATGTTACAAGTGCAATTGCCAGGGGTTCGAGGGCAACGCCGGGACATGCGCGAATGGGGGCTGCGGCCATGCTTATGGCGACCACTGGTAGCCGCCCGAGACAGTAACATCACTCAACACTTCAGCGTTCTGCTGTTGATAGCTAATTTCTTAAGCTAAACGCTTCCTGCTGTTCACTATAAGCCCAAATAGGCGAGGAGAAATATAGGTATGTGTAGCAACTGTGCAATACAAGGCACTAACGGACCGATACCCGTTCAGTGCGGTTGTGGAACGTTCGGGGATCCATGCGGATGCGACAATGGCGGCAGGGTTCCAGCCGCATGTACTATTCCGCATTTGTGCGGCGATCAACACCATATCCCGTATAACCCCCGGCCCGAGGGTCAAGCGCAGGCAGACTCGGGATTTCAACCGGACTCTGCAGCATTTCAGCCGGTGGACCCCAGTTCGCAAGTCCCAGATCAAACCTCCGGGTTCACGACGCCAGACGCTGGTTTTCAAGCGACACCAGACCCCGGGTTTCAGACTGCAGACTCTGGTTTTCAGGCACAAGATCCTGGGTTCCAGGCACCGGACACGGGGTTCCAGGCACCGGACACGGAATTCCAGGCGGCGGATCCCGGCATACCAGCAACGGTCTCAGCGGGTGACACAGACCCAGAATAGCCCCACACTTCCACACTAACAGCACAGCGATCGCGAGCACGAATCCATTAATCGGCGGGTTCGTGCGGCGATCAGGCCCCAGATTGAAAAAATGGAGTTTATGATGGATATAAATCGAGAGTCTTTTATTGGCGTTTGGAACCTCTATGCCGGCCTGAGCAGCTCCGAATTGGACCTGCAAGCGAACGGAGAGTACCTGCACGCATTTCTGGGCGGCGCACAGAGTCACTGGGGTGTGTGGTCTATTCAGCAAGACCGGGGATTCAACGTGTTGCGTCTCGATCTCCAGGGCGCACAGCCCGAGATATACAACGGACCGTTCGGACCGATTACGATGCAATGGCCGCCCTACGAAGCCTGGGCGATCATAGAGGTCCTGCCGAACCAGGTGGCCATCTACGGCGGGTTGCTGGTGCGCCGTGTGCCTATTTTCCCAAGCGTGCAGGCGCCCCCTGTGGCAACTGTGATGCAAGCGCCACGACCAGTTGTTCCACAAGCGTCCCAGCCTCCTCAGGCGCAGGCACGAAGCTTGCAGCCGTCGCCTTTGCCAACCCAGGCGCCACATCCAACTTCTCCACAGACAACCCAGTCACCTCAGGCGCGCCCCGCGCCCCAGGCTGCCCAGACAACTCAATCACCCCAAACATCTGTGGCCGGCAGACCTGCACCAGCCCCTCAATTGCATCCCGTCTCCGCGCCGCCGGCAATCCAGATGGCTCCTCGTGTGCTGTCGGCTCCCATGCCCTCCGCTCAATTTGCGAACATCATGAAGCAATGGTCGGATTTGCATGAGTCCATGATGGCATCCGCCCGTGAGGCAAATCTCGTGAGCATGCAGAATTCACACGATTTTGCGAAGAGATTTATAGCCTACGCCAGAAGTTGAAGGCTGCAAGCATCGGCGCCAGGAGAAGCAAAGGCGATTTGGGATAGGCTTAGATCGCCTGTCTCGACGAGTCTCGCCGCTCCATCAACCCCGTCCTGATACACCTTTCGCTGGCAATACCATTGCTGCCATTCCACCGGAATATTGAGAGCGGCTGAAGCGCCATAACAGGAATGGAGTTTCATTTCAGCGTCCCCGCATCCTCCCCAAAAACATAAAAAACAAACGATTAGCTATTTGAACAACTGTTCGTTTTGTAATAAAATCTCGCGCCTGACTGCAGGACTCTCTGGAAAGCGGGCTCCGACAACGAAGCCATATACATCTAAGGGAGAAGGTGCTGCCGGTCTGCGGACCAGAGGAATGCCGGCACAAACAAGCAAAAGGAGAACATTCGTGAACACAATGTCTGGCAGAAATGCCTTGATTGCGTCAATCGTGTTTTCACTCTTCCTGACCGTCTCCGCCGTGGGACAAACCACCAGTTTCACCGCAACCTATACCGGCCAGGGCCTGCTCGCCGACGAATGCAACACCACCTTCGGCATCACCGGCCAGGAACCTTCCGCTGCTGGCACATTTCCGGTGTTCGTCTACATGGTTGGCACCACGGAGACGTTCAACAACAACGGTGCAGCGGCAGCGGCGGTCGCGGGCATGGCGGCGCGCGGCTTTGTCTCCGCCAGCGTCCAATACGACAGTGGCGAGTTCGGAAACTGCACCCAGATTGCGGGCAAGGCCAAGTGTATTTTTAATCCATCCACCCAGAGCAGTGCGGTTGAAGTGCTTTGTTCCCGCGCCAAGGCCGATTGCAGCAAAGGAATCGTAGTTGGCGGTTTTAGTCAGGGCGCAGTCATGGCAACCCTGGCTTCCAGACTATGATACTTCCGACGCGTGGCTATTCGACATAGAGGGAGACAGCGAGATTCTCGCGCTATGCCTGGATGCGCGACAGTAAAAGATCGAGGATCCTTGTTCGGATCGCAGGATTCAGTTCTTCATATAGGGTGTTATTCCGTACGTTGTAGCGCTCGTTTTGTGCCTCATGAAACGTTTGGATGCCCTGCCCTATCCATCGAATGCACACTCCTGGGCCTAAGTCTCCGTGGTTCGTGACAGTATCCTCCGTTACGATCGCCACCGCCTTCACGATCAGTTCACGGCCTGGTGGATGCGCTTTGATATAAACGATGTCGCCGGCCTGTATGCGTCCGAGCAGTTTGTGAAGTGCTGGCACATCCGCCTGCGACCAACCAACGCAAGCGACTTGCTGTCTTAGGAAGTCTTCTGAAACATCCGTAGTGCCGTTAAAGAATGCACCAACACCGAAATGGCCACGGGGCCTCCTTTGGGTGAACCTATGTCGCTTGCAATCGCTCGCTCGATCTTCCCACCAGCTTCTCCAGGATTGTCGAAGACCTACAACCCGCTGAGCAAGCGCGACATGGTTGTCCCGTAGCACTTTGCAACAATCTGCAAGGTCACGATTGTGATTGCTCGTTTCCCGGTTTCCATTTCTGAGATGTGACCGCGGTCCAGAGTAGTGTGAGCCTCCATATCGGCTTGCGTCCAGTTACGTTTCTTCCGCAGTCTCCTGATTCTCTCTCCTAATGTGATGGTCAACGGAGTCGGTTTTCTTCCTCTGGACATGTACTCATAATCGGCATATTATTTTGGCTGTGTGTGGGAAATTTCCCACATATATTAGGAAGGCAGCAAATGTCATGGAACCGGAAATTTCTCAAGATGCCGAACATGCTCGAATTGAGAAGCAGCGAGGGAATCGTCTTACAGCCCTGGCTGTGGTCTTTGCGCTTCTATATGTCGCCCTTTTCGTGGTGCTTGCGTTGAGAGCTACGCCGGAGGAAAGGTTGGAATTCATCGGTCCGGGCAGCTCACCCCCATGCTTTCCACCGGCCGACGGGTACTGGCCCAACTGTCGCGAGAAGGCCCATTAGAAATTCGGGTACAGGTTATAGCGGATGAGGGCGTCGCGAAGAACTCAGCGGTTGCGGTGGCGCTCGGTGACCCCTTAATGGAGTTTGCCTCCCCTGCTCGTGCGCCAATGCCTCCTCTAGGGACAGCTTCAGATCAGCAAAGATTTTGATTCTCTTCCTTTTTCTTTTCTGCATTCATTTCATGTATACCACTACGCAGGATGCACGACCAAGTGGCACACCTCATGGTGAGGGCGGAACAGCGCCGCAGGGTTTGGCAAAGTGCATAGGTCCTTCGGCCAAAAGCGGCCTCAGGATGACGTGGGGTTGGGGTCAAATTGATCGCACACTGTCATCATTCGCCAGCCGTCTTGGCCTGCGCCGGCTTCCAGCGCAGTACCGGCTTGCGGGCGGCGGCGGTTTCGTCCAGGCGGGAGACGCGGGTGCTGTGGGGGGCGGTCTTTACCAGCTCCGGGTCTTCGTCCACTTCACGGGCGATGGACTTCATGGCATCCACGAACAGGCTCAATTCTTCCAGCGATTCGCTTTCCGTCGGCTCGATCATCATTGCGCCGTGAACCACCAGCGGGAAGGAGACAGTGTAGGGATGGAAGCCATAGTCGATCAGACGCTTGGCTATGTCGCCGGTCTTTACGCCTTTCTGGGCCTGGCGGTGATCGCTTAAGACCACCTCGTGCATGGACGCGCTCTGGTAGGGGAGGTCATAGTCGGCTTCCAGCTTTTTGCGGATGTAGTTGGCGTTGAGGACGGCGTCTTCCGTGGTCTGGCGCAGGCCGTCCGGGCCATTGGCCATGATGTACGCGAGGGCGCGGACGTGCATGCCGAAGTTGCCGTAAAACATCCGCACGCGGCCCACGGACTGCGGACGGTCATAGTCAAAGCCCAGCACGCCGTTTTCTTTTTCCACAATTGCCGGTTGCGGCAGGAACGGTTCCAGAATTTTCTTGCAGGCCACAGGGCCGCAGCCCGGGCCTCCGCCGCCGTGAGGGGTGGAAAAGGTCTTGTGCAGGTTCAGGTGCATTACGTCTACGCCGAAATCGCCAGGACGGGTCTTGCCGACCAGGGCATTCATGTTGGCGCCGTCCATATACAGCAGGCCGCCCTTGCTGTGCAGGATCTCGGCAATCTTGTGGATCTCCTGCTCGAAGATGCCCAGCGTGTTGGGATTGGTCAGCATGAGCCCGGCAATATCTTCATTCATCTGTTCGGCCAGGGCGCTGATGTCCACCATGCCGCGCGCATTGGATTTCAGGTTCTCCACCTCATAACCGCAAATGGCCGCTGTGGCTGGATTGGTGCCGTGGGCCGAATCAGGGATAAGAATCTTTTTGCGCGGATTGCCTTTGGACTGGAGATAAGCGCGCACCAGCAGGATTCCGGTCATCTCGCCGTGCGCCCCGGCGGCCGGCTGCAGGGTGATGGCGTCCATGCCGGTGATATCGAGCAGGCAATCTGCCAGAGTCTTCATGATGCGCAGCGCGCCCTGGGAAATCTTTTCCGGCTGATAGGGATGGGCTTCCGCCAGGCCATGCAGGCGAGCCACCACTTCATTCACCCGCGGGTTATATTTCATGGTGCAGGAGCCCAGGGGATACATGCCGAGATCGATGGCGTAATTCCAGGTCGAGAGCCGGGTGAAGTGGCGGATGATCTCCATCTCACTTACCTCGGGCATGTTGCCAAGGTCTTCCCGCGCGGCCTCGCCGAGAGCTTTTTTGTAGTCCACGTCAGGGACGTCCAGCGGCGGCAGCCGGTAACCTTTTTTGCCGGGCGAGGAGCGCTCAAAGATCAGCCCTTCATTCTGGTTGACGTGGCGGGTGGCTTTCTTGATGTACTTATCAGGCTTATTGGTCATTGCCCCACCGCCTGGACGGCTGCATCGATTTGTTCTCTGGTGTTCAGCTCCGTGCAGCACCACAGAGACGCGTTGCCTAACTCGGGGTAAAACTTACGCAGCGAGCAGCCGCCAATCACCTTCTTTTCCAGAAGCCGGTCGTTCAGGGTATGCGGGTCTTCCTGGGTCTGAATGACAAACTCGTTGAAGCGCGGCGCTCCGGTAAACAGCAGTTTTGTCTTCTTCCCGAATTGGGCAGCAGCATAAGCAGCCTTGGCCAGATTTTGCTGCGCCAGCTCTTTCAAGCCTTCGCGGCCATAAACGGTCATATAAATTGTCGCCATGGTGGCGATGAGCGCCTGGTTGGTGCAGATGTTGGAGGTGGCTTTCTCGCGGCGGATGTGTTGCTCGCGGGTGGAGAGAGTGAGGACAAAGCCACGTTTGCCGTTGCGGTCCCTGGTTTCACCTGCCAGCCGGCCGGGCATCTGGCGGACAAATTTTTCCTTGGTGGCCAGCACTCCCGCATAAGGCCCGCCAAATCCCAGGGGAACACCAAATGACTGCGCTTCCATGGAGACGATATCGGCCTCGGTGGGAGGCTTCACGATCCCCAGCGATAGAGCCTCAGAGATCGATACCGCCAGGAGCGCACCTTTCTTGTGGGCAAGATCGGCCACGGCGGCAACATCTTCAATGGTCCCAAAGAAATTTGGAGACTGGATCAGGATGCAGGCCGTTTCGTCCGTAACCTGTTTTTCCAGGCTGGCCATATCCACGCGGCCATTCTGGAGAAACGCCGCTTCAGCGATATGCAGGTCCTGGTGCTGAGCGTAGGTGTTCAGCACCTCGCGGTACTCAGGGTGCACGCTGCGGGCGATCACCGCTCCTCGCCTTCCAGTAACACGACAGGCCATCATGACCGCTTCGGCGGCGCCGGTGGAACCATCGTACATGGAGGCGTTGGCCACCTCCATGCCGGTGAGTTCACAGATCATGGTTTGAAATTCAAAGATGGCTTGCAGGGTGCCTTGAGAGATTTCCGGCTGGTAAGGCGTATAGGCGGTAAGGAACTCGCCACGAGAGATCAGCGAGTCAATGATCACGGGCCGGTAATGGTGATAAGCGCCGGCGCCGAGAAAGACGGCAAAGCCTGCGGCATTGGTCTCCGCGCAGTCACGGAAAAAATCAATGATCTCGGATTCCGCCATCTGGCGCGGCACCTTGAGGTCGCGCTTGAGCCGGTATTCGGCCGGGATGGGGGCAAACAGTTCATCAATAGAACGAATGCCGATTTCCGCCATCATCTGGGCGCGGTCGGCTGGGGATTTGGGAAGGTAGCGCATTGGAAATCAGTAGTTAGTAATTAGTATTTGGTATTTAGCTAAACCGGATTGCCGAAAAACAGAATTCTCCGTCTCCTTGCAGCTTTCGGCGCCGTAATATTACTTTTCTTCTGCTATGTAAGCTTCGTACTCGTCTGCTGAGAGCAGGGAATCTAATTCTTTGGGATTGCTCAGGTCCAGCTTGATCATCCATGTGTGGTGTGCATCTTTATTGATGTCTTCCGGCGACTGGTTGAGCGTGTCATTGACCGCGGATACTTTGCCGGACGCCGGAGCATAGAGTTCAGACACAGCCTTCACTGACTCCACCGTGCCGAAGGAATTGCCGCTCGAGAACTGGGCTCCTACTTTGGGCAACTCGACAAAGACAATGTCGCCCAGCGATTCCTGGGCATGGTTGGTGATGCCTACCAGCGCCGTATTTCCCTGGGGGTTAATCCATTCATGTTCTTTGGTGTATTTGTATTCTTTCGGATATGCCATTCGTCGCCTTTCTGTTACAAAAAGCCACAGGCGAGGGCGCCTGTGCCACACGAGCCTCGTTACGCCGATTTTTTGGGCCGCTTGTAAAACGGCGTTGGCACTACTTTGCATTTCACCTGTTGACTGCGGATTTCTACGAACAACTCTGTTCCTATCCCTGACAACGCTGGAGGCACGTAAGCCAGGGCAATATTCTTCTTCAAAAACGGAGCATAAGAACCGCTGGTGACACAGCCTATTTCTTTTCCTGCCCCGTCGCATACTTTATAGCCGTCGCGGGGGATTCCGCGGTCCACGGCTTCCAGGCCGACAAGAGCGCGTTTCAGCCCTTCAGCATGGGCTTTTTCCAGCGAGGCGCGGCCGATGAAATCGCCTTTATCCATCTTGCAGAAGCGGTCGAGATTGGCCTCCCAGACATTGATGGAGTCTGAAATCTCATGGCCGTAGAGCGCCATCTTGCCTTCCAGCCGCAGAGTATTGCGCGCGCCCAGGCCGCAGGGCAGGATGCCGAATTCCCTTCCCGCCTCCGTCACCTCGTTCCAGACACGCTCGCTGGTGGCCGGGTCCGAGGGAACATAGATCTCAAAGCCGTCTTCCGCCGTATAGCCGGTGCGCGCGATCAGGGTATTCGGCAGGCCGCAGACGGTCCCATGCTGGAACCAATAATTCTTGATCTGCGGCAGGTCCACATTCGTAAGCTTCTGCAACGTGGCCTCGGCTTTCGGGCCCTGGATGGCGATCTGGGTATAGTAATCGCCCACATCATCGGCATGGCCGCGAAACCGGGTTACGTTCTTGCGCACCCAGTTGTAATCTTTCTCGCGCGTTCCGGCATTGATGACCAGGAGGTAATCATTCTGGCCCAGCTTGTGGACAATTACGTCATCCACAAACGTGCCTTCCGGATAAAGCAGAGCTGAGTAGTGCGCCTGGCCCTCCTGAAGCTTCGAAGCATCATTCATGCTGACCCACTGGACCATGTCCAGCGCCTGCGGGCCGCGCAACAGAATGTCACCCATATGGGAGACATCGAACATGCCCACGCCGGTGCGCACCGCCAGATGTTCCTTCATCAGCCCGCCACCGGATGGATACTCTACCGGCATGTCCCATCCGCCAAAATCAACCATTTTGGCCCCCAGGCGCCGGTGCAGGCCGTTGAGGGCGGTCTTCCGCAGCGTTTTGGTTTCTACCGTAGTGGACAAGCTGTTTCCTTTTGCGAACCCGATATCCGGGCGACAGAATGCGTCGCCGAGGTGCGAGGAACCTAGTAGGTTATCACAGGGCACAGGCTAGGTTACAGGTTATGGGGGACAGGGCACAGGGAAACCACTTCTTGACCGCGCAGGCAATCGGGTCACCCCGCGCCATCGCACGCAAGCCCGGTTCCCTCGCTACGCTTCGGGATAAACTACAAAACGCTGCTCAAGAGCTGCTCAGTGGTGATCTTGCAGCCTGGGTGAAATCGCGGTAATCTCCGCCCATGGCCCAAAAATATGTCTGCTCGGTCTGCGACCAACCGGAAGAACGATGCAATTGCGAGAAATACTGCTGCTCCTGCAAAGCGGGATTCGACGTCCGGCTGTGCGAAGACGGCCAGTACTATTGCCAGCCCTGCCGGGAAGCGTGCGATCTCGAGGCACAGTACTGAAGCATCGGGGCATCGGTTCATCAGGACACCGGTTCATCCGACGTCTTCCAACGCAATCCGCAAGTATTACCTTTCTTTCCTCCGCCGGTGGGGGCCGCAGAACTGGTGGCCGGCGGAATCGCGGTTTGAGGTGATTGTGGGCGCTTACCTCACACAGAATACTGCGTGGGGCAATGTGGAGAAAGCCATCGCCGGATTGCGCAGCGCGGGCATGCTCAGCGTGAAAAGCATTCGCGAGGCCGCGCTGCCGGAGTTGGAGCAGGCGGTGCGCTCATCCGGCTATTTCCGGCAGAAGGCATGGCGGCTCAAGAATTTTGTCGAATTCTTAGACAGCAAGTATGCCGGTTCCCTGGACCGGATGTTGGCCCAGCCTACGGAAAAGCTGCGAACAGAATTGCTCGGCCTGAATGGCGTGGGACCAGAGACGGCCGACTCCATTCTGCTGTACGCCGGCGATCATCCGGTGCTTGTTGTGGATGCCTATACCCGGCGGATTCTGGAGCGGCACGGAGTTATCTACTCGAAAACGGGCTACGAGGAGATCCGCGCGCTCATGGAACAAGCCATCAGCGGCGCAAAACCGGAGGCGCTCACGGTCTCACGGCCGGGCGCAGAGCCACGGCACGCGGCTTCCCGCATCAGCGCCAAGCAACGCAGCCCACTGGCCCAGCACTACAACGAACTACATGCGCTCATTGTGCGCACCGGCAACCAGCATTGCCGCAAGACGCCTCACTGTGAAGGTTGCCCTTTGCAGAGGTTTTTGCCGGAACACTCCAGCCGCAGTGCTGGCAACAGACGGTAGAGCAGCCCCCATCGTATTAACAACACCTTTCGCCAACGGGGGTTCTATGGTTTTGATTCTTGCTATCGTGCTGCTGGTTCTGTGGTTTCTAGGATTCCTGGCATTCCATGTAACTACCGGCGCAATTCACATTCTTCTCGGTTTGGCCGTGATCATGTTCATCTGGCACCTTTTCACAGGTAGAAGAACAACAGAGATCTGAAAAAATCGGGTGATCGCCGTGATCCGGCGATCGCGTGATCTGATGACGCTCTTCAAGCAGGTCTGAAGACCTGCGCCACCAGACCTGCCTAGAAAGTCTGTGATATCGCTCTAACCAGGCCAGATTGTTAGGGCCGTCTTGCTCAGCACCTGGTCTTTGATCTCTTGCGGCAACGGCAGGGCTTGGAACTCGTCCATGTTCTGCTTGATGTCCTTGACGCCGGGGCTGGGCCAATCTGTGCCGAACAGCGTCTTGGAGGCAATTTCCTGCAGGCGGGGAAAATACTGAAGCAGCAATTTAGGTGGAATCCCGCTGATATCCAAATGCATGTTGCGATGCCGCCGCAGCAGAAAAAATGCCGTCTGCATCCAAATGGGTCGGCCGCCGTGGGCCATGAGGATCTTGAGATTGGGAAAATCCACGGCCACGTCATCCAGAAAAATGGGGTCGCCATAGCGGTTGCGCGCGCCAGGAAAAATGGACGTTCCGGTATGGACCATGACCGGGATTCCGTGCTGCTCCGCCGTACGGTAAATCACCTCCAGCTCTTTCACCCCGTTCAGATAATCATTGGCAAATAAAAGCTGGTGGGGTGGATGGACCTTGATCATGCGAATGCCAAGGCGGACAAGGTGGTCCATATCTGCCTGCACGTTGGAGGTGTGGCGCGGATGGACGCTGCCGCAGGATAGAAGACGCTTCGGATTCTCCTTGCAGTAATTCACCACCCATTCATTCACCTCGGAGGTGAGCCCCATGACTTCCGGGGCAACGTAGTTAATGAGCATGGCGCGCTCGACGCCGATGGAATCCAGGTAGCCCAGCAATGATTTGGGCGAGCGCGAGTATTCCATGATGTCGTCAAATTTGCCCCGGGCCTTGCGCATGACCTCGATAGGGCCAGCCTTGAACATCTCATAGGGCTGGATGTGGATGTGGCAGTCGGTGATAACCAAGCTTCTAGCTCCTGGATTTTTAGCCCTTGGCCCTTGGCTGTTGGACTTTTAGCTTCAAAGACTTATGAAGCCATGCTCTTAGATCTACTCCGATTCAGTTGTATTGGCGGCTAAGAACCGGGTTTCTCGCCAAAGGCTAAGAGCTAAGGGCCAAAGGCTAAAACCCTACACATTAAATCAAGAGCTCGAAATTATGAAGAGCTTGTGAGTTGGCGCGGACAACTCCTGCCCAATTCACATCCATTCGCATTGTTTGTGGCTAGGAATTCTTGCCTGCGGCCAGGACTGCGCGTTTGGCAAATACGCGCACCATCTCCCGGCGATACTCGGGAGTGAGAGCGGACGTGGTGAGCGGCTTGGCTGTTTTGGCGGCCAATTCGCCTACGACTGTGGCCGTATGCTCGTTGATCTGCCTGCCCACCAGGGCGTGCTCGGCGGCGGGAACCAGCAGCGGCGCGGGATTGACGGCGGTGATGGCCACGCGCGCGGCCTCAATGGGTCCGCCATTTTTCTTGAAGGCCACGGCCACTCCCGCCAGCGGGTAATCAATGGAGCCGCGAATCCGCAGCTTCATGTAGCTGCCCTTCCATCCTGAAGATGCTTCGGAGAGAAATACGCGGGTAAGCATTTCGTCAGGATCGAGCTTTAAGTGGGCATCGCCAACGCTGGAATAAAAATTCTTTAATGGCAGGCGGCGGAGACCCTTGGGTCCGGCAATTTCCAGGTCGGCATTCAGGCACAACAGGGCAGGAGGAGTGTCCCCGGAAAAGGCGGCCCAGCAGCGCGTTCCACCGGGGGCAACGTGGCAGAGGTCGCCATCTTTCTTGATGCAGAAACCGCATGACCGGCGCCACTGGAGCGACTGGTTGTACCAGAGACAACGCGTGTCCAGGCAGATATTACCGCCCAGCGTGCCCATGTTGCGAAGAATGGGTGAGGCCACGGTCCTGACAGCTTCGTGCAGCACGCGATAATCGCGGCGCATGAACTCAGAATCCTCGATGACTGAGAGTGGTGTGAGCGCGCCAATTTCCACGCCTGATCCGGGCACAACGCGAATTCCCCGAATCTCCTCGATGCCACGGATGTCCATGACGTAAGCAGGGGTAAACAGCTTCTGCTTCATGGAGGGAATCAGGTCAGTGCCGCCGGCCAGAATGAGGATTTCGCCGGCATGCATGGAAAGATAGCCGACGGCTTCCTGAATATCGCGCGGGCGCAGAAGTTTGAATGACGGCAGGCTCATTTGGGATTCAGGATTCTCGATTTCTGATTTGTGATTGTGATTTTCTGCATGATTTAATTCGCCTCCAGCCGAACTTCAAAAATCAGAAATCTCCTCGCTCATATTTCCTTCTGGATGTTTTTTCTTGCCGGATCTTCTACGTGGCGTTCCGGGCCCTTGCCTTTGAACCACAGCGAGCCGCCATGTTCGCGAAAATTTCGGGGTAATGTTGGATCGGCGCCGCGAGTGATCTCCAGGGCTTTGGACGTTGATTTCTTCGACCGCAGGGCTGCGAGCACACGCTCAGGGGTGAATGGAACTTCACGCATGCGGATGCCGACCGCATCATAGATGGCATTGGAGATGGCGGGAATGGTCGCAGCCAGTGAGCCTTCACTGGCTTCCTTTGCCCCAAACGGCCCTTCGGGATCCACGCTCTCCACGATGATGGCCTCCACATCCGGTGATTCCTCTGACGAGGGTGAGCGGTACTCGAGCAGGCCGGGATTCATCAACAGGCCATCTTTCCATACCATCTCTTCTTCCAGGGCCTGACCCATTCCCATCCAGACCGAACCGATGATCTGGCCTTCCACTGAAACCGGATTCAGCGCGCGCCCGCAATCATGAGCGGCCCAGACTTTATGGACGGTAACCATTCCCGTGTCTTCGTCCACGCTGACCTCGGCGACCTGCGCGGAATAGGAATAAGCCGGCGACGGGCCAACGCCCGCGCCCTTGAATGCGCCGCCTCGCGCGTCCTTGGGCGGTGCATACGAGCCGGTTCCGCTAAGAGCGCCACTGAAGTCAATGGCGGAAACGACAGCTTCCTCAAAGCTCATGTGGTCCCTTGGACCCTCTTCCTTGCGCTTCTGCTGGAGCGAGCCGCGCAGAGTCTGGCCTTCTACGCGCCCGCTGACCTCCTGCACGTTGGCGAGGGCCGTATCTGCCTTTTGGGCCAGCGACTGCGCTTCCAGGCCGTTGACGCCCGGCTCCTGCGCGCCACGCTTCCACACCATGTCATGCTGCATGATGACCTCTTCCGGCGCACAGTTCATCCTGCTCGCCGCAGCGGCGACAATTTTCTTCTTTACGTCTCCTGCTGCGCGCAGCGAGGCATTGCCGTTCATGAAGGTAACGCGGCTGGAATAAGAGCCGATATCAATGGGAGTCAGGTCGGTATCGGCGGCAACAACTTTAATGCGGCCAAGGCTGATGCCCAGCACTTCGGCGACGATCTGTGCCACCATGGTGTCCGATCCCTGGCCAATATCCGAGGCTCCGGTGTAGACGACTACGCCGCCATCACGATCAATCTTGATGTTTACCGTCGAGTGCGGCATGTCTGAACGGATGATGCTGTTGGCCGCGCCGCTCACGTAGTGGCTGCAAGCCACGCCCAGGCCGCGCCCGCGGGGAAGATTGCCTTTACGCTGCAGCCAGCCGGAGCGGTCCATCACCTTTTCAATGCATTCCGGCAGGCCATAACTCTGCACGCGCAGATTATTGACCGTGATACAGGGGGGCTTGAGCAGGTTGCGGCGGCGAATCACGATCGGATCGATTCCCAGACCTGCGGCAATCTCATCCAGTTGCGATTCAAAGGCGAAGCGGACATTCACGGTTCCGTGCCCACGCATGGCCCCGCAGGCAGGCTTATTGGTGAGCACGCGGTAGCCGTCATAGCGAATGTTGGGAATATCGTAGAGCGCGCCCAGCAATGCCCCGGAATAGAGGATGGTGACTACACCATACGAGCAGTACGCGCCGCCATCCTGGACCACGCGCGCCGCGACTGAGGTGATGCGTCCATCTTTCTTCACGCCGGTTTTCAGATCAATGATGGTGCGTGGGCGTCCGCGGTGCGCCCAGAAGACCTCTTCGCGCGTGTAGGTGATCTTGACCGGCGCCTGGGCTTTGCGCGCGGCCACGGCGGCGATGATCTCCAGCGGTATGACTTCACTCTTACCGCCGAAACCGCCGCCCACCAGCGGCTTGATTACGCGAATCTGCGACATGGGCATCTCCAGAACAATGGAGAGCTTGTGCTGCAGGTAGTAAGGCACTTGCGTGGACGACCAGACGGTAAGGCGTCCCATCTTGCCGGTCTGTGAATCGAGGTCAAATGCGGCCAGGGTGCAGTGAGGTTCCATGGCGGCATGGGTCACCTCATTCGCCAGATAGCGGTTCTCGGTTACGTAGTCGGCCTCAGCAAAACCCTTGTCGGGATCGCCAAAAGCGTGGTGATAGTCTTTTTCGATATTGTGAGGACGCTGAGGATGAATCCAGTCCTGCTCCGCCTTCATGGAATCTTCCGGGTCGAACCAGGCGGGCAGCGGCTCATATTCCACATCAACAAGTTCCAACGCCTGCTCGGCAATGGACTCACTGGTTGCGACGACGCAGACAACGTTATCCCCCACGTAACGGACCTTCTCGACAGCCAGCGCAGTCTCATCGTGGCCCACGGGAAGGATGCCGTATTTGTTAGGGGCGTCCGGACCGGTGACAACGGTGACTACACCCTCCAAAGCTAGAGCGCGTGAGGCATCAATCTTCTTGATGATGGCGTGCGGATAGGGCGAATGCAATATCTTGCCGATCAGCATTCCCGGCATAGAGAGATCGTCAGCATACTTGCCCTGGCCGGTGGTTTTGCCGGCGGAGTCGATCAGGGAAACGCGTTTGCCGATGATTGAGAATTCAGCCATTGATTACTTTCTTTGCTCCACGAGAAGCAAGGCACCATTACAAAGCGGTCAAGGTACTTTAGTATTTAGTACTTAGTAAAACCTTCCAAACTCGCTCAGCGCTTACCAGACCTGTTTCACGGATGAATGCTGACCGCGCTATCTTCCTCTCTGCTCCGCTTCGATCGCCGCTTTGATGGCCTGGTACATCTGCGTGTATCCGGTGCAACGGCAGAGATTGCCACTTAGCGCGTGACGAATCTCCTCTTCCGTGGGATCAGGATTGCGGTCCAGCAAAGCTTTCACGGTTACCATAAATCCGGGAGTGCAATAGCCGCATTGCGCGCCGCCCCAGTCGCCGTAAGCTTTCTGGATGGCCGCCAGCGCTCCGTGTTCGGCAATGCCTTCCACGGTCACAATCTCTGGGGCGCTCTGGGTTCCTGCAGCAAAGCTCATGGCCAGAGCGGTGCAACTCAGGGTGGGAACTCCGTCCACCAGCACGGCGCATGCGCCGCAGGAAGAATCGTCGCAGCCGCGCTTGGAGCCGGTGAGATCGAGCTGCCGGCGAAGAACATCCAGCAGCAAGTCGCTCGGCTCAACAGCCAGCTCGTGCATGCGGCCGTTCACTCGAAGTTCGATGAGTTCTTTGTGCATGATAGCTCTTGGCCATTGGCCCGTGGCCTTTGGCTAAAATCCGCGAAGCAAAGACTCTTTCTCCTGCTCCAAAAGGCGCCTGAGTCCATCTTAGTCCTGCTCAGGCTCGTTTACCCTTACCGACCGAGCCTGTCACATAACTAAAGGCCACATCAGAAGATCATCGATCCCGCCGTACGGAATCACCCGATTCTTCTTCACCCGATTCTTTCAGTATCCAAAATCTGTTGCCGCGGCGTAGGCGTGTTTCTTCACGCCCAGGTCCGCGGTCCTCGCCTCTCCGAGCCGCCCCATATATTCTGCGCGATCGGCCACTCGGCGAATCCACTGCTCCGACCAGCCATTGAAATCATCCGGCGTCTTAGTTTCCGCGTGGTATTGCTGGAAGAAAGCGTCATCGCGCTTATAGTAGCCCTGCACCGGCGAGGGATGCGCTCCGTACGGACAATGCACCACGGCTGAAACCAGAAAACCGGGAATGACTGTGCGATTGGGATCGCTGGCGATAATCTCTTCGGCAACAATCTCCTCAGCCGAGAGAATTACTTCTCTGGCGGCACGCACTCCTTCCAGCAGCACGCCGAAATTTCCCCAGCAATGAGCATTGCCCTTCTTATCAGCCCGCTGCACGTGGACGATGGCAACATCCGGCTGAATGGCGCGGACGGCGAGCAACGTCTCCTTGGGTTCAAACGGCGAGATGATCTGGTAGAAGAAATGATTTCCCCTGGCAACGTCGCTGCCCATGGCTGTGCGGGTGGGCAGGAAAGGCACCCCCATCGCGCCGGCCTGAAGAGCGAGCGAGATGCAGAAATTGGTCATATCAAAGACCTTGAGCTTTTCGCCGGGTGTGCCCGGATTCTCCTGCTCGGTGGCGCGGCGGAAGTTATAGGCCGAACCCATCATCACGTTGCCAACCCAGGCGGCCACCACGTCTTTGACGCATCCGGCGCCAATGAGCTGATCAAAGAGTACGTCCGAGATTGGGCCTATCAGGCGCAAATCACGCTTCTTCTGCCGGATGATCTCATGGCCGGCGGCAAAAGGGATCATCTGCTCCATTTGCAGTCCCAGGGCTACGCTGGCGCCGTCCGGGACCAGTTCGGCGATGGCTTGCTTCAAGCTAATGAGTTTGGACATGCTTTTTTGCGACCGCTTCCATCAAAGTTGTTGCTTGCATCTTTGCTTCTACGCCCGCCGTGGTTATGAAAGTCACTTCCCCCGAGTCCAGATTTGCAGAACCACAATCATCACCGCCATGGCCAAGGCTATGAGGATATACACCGCAAAATTGCCCAACCGTTTCCCTTGCGGGATGGCTGCTGTGGCGATGATCAGGATGTAGTGATCGCTGTTCCTGAGCGACCGGAGTGCGTCTTTGTACTTTCGCTGCTCCTGGGGAAAATCACGGTCCCGGTTGTAAGCCGATTGCAGAAGCCCAGTGATCTTCTTCTCATACGTCCGGCTGGTATCCTCCAAAACCTCCACCGGAATGCCGGTGGCGGACTCCGGCTCATCCAGATTCAACTGAAGCATTCGCCGTTCCACGTCAGATAATGAAGTGGCCGTACGGCTTGCCTGGTCCGTGATCTTGTTGATCAGGAATTGCCGGGCATCGAGTTGTGAAGGAAATGTCATCTGCCCTTCAGGCTTTGCCTACAGATTTTGCTTTCACTAAAGCGTAGCTAAACCTCGCTAATCCGTCGTAAATACTCTCGGCAACGGCGAGGTCGTAAACCTGGTCTTCTTCAGGTGTCTTCTCGAATGTTGTGATGTCCCGGTGCAACAGGAGATGATCATTTCGCGTAGAGGCCCAGTCATAACCTCTAAGCAAACGATCGCGGAGCCAAATGTCATGTTCAATCCGGATAAGCTTATCAAGTACTCGACTGAATTGGGTGCGGCTTATATGGCCGCGTTGTTTCCTCCCATCATCGCGCACTACAGAGAAACCAACCTCCAGTAATTTTGCATAGATGAAGCGGGCCGTCTTCCGGTTAAGTTCTTTATCGAATTCAGAAAGCCGGGCATAGTCTGCCAAAGGCGGCCCAGTGCCGGACCTGCCGGGTTGCCTGGCTCGCACTTCTCGCCACGCCTCGTATGTAGCTGCGGCCAGCGCCTCAACTACTGAGGCTTCCATTTCTCCCTTTTCGACGAGTTGAAAAAAATCGGCCGATGCGTGACGACTAACCACTTCGTAAGGCAAGCCGCTCTTGCCAAAATGCTCCCCAGTAAGGATGCTCATTTTAACGATCGATTCAAGAGAACGGGCTCCGTGCTCAAAACGCTTCACTCGGAGAAAGGCCTTGAGAACTCCAGGACTCACCATTGCCTCTTGAGTCGCCGGGTCAATGACTCGGGATTGGAAACGCTCCAGCGATGAACGCAATAAGACAGCCCGACGAACAAGGTGAGCTAAATCTCGATCAGCGGACCCGACTGGATTGGGTCCTTTTATGTCGATGCTGCCATGCAATCGGCTGACAAAGTCGGGCCCTTTGCTGTTTCTGAACCGCTCCGCTTCCTTCGTCTTCAACCGGCTTCTGTCAAAACTCCCAAACGTGTCAGAAGTGCCGCCCGCGAAAACAAAAATGGCTTTACCTAACGGATACCGCCCAGTGCTAGACTCGAACTCTCCATCCGACATGGGTGCGAGGAAGTATTTCAGCCACCTTAACTCTTCGGTATCAAATTCGTCCCAAAAGACAATTGGAATTTCGTCAAGGATGCCGGCAGTCCGTATCCTGTGGAACTTTTCATGAAGCATTTCAACATTCTGGATCTGGGTGAGATTGAACTTTAGAATCAGGTGTTCAATGATCTTCTGCTTGTCCTTCAAGAGCTCTTTGGAAAGCTCGTCCACAGCGAATGACTTGCCCGATCCTGGGGGGCCGAAGACCGCGAAGGACAATGGGGTGCGTTGAGCCTTATTGACTCTATATTCTTCGATCTTCTTGCGGACCAGATTGATACCTTCAATCTCCTCGCTATCCACAGTCAAGTATTTGCCGTAGTGGGCCTTGGGCGCAGGTTGCAAGGCTTTCTCCCATCCACGACGGACGACGTCAGCGGCTACCGCCGCCACGTATTCATATCCGGCGCCAGTAAAATCCTGGAGGAGGTCGGGTTTGCTCTCCGGCTGGGCTTTCATGCAAGGGTCGAACAGAAGGTCATGAGGGAAAGCAGCGCAGTAGGGCCAGATTCCGGGCTCTTCCGCATCCCCTTCTGGCTTAACCGGATGTAGTTTCTCCTTGATATCTCCATCGGCCGCATTGATGGAGAAGTTGTCTTCTCCACAACCGGTGGTGTGATTTACCAGAACTGCCTCCAACCCGCGTTTGACTGCAATCGTTATGGGATAGGTTTCGGGACTCACTTGATGCCTGACCAGCGCCGCGGTCATGATGGCGGTGGCCCCAAAAGAAATACCAGGGAATCGCGATCTGGACATACCTTCCAGATTGACAGGGTGGTAGACAAACCGGTCGAGACGCATGCGCTTTAACAACTTCCGCCCGGCCATATCCGGCTTTACATTGGCTTTGGCGGATTTTTCGTCCACTCTCAGCGGGCAGCGCGTAAAGACAGCAGCGCCCGCTTCATTGAAGTGAACCAGTACGCACCGACAGCAGGCGAGATCCTGTGCGGACAAACCATCAGAGAATTCCTTGATAACTTCACCAATAGCTTTGTCCCAAGACAATCCCCGAGAGATTTGAGCGTCACGTGCCCTCAGGGCCTCCACGGAGACCACAATCGTCAGGATATTTCTATACTTCCTAAGTCTTTCCCAAAGTGCCCCTTCGCCGAGGGGGGCCTGAGTCTTGAGGACGATGCTCTTAGGTGATCCGAGGTCACCCAGTGCCGCAGGCCAGAGGGATTCGGTAAAGCGGAAGCTTCCTCCAAGATCATCCAGAACCAGGAGATCCGGATTGGGCACATCCCCATCAACAGATATGTCTTGTATTTCCAGTGCCGGAGCTTGCGTTCCTAAGAACCGTTCAACACGCCAAACCTGCTCGCTGGGAGAATCGAGTGACTTACTGTAACGTGACCAAACAGAATAAGACTGGTTGACTCGCGCGATCCCTTCCCCACCGCTGCAAACGGTTTCCGGAACGTTTAAAATCCCGACCTCGTTCTTGATATCAGAACATGCAAGTTCGACCATCTTCTGCAAGTACCAGGCACCGCCTGGCGTCGCGCTCAAGATAGGATTTTTCAACTGCCTAGGGCTGATTGCAGGATCCACATGATGCTGGACCAAATGCAAGTCCCTAATTAAATCACCTGCAACAACGACGGTCTGCATATAGCTTCGCACGAACTCCTACTGATGGATTAGTGAAGGCCGGAGGCGTCACATTATATGTGACGCCATAGGGTTCAGCACCGAAGGAGAAATATCATCTGCCTTTCCACTCAGGCTTACGTTTTTCCAGCCAGGCGTTGATTCCTTCGTGGGTGTCCTCAGTCTGCATCAGATCCTCGAGATAGATCTTCTCTGCGCGGGCGATGCCCTTGTCCAGGTGAATGCTGTCCCAGGCGTAGAACGCCCTCTTGGCAACGGCGAGCGCTGCAGGGCTCAGTTTGAGTAAATGATCGAGCGTGTTCTCCAAGGCTTCCTGCAACTGGCCTTCAGGATGAGCCTGGTTCGCCAGGCCCCACTCGGCAGCCTCTTTGCCGCTGATGGTGCGTCCGGTAAAGACCAGATCAGCGGCACGCTTTTCTCCCACCAGGGCAGCCAAAGCGGCGCACGCTACCGGAGGATAGCAGCCCAGCGTAATCTCCGGGAAACCCCACCGGGCATTATCCGTGGTGTAGGCCAGGTCACAGATCATGGCCAGTTCTGCTCCACCACCCAGGCAGGCGCCATGCACTTCCGCAATGGTAATCTTGCGCAGCTTGGCCAGGACGCCAATCAGGCTGTGAAACTTCTGCAACATGGTTTGGATCTTATCCGGCGTGTGAACAGCAACATCGACTCCGGCAGAAAAGGCTCGCTCACCCCCGCTCAGAACGATCGCGACGATCTCGCTCCGCTGCTCCAGCACCTGCAAGGTTTCGAGCAGTTCGTCCATCATCTGAAAGTCGAGGACGTTGAGGGGTGGACGGGTGAAGTTGATCCGCGCCAGCGGCCCGTGGAGGTCCACCGCAACTCGCTTTATCGAAGTTGAGACAGAATTCATTTGCTAACCGGTCCAGAAACCTTCCCTATCGTATTCGCGTATGGCCTTCAACTCGGCTGCATTCGGTTCCGGTGTCGGCTGCACCTGCGCTGCAACCTTCAGCTTCCATCCAGTGTTGGCCAGGACATCGTCTACCGTCACTCCCGGATGAACGGTTGAAAGATACGACTCTCCATCTTCCCCAAAGCGCAGCACGCATTTGGTGGTAATTACCGCTGCCGGGCCGCCGCGACGCAGGCCGATGCGCGTGCGCCATCCTGCCCCATCGCCGTATCCCGGACTGGTAATGTAGTTTACGCGTTCGGGCAGGCGATGCCGGCTGTGCTCCAGCAGGGCAACAAATCGATGGGCCAGCGAAGCAATATCGCAGGCCCCACCCGAGCCGGGAAGCCGAACCATGCCATTCTTGCCGCTGACCTGCGTGGAGTTCAGGTTGCCGTAGCGGTCCACCTCCGCCGCGCCCAGAAATCCCAGATTCACCCGGCCCGCCTGGAGGAGGGCCATAAGCGCTCCCATATCCAGGCACTGGGTTGCGCCCAGGATGTTGGGAGGATCGGCCATGGTGTAGACCAGCTCCGGTGACGGAGTAGAACGCACCACGCCATTTTCAAACAGGCCGATGGCATTGGGCGCATGTGTATTCTTGGCCACCACAAAGGCAATCAAGGGCAAGCGCATGCCCACAAAAACCACTTCGCCATCCTTGATCTCGCGGGCAGCCGCGACGACCATTAGCTCGTTCAACGTGTACTTTTCGGCTGTGGTTGGCATGGTTGGTTGGCAACACGTCTGGCCCGAACGAGCAAGTATTTAGTACTTAGTAATGAGTACTTAGCAAAAGCCTATTCCTCCCTTCCGCGAGGAATCAAAACAGGCAGGCCTTCCTAAGTACCAAGTACTAAATACTGACTCTAACTACTGCACCGTCGCATTAATCGCGTTCTTCCTCACCTCGCCAATGGTCAAAAGCGGGTCTCTGGCGCCGATGCGGGGCGAGATCCATTTCTCGCCGCTCCCGATGACGTCCAGGAGCAGCTTCCTGTCTTCCGGCGTTGGCAGCCAGTGATTGATCTGCTGCCGGTATTCCTTCTCCTCCAACGGCTCGCCCGTGCGAGGATGGAAAAACTGCCCTTTCCACTGTCCGATATTGCGGTTGAACTTGATGTGCGGGCAGAAGAGCGGCTCGGCGCCGGGCCTTTGACTGTTGCTGATCTTTTTTACCAGATCGGCGCACTCATCGCGGTACAGGTGGCGATTGTAGTCATTGAGGTTGTCCAGATCGGGAGCGGTCTGGTTCTTAAGCTCGTCATACCGTCCCTTAATGCCCCAGACATAGGCCCAATGCGCGGAGGACGAGTGGTCCGTGCCGAACAGATCATAAGCACTGGAGATCCATTTGGTCAGGTATTTCTGCAACAGCCATCCGGGGACAACGCCGGCTTCGGCGATTCGCGCCAGGCCCGTGTTCCCGGTGCCCATATGGAATGCCTCTTCCCGCAGCATATAGCTCATGGAACGTCCCAGAGGGGCAAAGCCGGAGTACTTGAGCATCTGGAGTTGGAATTTGCCGTCGCGGTCGACAAAATCCGTGAAAGCGAAGAAGTCCAGCCAGTTATCGATCTTTTCATTGAAGGAGCCCAGCAGGCGCTTGTTCTCATAGGCTTTGCGCTCGAGCATTTTTTGCGCCTCCACTTTACCGGTATCGCCAAAATGATCAATCAGCAAGGCGCACATCTGCCAGCCATGGCGCATCTCTTCAATCATCACGCGAGTGAGGGCGGAGCGGTCCCAGTCTGTGGGCGCCGACTCGAACAAAAAGCGCTGCTGCTCCACGCTGGCGAACTCGGTATCACCCTGGTAGACAATCAGGTTCATCAGGGCGTCGCGCATGTTCTGGGTGGGAATCTGGCGCACGTTCTCCCACTTGTTGCGGCCTTTGTAATAGCCAAAGGAAATCTCTTCGGTCTCGATGGAGCCGAAAAGGGTGTCAAACCTGAAGTTCTGAATGTCGTCGCCGTTGACGCCGATCTCTTCGCGCCACGCCTTGAACAGGCCAACCCAATCACTGAATGTTCCAATTTTCATCACTTTTCCAGGCATAAAACCGAGCTCCTAATTCCGCGTATAAATGTGCCGCCCTTTCGGCGCTTAATCAAACGGGTGTGAGTCACTCACGTCACCCCTGCATGGCTCGACGGTGTGCAAAGTAACCGCACAGGCTGAAGGCCAAGAGCCAAAGGCCAATGGCCGCTTCTCTCACAAATTCATCCACACCGTTTTCATCTCGGTGTAGTGTTCAATGGCGTGCATGCCAAGCTCGCGGCCGAAGCCACTCTGCTTGTAGCCGCCGAAAGGCAACGCCGCATCCATCACGCCATAGGTGTTGATCCAGACCGTTCCCGCCTTCAAACGACGGGAGAGCTGGTGCGCTTTTTTGATGTCGTTGGTCCAGATGGCGGCGGCGAGGCCGTAAACATTCTTGTTCGCCAGTTCGGCCACCTGTTCAATATCGTCGAAGCTCAGCGTTGCCAGTACCGGCCCGAAGATCTCCTCCTGGGCAATCTTCATATCATTCTGTACGCCGCCGAAGATGGTGGGCTCGATGAAATATCCATGATCGCCGTTTACCGAGGCGCGTTTTCCACCTGACAACAGCTTTGCGCCTTCAGTTTTCCCAGCCTCAATGTAGCCGAGCACCGAGTTCATCTGCTTCTCGCTCACAATCGCGCCCAGGCGCGTCTTGGGATCGAGCGGATCGCCCAACTTGAGTTTCTTGCTGTACTCCACGAGTTTGCCGAGAAATTCATCTTCCACTTTTTTCTCGACGAAAAGGCGCGAACCCGCACAGCAGACCTCACCTTTACCGTAAAAGATGCCGTTGATTGCGCCTTTGACGGCAGAATCCATGGCGGAATCGGCAAAGACGATGTTCGGAGACTTGCCGCCCAGTTCCAGCGTCACGCGCTTCAGGGAATCCGCCGCATTGCGCATGATTTCTTTGCCGACGGAGGTCGATCCAGTGAATGCGACCTTGTCCACGCCCGGATGCTTTACCAGCGCCACCCCGGTTTCCGGCCCGCCGGTCACAATGTTCAATACGCCCGGCGGCAATCCCGCTTCCAGGGCCAATTCCCCAAAGCGCAGAGCGGTGAGCGGAGTTTGCTCCGCGGGCTTGAGAACGACGGTATTGCCACAGGCCAGGGCCGGACCCAGCTTCCAGCTTGCCAGCAGCAGTGGGAAATTCCAGGCAACAATCGCGCCCACAACGCCCACCGGCTCGCGCAGGGTGTAAGTAAATGCACTGTTGAAGGTGTTGACGGTTTCGCCGTGAATCTTGGTGGCCCATCCTGCGTAGTAGCGGAAGACATCCGCCACCATAGGCATATCCACGTAGCGCGACTCGAAGATGGGCTTGCCGTTATCCAGAGTCTCAAGTTCGGCCAGCTCATCAATGTTCTTTTCAACGATGTCACCGATGCGCCACAAGATCTTGCCGCGCTCGCTGGCGGACATCTTGCGCCACGGCCCGCTCGCATCCTCCAGCGCCTTGCGGGCAGCGGCTACGGCCTGGTCCACCTCTTTCGCGCTGGCTTCGGCAACCTGGGTCAACACCTCACCAGTGGCGGGATTGACGGTGTCAAACGCTTTTCCTGAACCTTCCACCCACTGCCCGTTGATGAGCAGTTTGCCGGGGGAGATTTTTGCTTTGGTAGCGGTAAGCATGAACAAGCTCCTAGCTTCTAGCTGCTGGCTTCTAGCTCTTGGCTTTTGGCCTTAGCCTCTGGCCTTTAGCCCTTGGCTTCGCTGCGGCCTCGCCGGTCATTTAGTTTGGATGCCTAGGACCCTTGGCGGCGCTGCGCGCCGCCAAGGGTCACCAGATTAAAACAGTTGTTTCGCTTTGAAACCGTACTATCATTTCGCCCTATTTCGCCCTGAAGATGGCCGGCCGCTTTTCTACGTAGGCGCTCAGGCCTTCCTTGGCGTCTTCGCTGGCGAACAGACGCTGCTGCAGTTCGCGCTCCACTGCCAACGCTGATTCCATCGGGATCTCCCAGCCGGTCTGCACCGAGCGCTTGATGTTGCCAACCGCCTTTGCAGCCTTGTTGGGCGGCGTGAACTGGCGAGCATACTCCATCACGTTTTCCTTGAAGTTCTCGCGTTCGTAAATGTCATTGATGATGCCCAGTTCCTTCGCCTCTTCGAAAGTAAAGGTATTGCCGGTCACCATGAGTTCAATGGCCTTGCTCTTGCCCACCATGCGGCTGAGGCGCTGGGTCCCGCCGGTGCCGGGAAGCACGCCCAGGTTGATCTCCGGCAGGCCAATCTTTCCCGCATCACGGCGGGCGATGCGCAGATCGCAGGCCATGGCGATCTCCAATCCTCCGCCAACGCAGTGGCCGTTGATGGCGGCAATCACCAGCTTGGGCGTATGTTCCAGCCGCAGCAGGGTCTCATTGGCATGGAGGCAGAAGTAGTACTTGAAAGTGGGGTCTACGGAGGCCAGCATCTTGATGTTAGCGCCGGCGGAGAAAAACTTGTCACCCGCGCCCGTGAGCACGATCACATACACATCATTGTCCATGCGGGCTTTCAGGATGGACTCATCGAGTTGCCGGTTCATCTCGTAGGTGTAAGTATTGGCCGGCGGATCATTCAGTTCAATCACCGCGATTCCGTCTTCGACGCGGTAATTCACCAGATTGGTAGTTTCAGGTGCGATAGTTGTGGCCATGGTTCCGAGCTCCTTTGCAAATCAGGTCAGGATTTTTTCTTGATGTTTTTGGGTTTGGTCTTGCCGATGTGGCTTACGCCGCGCAAGAAAATGTCGCCCATCTCCTGGGCCAGCGCGCCGGCGTCGGCGTCCACACGCGGATTGTGCCAGCTGTAAATCCAGTTGATCATGCCGAACAGGCTGAGCACTGCCAGCCGTCCAGAGAATTCTAGTCCTTTTTCACGCCGTAAATCTTCCAGCAAGTCAGAACAGATGTGGTAATACTCCCGCTTGATAGCTGCCACTTCAGCCCCACGTCCGTCTTTCAATGTGTCATCCTCATGCACAAGCACCTTCATGGCCTGTTTGTTAGCCAGCGAGTACTCGAGGTGGTTGTGGATAAAGATGCGGAGGCGCTCTTCCGGGTCAGTGGAACCTCCCAGCTTGCGCCGCAAGGTCGCAATAATGGTGGTGAAGGTATGCTTCTGGATCAGGTACAGCAGCTCTTCTTTGGATTCAAAGTAATGGTAGAGTCCCGCCAGGGACATGCCGGTTGCGCGGGAAAGATCGCGCATGGAAGCGCCTTCATATCCTTTCTCGCAGAAAATCCGGCTGGCATGGGCCAGCACATCCGCGAGACGGCGGTCAAACCGGGTATCGCTCGCATCATGGGCAGGCTTGCGCCCGTCCAGCATGGACTTTTGCCGACGGGCATGTACAGGCACGCCGGCGACACGGGTTTCAAGGGCAACAGACATGAATTCAAGAGGGAACAATTCGAACGAACGTTCGAACCTTAATGATTATGACGCACAGCGTGTGGAAGAGTCAAGCGCGAGGCCTTTCAATACACGATGAGCCCGGAGAGAGCGCCGCTCGATGCATGTGTCAATATATGCGATGGGATCGTATATTTTGCACAATCGAATCGTATATTTTGCGGCAATGGGATCGTATATTTTGCGGAAAGGACTCAGCATTGATTTCGAAAGTGTTCAGTTCCCAAATTTCCCCGCAGAGGTACCCCTCCTTCGAATCGCAGCTTCGCCACAAAGATGGTGGCCAATGATCAGAAAACCGTGCTGTGGAAGAGCCGTGGAGCATGGGGTAAGAAGAAAGAACCGGCAGCGCAGATTCCGATCGGCCCATCAATCCGAACAGACGGGCCCGGCTCTCGCCTGTTCCGTTTCCGCTCAGGTTCTCGGGGCGAATCAGGATTGACTGGGAACGGTTATCTGAGGAACGAAGCCCGGCAATGTCCCCAGACTTACTTGAGCGCAGTCTGACTAGTTGGAGTAGAGTTTGCCGCGTTCTGCGGCGCAGTGGCGCCGTTCACCGCGATGGGACGCAGTATTACCAGCTTGGCCCTACCCTCTCTCCCTCCGGGAAAGAACAGCATTTTGTGGCTGGCGTCGTAGACAATGCTGTAGCCTTTAACGTCCGTGGGCAGCTCATAATCGGCCACGCCGCGGTTTAGATCGATGGCTAGCACTGAGCCATCACCGGCGGCAGCGTAGAGAAGATTGTTTGCGGGATCAAGACTGAGAGCGTCCGTTCCGCCGGGCGCCGGAATGCGCGAAATCTCAGCGCCGGTATCAGGATTCAGCACCAGCACGGCGTAGCGTACGGCCACATACAGACGGCGACGATTGGAATCCAGGGCCAGCCCCGTGGGTTCAGAAGCGGCCAGCTTGAAACGCTGGGCAATCTGGTTCGACCGGTCCACAGCGGCAACTTGATTCAGGTCCTGCAAGCTCACCAGCAACTGCTGCCGGGCAGGATCGTAGATCATGTCTTGAGGCAAGGCATTCAGTTCCACTTCGGCCGCCTCAGCGCCGGTACGCAAGTCAACAATTTCAATCGAGCGGTCGCGCAGGCTGCTTACAAACAGGGTCCTGGTTTCTGGCACCCATAGTAACTTCTCGGGGGTGGACCTTACGGGAATGAGTTGCTCAACCTGCCAGTTGGTACTGTTGACCACGGCAATACGGTTGCTGCCGGCTAGGGCAATATAGACGCGGTTGGCGGAGTTATCCACGGCGATCCCGCGAGGGTTATCAACCTGTGAAATACGCGCCACAACCCGGCGCTTCACCGGATCGAAAATCTCAATGGTATTGGTCTCAGGACGGGTGATCACGACCTGGCCATTGGCAATGGCTATCTGGTTGAATCCGGGATTGCCGGGCAGGTCCACCATGGCGACTTGCTTCAGCTTGGCGGCCGAAGCAGCGATGGAACAGCTCAGGATAAAGAAAAAAAACAGTTTGAGATTTCGCATTTACAGGGGCCTGCCCGTCAGCTATTCGGATGCGAGCAGCCGCTCATCTGATGCCCGGAAGGAAGCAGTTAGCAATTGCCAGTTGACTTACGCCAGGTTGAGTGCGCGCTTGAATGTGCCGCGTTCTTTCTGGATCTTTTCCTGGAGCAGGGTGATGGCATAGATCAACTGCTCGGGACGCGGCGGACAGCCGGGTACGTAAATATCGACCGGAATCACTTGATTCACGCCCTGGAGCAGAGCGTAATTATTAAAAACGCCGCCTGAAGTTGCGCAGGCGCCCATAGAGATTACCCACTTGGGCTCAGGCATCTGTTCCCAGAGCTGGCGAATGACTGGAGCCATCTTCTGGGAGACGCGGCCGGCAATAATCATCAAGTCGGACTGGCGTGGCGAGGGGCGGAAGACCTCAGCGCCGAAACGGGCAATATCAAAGCGGGAGGCCCCCATGGCCATCATTTCAATAGCACAACAGGCCAGGCCGAAAGTCATGGGCCAGATGGAGCTTTTGCGCATCCAGTTCACTACGTTGTCCAGCGTGGCCAGAACAACACCTTGGGGCTGCTCACTGCCGAAGAGCATCTCTTTCATCCCCGCGGCATCCACGGGATTGCTGCCGATGTTCTGGAAGCGCTTTACTACTGCGCCCTGCTCTATGCTGGGATCTACCGGATGGTCGCTCATAACAGTTTCTATTGTAATTGGATGCCCGCCGAAAACAAACCCCGACGTTCCGCAGGTGTAAGATTTCTGCAATGGATTCGGAGCATCGCGAGCGCATTCTCGACCAGTTCACGCGGCAAGCAGAGCCTTTCGCGCGGGCACAAGCCATCCGCAGCCCGCAGGCACTGGAGCAAATTGTGCAGGCGGCGGGAACGGGTCCTGACGACACGGTGCTGGACGTAGCCTGCGGGCCGGGACTGCTGGCCTGCGCCTTCGCACGCGTGGCACGGCATGCGGTGGGGGTGGACATCACGCCTGCCATGCTCGACCAGGCGCGAAAAACCCAGCAGGAACAGGGCCTCACCAACGTGAGCTGGCAGTCAGGCGATGTACTCTCTCTTCCTTACCCTGATCATCATTTTTCCATCGTGGTTTCACGCTTTGTCTTCCATCATCTGACCCAGCCTCTGGCCGTGCTCAAGGAGATGAAGCGGGTGTGCAAGCCGGGTGGAGGAGTTGTGGTGGCGGACATGTCGCCCGCGACGGAGAAAGCAGATGCACTCAATGCCATGGAGCGGCTGCGTGATCCGTCCCACGTGCGGGCCATGCCCCTGGAGGAGCTGCAATCTTTATTTGCAAAGGCCGGTCTGCCCGCGCCGCATGTTGACCACAGCCGCCTGGAGGACGAGGTGGAGAACCTGCTACAGCGTTCATTTCCCAAAGAGGGAGACGCGGATCGTATCCGCAAGATTTTTGCAGACTCGCTTGCCGATGATGCTCTTGGTCTGGCGACGCATAGAAAAAACGGAAAGATCTTTTATGCTTTTCCGGTGGTGATCCTTGTGAGCAAGATCAGCAAATAGCGCGTGGCTCTAGCAAAGATCCCATCGCCTGATCCCGTGCGCTCATGCTTTGAGCCGGCGCTGCAATCCTTCGACTATCTGCTGCCACTCGTGCCAGGACTCGGACTCCTCCCACAGGTCCCGCAGCTCTGATTTGGCGCTGATTTTGTTGACCACCGTGATGGCGGTCTTGGCCAGCGCCTTGATGGCATCCAGTTCATCCTGGTTGTCAATCCATTGGCGCACTCCATCCGGCAAGTCTGGGGGCGGCGCGCCTTTGGCGGTGGCCACAACTTCAGCGGCGGCCAGAGCAATGCAGCAGTCTGGAGAGTCCGGATACGCGTTGCCAGTCACTGCTTTGAAAGCTTCTTTGAGGAGATCTGTGCCGGAAGATTCTTCCAGCTCATAGACCCAGTCCGATGCGTCGTCATTCCCGAAATTCCCGGTCTCCTCGGCGCCCATAGGCAGCTCCTTTTCAGGGATTCAGAATCACTTTGCCGAACTGCTCACTTTTCTCTAACCGCTCGTGGGCCGCGTGGGCCTCGCGAAGGGGAAAACTCTTGTCCACCACGGCTTTCAGCTTGCCGGAAAAGATGTGTTTCATGACTTCGTGAAAGTCTCCCATGGTGCCCATGAACGAGCCCAGGAAAGAAAGCTGGCGGGCAAAGAGGAAGCGGATATCGAAGCTGGCCTCGGGGCCGGTAGTTGCCCCGCAAGTCACCAGGCTTCCGCCAGGCTTGAGCGATTTCATGCTCTCCGTCCACGTGGCTTTGCCCACGTGCTCAAAGACGATATCGCACATGGCTTTGCCCGTGATCTTCTTGACTTCGTCAGCAATCTTCTGCTGGTAGTGGTTGATCACGTAGTCCGCGCCCAGTTCGCGGGATTGTTCCAGCTTGGCCTCATCGCCGGCGGTGGCGATCACTTGGGCATTAAACAGCTTGCAGATCTGGATTGCAGCCGAGCCTACTCCGGAGCCGCCTCCCAGGACCAGAACGAAATCACCCGGCTTAATCCGGCAGCGGCTAACCAGCATGTGCCACGCGGTTACAAAGACCAGGGGAACAGCGGCCGCCTCGTCATAAGTGAGCTCGTTTGGGATGGGCAGCACGTTTACGCGCGAAACAGCGATGTACTCGGCATTGCCGCCATCATTCAAATAGCCAAGGACGGTAAACTGCGGGCACAGGTTCTGCTGCCCCGCGGTGCAGGCGGCGCACACTCCGCAGAAGGTCATGGGCGTAAGCAGCACCCGCTGTCCCACTTTGAGATCAGTGATGTATTCGCCAACTTCGGCAATGTCGCCGGATACGTCGCTGCCGTTAATGTGAGGCAGCTTAATTCCCGGCAGGCCTTTGCGGATGAACAGATCCAGATGATTCAAGGCGCAGGCTTTCACCCGCACCAAGACCTGGTCCTTGCGAAGCTGAGGCGCCGGCACATCTTCAAACTTCAAGACTTCGGGCCCGCCAAATTCATGGATGCGTACAGCTTTCATCGGATGGCTCCCTTGCAGACGTTTTGCAGACTAGGGAGTGTAACAGACAGGGTTGGTAACTTGGTAAGCGAGTAAGTTGGTAATGGATCCGGTGATCGGGTCACCAGATGATCGGGCCAGATCGCTGCCATTGTCAACGTGCGCAAGCCCCATCGCGTGCCCATGCCATCAGCGGCTAAATTGCCCTTGGAGCTACAATATCCCCTGTGGACGTCTACGAAGAGATAACCCGGCTGCGGCATCAGGGGCGCAAAGGCGCGTTGGCCACCATTATTAACGTGCGTGGCTCCATCCCGTCGTTTGAGACAGCCAAAATGCTGGTGCGGGATGATGGCTCGATCGTTGGTACTATTGGCGGCGGCTGCGTGGAGGCCGAAGTGTGGCAGGCTGCGCGTGACGTGATGCAGTCGGAAAAGCCGCAGACGCTCAAGTTCAATCTGAACAATGATCCCAAATATGATACCGGGCTGGTGTGCGGCGGGACATTGGAAATCTTCGTGGAGCCTGTGCTGCCTGTCTCCGCGCTCTATATCTTCGGCGCCGGCCACGTGGCCTGGAGCCTTTACAAAGTGGCCCGCCTGGCCGGATTTGATGTAGTGGTAACGGATGATCGCGAGAGCTACGCCAACCGTGAGCGCTTCCCGGAGGCCCGCGACGTCTATGCCGACGAATACGAGCATGTGATGGCGCAACTGGCGCCCACTGAATCGGCTTACATTGTGATCGTAACCCGGGGCCACCGCGACGACATGCGCGTGCTGCGCTGGGCGGCCGAGACTCCGGCCCGGTACATCGGCATGATCGGCTCGCAGCGCAAAACCATTGCCATTTATAAGGAACTGGAAAAAGAGGGCATTGCCGCGGAAAAGCTGGCGCGCGTCTATGCTCCAGTGGGCATTGATATTGGCGCAATCACGCCGGAAGAAATCGCTGTTTCCATTGTGGCGGAGATGATTGCCATCCGGCGCAGCCCTGAAAGCCCGCTGCCGCACATGAAAAGCGCCAAGGCTGCCGAGATGCTCAAGCAGTGATACCATTTCCCAAGCGCCTGATTCAGACCGTGTGAGGCCCCCGTACAGCGCACCCCTACTTGCGCTCGAGGCCCGGGCGGCGAAACTGATTTCCAGAAGCATTTCTGGAAACATTTTCAGAAGGCGTTTTCTGAGTGCATTTTCAAGAAATAAGGAGCACTAAATCCATGCCGGTCAAAGCCAAAAGTAGTCTGGCAGTGTTGTGTTGTTCGCTAGCCGTATTCTTCTCGACGAATGCCCAGGGCCAGGCTGCGGCGGCCGCCACCAGCCCGGCCAGCGTACCTTCCAAGATCGCCTTTGTAAACATTCAGGAAGCTGTGGTCACGTGCAATGAAGGCAAGCAGGATTCCGCCGCTCTGACGCAACGATTCAGCACCAAACAGGCGGCGCTCAAGACCCAGGATGACGAACTCAAGAAGCTAAAGGACGACTTCCAGGCCACAGGCGACAAGCTCAATGAAGAACAACGTGCTGCCCGGCTCAAGACAATCCAGGACAAGCAAAAGGCCTTTGAGCGCAATTACGCGGACTACCAGGCCGAAACGCAGGAAGCGCAACAGGAGGCCGTCAACAAAATCGTCAAGAAGATGCTTCCGGTGCTGGAAAAATACGTGCTTGCCAACGGGTATACGGCCGTCTTCGATATTTCCAACCCACAGACCCCTGTCCTGTGGGTCAGGAGAGAGTCCATGATCACCAAACAACTGGTAGAGGCATACAATGCTCAACCGGCGGCCACAAGCCTCCCGGCGCCAGCGCCGTCAGCAACAACGCCGAAACCTTAACCCCGCTGCCCGTGGTTGTAGTATCGTTCCTGTATGGCGCTTGCACCTGCATTTGCGGGGGTAATTCTGGCCGCCGGCTCTTCTACCCGTATGGGCCGGGATAAGGCCCTGCTGCCGTGGCACGGTGAGACTTTTCTCTCCTCTGCCATTCGCCTGCTTCAGCCGCTTACAGACCTGGTCATTGTGGTGGCGGGAGAGAACGAAGAAAACCTGACCCCGATTGTGGACGCCCAGGCCGCCTTCCTGATCCGCAATCACAACCCTGAGCAGGGACAATTCAGCTCCCTGCAAAGAGGACTGGGAGAAGTACTCAATCGCGGCCGCGACGCCGCTATTGTTACTCTCGTGGACCGCCCAGCCCCCAGTCTGCAAACGGTTGAGCAGCTTAAAGATGAATTTCAGAAAGCGGACGACCAGATCTGGGCCGTAGTGCCGGAGTTTGGCGGGAAGCATGGGCATCCGATTGTGATCGGGCGGGAGATGATTGAGGCCTTTCTGCGCGCGCCCGTAGGCAGCAGCGCCCGCGACGTGGAACACGCGCATCAGGGCCACATACGCTATATCACTGTGGCGGATCCCTGCGTCAGCCTCAATGTAGATACGCCGGAAGACTTTGAGAAACTACATTCAGGATCGCTGACTTGAAGGCCACCAGGTTTCGCCCGCAAAACCTGTCTCCTGCCGCTCTCCAGTTCGTGGAAGCAGTTCTGGCCCTGAAGCCGAAGATCGCAGTTTTTGATTGCGACGGAACATTGTGGCAGGGGGACGCCGGCGCAGACTTCTTTTTCTGGGAAATTGAGCGCGGGCTGACTCCTCCAGAAATCGCCAAATGGGCGCTGCCGCGCTACCACGACTACAAAACAGGCAAAGTGGATGAGGAGACCATGTGCGGTGAAATGGTCACCGTGAATGCCGGCGTTCCTGAATACCTTTTGCAGCAGGCTGCGGAGGATTTTTTTTCCACCGTGGTGGAGAAAAGGATTTTTTCTGAGATGCATGAGCTCACGCGCCGCCTGGCTGAATCCGGAAGCGAACTGTGGGCGGTGAGTTCCACAAACATCTGGACCATTTGCGCCGGCGTAAGACGTTTTGATATTCCCCAGGACCATGTGCTGGCCGCGTGTGTGGAAATCAAGGATGGCCGGGCGACAGACCGGTTGGTGCGCGTGCCAACGGACGAAAGCAAAGCCACGGCCCTGCGCCAGTTTGTTGCTGAGGAAATTGACGTTTGTTTCGGAAACTCTATCCACGACGCCGCCATGATGGAGATGGCCCGGCATGCGTTTGCCATCAGTCCTTCCCAGGAACTGGAAGCAATCGCCAAGACCAGGGGATGGCAAGTATATTGGCCGATGAATAGCGAGATGACTACGACTGATTTGTGCTGAGGAGCGAGTATTTAGTCCTTAGTATTTGGTATTTAGCAAAACCTCAATTAAACGCGCTAGCCACTTTTTCTCAGCTTACCCAGCACCGCTGCCAGGGCATCCATCGCTAAATGGGAAGCGTGCAGCGAGGCGTTGGGCAAACCATCCAGGGCTTGTACAAGCTGGTCCCGTTTCAGGCTGCGTGTCTCGCTGAGTGAACGGCCCTTGATCAGCTCCGTAAGGCATGATCCGGCGGCAATGGATGCGACGCAGCCCCGTATGCGATAACGCACCTCTTCAATGCGCTCTCCGGATAACTTTACCGCCAGGTCCATGATATCGCCGCATACGGGATTCTCAACCCGCGCGTGGGCATCGGCCCCGGCGAGCTCACCCACATTGCGCGGATTTTGAAAATGGTCCAGGACCTTGTCCGAATATGACATTTATTTCTTGGCTGGACAATCTTTCCGCCCGGTGTCCGCGACACTCGCGATAAGCCATTTACCATCGGTGCGAACAAGATTGAACAGGTCGGTTCCGCAGTGGTCTACTTTGCCATCCACCAGGAACTCGAACGGAGCCCACACCACGGCCAGATCGTGATCGATCCGCACGAGCGGATGATGAATTCGCTCCTCGATATGCGTCGTTCCAGGTTTTCCCACCCGGTCTGCAAAAGCGTCAAACGTCATCTGATCTGGCTTGCCGTCCCGCATCAGCACCATCGTACCGCCGGTCAGCAACGGTTTCCTGATCGCATCTGCGTCGCGCTTCGCCATGCCATCAAACAGTGCCATGACCGGCGCCAGGACCGCCTGCTGTTCCGGTGTTTCGGCATGCAGGGAAGAAATCAGGAAACTGGTGGCTGTTGCACCAGCAAGAAAGAAAAACCAGCGCAAGGAACGAAAGATTTTCATGGCCTCGATTGTAAACTGAGGATAATTGGCAGTTCCAATATTGCAGCCTGACCTATCAACTCGGGTGCGAGGTCGGCACTCTTTTGCCCGATTCACCCATGTGAGCCCTCAGCGCCTTGGCGATCTCGATGATCGGCATGAAATCGCCGGCCACGGCAACATAAGCGATTTCTACACATATAATCGCTACTGTGCCAGAAAATTATCTTCCCCAGCGAGTAGTTTCCTTGCAGCCTAGCATTACCGTCACCCTGCGCGACCTTGATCTGCTGGACAGGCTGGCGGCCTGCACCAAATACTGCCTGGAGGTCTGCCCGGAGATCTCGCGGACGCAGTGCTCCATTGTGGAAGATTCCTGGACAACCAAAGCCGGTCCAGTTCTTGCCGCTAAACCCGATATGGTCTTGGCCTCAGTTCCCTATCAGCTTGATGCGCTGGCTGAGATCATCAAGTGCGGCATTCCATTCCTGGGCTTTGCGCCCAAGTGCCTGGTGGATGTGTTTGCCGATATCGCCGCCATTGCGCGCATCATGGGCGCAGAGGCGCGCGGCCTGGAGTTAATTGCGCGGATGCAGCGGGAGATCAATGCTGTGCGACAAGCCGCTTCCGGCGCCGATAGTCCTCTGGTTTTCTGTGAGGAATGGGGCAAGCCCCTGTTCGTCTCCCAAAGATGGGTAGCTGAGCTGGTGGAAGCTGCTGGAGGAAGATTTTTGGGTGAGCCGGGAAAGCAAGTCACGATGGAGGAAATTGCCGCGGCCAACCCTGACGTGGTAGTTGCCGCCTGGTGTGGAGCAGGAGACCGCGTTCCCCTGGAGAAGATTGTGGCCCGTGCGGGATGGGAACAGACTAAAGCAGCGCAAAATAGCCGCGTCTATTGCGTCAACGATGAGTTCCTGAACACGCCGGCCAGCACGCTGATTCAAGGACTGCAGGCGTTGGCAAGCGCGATCCATCCGGAGCTTTTCCCACCGGCCACGGGCTTGAGACGCATTGAGTGTGTGGCGTCACCGCGAGTCGCTCAGATTGAGTAATCAGGTAATAAGTCATGAAAGTTGACAAGGGCACCGTTCGGGCTCCCGAGATCGGGCGCATCTGGTTTAACTCGCCGCCGCTGAGCATGCGCCAGCTTCGCGGGCGCGTGGTGCTGATTGATTTCTGGGACTATACCTGCGTGAACTGCATCCGCACGCTGCCTTATGTCAAGGAATGGCACGCCCGCTACCAGGACAAAGGCTTGACGGTGATTGGCGTGCACACTCCGGAGTTTCTTTTTGCCCGTTACGAGACCAACGTGGAGCGCGGCATTGAAGAGTTTAGCCTCACCTATCCGGTGGTGGCGGATAGCAACAACGAACTCTGGGAGGCATTTGCCAACCGTTACTGGCCCACGAAATACCTGATCGATGGCGAAGGCTATCTCCGCTACGCCCACTTTGGGGAGGGGGCCTACGCGGAGACGGAGGAGACCATCCAGGAGCTCCTGCGCGAGATCAGTCTCGAGGTTGACCTGCCGCCCATCATGGAGCCGGTGCGTGAGAGCGATCAGCCGGGCGCCGTCTGTTATCGTGCCAGCGCGGAGCTTTATCTGGGGCACAGCCGCGGACGCATCGGAAATGAAGGTGGCTTCGTGGAAGATCGGCCCAGCCGCTATTCACATTCCGGCAAACTTGAGGAAGGAGTGTTCTATGCCGAGGGCGACTGGACGGCTACAGGCGACCATCTTGAGTCAGCAGGCGAGCCGGAGGCGCGCGTCACTCTGCGTTACTCTGCTGCTGCGGTCAACCTGGTAATGGCATCCTTTAATCCGCAGCCGAGAGAGGTGGAGATTCGTCAGGACGGTGAGCCACTTTCGCAATCCATGGCTACGGCAGACGTTCGCTTTCGCCATGGACGAAGCTACATCCCGGTCAACCGGCCGCGCATGTATTCGCTTGTGGATAACAAGAGCTTTGGCACGCACACGCTGGAATTGATTGCCCGTGAGCCCGAGGTGGCCTTGTTTGCTTTTACCTTCACCAGCTGCGTTGATTCACAATTTTCAACCACCACTCCGGGAGGCAGGACCGAATGAAGCAAGTGGTGGCCGCTCTGATCGTTCGCGGCGATACAATCCTGATCTGCCAGCGCACCCGGCACCAGCCCATGCCGCTCAAGTGGGAGTTTCCGGGGGGCAAAATTGAGCCGGAAGAGCAACCCAAAGACGCGCTCCACCGGGAACTCGATGAGGAGCTTGGCATCCAGGCAAAGATCGGTCACAAAGTAGCTGCCATCCAGCATAACTATAGAAACGGGACCAGCGTCGAGCTGCACTTTTATCTGGTGGAAGAGTACGCCGGGGAGATCCAGAACCGCATCTTCCGGGACGTCCGCTGGGTGACGTGTAAGGACTTACCCGGCTACGACTTTCTCGAAGCCGATATCAACCTGATCAAGGATCTGGCGGCCGGCACACTCAACCTGCGGACGGAACCAGGAAAGCATAGATCACCGTAAGCACTATGATGACCCCAGCAGTGATCCAGGCGATCCAGTTGAACACGCGGGAGTTCACATACTTTCCCATGAGCCTGTTTTTGTTGATGAGCAACAGCATGAAGACCAGCACCGCAGGCAGCAGAACGCCATTCAGCACCTGGGAAAGAATGGTCACCTTGATCAACGGCAATCCGGGAATGAGCGTAATCGCCGCTCCGGCGCCTACCAGGACGGTATAGAGCCAGTAGAACACCCGGGCTTCGCCGAATTTCTTATCCAGCCCCGATTCAAACCCCAAACCTTCGCAGACCGTATAGGCCGTTGAGAGCGGCAGGATGGATGCGGCAAATAGTGAAGCATTGAACAGGCCTGCGCCAAACAGGATGAAGGCATACTTCCCCGCTAGCGGGCCTAACGCCTTGGCGGCATCCGCGCCGCTGCCAATATCGCGGATGTGGGCGACATAGAGCGTGGCCGCACAGGCCACGATAATGAACCAGGCAACAATATCGGTGAAGAAGCACCCGATAATTACATCCAGCCGGGAAGCATTGTAGTGACGCGGCGTGACTCCCTTCTCCACAATGGACGCTTGCAGGTAGAACTGCATCCAGGGAGCAATGGTCGTGCCGATGGTCGCCACCAGCATGTAGATATAGGCCTTGTTCAACATCTCTGCCCTGGGTGGCGGCACAAACGTGGTGCGGACCGCCTCTGTCCATTTAGGCTCCGCCAGCACACCGGCAATGATGTAGCAAATATAAAAGAACGATGCAGTAAGAAAAATCTTCTCCACCGTCTTGTAGTTGCCCTTGATCACAATCAGCCAGACAATCAACGCGCAGATGGGCACGCTGACGTATCGCGGCACATGAAATAGCGCCATGCTCTCGGAAATGCCGGCAAATTCCGCCATGACGTTGGCGAAGTTTACGATGACCAGCGCGAACATCATGAGGAACGTAGCGCGGAGGCCATACTCCTCGCGAATCAGGTCGCTCAAGCCTTTACCGGTAACCGCGCCCATGCGGGCGCTCATCTCCTGAATCACGATCAGGGCGATGGTGATGGGGATGATGCTCCAGAGAAGTTTGTAGCCGAACTGAGCGCCTGCCTGGGAATAGGTGAGGATGCCGCCGGCATCATTGTCGACGTTTGCAGTAATAAATCCGGGCCCGATCACCGCCAGCAGGAGCAGCGTCCGGGTCTTCCAGTGCTTCAGTTTTCTCATTGGACACGCGCATACGTCGATTTGAGCTACCTGCCGCAGAATAAATGAGGGGCAGCGCTAAGAACAACCACATTCCGGAAAATAACTGGAGAATGAACAAAAAAATTGGGAGCACGAGTAAAAAGAAGTTAAATCTTGCCGCGCAGAAGGCTGATCACATCGTCTGCAGTGATGACCCCGGTCAGCCGTTTGATCTCGTCCACCACGGGCAGCACCTGCAGGTTGTACTTATCGAACATTTCCGCAACATCCGCCTCGCTGCACCCCGCGTCGCAATAGATCACATTCGTGGGGGATAGCAAGGCGAGCTTGGTTCCGGTCGGCGACAGCAGCAGGGAGACCAGCGGCACGGCCCCCACCAGCGTATTGTTCGAATCCACCAGAACGATGGTGCTGATGGATTCGGCAGGACCTTCGAACTGACGCAACTTGTCTATGGCTTCGCCCACCGTCGTATCCGGCAGCAGGGCCAGGTATTCTGTGGTCATGTGCCCGGCGGCGGTGTTTTCTTTAAAGGCCAGCAGCTCGGACACTTCCTTCCGCTCTTCCGGCTCCATCTCCTCCAGAATCTCTTCTGAGGTCTCTGCCGGCAGGTCGCCTAAAAGGTCGGCGGCAGCATCGGGGTCCATTTCTTCCACAATGTCGGCAGCTTTGTCTGAGTCCATGGAGCTCATCAGCTCCACTCCGAGCTTAGGATCGATCTCTTCCAGGGCCTCGGCGGCAACCTCCTCATCCAGGGATTCAAACACCGCTCCGCGTTCCGCTGGAGCCAGCTCCTCAAGAATGTCGGCGATATCGGCGGGATGCAGTTTGGAGAGCCGGTCGTAGTCCAGCTTGAGATGCACACGGCGGGCGGGATCGGTTTCGATCAGGTCTACTGCTTCCCACGGGATGGCCCGCTCCGGCATCCGGAGGGCCAGGGCCTCGACCGCTCCCCGGGGAGCCAGCCCTTTGAGCAGACGCCTGACGGCGCCGCGCAGACCGACATCTACCTGCCCGATCTTGATCTTCAGGCAGCCGTTGATGGGTTCGGCGCGAAGGTCAACGTCATTCACCCGGACTACCTTGCGGCCTTTTACGTCAATAATCTGCTGGTCGAGCAGGTCGCGCTCCAGCAGGAAAAATCCTTGCGAGCTGACCAGGGGAGGCCACTCGCTAACCCTGCTGGTGGCCTTTACCACGCCGCCGCCAAGGCCGGCCACCGCCTTGAAATTCAGCAGACGGTCGCCTTCAGAGGTCCTCACGATGAGGTCGGAGATGCGGCCGGCGTCCTCCTGCGGCGAAAGGGCAACTTCGCGCACGTGTCCCGCCAGCTCTCCGGAGCCATCGTAGACGGGAGCGCCGAGAATAGTGGAAAGCGCGATATCCTGCATCGCCATAACCTCAATTTGCAGAATACCCAATGAGGTTTAGAGTTTCCAGCAAAGAATGTGGGTTTTGTTCCGAAAGATCAGTTTTTTTCATTCGATGGCAACATCTGGATAGCTCTCGCCGTTTCCGCCTGCTAGCTTTGTCGCACACAGCGAATAATGTGAATCTTCTGCGTGCCGCGGGGATTCTGATGGGAGAGAGAGAAATCCATGAGCACTCAAGTTACCGATCTCCATCTGGTGCGAGATCAGTTGCTGGTCCGCCGTAAGAAGCTCGAAGCCGCAACCACCAAATCTCACGCCGTCAACCTGGTTCAACTCCTGGAAGAGGTAGATAAAGCTCTGGAACGGGTTGAAATCGGCTCCTTTGGCGAGTGCGAAGCCTGTAAGGGCGCCATGGAGACGGAGCGGCTTCTGGCCGATCCTCTCGCCCGTTTCTGCCTGGAATGCCTTAACCCAGCAGAACAGCGCGCCCTGGAGCAGGATCTGCAATTGGCGTCCCGCATCCAGGCCGGACTTCTTCCCCGGCAGGACCTGGCTATCGCCGGTTGGAAGACCTCTTATCACTACGAACCGGCTGGTCCGGTCAGCGGCGATTACTGCGACCTGCTGCACGATGGCAAGCACCTTTACTTCATGGTGGGCGACGTCTCGGGAAAGGGCATAGCGGCATCCATGCTGATGGCCAATTTGCACGCGACGTTCCGCGTCCTGGTTCCCAGCGGCCTGCCTCTGAACCAGTTGGTGGAACGCGCCAACCGCATCTTTTGTGGAAGCACTCTGCCCACCCAGTATGCCACCCTGATTGTGGGTAAGGCAGACGAGTATGGAACGGTGGAGATCTGCAATGGAGGGCATCCTGGCCCCGTCCACGTCAGCCCGAAGGGCGTGAACGTGGTCCAGTCAGAAGGCCTGCCCATCGGCTTGTTCCATGACCAGAAGTTCTCAACCACCATGCTCAAAGTGGCTCCCGGTGAGGCCCTGGTGGTCTACACCGATGGCGTCTCCGAGGCCGAGAACCCGGACGGCGCACAGTATTCAGATTCCGCCTTTAACACCCTGCTGCGCGAGTGCCATGCCCTGAGTTCCAGGGAGATCATCGAGCGCTGCATTCGGGAAGTGCTAGCATTTCGAGCAGGGTTGCCCAGACTGGATGATCAGACCATTCTGGCGCTGCAGTTCTCGCCGGATGGGCACTTCTCGCGCCAGCATTGATGAGGCGGATTGATTAAGAGCCAATCTAGGGGAAGCAACAAACGAAGCAGTTTGTGGTTAAAGCACAGGGCATGCCCCATGTCGGCGAACCTACACTTTTCAATCAGGTTGTCGGAAATCTGTTCGCCAGGAGACTTGGGCTCCGCACAGCCGCATCAGTCCTAGTGAGAATAACAAAGGATGTTTGCAGGGGCTGCGGCGATAACAGATAACACCTGGCGCCACACGGAATTTCTTCGGTGCCGCCAAGTGGCTGCGGAAAGCGCCTTGCGCCGAAGCAATGTCCAATCATCGTGAGATTTCCAGATTTCCCGAGAATCCGTTCGTAACAAACGCCACCTAGTCGAGCGAACGGTTAACTAGCAGTTCCTCGCATCACTGGCTGTCACCATCCAGCCATTTTGATATTCGCGGTGTAAGAAGATTGGTTATTAGGGATGTCAAAAATGACACGAGGGTACCAATAAGTACGCCAGAAATGAAACTGTTGCCTTTGGAGGAGTAAACGACAGTTGCAACAATGCCAGCTAGTAGCAACACCAGCGCCGTCACCCAAAACATTTTTCGCGCGTTCGAACGCACAAACTGTGCTGGCGCAATAAACCAGGCTTTTGATGCTAGCACCTCGAGTGATTCACAACAATGTCCTGCCGCCTCACGATAATACAGAGCATTGACAGTGCCATTGAACGATCCGACCTGGAAAGGCAGTAGTGTCAATGTCCCATCAGGTTGAGGCTTCGATGCTATATCACACCATGTCCGCAACAATTTGTGGATCCGCGGGCTTAATACCATGTGAGGCTGATAGCGAGCAAGAAGATCAATAACCACTGTTAGAACAGGAATTACGAAGTAATCATCTTGGAATCGCTCACGATAATATATTTGATATGGAATATGGAGATCTACTAGCGTTAAATCAGAGGCTAACAATCGCCGACAGATAGCGGCAACCTGTCGTTGAAACCAGCCCCTGTTAACTTCAGCCCAATTCTGAATTGCTTCCCAATCATGTCTTTTGGGACTGGCATTTCCGTAAGGAAACAAATGTGAAATACCCCACAGGGCGAATACTCGAAATCGATCATCTTCGCATGTGCCATCGTGGTCCAAAACTGTTTTTATTGTGCTGAGATGCTTAATATCGCACACAGACCTAAATTCCTCACTCGTGATGATCCCAGCATCTACACCTCGCGCTAAAGCTGTTATCACCGATCCCCATAGAAACAGCCAGTCGCCTGCAGATTCGGGAAGATCCTCCGAGTTGTTGGCATAATGAAAAGTGAAGACCTCTACCGTCTGATCACCACGAAAACAATCCAGCGGCGATGTCTGGGGAGCCCGCAAGGACCTAATTGTTTCAAAAAATGTCTTGCCAATCTGTTTTGCTCTTTCCTCAGTAAAATCTTGACGCAAGTCACCATCAATTTTTATGTCACAACCAATAGCATGCCTTTTGTGTTGATCTGACAATGCGCTGATGACACCCCGAGCCGCTGCGGTCGCCCTCAGCCCATGACAGTTCCGAAGAAGAGTTTGCGACTGCTGCCAGAACTTGGAATCTGCCCTTTGAAAAAGGTCCATCACGGCCAAATCAATGAAGTTCCATAAACGAAGCACTAGGCATCCCCACGTTTTGACCGGCAGCCCCCACTCTTCCGAGGATAATTGAACGAATTCGCTGGCATACTTGCATGTTGAGAGGAGTTCCAGAGCAGAAGAAGTACCAAAAAAACCAAATTGGCCAATTTCTCGCCGTTGACCAGTTAAAGCCTGAAGATGTTGTCCATATGCTACACACCGACTTAATCGATCGCGCAACTGCGCGTCGTCAACAGCTTCGTGAAGGCGCACCGGCAGACGATGACATACCTTCAGCTCATCAGCGAGCGCCCGCTGGAAGCTCTGCAAGCCGGCGACGAAATCGATCCAATACCCTGGCCGGAGCGTCTTGAAAGGCCCTCTGCGTCGGCGCACCGGTGCAGAACTATTGGTTGTGAAAATAGATAGAAGCACCAAATTCCCCTACTGCATGCGTAATTCCCAAGCTTGCTGTATTAACTGCACAATATCATCAGTAGTCAGATCACCGATCGATATTCTGAAGTCATCCCATGTTCCCCTAATGGTTTCTCCTATTACAGTCGGCTGTTGTTGCTTATTCACATTATTGCTAGGGGAAGTCAAGTATACGCGCAACAGCGCAGCATCGTTCAAATCTCGAACTGAGCGCGTTGAGCCTATCACAATCTCTGGCCCGTTAATGTCAGCCAGTGTGCCACCGGCCCGCGTCTCCGCAGTCACTTGCTTGCAGTATAGTTGCGAGAGTGCGTCCAGCACACTGTGATTCACGTCTTCGGACCCACCCTGAACAATAAGCCCTTGGGGCGGGCGTGCATCGGCAACGGACCTGAAGAGACTTGCTGTTTGCTCAACCGCGGCTTCGTGCTCAGCGGGCGGAGCCGATAGAGAAAACCAGGAAACGCCGCGTTGAGCGACCTCCGACTGGATTGCTGAGCGAATGAAATGTCGTAGTACAGACAAGCGACCACCAGCCCAGTTCCGCTCAGGAAGATCGCCAATTTCCTGAAAGAGATAGCGCTCTTCTGCGCTAAGAATTGCTTGTGGTGGCTCCTCACAAATCCAGTCAGTATGTATAAATCGAAGGATATCAAACGACACCGGTAACACGTGAAAGTGAGCGTGGATGTGACCTGGGTTGGGCAACTGAAAGCGACAGATCGCAGATCGACCATGCTCATAAACTCCGACTTCTCCAAACAGATGCCGGATTCGGCGGCTTGCTTCTTGCTGCAAAAGCAAAACATGCGCTTGGACCATTTGAGGCAAGTCGAGAAAAGAACCTATATGCATCTTGGGTGCCACGAGTAAATGCCCCACAACGATCGGCTTTTCGTCGCACATCACGCGAGCGTGGGGCGTTTCGAGTAGTACTACGTCGTCGGCAGTGGGTAAACAAAAAGGACAGTCCAGCATAGAGCCTATTGGTGCTTCTGACACGCCACCGTCTTCTTGTAGCGCTCGACAATTTTCTGAACACATGAAACCGAATCTACAGGTCTTGGTCCAAAAGCAGTCTCATAAGAGAGCATCACACCGTGTGCTCCTTCGTCTATCCAGTGAGCGAGGTCACAAATTTCTGCCCTGGTAGGAAACGAGAATCTCTCCAGCCCTTCTACAAGTTGAGTCGCAAGAATCCAAGGCTTGTTTGCAATGTGCGATGTTGTTGCAATCGTGTGGACCGCGGCAGGCAGTTCTTCCCATGGCATCGCGAGCGCAAGATCGCCCCTGCCAGCCATAATGGCGTCTGCTGCGTTTACAATGGACGTAATGTTGCCAAGCCCCTCGGCAGTTTCGATCTTTGCAATGAGGGGCAAGCACGCTTCTCGCATTCCAGAGCGAAGCCGTTCGATTGGTTCAGTATCTGCGACGAATGAAATAGCGATCGCGTCAAACATTTTACTGCTCCGAATAGCAGAGAAATCGGCGAGATCTTTGGCGGTAAGGGACTCTGGATGAAAGCTCTTGCTCCGCACGACGATTCCGCGGCCTGGGTGAATCACTCCGTCACTTTCGGGAGCACAAATGATCCCATTGGGCATGACCTCAACCACGGAAAGGAGCAACGCCCCATCACCCTCAATGATGACATCCCCGGGGCTCATTATCTTAAAGTAACTTGCTGTTTGGACCTTTATGCACCTGGGAACTGAGTTGAGATTGGAAACTTGGTCTGTTAATAAGAGTCGTTCACCTTTCGTGACAGGAATGTCCTTGATTTCATCTAGGCGCGCAAACCGACATTTTTCTCCTTGCAGATCAGCAACAAGGAATAGGTCTTTCCCCAGATTTCGGGAAATCGTGCGAATCTGGTTTGCTCTTTCGATCTGGAGTTCCGGCGTCCCGTACGAGAACGTTAATCGCGCCCCTGTCGCACCAGCGGCGATCAGGTCGCGAAGCGTGCTATCTTCCTTAGTCTGAGGTCCGTATGTAAACCAGACCTGCGGATATGGCGCATCATACATATCAAATCTCCTCGCGGTTTCGTATATCATAGCCTCTTAGCGGGCTTTGTCAGAAGAGCGCGAAGCAGCAAGCCAACACATCGGTGGTGCTAATGAGCCTCGTCGCAATTGATGGGCAAAGAGGAACGGGCAAATCGCAACTCGCCGGCAATCTGAGGGATCACTTTGGGTGTCGCGTTCTGGAAATCGGGCCAGTCTTCCGATTAATTGCATGGCTCATGTACAGTCGGAGTCTCACAAATGTTGAAGATACGTTTCAGCCGCTAGAAAAAGCATTCGAGACTGAGTTTATACGTCTGGACCCCCTCTCTTCCTCAAGAATTTCTGCCATGCGAATCGAAATTCGAGGCCATGACTCGGATCAGGCTTTGTGGCAGCCCGTTCTCGATAATATTTTGCGTGAAATTATCCAAGCACCAAATGCAATCGCTCGCGTGCGTGATCTGATACGTTGTTTAGCACACGGAGATCGCGTGGCAGTGATCGGCAGAGAGGCAGGTGTTGAATTCTTTCCAGATGCCTCGCTGAAGCTGTTCTTGGAAGCTAAAGAAGAAGTTCGGACTCTTCGCAAAAGAAGGCAGACCTCCAAATTGCATCCCGTCTTGTGTGACACTTTTTCGGTCGACTCCCCCGAACGGGCCACTAAATGGAAGAATGCTAACGGGGTCTTGCGACTTGATACGACGCAGTTAACATCTGCCGAAGTGTTTGACTGCGTCTCGCGACTTATACATGATCGGCTACAGTGGCACAATCCGCCGGCCTGATTATTTATCAAGATACGGATGTGGTGATCAGTAGGAGGAAAATGAGCGCTGAGTTAAGTGGGCTTGATGTGTGGCAACAAAAAATCGTGAATTGGCAAAAGGAAAACTTTCCTACGTGTCAGGACTGGGAGTTGGCATTGGGAGTTTGTGAAGAGGCTGGCGAACTCGCTGACTGCGTACTGAAGATCCATAGGAAACTTCGACTCAATGAATATACCGAGCAACGATTGCAGGATGCCATAGGGGACATCATTGTTTACTTGTTTGGACTCTGTCACTCGAAAGGATGGAAGCTAAGCGACGTTATCGAGACAACCGGGGAAGATGTACTCAAGCGTAGCTGGCGAGCGTGAATTGTTCTTCGCTTGCGGCCGGGGGGCAGAAACGTCTAGCTGCTCTCTCGACCAACGGCACCTTGATTGTGGCCGGAAAATGCAATCACTTAAACCAATTGGGAAAAATATGGCCGACTCTAACTCAAACTGGCTGAAGCAGTTATCTACAAAGATCAAGACAGCTGCAGAATTTCTACAGGTTCTCTGCACAGAAGCCCCGATGATCTCAGAACTGAATTTCCGTACATATCTTCTTTCGCCCAGATTAGATGAGCGGCTCAGGAAAAAAGAAGTTATTGAAGACGCTGTTTTGGCAAAAGCCGAGAAATTTAAAGATGATTACGGCGGGGGCATCTGGGATGCGGTACTTAGAATTCTGATGCATAAGGGGGAGTGTTTGCCTGAGTCCCTCCTGGACCAAGCGATCATCCATAACCATGATCCCAGAGAGCGTTCATTTAGTATCACAAATGAGGAATTTGTGGCGCAAGGAGCAGATGCGATCATCAGAAGTCTTGAGGATGATGAGGGGCTTGCAGTCTGTTCGCGAGTCCGTATACGGAGCGGGTATTCTGCACATTTGCCGATGATTGATTTCGCTTGCCAACCCACACTAGCGAATCGTGGAGCGGTTGAACATATGCTAAGAGCTATTGATCAGCCCGGCGTAGTCTTAAATTCCGGTGATTCATAGTAAGCGTCAGAGGAACCGCAGACTTTTCGGCGAGCAAAATCTCTGCTAGTGACACTCGGGTGAATTAGGGGCGCGGCTTTGCCAAGCAGCGGGTGTCAGTTCCGAGAGTCTCTGAATCGGGCAATCAGCTAGGCCGGGAA
>DATGJZ010000125.1:0-4526 GCA_035294925.1 Candidatus Angelobacter sp. | reverse complement strand
CGAAATGGGCATGCTCGGTTTGAGGTGGCGGGGGCTGGAAACCGGACTTACGATTGGGCTAGTGAGGCACTCCCAGAGGAAACGGGGAGCCAACGGATAGGCCGAATCTACGGAGCACCGGCGCCAGTCCTCGACCCTACCCGAGACTTGGATCATTCCCACTTGAGGCATGGTCAACCCAAGGAACAAGCCAATTCGGGTCGCCAGATACTCATTGGCCAACACGCGCAGGTGCTGTGGATTGTTCTGGAATTTGACGATGTAATAACAGGAATCGGAAGCCCGCATGAGATGGGATTGGGCTCCACCCCGCATTTTACGGATGTGCTGAACGGCGTGCAATGGGGTTGTGCTGGCCATTACTGCACCCCCTGCACAGATTTGGACGGCGCTGCATTCTCAGGGCTGATAGCCCCAAGAATGAAAGCGGCGGTGCGGTGGACGACTTGAAGACTCTCGGCCAACATGCGGGAATCTCCGTAGTAGAGCTGGCAGTCAGAAAATGCGGTCTTGGTTTCGAGTCCAAGGGCTTCACAGACTACAAAAGCAGCGGCTTTGGTTTCCTGCTGGTGTAGGGCGCGGGTTACGAATGTCCGGCGCTGGATGGTGTAAAGCAACTGGCTGGCTACCTCGCGCAGTAAGACCGGGAATGCTTCGGCAGGCTCCATGTTGGGCAGGAGTCGAATCATGCCGCGATAGGATGTTCCTTTGGCTGGTGCAATCCAGTCGGCGTGTTCAATGGTCATGCCCTGGGCCTGAGCAAAGGCAGTGAGTTTCTCCAACTTCTCGGCCACATCGACGGGCTTTTGAGACTGGGGCAGCACTTCCCCTCCGGTCTGCTCAATGTCAAACACGTACACCCCGCGAAAACCGAGTAACTGAGTTTCCGGCTGTGCTGGCTCGGTCGTGACTTGGGCGGCTTTCTTTCCCTTGCCCGATTTCTTGGCCGTGTCCTCGGCCTGGCTCTGCTTCTTCTCTTTGACGGCAACGGTAGGAGCAAAAATGTAGATGCCTTTCTCACCGGGGCGCACAAACCGGCCCAATTCATTCCAGCTGCGGAGTCCCTCAAGGTGGGTAGCGGTTGGCCGTTGTGCCGCGATTAACAGGACATTGCGGGCGCTGTAGGTGGGAAACCTGGCCATGGTTTGCAGGTAGGTGGAAAAGACTTCATTGTGGCCTGCTTCGATGGCCTGGATGAGAGCGTCCACGCTGCCGCGCGTGAGTTCCCAAGGGGTGTTAATTCGGTTGCTGCTGCCTGCGAACGAAGAAGGATTGATCTGAGTAGATGTCATGGTGAAAAGCTCCTTTTGATTTTGGTTTTGAACTTGTTGCCTCTTAGGCCCGGAGTTGGGCATAAAAAACAACATGTTTTTCTAGTGGCGCGCATTGGCTTCGGGTGGCGGCTGTCAAGCACCGGAGCGAAGCGGAGCCGGCAGGCGCGGAAGCGAGCACGGCGCAGTTGGCCGCGCGCAGCTGCACAAGGTGCTTGACAGTGGGAGCCAGCCGAAGCCGCAGCTTTAGCCAAGAAAAACATGTGGGGAAAAAACTCAGAATCGCGCGGAGCGCATCCTTGTCGGGATCGAGAGATCAGCCACCAGGAAGAGGATGAGGGGTATGGGCTTGGTACCCAGATGAGCGTGAACGGGGAAAACGATGATGAGAGGATAAAGAAGAGATTGGAAGTTCTTTAATTCATGACGTCTTATTTAACAGGTCTGGTTATAAAATGACCGCACAATAACGGAGTCTCTTTGGAGGGAACAATGAAAGATGACAAGAAGAACGACATAATCAGGCTAGTGGGAGAGCGGATCAAAAATCTGCGACACAACCAAGGAATAAGCCAGGAAAAGCTGGCGGATTTGAGTGGACTACATCGATCACATATGGGACAAATTGAACGGGGAGAAAGTAATGTGACCTTGAGAACATTGTGGAGAGTGGGTAACGCCCTGGAAGTGGCGGTTGTGGAACTGGTGAAGGGTATCAGGTGATATACGACTATGGACGGCGAGAGTGCTTTTTGGTTTGCAGGTCGATTCCGGCGAGGGCTGATTCAAGGGTGGAGCCAAGGTAAGCGACGATCTGAAAGAACTTTTTCAGGGTGATGTTGTGATCGCCGTGTTCGATCCGGTGAAGGTGGCCGGGGGAGACTCCGCAGGAACGCGCAACTTGGGGACGCGTAAGATGCTTTTTTTCTCGGAGCGCCTGAATTCGTTGGCCTACCTGGTGGAAAACCTCCGGTGAGGGGCCAGAGTGGTCGGCCGCCGTGATTTTCTTCTGCGGACGCGCAAAGAGCCTGCGCATGATCTGCTTACACTTTTGGCAAGTCACCTCAGCCGCATCCCTGGTGGTACTCGCATTCCCTAAGCCGCAGATTGAACGCTTTTTGTAAACGGCATAGTGGATGTTGAGTTCGGGTTCGAGTTCGAGTTTGCGTTTGGTCATATAGAAGCGGGGCTTACGTTTGGCGCCCTTTTGAACCGACTCTTACTGCGACCACCAGCGTGGTAATGAAAACCAATGATCGAATGATGTTCCGCATAAGGTTGCTGATTTCTAAGACTGATGAAACAGTTGTTGTCATTTGGCGGCGTTGCCATTTTCCCAGTTGCTGTTGATAACGTCGCGGACCTCTTTCTTTTTATCGCCGATAAGATCGCTGATCCAGTACTGCTTCTCTGCCGTTTGGCCTTCGAGGGTGGCCCAGACCCTTACGATTTTGTCATTGAACATGCAGTCGCGATCAACTCGAAGTGATTGGTTAATTACTTTCTCGCCGTATTTGGTGTAGATCGCCATCTTTTGTTATTTGCCTTTGAGGGTCGTGATAAAAGCCTCGATTTCCGGATTGCCTTCATCCGCAAGCAGGTCTTTCACCCAGTAAACCTGTTCCCTTCTTCGTTTCTCCGGCACAGCGCGAATCTTGATGACTTTGTCGGCAAAGTAGCAGCTCCCGTCTATACGGGCTGATTCATTCGTGATCCGTTGGCCGTATTTTGTGTAAATGCCCATTGTTAACGGTTTGCGGCAAAACGGGTTCCTTTTCGACCAAGAAGAGCATTGGCATAGGCCGGAATTTATTTGGTCTCCTTCTGCGGACTGCTGTCTTTTTCAGTGTTGTCCGCAGGAATATTTTGAAGACAAGTGCTGGTTGGATTTTCTTCGGCAGCGCGGCGGATGATTCGGTCACACATGTTCATGACGTAATCAATAAACATCCAGTCTGGTCCTCCCCAGTGTTCAATTGTGGCAGCAAGTGATGGAGGCGAATTGGGGAGGGCCAAAATCGCAAATCTCGTTCGTTCGCTGTCAGCCGTTTAATCCGCAGATTTTCAGGCTCATTTCAAGCTGCGTGATGGCTCCGGCGTCCCCCACAGGGTTCGGCCCGCTGCGGGGTACGCGGAGAGTGAGGCTGCAAAACAGACACCGTCAGCCAAGTATTTGGTTGAGCCGCTGGAGCGGGTTGTTTTGCAGTTTGGCAAGAGGTCGCCAGCGAACCTTCTTGGCTTCGTTCCATTGGGTTAGGAGAAGATCCTGATGCAGCAAAGCTGTTCGGCGGCTTGGGGATAAGCGATGCCCGGGGCCACGGAAAAGGGAGAGGGCCGGTCTCGATCTTCGTCATCTTTCCAGTGCTGATTCCGCAATCCTTCATAGCGTTACGCCAGTGCTTTAAGTGCGAAGCTGGGGAGTTATAAAGCATTGAGCGGCCAAGAGAATCGCTACCCAGAGCTGCGTTTTGCCCGCCGCAGGCTGCTTGAGACGAATCTTCCGGGGCCGCCGGAATTACCTGTCTTGCTCTTCTGTTCGCGTGACCGTTGCGTCTTCATTCGCCTACTGGCCCGCAAGATCAAGACAGGCGTCCAAAGTACATATAATACTATTATAGTATAGTGTTATAGATGTCAAGCACAAAAACTCGGCTGCTACGCGGGGATTCCGGAATGGGTATTTCAGTCGCCAAGCGATTGGCTTTAACTATAACACTATAATATCGTAATGTTATTGCAATCGGGAATGTAGTTTTGAGTGCTGTTCTTGTACTGCAATGAGTGCCGGGGCGGTGAATCGTCTTGTTGTGGCCGGGCGATTGTGGCTATTTGCCCTGCTTTTTAGCAGGCTTGCGAATGGCACGGAGAGCAAGAATTGCAGGGTAGTTGCTCGGGGACTTGCCCAGCTGGCTCATATGCTTGGTCACGATCGCATGCTCCTGGTCAGAGAAATAGTAGCGGACATGTTTGGTTTTCGTGGGCGCATGCAATCTTTGCACTCGGAACTCAGGTTCGAGAACCTCGCGGACAAATTCGCCGATGGATTCCTTCTTATGCAAGCGCGTCAACTGCTCGAGTTTCTCGTGTTCCGCGGGCGTCAATTCAATTTCGAGGGTCACTTTCTGCTGGCCCTTGCCCTTGGATTTGCTGGCTTCCTCTAACAGCAAATCGGCAAAGAACTGACTGATGCTGATGTGGTTCTGGCGGCAGTACTGCGAAATCCTCTTATACTCGTCCTCGGTCAGGTTGGTGTAG
>DATGJZ010000124.1:0-212639 GCA_035294925.1 Candidatus Angelobacter sp. | reverse complement strand
ATTCAAGCTGCAATTCCGCTCCGAGTTCTTCAACATCACCAATACGCCGAGCTACTTTATCGCCAACAACCAGAACTCGGACAGTACGACCAATCTGGTTCCACTCCAAGGCAACGCGCCCAACCCGGCCTTCGGCCAGATTGTGCGCACCAACCCCAACTACACGCCACGAGCGATTCAGTTGGCCATGAAAGTGACGTTCTAAGCGTCTCAGTTGGTCGCGAAGCGGCAACTGCGGCGGTTCGCTTGCGAATCGCGGGCCTTTGGGCAGACGTGAGCGAAGCGAACTAACTGAACAGGTGCTTTCAGTCAGGCACAAGCGAGGTTACCGGCAAATGACTCAGGCTGTTTGCCGGTAACCTCCGCAAGATTCTCCCATGCAGAACCTTCCAGGACCAGCTCGCACGCGATTCGCCCAGCGTGCGGGGGAATAGCCGGCCATCCCTGACCCTCTGGCCGGGACTCTTGACATTCCCCCTCAAAACGTGCGGAAATGAGATTTTGCAAATCATTCGTACCAAATCGTTTTGGTAATAGTTATGATCAGGGTTTTGAATGTTGATCCAAGCCTCAAGCTAATAACAATTCCAATCATGAAGTACTTGGACGCTTCGTCGGAAAGGACTCTATGGTCACGTGTTGTGCAAGGACCCTATGCCTGCTCTTGTGGACAATTTCATTCGCAATTCTTAGCCAGGCCTCAGATACCATTCCTCAGGCTGCCTGGCGTCGTCCTCTAGGCCAGCCTTTGTCATCTGCTCTTGGAAAGAAACCGGAAATCAAGACCATGATTGACGATGGTTATTGGCAGGGGGCGCCCGTCGGAGGCTTTGGCGCAGGAACGCTGTCCCGCAGCTATCGCGGTGACTTTGTCCGGTGGCACCTGAAGGCCGGAACTCACAAATACCAGAGCGTCCCGGCAAATCAATTCAGTGTTTTCATGAAGCCGGAAGGTGCAGCCCAGGGTGTGACAGAAGTTCTTTGCTCCACGAAGCCAGACGATCAACACCTTGCGGCCTGGAACTGGAATTATCCCGCTGGGGCGGGTGAATATGGGGCCCTGTATCCAAAATCCTGGTTCGACTACCGTGCCCCAGAATTGCCCGTGCACCTTGTCCTTGAGCAGTTTTCCCCCGTTCTTCCTGGAAACTATAAAGAGACCAGCTATCCGATCGCCTTATACAACTGGTACGCGAGGAACGAGACGCGGCAAACCATTACAGTTTCGATCATGTTTTCATGGACGAACATGATCGGCTGGTTTCGTGACAGCAGTTTGCAGTTTGACAACCAGATCAACGCGCAAAACACAAACCGGTTTCACAGCGAGCCGCTGGCCAATGGCTCAATGATGAAAGGCATCGTCTTTGACCGGATTCGAACAGAGAAGGCAGTGCAGGAAGAATGGGATGGACAATTCGTTATTGCCGCGCTGGAGTCTTCTGGCGTTGAAGTCAGCTACATGAATGTGTTCTCGCCTGAGTCAGACGGCAGCGGCGCGTGGAAACCATTCTCGGCGAACGGATCTCTTCCCAATCTTAATCTGAACTATGCCAGCAGTGGTGAGCAGTTGGCTGGAGCCATTGCTGTGAAATTCACCATCCATCCGGGAGAAAAAAAGACCATCCCTATGGTGCTCGCCTGGGACTTGCCGGTCATCCAGTTTGGGGCAGGCCGGAAATGGCTGCGGCGCTACACGGATTTTTTTGGGGCCAGCGGCAGGCATGCGTGGGAAATTGCTGCGACCGGGCTGCGCGAAGGCCAGAGCTGGAGCAAACAGATAGACGACTGGCAGGCAAAATATGTAAATGATGAGTCAAAGCCGTTGTGGTACCGCGGCATGCTGTTCAATGAAATGTATATTCTTGCCGATGGGGGAACAGTATGGGCGCGCCCGCTCAATGGGGCAAACCGCGATGGTCCTCCAAGGGCGCAAACGACGGATGATCGCGACGACGGCATGGACGACACCGTATTTTCCTCGCTGGAGTGTTTCGACTACCTCTTTTATGGAACGCTGGACGTCCGCTTCTATGGGTCTATGCCCCTGGTTAAGTTCTGGCCACGAATTGAAAAACAGGAAATGCGTGAGTTCGCGGCAACTGTTCCTGAGGAGAATAAGGAACAATACGTGTGGTTATGGAAGTTGCAGATTGAACATCAGACAGAACTGACCGATCGCAAAGTCCCGGGAGCCCTTCCTCACGACCTCGGCAATCCGATCGAAGATCCGTTTATTGAGATTAATCAGTATCAGTGGCAAAGCTCCAGCCACTGGAAGGATCTGAACTCCAAGTTTGTTCTTCTCGCATGGCGCGATTATGTGCTGACGGGCAAGAATGACACGGCATTCCTAAAAGCAGTCTATCCGGGCGTAAGACAGGCCATGATTTATATGCGCCAGTTTGACAAAGATGGGGACGGCCTCATTGAAAATGAAGGTTATCCGGACCAGACGTATGACAACTGGATTACCCGGGGCGCGAGCGCATATAGTGGCGGCCTCTATCTTGCTGCCTTGCGCGCCACACAAGAAATCGCACGGGTCGTGGGTGATGCCGGGATCGCCGAGGAATGCAAGACTTTGTTTCAGCGCGCCCAGGCCAGCTATATCAAGCAACTCTGGAACGGAGAGTACTTTAACTATGACGTCAAGAGCCCGTACCGCACCGACATCATGGCCGACCAACTTGCCGGCCAGTGGTATGCGAATCTCACCGGCTTGGGTGACATCGTCCCGCCGCAATCCCGTCTTTCCGCATTGCACAAGATCTTCAGCTTTAACGTGAACAAATTCTCCCATGGTCAATTGGGAGCGCTGAACGGAATGGCCGCGGACGGCAGCATCCTGGACACGAATGAGCAGGTACGGGAAGTGTGGACCGGTACAACGTTTGCACTCGCTTCCGAGATGATGGCGGAAGGCATGGTGCAAGAAGGCTACGCAACCGCCAAGGGCATCTACAACGGCGTCTATGAAAAGTTTGGTTACTGGTTTAGGACCCCGGAGGCCTGGGGCTTGGATGGACACTATCGCGCCAGTATGTACATGCGACCGGGAGCTATCTGGTCCATGGAAATTGTCAATGAGGAACACCAGAACAAGCTTGACACGCAAGCGGCCAACCCCACGACAACAAAGGCCGCAGTCGAAAAACGCCCGGCTGTGACTGACTAACTGCCGCTGTCTCAGCTACCCGAGGGTCCAGTGGCAACGGTTTGCGGTTTTTGTTCCATGCCAGCTAAGGTCAGCTTTCAAGGATAGCCAGAAGGCCCGCGCGGGCTGAATACTGGCTGACTGCTGAGTGCTTCCCCTATGTGACGCCCATCACATTCCACAAGTGATTTGTCACCGATAATCAAGCCTGTAGCAAAGGGCCAGGAATGAGGTGTAATTTGGGCCGCACAATAGTAACCATCGACGGAAATGAAGCGGCAGCCTACGTCGCCCACAAGACAAATGAAGTGGTCGCAATCTACCCCATCACGCCGTCTTCTTCCATGGGGGAGTGGGCGGACCAGTGGTCTTCAGACGGCGTAACCAACATCTGGGGAGTAACGCCGCGAGTGATCGAAATGCAAAGCGAGGGGGGAGCTGCGGGCGCGCTGCACGGAGCGCTACAAGGCGGAGCTCTGGCAACTACATTCACCTCGTCCCAGGGGCTGCTGTTGATGATTCCCGACATGTACAAGATTGCCGGTGAACTCACCTCTGCCGTGATGCACGTAGCGGCGCGCGCTTTGGCCGCGCAGGGATTGTCAATTTTCGGCGATCACCAGGATGTGATGGCGGTGCGGCAAACCGGGTGGGCGATGCTGGCCTCCAACTCCGTTCAGGAAGTCATGGACTTTGCCCTGATCGCGCAGGCCGCCACGCTGGAAGCGCGCATTCCCTTTGTTCATTTCTTTGATGGTTTTCGCACGTCGCACGAAATTGCCAAGGCGGAACAACTTACGGAAGATGATATGCGCGCGATGCTTCCGGACATATTGGTCCATGCGCATCGTGAATGCGCGCTTTCGCCCGACCGGCCCTTCATTCGCGGCACCGCGCAAAACCCTGATGTTTATTTTCAGGCGCGTGAGTCCGTGAATCCCTATTACATCGCTGTCCCTCTGATCGTTCAGAACGCCATGGACAAGTTCGCGGAGCTTACCAGGCGTCAATACCACCTCTTCGACTATGTCGGCGCGCCGGACGCGGAATACGTGATCGTGGTGATGGGATCTGGAGCCGAGGTAACGCAAGAGACAATCGAAAACCTCAACTACAGTGGCGAAAAGCTGGGCGTTCTGAAGGTACGGTTATATCGCCCGTTTTCTATCGAGCATTTTGTTCAATCGCTGCCGTCCACCGTCAAAGGGATCGCCGTCCTGGACCGCACCAAGGAGCCAGGCAGTGTGGGAGAGCCTCTCTACATGGACGTGGTTACCGCTCTCAGTGAAAGCCAAGAGCCGGGCAAAGCTATGCCCAGAGTGATTGGCGGGCGCTACGGCCTTTCTTCCAAGGAATTTACTCCGGCCATGGTAAAAGGCATATTCGATGAGCTGAGGAAACCCCGGAGCAAGAACCACTTTACCATTGGTATTCATGACGATGTAACTCATACCAGCCTGGCTTACGATCCAGCATTTTCCACCGAAGAAACGGAAACGGTTCGTGCTCTGTTCTACGGCCTGGGGTCCGATGGCACGGTGGGCGCAAACAAGAACTCCATCAAGATCATTGGTGAAAGCACTGGCCTTTATGCACAGGGATACTTTGTCTACGACTCCAAGAAGTCCGGGTCCATCACCATCTCTCATCTGCGCTTCGGACCCCATTCCATTCATTCCAGCTATCTGATCACCAGTGCCAACTTTGTGGCCTGCCATCAGTTCTCGTTTCTGGAGCGGATCAACGTACTTCAGTATGCTGCACCCGGCGCAACCTTTCTCCTGAATAGTCCGTACCCGGCGAGTGAGGTGTGGGACCACCTGCCGCACACCATCCGGCAGGAGGTTATCCGCAAGAGATTGCGGATTTTTGCGATTGACGGCTACAAGGTTGCGCAGAAGACCGGCATGGGTGGAAGAGTGAACACCGTCATGCAGACCTGTTTCTTTGCCCTGAGCAACGTGCTCCCGCGCGAGCAGGCCATTACCGCCATCAAGAATGCTGTCCGCAAAACCTATGGCAAGCGCGGCGAGGATGTGGTGGCGAAGAATTTTGCCGCCGTTGATGAGACTTTGGAGAACCTGGTCGAAGTTACGGTTCCAAAAGATTCGAGCGGCGGGTTTGATCTCCGCGATGCCGTACCGGCGCGAGCTCCCGAGTTTGTACGCAACGTGCTTGCGCCCATGATCCGCGGAGAAGGCGATTCCCTTCCCGTAAGCATGCTTCCCGCGGATGGAACCTATCCCAGCGGAACGGCACAGTGGGAAAAGCGCAACATTGCCCTGGAAATTCCCGCATGGGACACGGAACTCTGCATCCAGTGCGGCAAATGTGTCCTAGTGTGTCCGCACGCCGCTATTCGCGCCAAGCTCTATGACGCTGAAGCCTTGAACGGTGCTCCCGGTTCTTTTCTTTCAGCTCCGGCTCGCTGGAAAGACCTGGGCGAGATGAGGTACACGCTACAGGTGGCCCCGGAAGACTGCACTGGATGCACGCTTTGCGTCGAGGTTTGTCCAGCCAGGAGCAAAGTTGATCCTGCGCACAAGGCTGTCAATATGGTTCCGCAACGTGACATACGCGCACGTGAAGCGCAGAACTGGGAGTTCTTCCTGAAGCTGCCGGAGTTTGACCGCGAAAAGCTCTCCCTGCGCCAGGTCAAGGACGTGCAACTGCTGCAGCCGCTCTTTGAATTCTCCGGGGCTTGCGCTGGCTGCGGCGAAACTCCCTACATCAAGCTGATGTCGCAATTATTCGGCGATCGCACCATCGTAGCCAACGCCACCGGCTGCTCTTCCATCTATGGCGGCAACCTGCCCACCACACCCTACACCTTTAATAAAGATGGACGCGGGATTGCCTGGTCGAACTCGCTGTTTGAAGACAACGCCGAGTTCGGCCTGGGAATTCGTCTGGCCCAGGACATGCAAGCCGAGTATGCCCGCAATTTGCTGCGGCGTCTGGCCAATAAGGTTGGAGACGAACTGGCGAACGCGCTGCTCGCCGCGGACCAATCCAGTGAAGCAGGCATTCACCTGCAGCGTGGGCGCGTGGCGACACTGAAACAGAAATTGCAAGAGCTGAATCACAACGGATCAGGGGCGGAGGCGCGCGACCTGCTCGCGGTGGCCGATCTCCTGGTCAAGCGCGCCATCTGGATTATGGGTGGAGACGGATGGGCCTATGACATCGGGTATGGCGGGCTGGACCACGTGCTGGCATCGGGCGAGAACGTGAATGTTCTTGTGCTCGACAGCGAGGTGTACTCCAACACCGGCGGACAAAGATCGAAGTCGACCCCGCGCGGCGCCGTGGCCAAGTTTGCCGCCGGCGGCAAGCCAACCGCCAAAAAGGATTTGGCCCTGATGGCCGTGAACTATGAAAACGTCTATGTAGCCCGTGTGGCCATGGGCGCGAGTGACATGCAAACCGTGAAGGCGTTTCTGGAAGCCGAGGCCTATGACGGTCCATCGTTGATCATTGCCTATGCTCCCTGCATTGCCCATGGCATTGAACTATCGCACGGGCTGCAGCAGCAGAAGCTGGCCGTGCAATCGGGACACTGGCCTCTCTTTCGGTACGACCCCAGGTTGATCCCTGAAGGCAAGCATCCGTTCCAACTGGATTCGCGCTCACCCTCCATCCCTTTGGAAAACTACATCTATAACGAGTCGCGCTATACCATGCTCCGGCAAAGCCACCCTGAGGAAGCCAAAAAGCTGCTGGCAGAGGCACAGCAGGATGTGGTGGACCGCTGGAGGACCTACGAGGCGTGGGCCAACATGCCGGTGAAAACCATTGATGTGGCGGAGAAAGATGCGGCGGAGAAAACTGGCTCCGCCCATCCGTTAGAGGCGCCTGGCGCGTAGTGGCTATCGCGCCGACAGACCTCGCAATCAGAGATCAGAACTCTTAGATCATCAACCTCCTTACGGTCTGTCCCGTGCTCAGATTGTCACTGCTTCAGACCGGACGTGCAGTTCGAGTCAGCGTGCCCGGCAGCGGCTGATCCTTTGAGCCAGCAGGTACCAGGGTGACCCGCCGTAGCCGCCTTCACAAATGTGTACGCCCGGCACTTCTCTTGTTCCGAGCACGCGCTCCGGCACACCTCGTAGGAAGGCGCAGCAAAGCTCATATAATCCCCGCCACTGCGATTGGTGTTGAGTTCCGTCGACATGGCGCCATCACGGCTATTGAGGTATTGCGCAATCTCGGTCGCAATGTACTCAGGATGCTCGTTATCGAGCGAGTGCCCGGTATTATTGAGAAAGCGCGCGAAGCCGAACGTGTTGGTCATCTTGGTAGCCACATCCCGCGTGTATTCTCCCAGGCTCGCGCACACGTCGTCATACCCGGTAAAGAGAAGGGTCTCTTTCGTATTGTGGAGGTACAGTGGATCGGTGGGTCCACCATAGACCCGATTCTGCTGATGGCTGAAAGCCAATTGCTCCGCACCCAGCCTCCAGTGCCACGAGCGGAAGAAGGCGTCATAGGTCTCATGCCGGTCGAGGCGAGCCCCCAGGATCATACGTTGCTTGCACGCATACTTGTCTGAATACCAGCATTGGGCCTGCGGCTGATGATTATCGGGAGAGAAGATAGCGACGGCGTCCCCACCATTCCAATCGAACCCTCCATAGAACAGCTCCCGTCGCAGCTCCGGTGTCTCGTTCTGCGGCAGGAAGCGGGTCTCCAGCCCGGCCCACTTGAGCGGCGTGTTAACGGCGCGATCTTTGAATAGATCCCATCCCGTGTCGCATCCGCAAGCGACGCAGTTCGGGCGCGCGATCAGTGACGGCCATATAGACGCTGGAGACCACGGCACCACCGTGGTGATCCACTGCGTGTCGGGCGTACGTCCGGCCAGGCGCGCCAAATCGTCTCGCCGACCGAGGCGCATGGACATGTTTCCGCCCAGGCTCCCGCCGACCACCGCCCTGACTCGCGGCTTGAGCTGCCCACCCAGTTGCCGGTCCAGGGCGTTTACGAACTCCACAATAAAGTCTTCAATAAAGTCGACCACCGGAGTGTTGTGACACGCCACTGCGCTCAGCGGCCCGATCCTCCCATTATCGATATTGTCCGCATACCCGCTCGAAGGCAGATCCATCGAGATCACCGTCCAGTTGTGTCCCGGCTGGCGGTGCAGGGCCTCCGTGAGATCGAGCGCCTCTTCTGACTTGGAATCCATGCCGTGAATGAAAATGATGACCTCGGCGTCTGCAGCCAGTGTCGGCAAGGTTTCGGCAGGCACCACACGGCCCGCTCCCATGTTCAGCAGCGGAGCGGGCTGCGTGAAGACCGGCGGCGTCGCATGCGCAATCATGTAGCGGCTGGTAATCGTGATGCCGTGGGTGGTCACTGGAATGTGGAAGAGCGGGTAGCTCGCTCGCCCCGGTCCTTCAGTGCCCGGAACGTCTACCGGAAGATACGGCTGGTCGTCCTCACCCGACACGGCGATCCATCCCAGCGCTTTACGCTGGGGCGAGTCATGCGCCATGCGGAGCGCGGCAGCCACTTCATAGGCGCGATTGAGAGCGGCAGTCAGCGATGCTGGCGATGCGCCCGCGCATGCCGGGCTGGCTTGCAGTGTCGCTTCCACGGGGTGCTTGGTCACGAACGTAGCAAACGCGTGCCGACCGGTAACGGCCAAGTCTGCGAAGGCGTTTCCAAAGTCGTGATCAGAAGGATCGTTCCCCGAGGCAGGGTGGTTGCTGGTAAATCTCTTCGCTGCCAGGCACAGGTCATTGATAGGGTCCTTTGCCTTGGCTGCATCCCGCAGTTCATTGCGCAACCGGCCTTCGTTCGCTCCCATCACGCTGCCGGGCGCTCCCGGGTAGTTGTCCACGGGCCCCGTTCCGGTCGTGTATTTGTCACGAGTTGCCGCAGGCTCCGGCGGGCGGAACCCCAAAAAGGTATAGTCGCCCTTGGATACGGTCGGGGTCCAGTCAAGCATGTCACTTGGCGGCAGGTAGTACGCGGGAGGGCCCAGGTCCGGCTGGCGGCAGGCAGGCTCCGCAGGCGGAGTCACGGATGCGTAATTCGTCGCCACCACCGTCTGACCCGCACAATTGAGAGTCAGCGGAGGCTTCGCCCACGCATCACCATCGCCAAAGGTGGCCGTGGAGACCGAATGCGCGCCGCCCTGCCCACACCGATACGTGATCTCGAGCTGCTGAGTACAAAATGTTCGCGTCACGGACCCGGGCTGGTCGCCGTTGGGCGCTTTGAACTGGCAAGAGGGCAAGCCATCACACGCTTCACCAACCACCTTCGTCATGTTGCCTGGAGGTTGAATGTCGAGACATCCCTGACGCGCGGTGATTACGTTCACGGCGCCTGTCGTCTCCGGATCCTTCGGCACTGTGGTGAGCCCCGGAGGCGCATCACCCGGCTTCGGTATCAATGGGGGATCGCAATTCAACTGCGCCGGAGCGTTCTTCCAGGCATCGCCCGGCACCGTCACCACTTGGCGAAAATGGTTGGTGCACTGATAGGTGATCTCCATCCCTTGTGTGCAAAACGTCCTGGTCGCCGAGTTCGGCTGTTCGCCGGGTGATTTATAGGAGCACGATGTCTTGCCGTTGCAACTGCGCCCCACGAGGCTGGTCATGTTTCCGGCCGGCTGGATGTCGAGGCAGCCCTGCCGCGCCGTGACTACAGAAATAACGTTCGGGATCTGTGGCGTAGCTGGCGGCTTTGGACCTGCCGGCGTCGGAAGCGTTGCAGGCTTGCACGCCAATTGTGCCGGACCGTGACTCCAGGCATCGCCCGGCACCGTCACCACCGCGTGGGTATGGTTGGTGCACTGATAGGTGATCTCCATCCCCTGCGTGCAAAATGTCCGGGTCGCCGAATTCGGCTGCTGCCCCGGCGATCGGTAGGAGCAGGTTGTCTTGCCATTGCAGGCCTGCCCCACCAGGCCGGTCATGTTTCCCGGAGGCTGGATGTCGAGACATCCCTGCCGCGCAGTGACGACTGTAATAACGTTTGGAGTCTGCGCGCAAGCAACTCGACCGGCGAACAGCAATCCCAACGCGAGCAGCATGTTCGTGTAGACCGAACCTTTACCCTGTCTCATTTGATTCCTCCAACGGAACTCATTTCCAAATCTCCAACGGCGGACGCTCGTCAACTCCAGCAGCGAAACGCGCACAACGACCCATCGCGGCAAGGCTCAGAGCCGCTCCGGAATCACCGGAATTCCTTATTTGGCTTGGAAAACTGCAAAGGATTGTACACCGAGGTTCGCTGCTTGCCCCCGCCATTGAACCATAGTGGTCATCTATAAGAACGGTTCCGGGGTATGCTACTTTTGCTAGGTGAAATATGACGAAACTAAGCAAGTACAAACATCAGCGGCAGCAGTTGGCGCGGTTGCGCTCGGTGCATTTGCAGTGGGAGCAATGGCGATTGGCGCGCTGGCCATTGGCCGGCTTGTGGTTCGACGCCTGGCGGTGGACAGAGGCAAGCTGGCATCGCTGGAGATCGAGGAGTTTACGGTCGGACGCCTGAAGGTCAAAGAACTCTTGGTTTCGGACTCGCTCAGACTGCCCTCAGACTCGCACCTTGATCTATAAGGTCTTCTTCATTTCGTTCACCCACCTTAAGTGTCGAATGGATAGTCAACTTTGACCGTGATCGGCGTCACATAAAGGATTGCCAATCAAGACTATGCTGGAGTGGCCAGTCGTACTTTGCCCGCGCCGCCCCCCTGGGCTCTTTGGCGCAGAAGCGAACAGCTTATGTCCAACCACGCGATAGCAGTGAGATCGAGTACACCGGCGGCACCGGGCACAACGGCCAACGCGAGCGAATCCTCAAATCATTGGCTGAAAGAGTATGGCAAGGACGCGCCGATCGCGATATTTACCTGCGTGGCCATTTTCACTTATTTGCTCTTGCGCTACGTATGGAGCATCCGCTCCATGGACGCGCTGCCACTCTACCTCGCCCTGCTGGCCGGCGGACTTCCCCTCCTGGTCGGGCTAGTGCGTCAACTTCTTAAACTGGAATTTGGTTCAGACTGGCTCGCTGGGTTCTCCATTGTTACGGCAGCCTTGCTGCATGAATACCTGGTGGCCTGCATTGTGGTGCTAATGCTCTCCGGTGGATCGGCCTTGGAGCAGTACGCAACCCGCAAGGCCTCTTCGGCATTGCGTGCGCTGGCCAAGAGAATGCCTACGACGGCCCACCGCGTCACTGAGACGGGCTCAACCATCATTAATGTTCAAGATGTAATCGTTGGAGACACTCTTGCCATCTTCCCCCATGAGATTTGCCCGGTAGATGGCGAAGTCATTGAAGGCCACGGTGAAATGGACGAATCCTATCTGACGGGCGAGCCCTACGAGATGGCCAAAGCGCCCGGATCGCAAGTGCTCTCCGGGGCCATCAATCAGGATACCGTGCTCAAGATCCGGGCCACACGATTGCCTGTGGATTCACGTTATGCCCGCATCTTGAAGGTGGTGGAAGGAGCAGAGCAGAACCGTCCCAAAATGCGCCGTATCGCTGACCGTCTGGGCGCTTGGTACACGCCCATTGCTCTCCTCATTGGCGTTCTGGGCTGGGTTGTGAGCGGAACTCCAGAACGCTTTCTGGCTGTGGTTGTGATTGCCACTCCGTGTCCTCTTCTCATTGGCATTCCGGTAGCCATTATCGGAGGAATCTCACTGGCGGCGAGGCGGGGCATTGTGATCAAGAATCCCAAAATATTGGAACAGATTGATGCCTGCCAGACCTTCTTCTTCGACAAGACCGGAACATTGACCTACGGACGACCGGCGCTGACGGACATCTCTTGCCTTACCGCAGTCACGAAGACAGAGATTCTCCAGTACGCAGCCAGCCTGGAACAATACTCGCGGCATCCGCTGGCCCAGGCCATTCTGGATGCGGCCAAATCCCAGCGCCTTGATCTGGTGGTACCCACGGACGTCAGCGAAAAACCTGGCGCAGGACTTTCTGGAACCGTGGACGGCCACGAACTCCTCATAACTGGCAGGGACCACGCCGTTGCGAACGCCCTCGTCTCCACTTCCGAATTGCCTCCCGTCGCATCCGGTCTGGAATGCCTGGTTTTTCTGGATTCCAGATTTGCCGCCCTCCTGCGTTTTCACGATGAGCCGCGTGCGGAAAGCAGCTCCTTTGTTCGCCACCTGAAACCGCGGCATCGGGCCAGCCAAGTCATTCTTCTTTCCGGAGACCGGCAAGCGGAAGTCAAACATCTTGCGCAAATCGTCGGCATAGAACACATCTATTCCGGAGCCACCCCGGAAGAAAAATTGAAACTGGTCGCGGGAGAAACAGCCCAGCGCAAGACCCTCTTTGTGGGAGACGGCATCAACGATGCGCCAGCCATGCTCGCAGCCACCGCCAGCATCGCCCTGGGGGGCCAGAATAGTGACGTTACCGCCGAAGCCGCCGATGCAGTAATCATGGATTCATCGCTGCGCAAAGTGGATGAACTCATGCACATCGCCCGCCGGACTCGCTCCATTGCGCTGCAAACCGCAATTGGAGGCATGATGCTGAGCGGCATCGGAATGTTATTTGCCGTGTTTGGCTGGCTGCCCCCTCTTACCGGCGCCATCGCGCAGGAAGTGATTGATCTTGCCGCCGTGGTCAATGCATTGCGTGTCGCTCTCGGCAAGATCCAATTGAGCGACTTCTAATCAGAGCAATGCTACAAAAAGCAGCTCGTCGGCGTTGCTATTCTGGTAAGCAGTAACATCGGAAATACCCGCACATATTAAAAGATTGTTAAATTCAGACGTGACCCGGGTCACATCAAAATTGCAACCATCTCACGATAATTCTCTTCGAGGATCCGGTTATGCCAACAACTGATATCACGTTACCTGTGGGTCTCGAACTGCGCGTTGAACCCGATCTTGATGGTACCGTTCTCCACTGCAAGGGACAAATCACCGCTGGAGAAACCAGCCGAGCTTTCAGATCAGGGGTCGTGGATTTACTGCCTCGCCATCATAAGATCATCGTGGATCTGAGTGGAATCCATTGCCTGGACCGCAGTGGTCTGGAAGTGCTTGTAAGCCTGTATTCTTCGGCCCGTACCGCCAAGACCACGCTCAAGTATAGAAATCTGAAGACGCAACTCACTGACTCTCATCCCCACACCAACCGGTTCCACAAAGCAGCCAGTTAGTTACCTAAGAACGGCTTGAGGAGTGTCTTATGACCAGCCAACCTGCCACTGCCCACTTTGAAACTCAGTTGAATGATTCACTTGTCGGAAGGCTCACTGCGATCCGCAATGCCATGTTTGCTCGGGACTGTTTGTAGTGGTCTCATTCTTTGGGAGAGAGCGGTAGGCAACAGGGTTCTCAAAGATTTTGATTTTGGTCTTGACTTTGGTCTTTCCGATTCCCCGATGTCCTGATTCCCCAGGGCTGTGGAGGTCGCCGGATCACCCTGTCACCCTGACCTCCGGATAGTCAAATTGCCAACGTGTGTGATGTCTGTCACATGCTTCCCGAGGCTGGCGGCATAGGCTGCTATTAAGCAAAGGAGCAGCCGATATGCCGGTCATTGCGAAGCAGGAACCCGTAGGCGCAAAAACTCGGGATATCCTCACCCAATTTCTGGTGGAGGCAACAACCCTTTCGATAGCAGGTGGTATGGTGGGCATTGTGGTCGGCATCGCGCGTCCGCTATTATTTCCAGGCTCGCCAACTGGCAAACGGTAATTGGCCTTGGCGCGGTGCTCCTGGCGGTGTCTTTCTCGGCGCTGGTAGGACTTACTTTTGGTTATTATCCGGCCCGCAAAGCCGCATATCTTGACCCGATTGACGCACTGCGCTACGAGTAAGCGCAAAAGGAGCACTTGAATGTTGCAGACGCTCATCACGAACTGGTGGCTGCTGGGTTTGCGCGGCCTTCTTGCCCTGGTGTTTTCCATTATGACCTTCATGCTGCGCAGCTCGGCCGAAACCTTTACTCTTCGTGAATTCGCCATGAAAGGCATGATGATATTTCTGGGCATGCTGGCCCTTACGGCGGGGGCTTGCACCGTTGCAGCGGGTATTTGGAGAGCCTCAACGGGCAAATGGTGGCTGCTGGTAGCGGATGGCGTGATTGTCAGCGCCGCCGGACTTGCATTGATTCTAGCCACCAGCTTTACCTTGGATACCGTCACATACATTCTCGTGGTGCTGGCTGCAGCGATTGGGATTGTCGAATTACTCATCGCTCGGGGACTTCGGCGTCATCTGCCGGACGAGTGGTTTCTCGGCTTGGGAGGCGTCGCCTCTCTTGGTTTTGCTGTGGCCTTTCTGCTCATCAAGCCGGAAGAGGCAGGATCCATGTTTCTTTGGCTCGGCTCCTATTCCGGGTTCAGTGCCCTGTGCATGTTTGCATTCGCTTTCCGGCTGCGGAGCCTCCGGGCTTCCATCCATAAAATCGCCCAGTCCGTCTCCTCTTGAAGGATTGCAAACCAACTCCTGTGACGCCTATCACAGCCACGCGCAACCCAGAGGTCGTTAAATGGGGTGTGTAGAACGCTGGAGGCTGCTATGAAAATCTTGTTGGCAATCGATGGTTCCAAATGCTCTGAGTCAGCGGTCGAAGCGCTGATCAAGCAATACAAACCTCAGGACACCGAGGTGCTCATCCTGCACGCGGTAGAAACATTGAAGTTAATGCCGACGTCCTACGCTTACGGCGTCGGACCCATGTTTGTACAGGACTACTCCGCCATCATGCAACAATGGCGCGATGAAGGAAGATCCCTGGTCGATCGTACTGCCAAACAGTTGCAGACCGCTGGCTTCACAACGGCGACACAGGTGGAAGAAGCAGACGCCCGTGAGCTGATTCTGGAAGGCGCGAAAAAATGGCGCCCGGATATCATCCTGCTTGGCTCGCACGGAAAAAGAGGCCTGGATCGGTTCTTGCTGGGTAGCGTATCAGAAGCAGTGGCCCGGCACGCCCCTTGTTCAGTTGAGATTGTGCGGGCTGCCGAGCTGGTGGCCGCCGCGGCGTAGGAAAATTGGGTACTGTCCTAAATCGGGACAGTCTGGAACAGTACCAAAAATTGAGGAGAATCGCACGATCCTTTGCCGGCCATGCGCCTTTGGTAACCTTCCCTCAAATGCCCGTGTGATCTGGATCACATCGCGTAAACCAATGTACTCGTTATTCTTGTCCTGTCAGGAAAGGAGAAGAGGCAATGAGACAAGCAACAGTGGCAATGTTCGGAGATAGGGCCACGAACATTGACCTCAAGCTGGCCAAACACATTCCTGAGCCCTTGGATGAATGGACAGACCGAATCTGCCAGTGCGTCGATGACCTGTTTCAACAGTACGGATTTGTCCCCATCCGGGCCGCTGAAGCTCCTGTCTGGCATGAGAAGAAAGCGCTGGTCGCCTGATGTCCCTTTTGGCTTGAGCGTTGGTTGTTGATCCCGAGCGAGCCCTGCTTCATAAGGAATGCTCCAAGGCGCATGCCCTGAAACAGAATCCATGTGTAGTCGGTCTTTAATTCTGACCCAGTCAAAGATCGCAGAATATTCAATCCGGTCAATCGGTGGCGGGGCTGTCCCCTGCTGAAAGTTCCGCCGTGGCGGATAACCTGTCCCTCAATCAGGGTTTTTTGTCCGCCTTCGCGACTTCGAAGGCAGCCAGTGGCTGGCCATCGTCGGTAGCAATCTGGCCCTCGTTGAACTGGAATTGTTGCCCGCTTTCCTTGAGCATCTCTTTTGAGACAGGTTTGTAAGCGGTAGAAATATCGGCGGCTTCAATCTTACCGCCGGAACCGGCCTTGGCTGCCGTTACGCCAAACGGGGAATCGCCATCGAAGAAGACGCATATGCCTGTATCTTTGCTGGGAGGAAAGAAGAGCACCGCGCTGCGGTCTGCCTTCCCTTCTTTTAATTTCAGGAATGGACCGAGATCTCCATCTTTGAGTCCTGACGCCCAGCTCTGCGAATCCACATAAATCGCAAGAAAGCCGGTCAAGTCCTGGTGTTGCGCATTGCTGGCTATATTCGCGGCAATCTTGACAAAGGAACGAGGGTCTTTCTTTTCAGCATCGGGTTTATTTTGTCCCAGGGCAAGCCCTGAGATGAGAAGCATGGCTGCGATAAAAGGCTTAACCGCTCTTAATTTCATAGAAATACTATACAGCGAACAAGCGACATGGGACAGGTCAGATTAACGCCTCTCAATCCGAATGGTTCGCAGGACACGCGAAAGATGTCGGAAAACAATGAGGCTTGTTCAAGAAATAAATTGCAAGGATCCCCACAGATTCTCCATGAGAAACGGACAACCCGAATGCACCGATTTCATGCCGATTGCAGTTCCAGTGCCCGCTCAAACATCTGGTCCAGAATCAGGCACACTTCGTGATCATCCAGTTGGTGGAAGTCCTCATACCAATGCCCCACTGCAACAAACGGTTCCGGCTCCGCCAGGCAAATAACCTCATGAACCGCCTTGTACAGTTGCGAGATCACCTCTGCCGGGGCCACAGGCACCGCTACAATCACGTACGCCGCTCCCTGGGCGCGAAGGGCCTGCGCCGCCAATAGCATGCTTGAACCGGTCGCGACACCATCATCTGTGACAATCACAATCTTGCCCTTCACCTCCGGTATCTGGCAACCGCGGCAATAGAGGCGTTCACGGCGGTGCAGCTCGCGCAGTTCCCGCTCCACCGCCAATTCGACCTCACGGTCCGAGATGTGAAGGCTGTTTATCATCGCGTGATTGATTAGCGTGCGTCCACCGCTTGTAACCGCGCCCATGGCCAACTCTTCATGTCCCGGCACGCCCAATTTGCGCACCATGAACACCGCCAGCGGAGCATGCAAGGCCAATGCAATCTCAGCGCCTACGGGTACTCCCCCACGAGGTAGAGAGAGTACCACCACATCCGGCCGGTTGACATACGCTTTCACCCGGGTAGCCAGCATACGGCCGGCTTCACTACGATCACGCAAGGGTAAGTGAATATCGTGGTTATAAATCATCACATACTCTCCTTGAAACTCATTTTCACTCATTGAGGAATTTGCCGCTGTGATGACGGTCACCGAGGTTTTCCGCGGATCCAACGCACCGATGCGCCGCTCGCGTACACGGGCTCAAGTCACGGCGCGGAGTTGGTGGTCCTACAGGTAAACAGCGGCAAACAGGTAAGGCTTGGGCGCAATAAGTAGAGGGCTGTGCGCTGCGGTGATGGGAACCTATTGACTTCACTGCGGAAGCCAAAGGCCTGGACTCATGACCCGACACAGCCCTCAATGCGAACACTACTTCCTGAAACCAACCCATACAAGCCCCTCACAAGCCGTTGGTTGGCCGTCTCCCATTTTCTCTCCGGGAAGACCTCATCGCTCGGCCTGCATTGAGAGATGATCCCATGGCTGAAACCTTCTCTTTTTCGACCGTCGATGATTCACATATTAGATAAGCAGAACATGCCCGTATGTGACGGCGGTCACGCCTCAATGTGACATCGCCATCACAGGTTCTTCCTTCATCGAGCTGCTTTGGCAGCCAATCCTCTCTTCCCTGGCAACTCCACAAGGCTATCGGCGTCCTGTGAGAGTTCCACCTCCAGAGCATCGCCTTCCTCTTCGAGCCAGCGCTTCTGCTCCGTTATCTCTTCCATGAGCCTCTGGCGCGCTCTGGTCAGGACCTCCACCAGAGCTTTCGGCGCGCGTGGCCCCAAGCCAAAGGCTGCAGGATTGTTCAACACCCTTCCTAACTCTTTGTACACGTCTGTAAGCCGGTTCAGGGTTGCCATGGTATTTTCCTCCTCTGGCAAATTTCACATCATTTAAACAGCTTCCGCTCTTATAAACCTAACATCTTTGGGTCAGCTCATTAAGTGACGAGCATCACAGTAGGCAGCCGTTGACACGGATGCAAGCAACGGCGCCGAAATCACGTCATTCGCCCCAGCTGTTGCCGCTGTAAACGGGCGCGCATTGAATCTCTCCGGTGAGGTGCACGATGAACTTTGCTGCTTCAGCGTCAATTTCCAGTTGTGTCGCCCAACCAGACCCATTGGAAACGAGCTGCATCTTCTTTGGGCCGGAAAGATAAAAACCACGGCTATGTGGTTTGTTCGCCACCGTGACAGTGATGGCGCCTACTCCCGTCTCCAGCAGATGCGCCTCAATGCCCACCAGCGGGCGCTGGCGGCATTCGGCCGTGATGTTCCCGTTAACCTCGTGGCGTTCAAGGCTGATTTCAACATCATGAAAACTGCGGCTGAACCATTCACAAAATACCGGCCATTCTGCGACCCCGATTTCCCTTGTGCCGGCCCCTGATTCCAGCTCACCGGCGCCAGGCCATTCTCTGTCCAGGCCGCCAAAAACGGTCCCGTAATCAAAGGATAGTTCTGAGCTCCCGTGGTCTTCATAACCGGCCACGCCGCGCGCTCCCTGGCCCCACTCCATCTGGCCCTTCAACGGCGCATTGCCAACAGGATGGGGGCCGGACAGCGGATATACACCAGATTTGCCTATGTAATCTTTGCGATGTTCCTTTTTGTTGGTCTCCACAGGAATCACCTCCCAACCCGAGCATGTTCTCAAAAGTGCAGCTGCGCTTGCTGTGATCCAACTCACAGTCCCCGCACACTCAGCCGAGACCTTGCCATGGAGCAACGGCAGCGAACGGCTACGCAGAGAGCCGGGGCCGCCGCTCCTGATCTGCTTCCAAGCGTATTGGTCCTTCAGTTTTACTTTGGCCATCCTGCGTCTTCAATGCAGATTGCACCAGGACAAACTCGGCAAGGTTCTCAGCCCTGAACAGCCCTACCAACCTGTCCTGATCCAGCACCGGGAGCACCTGGCAGCCAGAACTCTGTAATTGCTCCATGGCCGTTTGCAGCGATGCAGAGGCATCGATCGAGGGACAATTCCGTCGCATTGCTTCTGAAACCAACCCGGCCGCCCCCTTTTTCGAGAGCCCTTGTAACAAATCTTTGTTGGTAAGAACTCCTACCAGACGGCCGCCCTCAATCACGGGAAAATCCTCTTGCGTCCCGTGTAAGACCAACTCCACGGCGCGGCCGAGTGTCTCCGAAGCAGCAAGAAGCTCAAGCTCAGTTACCGTAACTTGGCTTACCGGCACTCCCGCCAAAGCTGATTTCATGTCCGCCATTGCCACCTCCTGACTTGCCCCAATCCACACGAACAAAGCGATAAATAACAAGAAAGGGTTGGTATACAGCCCCAGAAGGCCAAACACCACGGCGATAGCATGTCCGGTTACGGCAGCTATGTGCGTTGCCTTGGGTGTACCGATATATCGAGCCAGCAACGCGCGAAAAATCCGGCCGCCGTCCATGGGGAAGGCGGGCAGCAGATTGAAGACCGCCAGGATGACGTTGGCCCACATCAACCGCGCAAGAAAGGAGGCACTTGTTGTTGATAAAACTTGCTGCAGGGCAATCGGGCGACCAGCCAGCATGAGAACACCAAAGAGAACTGCGGCTATTCCCAGGCTCACGACGGGCCCCATCAGTGCGACATAGAATTCCTGTTTCGGTTCCTCCGGTATGCGTTCAAGACTGGATACGCCGCCAATGGGAAGCAGGGTAATACTGCGGGTGCCTATGCCGTAGTGCCGCGCCGTCAGTGCGTGGCCAAATTCGTGCAGAACCACGCACACAAACAGGGCTGCGGTAAACACCAGCCCCGATACCACAGTCGCCAGGTTGTGGCCGATACTCCAATAGACAAAAAGGAGCCAGACGACCAATATCAGAAAAGTGGGATGGATATAGACTCCGATCCCTGCGAATTTGCCAACCTTCCAGGAGCCCTTCATAGAATTTGCCTCCTTCTATCAGGTTCATCCGTCCACTCATTAGAAATGTCGCCTTGGCCCGTGGAATCTCCATCGTGCTGTGCGAAACTGCTCACGCCGCCGCTTTATCTATCTTCACTTTCGTGTTCGGGTGATGCATCCGGTAAAAGAAATTGTGAATCGGGACGAACACCAGCGCGATGTAGGCCCCATAAAAGAAGCTCTCTGCTGCTCCCAGCGCGAACCCGGCAGGTGTGATCCACTTGAATCCGGGTAAAAAAGTTTCCAGCAGGCGAATATATGTTGGATTGGGAACGGCAAGGTTCCACATCACAAACATGCAGAATGTTAGCCAAAAAAAGAGGCCCAACGACCACAACCACACTCTCATCTTGAACATGACTCTACCCTCCACTTTGGAGTCTTCAGCCTTCACTTGCAATCATCCTCAATTCGCTGTGGAGAATCGGTGACGCAAGTCACAGCTCATTTGCGGCCTCTTTGCGTCAGGAGGAGCTGTGATGCAGGTCACAGCCCGCATGCAGCGGGAAGAGGACAATTAGTGTGAACTGCTAGGAGAAAGAGATATGAAACGGAAAACGGTCCTTGCTTATCTGGTTGCGGCCTCCGCGGTTGTGCTCACTATCACGTTGTCCCTGTCAACCGCCAGAGCGGTACAAGAGGGGAGTATTAAATCAGACCAGGAACGTCACCCTGTGTGGCTCATCCCTTCGCTGGAAGGGTCTGACCTCTTTCACTCCTATTGCGCTTCCTGCCATGGCACAGATGGAAGGGGCGCCGGCCCGGTGGCGCCGGCCTTGAATACGAGCGTCCCTGACCTGACGACTATTGCCAAAAGACATGGCGGGATCTTCCCTGCCGGACACATGCGCGCCATCATCGCCGGCGACGAATTGGTCACCGCCCACGGGTCGCGCGAAATGCCCGTCTGGGGACCTGTATTCCACCAGATTGAAAGAGACCGTGACTTTGGCAACGTCCGGCTGGAGAATGTGACCAGGTATGTTGAATCAATACAGCAAAAATAGGCTTGGCCGGTTGTCATATGAAACGACTCGTTGGCGCGCTGCTCCTGGCTGTTGTGGCTGCTGGTTGTCCTGGTGCAGCACACTCCGCTGCGAACACCCAGACAGCTCCTGCCGAGCAGGCCCGAGTTGCAACCGGCGATCGGACTGACGCACCGTGCGTCCAGCCTGGACCGTTGTTTTCTGCCGAGGATTATGAGGGCCCATTCCAGAAAGCAGTAGCCTTTTTTCTCTCGTAAACTGGAGATCAAGACCGTCCACGCCCCGTACCACAAGGCCAGGACAGTTTGCGGGCTCCGTGCGTCTGAGAAGTTCCATCTGTTTGTGACGAATACCTTTGAGCCGGTTACATTCATTGGCGCGGGATTCGATTCAGGTATTGCCCAGGCCGAGAATAGCGACCCCAGCTTCGGTCAGGGCATGGCAGGATACGGGAAGCGCTACGCGGCCGCTTTCACAGACAGCGCGGCAAGCGATTTTTTTCATACCTTCCTCTTCCCTGCTCTCTTTCGGCAAGACCCTCGGTATTACCGGCGCCTCGAAGGCAGCACACGCCAAAGGTTCGCCCACGCTGTCTCCCACGTTTTTGTGGCGCGAGCCGACGCGGGCCATAAAATGTTTAACTTTTCTGAATGGCTGGGGACCATCTCCTCAATTGCTCTGGCCAACACCTATCATCCCGCCAACCCCCGCGGACTAGCTCCTGCGGCCGCCGGCATGGGGGTTAGTATTGGCTCAGATATGGGGTTTGATGTGCTTCGGGAATTCTGGCCTGAAATCGTTCACAAATTCCATTTACCCTTCCGTATGCGGGATCATCAGTAACTGACCTCTTTATTGGTTGTTCGCTCGACCTTTTAGAATCAGGCCAAGAATGCCTTTGCCGCGGCCTTTCAATTTTGGCAGTCTTGGCAATTACGGCGATTTTGGCAATCTCCCTGTCGTTTACTGTGCCGCTACGTACAAACGTATACTGCCCGACTCAATCCGGTCAAAGCCGGTGGCGGGGCTGTCCCCTGTCCCTGCTGCACGCCTGCCGTGGCAGGGTGACCTGTTCTGTATTTTCAGTATCGAAGGATTGCCGCCACTTCTCCCGGCGCCGAGATCCCCAGGTGGTCCACGAACGCAATTTCCGCGCCTGTCAACAGTGCTTTCCGTGCAAAGGCTTCCTGGGCGTTGACCGCCGCAAAGTCTGTCTTCTTGCAGACCGAGCAGTAATTGACGCTGTCCATCGGCAAGTATCCGCAACTGCCGCACTCCAGAATCATGGCGTCCGATTGCGGTCCCAAAAGCAACGTCTGGATCCGACCCTCCTCAATCTTTTCTTGTACTGCCTGAATGCCCAGAGCGCCACGCCGCGAATCTGCGCGCAGCAAACCGAGTAGGTAATCGTGGCGTGCATTTTGGTGTGCCTCAAACACTGGCTTTGCTCCCGGCAAAACCTCGGCCGCAGAGGCATCGAAGCTGGGCAGGTGGAACTGGCCGCGCAACGCTGAATGGCCGTGACCCAGATGTGGTTCAATTTCACTCCACAGATCTTTGCGACACCCAATGACTAAATCAGTGCAGCTTTGCGCGGTCATGAATTTCTGGATTTCCCGGGAGAGCCCACGCAGATAAACCAGGTCATGTTCCTGCCGGTCGGCCTCCACATGGTGCGACCATCCTGTCCGCCCGTCAACTGTGTGCAGGTGAAGGTCTTGTATGGGCAGGCACCCAAAAATTTCCCGAATCAGCGTGCCATGAACTACGAACCCCCTCGCCTTCCCATGTTCCAGCAACACCACGCAGTATGGCCTGCATGATTCCATGGCCCTCAACAACGGGATCAGATGAAACCGCTTACCGGTCTTCAGAAATCTGATATCGCTGTGTCTGGGCAGGTCGAACTCCTTCCATATCTGGTGTTCGCGGCAAGCAAAGATGGCTTTGAACCCTGAAGACCCATCCGCCATTCCTTCTGCGCTCTCAAGTACAGAGTCCAGGTCCGCCAGTAGCAGGTTGGAGCGCGGGTATTGGTCAAAATGAGAGTTGATAATATCGCGCCCAAGTTGCTTGATGGCTATCAATTCCGGCCGGTGAATTTTGTCCGAAATGGAAGCGCTGCTCAGATAAAAGGAAACTGCCCGTTCCTTTGGGTCCTCAAATCGGGCCAGCGCCAGCAGGTCTACTGGTTGAACCGTGTTGCCCTGCTTCTCATGGGTGGCTGTAACTGCATGTGTTAATGCATTCATAGTTTTAGGATAGGAGCATCCACCGCCGGCGGCTGTGACGGCAATCACAGCTGTTATGGCGGCATGTGAGATGCATCACAGCCACCCTTCGGGCATGTGGCGTAACCTGGGGATACGGAATCAACGATGAGCCCAGTTAAAACGATTGGCATCTCCACCGGCGGCGGCGATTGCCCTGGCCTCAACGCAGTCATTCGCGCTGTGGTGAAATCGGCCATCCTTCAGTACGGATGGAAGGTGATTGGCATTGAAGATAGCTTTGATGGGTTGATCTGGCCGAACAAGCATCGGGAGCTCAAGCTGGACGACGTGAGCGGACTCCTCACCAGCGGCGGCACCGTCCTGGGGACAACGAACCGCGGAAATCCCCTCAGTTATCGCTTACAGGAAAACGGCGAAGAAGTTGTTCACGATTTCTCTGAACAAGTGCTTCACAATGCCCGGGAACTGGGTCTTGATGGATTGATCGTCGCAGGCGGCGACGGGACCATGAAGATCGCTCTGGATCTCCACCGCAAAGGCCTCAACCTGGTGGGTGTTCCCAAGACCATCGATAATGATCTCGCCGCTACGGAGGTCAGTTTTGGTTTTGATACAGCTCTTCACACCGTCACGGACGCCATCGATAAAATCCACTCTTCAGCCGAGTCCCACCATCGCGTCATGGTGGTTGAAGTCATGGGGCGCGACGCCGGCTGGATAGCGCTGGAAGCCGGGCTCGCATCGGGCGCTGACGTGATTCTGATTCCAGAGATTCCGTTTAGCCCGGAGAAGATCTGCGACTGCGTGCGCTGGCGGGAAAAGGCGGGTAGGAAGTTTACGATTGTTGTGGTGGCTGAAGGCATCAAGCTTCCCGGCTACTCACAAACCAAAACTATCGAGGAGCAGCGCGCCGTTCCCAGAATGGGATCGGCTGCTTATTGGGTAGGCGAGGCCCTGGCCCGCGGCACGCACCGGGACACCCGCGTGACCGTGCTGGGCCACATTCAGCGCGGTGGATCGCCCTCTCCCTTTGACCGCATCCTGTGTACCCGTTTCGGGGTTGCTGCCACCGACCTGCTGGCGCAAGGCAAATTTGGAAGAATGGTGTGTTTGAACCAGGGTCAAATTCAGAGCGTGGATATAGCCGATGCCGTAAGCACGACCCGGCTTGTCGACCCACAAGGAGAGTTGGTCCGCATCGCCCGCTCCACGGGTGTCTGTTTTGGCGACTAGAGCACGTCAGGAAGCCTTCAGCCTGCCTTGTACAACGAAATCAGCGTAGTGGATTTCACTTTGGATCTTGCGGCAGCTGTAGAACAGGTCCGCCACCTCCTGATCGTTCAACTCCAGGTGAAGGACCCGGTCAACACCTAGACGGCTCAGTACCGTGGGCACGCTAAGGGCGACATCAGATATGCCGTATTCATCCAACAAAACCGTGGAAACGGCGAACACGCGCTTTTCGTCTCGGAGGATCGCCTCCGCTATTTCCGCGAGTGCCGTCGCAATAGCATGGTCCGGCGATCCCTTGCGTTCCTGAATTGCCGCGCCTGCCGCGCGAGTCTCTTTGAAAATGTCATCCAAAGCTGAAGCATCACATCCGTGTGCCTTGCAAATCTGCGTTATGGGCATTCCCGCGATGCTGGCGGAAGACCATACCGGCAGTCCCGCTTCGCCATTCTCACCCAGAATGTAAGCATGCACGCTGCGCGGCTCAATGCGGAAGTGCCGGCCCAGCAGGTACCGGAAACGCGCCGTCTCCAGGATAGTGCCGGTGCCAATCACCTGGCGCCGGGGCAAACCGGAGAGTTTCCACGCGCCATACGTTAAAACGTCAACCGGATTCGTGGCTACCAGAATAATTCCGTCCGGATTCACCTCCGCAATCTGCGGAATAGTTTCTTTCATAACAGACGCATTGTGTTCCAGCACATCAGAAGGCGTCTGGCCCGGCTTGGGCCGCTGCCCGGCGCAAATCACGGTGATGGCCGCGCCTGCGGTATCAAGCAGATTGCCTGCCCGGATCTCCATGGGCTGAGAAAAGGGCGCCGTGTGTTGCAGGTCCATGGCTTCGCCCTCGGCCCTGGCAGTGTCCTTATCAATCAGGACCAGCTCTGATGCCAAACGCCGCAGAAGCGCAACATAAGCAAAGCTGGCGCCAACCTTGCCTGCTCCCACAACTGCGATCTTTACCGGTTGAATAAAACTCACGACTGGGCTCCTTCCCTGCTATCCTACGCCGTCTGCAGCACCCGCCTTGACACCAGGTTCATGGCCCCGTCCACTGCAACCTCTAAATGCAGATGGCTGGCACAGTTTCCGCACAGCCAGAAAAACTCCACTCTGGAGTCAGTCAACAACCTCTCGCGGCGCGGCACAGCAACCAGTTCTCCTTCGCCGAAGTACAAGAACTGCGCCCCGCACTCTGGATTAGCACATTGGGAAACCATCTCTTTTACTCCTTCCCACTTTTCGAATCCCGCTTTAAACATCCTTATTGCACTACAAAATGTATTCCCTGGAATGTGATCGGCGTCACATCTCTATTCCCTGTATAAGATCTAAGCTGAGGGCGCAGCTGTTGAGTATTAAAAAGTTTGCGGAGGCAGGGCTGCGCAACCAAAGAGCGGGTCGTGATTGCTCCCAAAACGCGCATGCGAAGGTTACTTAGCTTGGAACAAAATAGAGGGCTGTGATCGCGGCGACATGCTTCTATGGCTTTAGCACATGGCCGTCCCAGCCCTCAATGCGAACACTGCTTCTTAGTCACCAATCCCAGCAGCCCCTCACAAAGCCACTTGATTGGTTGTCTTCCGATTACCTTCCGGAAGACTGGTCGTGCGGCATGCTTTCAAGATGGCAGTCATCTTTTTTCAGCCGCCGATTGTCTTCATACTAGGTTGAAACAACTCTACTGTATGTGACGGAGGTCACATGCGTGTGTGACGTCACGCTTACATCACCATAGCAAGAGTCTCGAGTTCCTGATGCAGGCGCTCCAGGTTATATCCCGGGCTCTCGATTCGGCACGCGGTATCCAGCGCGGTTTCCCGCGAAACTCCATAGCCGTGTCCGGCAATGAACATCCTGATCATTTCCGCGGTCTGGAGCGAATCCAGTCCATGCTCCACGAGCCTCTGTCTGAGCGCGCCCACCTCAACTCTCGAAAACTTTGCCTCCATGCGTCACTTCCTCGTCGTGAATAAGAAACTACGGAATTCCTTTCCACGATTCATTCGCCACAACAATCGACCCCTGATTTACAGAGCCGCCAGGCGTCGTAGCGCATCCTTATTGGTAATGGTCCAAATGCTGCCGTTGGTGGTGATCCACTTCTTCTCTCGTAGCTCTGCCAAAACTCTGGACGTTGTCTCCCGCGTGCTTCCAACGAATTGGCTTATTTCCTCATGGGTCAGGGTCACTCGAATTCGCACTCCCGCCGTGGCCCGACTCTGATTGGCAAGAGGGTACTCAGCCCAGTGAAGAAGCAGCCGGGCGAGCTTTTCTGACACAGAGCCGGAAACTCCAAGGTAGCGTATGGCGGCGTAGGCCTCTTCGCAGTTGCGGACTAGCTGGCTTGCGACCATCTGGCTCAGCCGGACAGAGGTCTTTAGCAAATGCAGAAAAGCGGTCTTCCGCATGAAATCAGCATGACTGGGTTCCAGAGTCTCAACCGAGGATTCATGGGGCGCATTAGTCAAAATCGCCGAGAGGCCCAGTATCGTTCCAGGACCAACCATACTGATAATAGCGGTCTTCCCTCGAATCGAAACCATGGACAATTTAGCCCGGCCACTACGCAGAAGAAAAACTCCTGTTGCCGCCTGCCCTTCCAGGAAGAACAAGCCACCTTTCGGATAAAAGACCGGAACAACCCCCACCGCCAGATCCATGCCCAATCGTTTTGCCAGTCCGGCTGAGATGTTGCCCGCCAAGGCTTCGCCATCTGGTGAGTTGCTCCGTAGTTGTAAGGCCCCACTCAAACGCACAAAGAACCTCTTTCCGGATGTAACGGGCTGACTCATATCATAGGCCGGACAGAAGAAGTGAAATGTGCACTTTTGAACAGTCCGGCTCCTGTAGCAATGATCGCAGTTTCCCGGCACCAACCCAATCGGGGTTTCAGCCTTGTTCTTTAAACGGATAGTAGGTACAAACACTCACTGAGTACATTTAAAGGTTAAACTGCGCAGTTTAAGCTCGGGAAGACACAGCCGATTAATGCGGCAGGGCGATCTTGCCCCTCATCCACGTCTCTCTGCTGTGGCAAGTCAATTGCTACAAAAACCATGTCAAATCTCCTATTTCAGGAGCAGGAAGTGACCTATGGGCGAAAAGTTCTCCATTGTTGAAGTTGCTGGTCTCCGACAGGAACTTGTGGATCTCGGACTGGATTCGCTCCAGACCGCTGAAGTAATCAAAATGTTCATTACTGGACATGGTTATGGGGTGTCACGGGAAACCGCGCTGGATACCGCGAGCCGAATCGAAAATAGAGGGTATAACTTGGCGCGTTTGCACCAGGAACTCGAGACCCTGGCTCTGGCAATGTGATCGCCACGGCTCACACGGGCAGCGCTGGCCCGCAGCGACAGCTATGCTCTATCTTCCTCGCCGGCCGAGCTGGGTCGACAAGCGCCGGATCGAACCAGCTCACCTCTACCGCTGGTGGAGAGGCTACCATGGCCAGTCGGCCATTTCTGCAGAGAATCATAGGAAGTGGCTTTCCCCTTACAGACGAGCTTGAGAACTCTTGCGGGCACACGCGCCTCTCGGCGGCAAGTGTGGCGCCTGCTGATGGTGGGATACAGTGTGTCCACAACTGGACGTCGTAAACAATATGTGGACATACGGAAGGGTTAAGTCCTTATGTCCCGAACTCTTCTCCCCGATCATCAGCCTGCTCATCGGTTTCCCGGATCCTCATTTCATTTGTTGGCACAACCATTACCCAGCCTTCTTCTGGACGTGGGTCGACTCACTCCTCTGTTGAGGTTTCATAACTTCTAGTTCAGATTGCCTTCCCTGCCGTTTGCCTTGCCGGTGAAACCAGAAAAAAGCAAGCACTGCAGCCAATACCACCAGCCAGAATCCATCTTCAATCACTCGTTCTGTCATCAGGGCCGTAAAGTAATTCATTTGCCCTCCTGTTCGAGCGGCGCTTGCAAAGCAAAGCGCTCATTCTTTTCGAACAGATTCATACTCTTCTTTTTCTGCTGGCGCCGCTGTGACCAGGATCACAGGGCTGGCCTTAACTCCGGTGCTCTTCTTTATCTTGAGGAGTGGGTCCATACCAGCTAATGAGCTGTAGAGCATGTCTCGATCCCGTTTGCGGCATGACTCTGGATGAGATCTCCCAAACACTTTCTCAGGCATGCCAGGGATATCGGCTTTTCCAGGTAACCCGCTGCTCCGTTGCGCATTGCCTCTGCCATTGTCCTGTCGTCATTGCGCGCGCTCATAAGAATCACGTCGGTAGACGGATCAAATTTCTTGATGCAGTTGAGTACCTCTAAGCCGCTCATGCCCGGCATAACCACATCGCTCAAAACAATTCCCGGCCGGTTCGCATAGACGAGATCAAGGCCTTCTTGAGGATCGGAGGCCGCCAGAATCCTTACTCCATTGCGGGCCAGCGCGTTTGACAGATACTCCAGACTGCCAGGGTTATCGTCAATGATAGCGATACAAATGTGATTGTCGGGAGAAGTCATTTTGCTCACCGGTATGAAATGGAGGCCAACTCCACTTTCTTCAAGCCTCTATTTCAACTCCCGGCATCTCGAGTGCATGTCTGTGGCCACATCCCCGCACTGATCTTTCAGCTATTGCGCTCTTGAATTGCGCGATTTCGCGCAATTGGAAAGATGTAGCTGCGTTGCCTGGCGCAGCAGAGCCCATAACCAGGCTAAAAACCGCGAAAACACGCGCGATGAGTTGGTAAGCCGGTTGCAATGAAAAAGGCAGGCACAAAGCCCTTTGGAGGCAATCATGCAGATGGCAAATCTCAACGCTCCTCAAGACACTCTTCTAAACCGTGCGAATCAAGCTGGCCAGGTATTCTGCAATCTGCCAAGTGAGGCGAGCTCGCGATTCAACGCCATGGGAATGGAAATGGGCTTTGGCAGCGGCTCTATGCTCTTCACGGAAGGTGAGGTGCCGCGGCAAGTCTTCATCCTGCGCAGCGGGCGTGTCAAGCTCTCCGTTACCTCCAGAGAAGGTAAGACGATGATTGTGAGGATCGCCGAAGCGGGACAGGTCCTGGGTTTAAACGCAGTCCTTACCGCCGGCGAATACGAAGTTTCAGCACAGGCCCTTGAGCCTTGCCGCGTTACCGCAATTCATATAAAGGATTTTCTGGCATTCCTGCAAGAGTATCCCGAGGCGGCAATGGAATCGACGCGTTGTGTCTTACGGGAGTATCAGGCTGTTTTTAGCGATGTTCGCCGGCTCGCTCTGCCCGCCACCGTCGCTGGACGCCTGGCCAACCTGTTGCTCGATTGGTTGAAAACGCGCGGCCAAGGGAATGTAATGCCCCGGTTCATCATGGCGCTGACCCAGGAAGAGATCGCCGGAATGACGGGTACATCACGAGAAACCGTCAGCCGGGTATTGCACCGGTTTCAACGCGAAAAGCTCATCAGCATCAAAGGGACCTCGCTCACCGTGCTTCGGCCTGAGGTGCTGGAGCAATTGGCGGTGTAACCACTCAAGCGGATGGTTGGAGGTGCATGTATGGTGGAAAAATTCTCAATTGCTGAAGTAGCTGCTCTTCGCGGCGGTCTCCTGCACGGCGGGCTGGATTCGTTCCAGGTTGCCGAAATAATCAAGACGTTCATTGCTGGACACGGCTACGGTATTTCAACGGAAACGGCGTTAAGCGCGGTGGGCCGGCTTGAAGCAACGCGGCGCGATGTTGGGTCCTTTCACAGAGAACTCGAATCCCTGGCGTTAGTGATGTGAGTGATATGCAGAAGGACGGTTGTAATATCCCTGTGTAGCCACGCTCGGCTAACCGCATAGTGGCCAAACCGCATATTCTTCAATGGGACATCCCGCACAATGACAAGCGAGCCAATGGCAAATAAATCTCGAATCTGTTTCTGCCCTGCCTGCTAAGCGTGCCGAAGACGGCGCCATAATTGTTGTCCTTGGATACCGCCTGTTTTCCTTTTGGCTGCCAACGTTGGCCGGCATCGCGCTCGTTCCTTATCTTGATCGCCGCGCCGGCACACCAGCCAAACCAGCAGATGCGGCTGAGTAACGCTGATCGAGGTCGCGGGAACTGATTTCGGCTCAGGGCCACGATGAGTGGATTTCTGGATCAGACAACTCATGTGACAAAAATCACAGAAATACTTGCTCCCCTATCTATACGCTAAAGCAGAAAGGCAGAGCAGATATGACTCCTGTAAATTCTTCCCGGCTATCAGATCTCTACGTTCGATCAGTAATTAAGTACCTGGACCCGGATACAGAAATTCGTGCTCACAGCGCGCGTGGCAAAACAGGAAGGAAGAACAGGAGAAGAAAAAAGCTCATTGTATGCCTGATCTCCATTGCTGCGCTGGCTGGCGTTGCGGGAATGCGGTACTTCCTTTTGTTGGGCAAGTTAATGAACTGAAGATGCTTGACCATTCATTCGCGGATGGTTTGGAAGCCGGTTCCATCTCAGCGCGACACTCTTGCGGGATCACAATGGCTTGTGACCCGCATCACATCTCGCAGAAGCGCCAGCCTATAGAGTTAGATCCGTAGCGTTCCCCTCCCAGGGAACCAAAACAAATCCTGATAGAAAGAGACACACCAAATGGCTAATATCATTCGTAGAGACCCTTTCTTTGAGCTGACTTCATTGCAAGACCGCATGAACCAACTCTTCAGCCAGGCTTTCGGTGGCTTCGAAGGCTTTGGATCCGAGCAGCCTCTAACATCGGCAGAGTTCCTTCCACCAGTTGACATCCTCGAGGACGAGCAGAAGCTCACATTCCAGGCAGAGATTCCGGGTGTAAAGGAAGAAGATCTGAACATCACTCTGGAGAACAACGTTCTCACGATCACCGGGGAACGTAAATTCAAGGAGGAAGAGAAGAAGGAAAACTTCCACAGGATCGAGCGCCGCTATGGGAAGTTCACTCGCTCCTTCAGCCTTCCGACCGGCGTGGACGCCGAAAAAGTGAATGCCACCTTTGAGAATGGCTTGTTGAACATCACGCTTCCCAAGCGTGAGGAATTCAAGCCCAAACAAATTACCATCGGCGTGAACAAGGCTCCTGTCGCAGTAAAACCTGGGAAAGAAAAGGCCGCGTAACCATCAACACCTGATGAACTGGGTGGCCGATAGTAGCTCTCTGGCCACCCAGTTTATAGGGATCTTCGATTACGCAATTACTAAATCCTAGAAGGAAGACGGCCCAACGCGCCCTTCATCGCAGCGAAGCGGAATTCTCGTAATCGCTGGCCCGACGGCCCACTCTACCTGCTCGTTAGCACGGGACAATGAGCTCCTGCGATGATTCCATACGCTTTGCTGGATCGCAAATGAGTTCCGGGAACAAAAGCATTCCTTATGCCCATCGCGATCAGGTCGGCATTCTTTTCTTGCGCCACCCGCAGAACGGTGTCCACGATGTCCCCGGATTCAACAATGAATTCCGGACCTGAGAGTGCAAGATCAGCTTGAAATGCCTGGATCATGTTTTTCCGGACTGGCTCGCCGAGTGCCTTGGCGTCACGATTGATTCCGGCCTCTTTGGGCAGGACGTGCAGAACGGTAACGCGCGAGCCGTACTTTTCAGCGAGCAAAGTGAGATAAGGCAGGATGCTCTTGCTCTCCCTGGACAGATCTGTGGGAAACAGAATTCGTTTGAACAAGACTCCGTCCCGGAAAGTCTGTGCCGGCCCCACCGTCAAAATCGGGCACGTTGTTACACGGCGCATTGCCTCGGCAACAGAACCCAATAGCAGTTTACGCCAGCCTGTTCTGCCATGTGTCCCCGCCACAACCAAATCGATGTTCCTTTGCCGGACAACCTTCAGCAGCTCTTCTTCGATTGCCCCTTCGGCCAGAACCAGCTTTCCGTTCAGCCCTTCCAGGAGAGGCGCATGGAGTAGCGTCGCCAGGTGCTCGGTGACGTCTTGCCCTGTGGCCTCATACAGACGTGGAGCAGCGGCGCCGGCAGCCAATGGCGTGGGCGCAATAATATGACAGAGGTGAACAGTTGATCCAAATGTCTTCGCCATGCCCGCCACATACGGCAGTGCATGCAAAGAGCCTGGGGAAAAATCGGTTGCGAATAGCACATTCTTGAATTGCTGTGCGATCTTGGGTAAAAAAACCGGCGCGGCCATAAATATTTACCTCACAGCAAAGGATAGATTTTTTGGCGCCTGCCAGGCTGTGACGCTAATCACATGCCTTACCAGAGACCACGGAGCCCTGTTCGCGGCCTGTCATTGAAAATCTCAATCGCGAAGGACTACGCTTAGAAGCGAACTGTTGACTCTTAGCTGGCCGTCGTAATGAATAAACCCCAGCTTTCGAAAGCGGTTCATGAAGTAGTTCACACGCGATCGCGTTGTACCTATCATCGTGGCCAGCGTTTCCTGGCTGATCTTGGGGACCACCGTTCCGGGCTTGTTCTCTTCCCCATATTGCGCAAGCAGCAGCAGCATTCTGGCCAGGCGTTTTTCACTGGAATTGAAGAGCTGATCAACCAGGTCTGCCTGGATACTGATGCTGCGCTCGAGAACAAATCGGTTGAAAAACTCAGAAAAACCGTGGTCTTCGTGAAGGGCTCGTATCATCTCATGTTTTTCTATCCGCAGGACCTCAGAGTCGCTAACCGCCGAAGCTGTAGTCAAGCGGAGCAGACTGCGCGCAGCAATACACTCATGTCCGACAAAATCTCCGGGGCCCAGCAAGGCGATGGTGGCCTCCCGTCCGCCTTTGGAAACCACTGAGAACTTGATCCGACCCTTCCTGATGTAAAAGATGTTGTCGCCAAGCTCGCCCTGTGAAAAAAGAATCTGGCCTTTCGCCAGGGGAATAACTGTCTTGCCTTTGCCGGGAAGGGAAAGGAAAGTGCCACCATCAATAGGAGGTAGTATTGCTTTTCGCGGTGCGGTCTGGTCGGGCTTTGTATCCAAGGGAACCGGAGTCTTTTTCTCTTTGCGGATGGAACCGAGACTCATCAACTCACCTCCGTGATTTCCCGCAGCGCCCACGTCCTCTAAATGCACCCGATATAACTATGACATTACGCAAGGGCAAAAGATGTTCACTATTGCCCGGTTACCCCGCTCCAAGAAGGCCGCAGGAAGAGAGGCTTTCGCTGGTTTGCTCGGCTTTCAGCCAGGTTAAGGCCATTCAATGCGAGCGTCCATGAAGGAACCATGGTGACCGCCAGGTTCTGATGAAAGCCACCACTTCATGAAAGGCTTCTTGAAAAAGAAACTTGGGCCTGCGGTCCCTGATCTCCAACTCCGAGTGAACCGATACGCGCGCCTTGCCGAGAGGAACCATGCACATCTTGTCCCAATCGTACGGAAATTCTTTGCCGCATTTCAGGCACACCACATAAGTGCCAGTTTGGCAGGCCGCCACCGGGCGCTTCTCGCCGGGTCTGACGCTGAATGGGAAGCTCAGGTGCCGATGCCAGCACCCGAATAAAACGTCAGCCATGTTCAACTTGATTCTCACTTCGTCTGCTCTGCGAACCGCTTCGCAATCAAATCGCGAACGCCGCTTGAATACTTGCTCCTGCCTTGACATGCCGGAAGACGGTATTGTGGATGTTCACCATATTTCCATCCACTTCAAGCTTAAGCCCTGGCACACTGCACTGCTGTGATGGAAGTCACAGTCCCTGTCCTTCAGGGTCCTGCAGCGTACTGCCGCAGGAATCTGGAAAGTCAACCCATCTCGTCCTGTCCCAGAGACGGCACAGATCGAGTCGCGCTCAATTGTTAAGATAATTTAACCAACTGCTGTGACGAAAATCACAAACCGGAGGCTCGTATTGAGGTAAGGTGTTCCAATATCTGCAAAGGAACAGATAACGACATGAAAAATGAAGCCATCTCCCCTGCCAAAGATAAAGATGTCGCCGTTCACGAAGTCAGCCTCGACAGCATGTTCCAGCAAATGTCGCAATGGTCGGACCGCATCGCCCAACGTGCTTATGAGTTCTTTGTGAACTCAGGATTTACTGACGGTCATGATGTCGATGACTGGTTCAGGGCCGAACACGAGCTGCTGCAGCCGGTGGCCTTGGACGTGAAAGACTCGAAGGACGAGTACGTTGTGAAAGCAGAAATACCTGGCTTTGACGCGCAAGAACTTGATATCCGAGTGAATGGGTCTCACCTAGTCATTGAGGGCAAGCACGATACGACGAAGGAAAAGAAGGCAAAAGGCCAGGACGCCATCTACAGCGAGCACAAATCCCAGCAAATTTGCCGGATGATCGAATTGCCGGCTCCGATTCTGGGCGAAAAGGCGCACGCTGAACTGAAGAATGGCGTTCTGGAGTTGACGCTGCCGAAGGCCGAAAAGCCCCAGCAGATCAAAGTATCCGCTGCATGATTTTGATTGCCTGACCATCCTCGAATTTACTTGCAGAAATTGATTCCGTTCTCTGGGCCCAAGCCTCGAACAGCTGTCGAGGCTTGGGCATCTCTCGCATTCTTTACAAGCCAATCTCGCGCTGTTCCACCCGGTCCTTCCCCCTCTTCTTGGCGGCATACATGGCCTCGTCCGCAGCGCGAATCATCTGCGGCACTGAAGCGATTGGCGGAGAGAAACTCACCACTCCAACGCTGAAGGTGACCGGCCAGTGATGTTCCTGCATGGCGCGGTCGAGTTCGAACCGCACACGGCTGACTATGCTGGCAGCCGTTTCCTTATCGGTCTGGGGCAGCAACAACGCAAACTCATCGCCGCCAAGCCTTGCCACTACGTCCGTTGGCCGGAGCGCTTTCCGTATGCAATCGGCTGCCAGGGCAAGAAGCTTGTCCCCGGTGCTGTGCCCCATGCGGTCATTAAGCTGCTTGAAGTCGTCCAGATCGAGATAGGCGATGCTGAGGGGGAGCAGGTGACGGTCGGAAAAACTCCTGGCTCGCGTCGCAGCTTCGAAGAGAGCACGCCGGTTCTCAGCCATCGTCAGTGGATCAATTCGGGATAACTCTCGTTCATGCTCATACAATCTTTTGAGTTGAACGATCATCAGGGTTGAGCAGACATACAAGGCCAGCCACACCAGCGCAACCCAATAAGCAATTGGCCCCAGTGCCGGCCTCAGCCGGGCAAGAAAGCCCATACCCACGCTGGCAAGGGCAAACGCAATGCCGGCACGCTTCCCAATAAACCAACTGAAGAAAGATACTGGGACAAGGTAGAAAGCGGAGAACTCCAGGGCGTAATTGGCATGTGTCAGGTAGTCGCCGGCCCCAACCAGGAGGAACAGCAGCGCTCCCAACAGAAGTAGCGCCCACTTGGGCCGCCCCTCCAGGTATTCGGTGATTGTCACTGCGGCCCTCCCCATCAAGGAGTTGCAGGCTGAGAGTTCTATGATCTACGTAGACGACTTCCAATTCTGTGACCCAGGTCACACTTCTTTTATCAGAAACCAAAAGAGGAACCGATTCGGCTTTTGTTGGTCCCACATGTGTATTACTGGAAGCAGTCGGCGGAAATTGAGTTGGCATAAGAACAGAGCCGGCGCCCTCCATCGTGATGGAATTCCCTGTGATGAGCATCACTGCCATTACCACCGCAATGTTCGAAAATGACTTGTGAGCCTGAGAAAATCAAGCCTTTGTCGATTGATCATTCTGTTCTGTTTGCAGTTACCTGCTTTGGCCGCCATTGCCGGCAAAGCCACGCAATCAGCGGCCACGGAACCTTGCTCGGCAACGACTCAATCGGAACTGTGTTCACTCATCGCGGCCGGCCAACTCAACGATTTGCATTGGCCCCGCTTCTCGGACTACCAGACGGAACTGCAAGAATTCTATTTGCCGTCGAATTACGCACTTGCCTGGGTCAGGAACAATCAGCCGACACCCCAGGCGCGCGCCGTCATTCATGCTTTGCAGGATGCTGACAGGAAGGGCCTGCAAGCCACAGATTACGATGGTCCATTGTGGGATACCCGTATCGCAAGCCTGGTTCCGCCCGCTCCAAAACCCTCGTCTTCTGAATTGGCGCGCTTTGACCTCGCAGTAACAGTTTCTGTCATGAGATATATCTCAGCCCTCCACAACGGACGCATCAACCCCCGTCACTTCGCGTTTGGCGTGAATATCGAGCACCAGAAGTACAATCTGGCGCAGTTTCTAAGTGAACGTTTGCTTCCTGCGCAGGACGCGCAATCAACGCTGGAACAGGTCGAGCCCTCTTATGGCGGTTATCTTCGCGCTCGGACGGCTCTTGAGCGCTATGTAGCCCTGGCGCGAGAGGGTGAAGGCGATCCGCTGCCGGCGTTCAAAAAACTGATTAAGCCGGGAGACGATTACCCGGGTGAACAGCAATTGGCGCAACGCCTGCGGCGTCTGGGCGATCTTCCGCCGGAGGCTATAGATTCCCTGCACCCCGGTGTTTATGACAGTGCGCTGGTTGAGGCGGTCAAGCATTTCCAGCAAAGACATGGGTTGCCGGCCAATGGATCCATCGACCGGGCAACTTTCAATCAGATCGTCATGCCTTTAAGTCACCGGATCGAGCAGCTTCAGCTCACTCTGGAGCGCTGGCGTTGGCTACCGCCTGATTTGCCGGAACGGTTCATCGTTGTCAATGTCCCGGAGTTCGCATTGCGGGCCCATGAGAACCACCATTCGTCTCTTTCCATGCGGGTTGTTGTTGGCAAAGCGTTTCATGGTCATCAGACCCCGGTTTTTCAGGAGCAAATGGAATATCTGATTTTTCGCCCGTATTGGAACGTTCCACCAAGCATCACTCGCAGGGAGCTGATACCTGAAATGAAGAAGCACCCGGACTACCTGGAAAAACATGACTTTCAGGTGGTCAACCACCGGGGAGAGGTCGTCACCGCAGACCTTGAGAGCGCTGAGTTGCTGGCCCAGCTACGCTCCGGAGTCCTGGAAATTCGACAAAAACCTGGGCCCGGGAACTCACTGGGGCTGATTAAGTTCATTTTTCCCAATAACTACAATGTATATCTGCATGGTACCCCCGAGCAGGCACTCTTTTCGCGTTCCCGGAGGGCTTTCAGCCACGGCTGTATTCGCGTTGAAGATCCCGCGATGCTGGCCGCCTGGATCCTGCACGACGATCCATCATGGACAAGCGACCGCATCCAGCAAGCCATGAATGCAGCCGATTCTGTGCGGGTGAACCTGCCAAGACCCATTCCCGTGCTGGTACTATATGCAACCGCTCGGGTCGAAGAGAATGGTGAGGTCCACTTTTTTGAAGACATCTACGGACAGGATTCAAGGCTGGAGCGCGCGTTGGCTACCGGATATCCTTATCCCCGTCAGAGAAACATGTCCAACTAGAGAACAATCGAAGGACACATTTGTATGTTTACAGCTTTCGCCCTTTCACGGAGTCGCCGGCGTATTTTCGATACTCGGTGGATTATGACTCGGAGGCGGTCCACCGTGCAGGACGATCTGCCCCAGCCGGCATTGATTGATCGCATCGCCCAGAATGCGCGTGGCCTCCTGGGGAGCATGAAAGCCCATTGAGTTCTCTGACATGATGAAGTCAATCATGAATTGGCCATGCCGCTGGTAGTCGCGGGCCTTGGCCAGTTGATCCGCCGTAACCTTATCTTTGTTGGCCTTGATGTCGTTGATGAGGTCCATCAAGGCGTCCAGTGCCGTGTTTCTGAGGTTGAAAAATCGGTCCTGTATGTCCTCAGCCCGGGCCTTCAGCTCTTCTTCGGGAAAATGGTGGCATGTCTGGCAGGAACGATTGATCTTCAGCAGCGGGCTGTTCACGTGGTGATCGCTGATTTTCAACCCGCCCATGCGGGTGTAGGGCATGTGGCAATCCGCGCAGGCAACGCCGGAGCGCGCATGCACCCCCTGGTTCCAAACCTCGAATTCCGGGTGACGCGCCTTGATCAGCGCCGCCCCGCTGTCCGGATGCTCCCACTCCTTCACATGGGTTTCATCCTCACTCGCCATGATGTCTTCCACCTTCAAGCCCTTGGTCCACGGGAAAGTAAGCTGCTTGTCCGGTCCCTTGAAGTAATAAGTAACGTGGCATTGGCCGCAGACGAAGGAACGCATCTCCTGCCGCGTCGCCATCGCATTCACATCGTAATTCGGCGTCCCTTGAGAAGCCTTCAGGGCCCGCATGCCTTCCATAAACGCCGGCCGCGTCACACGTAGCTGCATGGTCTTGGGGTCGTGACAATCGATGCAGGCGACAGGGTGCTTGGCATATTGTCGCGCCTGCATGTACGTCATGTGGTTGATGGCCTGGAAACCCTTGAACATGTCGCCGTTTCCCACCTGGTTATAAACCGTCACCATGGATGCATGACAATTCAGGCAGGCGCCCGGCGGATTGGCCTGCTGCCGTCCGGTGAACGTTTGATCGTCAAGCATGTACGCGTGGCCCCGCCGCTCCCGGTAGTCCTTGGAGAACGCATATCCCGACCACATCACCTTCAATCTCGCGTCTTGCTCCAGCTTGGATCGCGCCACTGCCGAACGAGGGTCGGCCTCGGTGGGAGAGTGCGGCATCGCCTCGCTCCCTCCGTACTTGGATCGCTGCATGTCCACGGTACGTAGATACAGGTCGTACTGCATCGGAAAATCCTTGCCCCAGATGGCCGGGTCGGCAATTGTGTCATCCAGTTCCACCACTCGATAGAAGGGGTTTCTGGCCTCCTGCTTGCGCTCAAAGATATTGATAAGCAGCGCTGTAACGGCAAAGGCCGCCACGGCGGCCAACACAACGGTTGTGATCATCAGCCGTCTTGGGCGTTCTTGCTTCGCGCTACCGTTTGTCATGGCTACTCCTCGATCAGTCAGCCGTGGTCAAAGATGCCGCGGCTTCCAGATGTCCCACAGAATAGTGACACCGGGTACATTGAATTCCTTCAGCCCTGCCGTGAACGTTCGTTGCGTCGATGGCCTCGGTAATATCCTGGTGGCAGTGCCGGCATGCCGCCTCGGTCACGCCGCGATCAAAGCGTGTGATCTGGATGTTGTCCGGATACTTGCCGGTAGTGAAATAAAAGGAATGAAAGAAGCCGTTGCTGGCTTTCACCGCATATTTCCCGATCAGATTATGGGGCGTATGGCAGTCATTGCACGTAGCAGCTGAGTGGTGGCTGGATTTGATCCAGGCGTCATACTGCGTGCGCATAGCGTGGCAATTGGCGCAGGCAGACGGGTCATTCAATAAATAAGAATATCCTTTGGCGTAAACGAAGGCGTAACCACCAATGCCCGCCACCACTCCCATCAAGATAAACAGAACGAACTTGAGATTAGCTGGTCGCATCGGCGATTTCGATCTTGCCATCTGGCCTTCAGATCGTTGTCCGGTACGCGATTGTATGTCGTTAGGCGATGCAATCGCAACGATAGGGATCTACTTACGCAATCGTGCCGGAACTACCTACGGCCACATTTCTTGAACGCAAGAGTAGCTTCGCTCCTGTGCACTCATAAGCCCGTGTTGAGAAGCGCAAAAATCATACGTCCCAGCAGAGATGTGGTCTGTGCATTTTTGCACACTTTGGAATCTCGCTATTTTTGGTGAATAAATCTCACGATCAGCATCACGGGAGACTCGATCAGTTCAGCGGTACGGACGCCCACACCTGGAACCGCCCAAACCACGCGGATGGTTCCAAGCTGGGAAACCGGCCGCAAAGACCTCGGCAAAGTAGAGCAGGCCAGCCTTCAAAAACCGGGATGGAGTCTTGCTGCTGGCTTGCCTGGCTCGATCAAGCTGCTTTCTTGCTCTTCTTAACCAACTTCGGAGTATAGATCTTGTGCAGTGTCGCCAGAGTTCTTCCCGGCGGCGCAGCATCTTCCCGAATCACATCGCCCAGCGTGATGATCCCGGCCAGCAGGCCCTTCTCCAGAACCGGCAGGCGGCGCACCTGCGCCTCCCCCATCTTCTTCAGCGCCATCTCAATGGTGTCATCGCCCTTGCAGAAGACGATGGCAACGTTCATGCATTGGCTGGCCAGAAAACTCGCGGCGTCCGCCTTGGCGGCCAGCACATTCAGGCAAAGATCGCGATCGGTTATAACTCCCGCCACGAACTTTGTATCTTCGTGCAGAACGGGAATCAAACCCACATCGTGCTCCTTCATCATCGCCGCCACCGTCGTGACCGGGGTCGCCGTTCTGCAATAAATCACATTGGTGTTCATGATTTGTTCCACTCGCATAACGATTCTCCTTTCGCTTGGAGTAGCTCCGCCCTGGCTTCAACGGCAGGTCAGGACTGGGCATTGCGCTCCGGCCATCACTTGATAAGCTACGCCTGAACGCAACCGGATGCCCGGTGTAAATGCATGCCTGATTCCCATCGCGATAAGGTCAGGCTCGCTTTCCTTGGCCACGCGCAGGATCGCTTCAGCAGGATGGCCAAACTCAATCAGAAATTGCGGCCTATGATCAGCACATTCTTTCGCGAAAACCTTCTTCAGTGTATTCCGCGCGTCCTCAGCCAGCAGGCGGGCATTGATGTTCAAAGATGCGTCCAGCGGAATTACATGCAGGAACGTAATGGTTGATCCGTACTCTCGGGCGATATCAAGGATATAAGGCAGAATCGCCGTGCTTTCCTCGGAAAAATCTGTGGGAACCAGAATACGCCGGAATTGCTCCTTCTTCCTCGGACCGGCATCCGGACCGACTGTAAGGACCGGGCAGGTAGCTATCCGGCAGATCTCCTCTGCTGCGGAACCCAGCACCAGCCGGCGAAGGCCCGTCCGGCCGTGCGTCCCCACAACGATTAGATCAATCTGATTTTCGCTCATCGCCGTCATCAATTCATCTTCGAGCATGCCGCTGGCCAGGATAGTGTGAGTCTTGATTCCCTTCAGTTCAGGTGAGTGCGTCATGATGGCCAGCTCTTCCTCGCTCGTCCTGTGTTGCGCCTCATACAAGTAAGGAGCAGCTTCAGGGGCGCCAATCATCAACTGAGAGGGCGTGACTACATGGCATAAATGCACCTTGGACCCGAACTTCCGTGCCAGGTCCGTGGCGTAAGGCAGTGCCTGCCGGGCATAATCCGAAAAGTCAGTGGCGAAAAGAATGTTCTTCAAGTGAACAGCGGAAACTACAATATTTGCGGTTGCCATAAATCGCCTCCATCCAGGAACATCCTAGAAGGCAGAATGGCATGGCGTCTGTGACGGCTGTCACACGCGTACGTATCGTTTCACTACGAAGTGCTGCAAACCCGGAACCAGCAAGCCTTTTAAGCAACGCTGGCGATCTCTTTGGGGGTTGCCGCTTCAACCGGCTGAATGCTGTAGGTGGTGGTCATTTCCGCACCGCTCTGTCGCACCATTGCGCCAACGGAGCAGTACTTCGACTCCGAGAGGTGGATCGCATCCTCCACGGATTGAGCATCTATATCGTTCCCTGTAATGGAATGGTGGATGCGCACCTTCGTGTACACCTGGGGTGGCGTGGGGTTCTGGTCGGCTTCGACCGTGACTTCATAACCGGCAACTGTCTTGTGTTTCTTACTGCGCAAAAACGTAATCACGTCAAATGCCGTACATCCCGCCAGTGCCGCAGCCACAAGCTCAATCGGCTTGGGCCCGGTCTTACCGACCGTATCGTCAATAAGCAAACAATGGCCACTTCCGGTCTCTACTTCAAACTGGAGGGCATTTACAAATGTGAGTGTTGCTTTGGCTTGAATCATCAATTTCTCCTCCCAACCGATCCCCATGCATGCGGCTGTCCACAGGTCACTGGAACTGACCCGCTTCGTGCCTTGTCGAAAGCTATCACCATCCATCATCGTAGAGGCCATCGACCGCGTCTGTGACCGTGGTCACAGGCGTAAGTGCGGCAGGGAGAAGACTTTCCTTGCTAAATCCCGCCGTGGGGACTATCTAATGGTCGTCGGCCCGAAGACCTGGGCCCACCGTTGGCTGCACCTTGAACGACCGCTGGCGCCGCGCCGAGCAGACGATCAAACTCCTTCTTGGTCACCCCATAACATTCGCAGGAACGTTGAAGCAATCCTGCGTAGTCAAGGATCGTCACGTGGCCGCGCGTGTAGCGGATGAGCCCAGCCCTTTGCAGGGCTCCGGCCGCGATGGTTACACCTGTCCGTGTCACTCCCAGCATCATCGCCAGGAATTCATGCGTGAGTGCAAACTCGTTGGATTGCATGCGATCGTGGGTCATCAAAAGCCAGCGGCAGCACCGCTGCTCCAGAGAATGAAAGGTATTGCAGGCAGCCGATTGCGCCACCTGATTGAAGAATGCGTGGGCATAACGGAACAAGGCTGCTCGCAGAGAGGCGCTCCGCTGCATCTCCTCCCGGAACACCTTCGCCTTCATTCTCAGGCCGGCGCCGGCAACCTGTATGTAGACGCTGGTGGGCGCCTGCGTGTCGCCAAATACTACCGGCAGCCCGACGATGCCCTCGTTGCCGATGGTGCCCACCTCGGCCGCGTCGCCGTCCACCATGGTGTTCACCAGCGAGGCGACACCGCTCTCAATGAAATAGACGAATCCGATGGGCTCATTGGCCTGGTAGAGCAAACGCTTGTATTCCAGCGTAACCGGTAGAAGATTTGGGCTAAGCTGCGCGTAGTCCTCCTGCGGCAGGGCTGCCAGCAGCCGGTTTTGGTGCGCCGTTCGTGACGTGTCAGGGTCTCGCATGGGCATAACCTCGCTCAAAAGAATTTTGCCACTATGAAAAAAGGACGGCTGTGACGGAAATCACACGCCCCCGCAGCAGTCGTGCCGGAGGCGGCATGCCTGGAATACTGTCTAAAATTGAACAGCATGCCCCCTCGCAAAACCCGATAATCACGAATTGATCAAGCGCGCCTTTCATGGAGGAAAGCAATGCCCAGCCCAGCAAGACAAACTTACATGCGCCGGGATATCCGTCTAAATTGCTGTAATCAAGGCAATAAGGAAGAGGGCGCTCCCTTTAAAAGAATAAGCCTTCCAGATCCGGGCCCTGTTCTGGCGCAAGCCGGCCTGAACGGGGAGATTGTCTATCTCAAGAAGGGGCAGTTTGTCTTTTCTCGCGGTGACCGGGCAGAAGCGGTCTTCTATCTCAAGCGAGGCAAGGTCAGGCTCAGCGTGGTCGCATCAGGTGGCAAGGAGCTGACCATTGCTTCCCTCGTCGCCGGAGATTTTATCGGTGAGGAGTGCGTCCTCAGCTCCCATTCACTGCGCGTAACCACCGCCACGGCCGGCAGCCCGGTGACCCTGCTTAGGATTGAAAGAAAAGAGATGGCGCACGCGCTGCATGAGCAACCTGTCCTCTCCAGCATCTTCGTCTCCCATGTCCTGGCTCGCAATGCTCGCATCCTGGAAGATCCTCTCCGTCAGAGTTTCACCTTCTATCGAAAAACGTCCCGACCGTCTGCTTTTCTCTCTCGCCCGTTGCGGCGAGGGTTAACGACACCAGCCCAGTTATCCCCAAACGAGTAACGGATTCGGTCCCCAAATGATCAACGCAGCCGGTCGCACGTCAGCCTGGGCCAAGCTTTCTCATCACTATCGCCACACTTCAGCTTTCGGATAAGCGACAAGCGGCAAGAAACTCAGGCACTTGCTGGGTTGAATCCGGCAATAGGTATTATTTTCGTTGCCACCAGAACATCCAGCAAAGTGGCCGTGCTGCGAACGCTGCCTGCGATGGTCATGATCGTTTCTGAGACCAGTGGATGTTGATCCGCCAGCGAGTCAAGGCGGTCACTCACATCGTAGAGTTGCTGAACTTCGTCCAGAATCGCACTCGGATTCATAAGGTACGCGGCTTTCGGAAAGCCTAAGGAGAGGAACTTCAGATGCGATGACTTAGCTCAGGGAACCTGAACGAGGAGAAGGTAATAACCACCTCACTTACAGTATATCAGGTTAGCCCACTTGGATTTTGTTACCTATGAGCGTCCTGACACAAAAATAGATTTCTGGAATGGGCCACCTGTTTTTGTGGAAGGTGACCCATCCAAAACATGTCGCCGTCGCCCCCTACCACTGGTGCGGATAACGCGAGGTCAGCACCGGACACGTCGCGTTCACCAGAACGCGATAGGTAACGGTGTTGCGAAGGTGGTTGGTAACTTCCCCGGCTTTTCGCACGCCAAATCCAATCAAGTCCGCTGCGCGCCCTGCCTGCAGGATCCGCTCCGCTGCGTCACCGGATTCGATGACAAACTCAGCCTGACACTCAGGACTGATCGCAGGAGCAAAAATCCGTTGCATCTCCGCACGCAAGGGTTCCGCCAGGCGCCGCGCATCGGGGTTGCTTCTGGTTTCCATCGGAAGCACGTGCAGCAACGTAATCTTGGCATGATATTCGTGGGCCAGGGATGCCAGGTAGGGAAACACCGCCCGGGACTCTTCGGAGAGATCGGTGGGAAAAAGAATGTTCTTGATCTCCACATGATTCAAGAAGCGCTTGTCGAGATGAGGGCCAACGGTGAGCACCGGGCAGGCTAACTTGCGAAACAGCGCCTCTGCCACTGACCCCATGACCATGTGCTTAATGCCCAGACGTCCGTGGGTGCTCAGGATCACCAGATCCACGCCCTTCTCGCGCACAATTCGTTCCAGTTCATCCACTGGTTCCCCGCTCTTCAAAATAGGCTTCGCCGAAATGTGCAATGCGGCGGTCACGCGCACAAGCTCTTCGAACTCTTGCGTGGCCTCGCGTTCCCGCTTCTGGTTCATATCAAGCAGTACCTCAGGTGTCACCAGTGGGTAGACCACGTGAGGCGAAACGTGGGCCAGGAGAACCTCTGAGTCATAACGGCGTGCGATCGCACAAACAACCGGCAGGGCCTCCCGGGAGCCTTCAGAGAAGTCAGTTGCATACAGAATTCGCTTCAATTGAATTGCAGGAACAATCGGGACAATCACGGCAGCGTTCATAACTCCACCTCCACCCTTAATATTCCTCTACCCTGGTTCCATATTCTGTGACGGACATCACGCTACATGCGTCAATCTGCAATGTGATGCCTGTCACTGACAGGGGATCGGAAATGGGAAGAAAGTAACACTTGAAACAAATCGGTCATCGCTCCGGGATTACAACCGGATGGGAGGGGACTTGTATGATGCGCCTGTTCGTGGACAATTGGTGGCTGCTGATCCTGCGCGGTATCTTTGCCTTGGCGTTCGGGATGTTTGTCTTCTCTGCGCAAACTCTTGAACTGAGCTGGCTGCTTCGGGCCTTGGCCCTGGCCTCGATGGTCGAATTATTCGGCCTGTTTGCCTTCTGCGCCGGCATCTTCACCATCGTCGCCGCTGCCCGGGGATTAGGCAAAGAGCGTGATTGGTGGCTGCTGCTTCTTGATGGCGTAGGCGCGTGCATCGCCGGTGTCACCGCCATGATCTTCCCCGGTCTTACCTTTTTGGCGCTGGTGCGCATCATTGGTGTGTGGGCTTTGTTCGTCGGAGTCTGTGAATTGCTCATGGCGCGCAAGCTGCGCCACCATCTCCCTGACGAATGGTTTCTGGCGTCGGCTGCCTGCGGCTCATTGGCCTTCGGCGCCTTTCTTTTTGGCCAATGGATTTCCCAAATACATCAGCTTTTTTTGTGGCTCGCCTTTTACGCCGTCTTTAGCGGTTGCGCCATGTTGGCTCTGGGGCTGCGCTTAGGCAAACTCCGCGGACTGGCCCACCTGGCGGCCATGCACGCTGCTTCTCCGCACCTGCCTTAGCACAAGCGTGACCTGCGTCACAGCCCTCGCGCACAATAACTGCCACCATGAATGTGGCGCGGAGGTTCTTATGTCAGAAGCTGAACTCCTGAGGGCCCTGAGAGATCAATTGACCTTTTTCGAGGGCGGTGGTTACGGCTATTCATACCGCAGTTCCTGGCGGCCGACGCTGGTAATTCGAGATTCGCCAATCTGTCTGAACGCGATCTTTACCATAGCGAGACCATGCCGCGAGTGCATCCTGTTTTCGATGATTCCGGCGGAAAAGAGAAATTCACTTGTACCTTGCCATCACATTCCGCTGGATGCAGCCGGTGAAACCCTTGCTACTCTCTATGAAAAAGGCAGTCAGCAAAAACTGGACGAAACCTTCCACCATTGGCTTCGCGCCACAATTCAAACACTTGAGGAAGAAAGAGGGGTGACTCCCATGAAAGCTTTAGAATGTTCCACTGCAATTTCATTCAAGAATATCCTGTTTCTCACGGATTTCAGTCCGGCGTCAGAGGCGGCCTTTACGTATGCGGTCGCCATCGCCCGCCACTTCCAATCCCGCGTCTATCCGGCTCATGTCGTCGTGCCTCCTATTCCAACTGAGGTTGAGGCCCCGGTAGCTTTGGAATTGCTCCAGCAGGCCGAAGATGACTCACGGCGCAAACTGGTTGATCTCTTCAAAGATACGGGCGTCGCCTATCAGGCCCTGGTCAGTCAAGTCATGATTGAGAGCGTAGTTCCTGACTGGGTTGACAAACACGGAATCGACCTCATCATCGTCGGAACCCATGCCAGAAAGGGTGTTGACCGTTTCCTGATTGGCTCGACGGCGGAAATGATCTTCCGCACCGCTTCCTGCCCGGTATTGACCGTGGGCCCCCACGTTCCGCCTCGTTCGTTCGGCAAACTGGAAATCAACAAAGTGCTGTGCGCAGTAGGCCTGTCCAAAGAGACAGAACCGTCTGTCCCTTATGCCGTATCTTTTGCGCAGGAGCGTCATGCCGAACTAACGTTCCTCCATGTGATTACTGACGAAGTGGAAACCAATCCGGAACCCGGGATTGTGGCGGAATATGCGCGCGAAAAAATGAACAAGCTGGTGCCGCTGGACGCGGAGCTGCCAGGCAAGCCTCAATTTCTGGTTGCAGAAGGCGATCCCGCCAAGGAAATTATCAGCCGCGCCGAGCTGGAGTGTGCAGACTTGATCGTGCTTGGAGTTTCCAATGAAAAGAAACCGAGCACCCATTTTGGCAGAGGAGTGGCCTACAAGGTAATCAGTTCGGCGCCCTGCGCCGTGCTTACCGTGCGTTAGGCCGGGTGCGCAAAAAAGCTGTTTCTGACGATATGGATCGCGAATTTTATACATCAAGGAGATCTCTTATGAACGGACGCAAACTTACTGCCGCAATAGCCATTGGCCTTGGCGCAGGAGCGGTCACAGCCTATCTGGCAGATCCAAAACACGGGCGGAGGCGCCGCTCTGCCCTGGCCGGCAACGCCCGGCACTTGCTGAAGATGGCCGCGCAAGGGGGCAAGAAGTCCTTGCTCGATGGAAAGCACCGTCTGGCAGGCCTCGCCGCGGAGCTATGGCCGGACTCACAGGCACAAGCACCTTCGGACAGAGTGGTTGAAGAGCGCATACGGTCACGTATGGGCCGGGTGACCTCTCATGCTCACAAAATCCATGTGCTCTGCGATCGCGGAACAGCAACTCTCTGGGGCTTGGTTCCTGAAGACGAGCTTGGTCCCCTCCTCCGGGCCGTGGAAACCACCCCCGGAGTCATGGAAGTACTCAATCAGCTTGAGGTTTGCCGGTCAGTCGATCCTCCGCCGGCCCACCTGTTGAAAGATGCCACAAACCAAGTCCGGCTGAATTGGAGCCCATCCAAGCGGCTGCTGGTAGGAACAAGCGGAGCTGCTTTGGCTGTTTATGGATGGAAACGCAATGACAAGTTGGGCCAGATCCTTTCACTGCTTGGCGCAGGGCTGGCGGTGCGCAGCACCATGCACAACCACCTAAGGGCTTCCCTGGCTATGGGCGAATCAAGTCCCGGGTTTGAAATCGAGAAGACCATCAGGATCAAAGCTCCCATTTCGGACCTGTATGATTTCTGGACAAATCCGGAAAACTATCCCAAAGCTTTTTCACATGTGGCCAACATCGAACGCCTGGGAGAAAATCTGTACCGCTGGACCATCAATGGCCCCGGTGGCATACCGATTGGATGGGAAGGTGTAATCACCCGGACGGTCCCAAACACTCTCGTCGAATGGAAGAGCCTGCCGGGTTCTCCTATCGCCAACTTTGGGGTGGTCAACTTTGATGCTCATTACGATGCCAGCACTCGAGTCCACATTCGAATGTTCTACCGGCCTCCGGCCGGCATCCTGGGACGCTTTTTGGCCGAGCTCTTCGGAGCGGATCCAAGCCACATCCTGGACCGGGATTTGAAACGCCTCAAATACCTCTTTGAGAACCGGGCTGATCAAAAGAGAGCCAGGAGTGACGAGGCGGAACTGCTCAAGACCGCCACAACCTGAAAGTAATAGATCAATGGGATCTCATTGTAATGATATTAACAATGAGATCCCGTTAACCCATCCCTCTCATTCGCAAACTCATAAACGGCACTCAGCCGCTTCCGGGGTATTTCTTACATGCCTCCTGCACAAATTGCACTGCGCTCATCAATTCAAACCTAAGTTCCTCAATAAGTTAGAAGACGACATATTTGGCCCAATTTTTGCAATCAGAATAGCTGGTTGACGGAGTGTGCTTTCGATCGATAGCTTGCATCTACCCAGCAACCGAAAGAAACCCCTTCCTACAAAATATGCAAGCCGTAATTCAGGCTCTGCCAATCACATTGCATTGGTGACAACTGCCAACATTCTAAATTTTGGAGGAATGAATGAAACGCATTTTCGCTCTTACGGTTTCAAGTATTTTTCTGGTGCTGGCTCTCGCTGGCTGCGGGATGAACAAATCCATGTCCCCGCAGAGCCCGCAAGGCGCCAGCCAGGTCATGGTAACCATGGGCGATGCGCCCAGTGACCGGGTCATTGCCTTCGCGCTCACTATCAACAGCATGACTCTCGCCGGCGGTTCCAATCCCACCGTGATTTCTACAGCCACGCCCGTCGAGTTTGTGCGTAACGCCGGAACTTTTCAGCCTCTGGTGAACGCCCAGGTTCCCACCGGAACCTATACCGGGGCCACCATCATGGTTTCCAATCCAAAAGTTGTCGCCATTGACGCCACCACACATCTGCCCGTCCAACTCACGGCTGCTCTTTCCACGACCACCGTGAATGTGATGTTCAACACGCCCATAACTATCAGCTCCTCCAACAACGCAACCACGGTGGAAACGGATTTTGATCTCGATTTGGCCAATTCAGTTACCATTAGCGGAAACACCGCCACCATCAATCCTGTATTCCATGTCAGCTCCAAAACCGTGCACGACCAGGACAACGATGACTTCAAAGATATACACGGCGTTGTGACCATGGTCTCGGCGCCCACCTTCAGCGTCGCGTCGCGCCAAATGGACCAGATCTTTAACTTCACTACCGACTCCAATACCCGGTTCGACGGGATCAGTGGCATGTCGCAACTTGCGGCAGGCATGATTGTTGAAGTTGATGCCAAGCTGCAGGCGGATGGAACGTTGCTCGCCAGGCGAGTGCGGGTAGACGAAGATTCTGATGACGGAGTGGAAACTGAAGGATTTGTCACTTCCGTAACTGGAAGTCCGGCAACCCAGTTCATGCTCAACGACCAATTTGACTCCGGTCCCATCGCTACCCTGCTCAATCTCCTGGGTGTCGGAACTGCCATCACCGTGGACGTCAACAGCAATACCGCTTTCTCGGTGTCGGATACTGACGAGATTAACTTCAATGGCCTCTCACTGAACTTCGACGCCAACAACCTGGACAAGGCCCAGCGAGTGGACGCGAGTACCATGCACCAGGAATCGTTCCAGCCTTCTGGCATGGTCCTTACAGCCGACCGTGTCAGGCTGCTGCAGCAGTCCCTGAACGGCTCCGCATCCAACGTGAGTGGATCAACCTTCACCTTGACCATGGCCAGTGATTCGGCATTTGCCCTGTTGAGTGGCCAGACCACGGTGACAGTTCAGATCGTAAGCGGAACCCAACTGGATATGACGGTCGCCAACGGCAACACGGTTCGCGTGCGTGGCTTGCTGTTCTTCAACGGCAGCGCCGGCGCCTATACCTTGGTGGCTTCTCACATCTCGCAACAGTAGCAACAATCCGGCGCGTTAGGGCCCTCTTCGGAGGGCCCTAACGTATTGATCGAATTTCTTCTGTCAAGCTCGTTGCGCCCAAAGCAATGGAAGAGGCAGCCCATGGAGATTCTCTGCAAAGGGAATGACATCTGTGCCCGTGTAGAGCACCACGCCTCGAATCCACCGCTTGCCAACGGTTTTGGCCAGCGCTTCCAGGCCGCGAATATCATTTCCACCCAAAGTGGCGCTGGCTTTTATTTCCACCCCAACTACCCCGCCGGCGCTGTCTTCCAGCACGATATCCACTTCCTGCCCGGAAGCCGTTCGCCAAAAGAAGAATTGCGGTAGAATCTCGCTCCATGCTGCCTGCTTTCGTAATTCCATCAATACAAAATTCTCTAACACCCCACCCGCCAGTCCCGGGTCCGATCCCAGACGGTCCAGAGTCAATCCCATCAGATGAGCAAGTAGCCCCGTATCATTCAGATAGACTTTTGGAGTGTGAATGATCCGCTGTCCCAGGTTGGCTGACCAGGGCTGCAATAGCTGTACCAGAAACGTTGCTTCCAGCAAGGCGAAGTATCGTTTCAGGGTCGTTTGTTTCAGTCCCAGGCCCCTCGACAAGTCGGCATAGTTGAGCAGATTGCCCGCACGGCTGGCCACTACCGCCAGCAACCGAGGTACGGCAGTCAAATCCGCAATGTTGCTGAGGTCACGGATGTCACGTTGAAGAATGGTCATCAAGTAAGACTGAAACCATGCCTTGCGGCGCGCTCCCTTCTGGCGTTCAATCACCAGAGGATAACCTCCGGCCAGCACCCTTTCAAAAAGATCTCCTCGCTGGAATTTGGGCAATACCCTGGAAGACCAGACATGCTTCTTTGAAAATAGGGCGCCAAGGAAGCCTTCTTGAACACCACCCATCTCACCTTGTGAAAACGGCCAGAGTGTCAGCACCTCCATGCGGCCCGCCAGAGATTCAGACAGTTTGGGCAAGAGCAGCACATTTGCCGAACCTGTCAGCAAGAACCGCCCTGGTTCTCGCTTTCGATCAACCGACATCTTGATGGACGGAAACAGTTCGGGGACATGCTGTACTTCATCCAGAGTGACCAGATCTTCTAGGCCGGCAATAAAGCCGTTGGTGTCTCGCTTCGCTGCCGCGAGGACTCCGGGATCATCAAACGTCAAATATTGCCGGCCTCGTCCTCGCAGGTTGAGTTCCGATGTCTGCACCAGGGTGCTCTTGCCTGTCTGTCGGGCGCCGTTGACTAACACAACAGGGGTATCTGCCAGGGCTTGCAGTAGATGATCGGTGATATGTCGGCGAATCATGAGTCTATAATCAACCATATTGTGGATGATTATCAACCACAAAGCGGCCTACCATCTTTGCATCGAATCGGTTGGACAAGACCCGCCGGTCTTAGGATCTGCCCTCATATAGACTTTGTAATCGTCTTCGTGCGTTGTGCGGAACCCAAGCCGCTGATACAGTCGGACGGCCGGGTTGATTTTCATGACCGCTAAGGTCACTGCCTGGGACCGATGCTCGGCAAGATAGAGGAGGTTCTGGATGACAGAGGTACCGATGCCTTTTCCCTGCATCGCAGGTGTAACGTAGATCGAACCCAGGAAAATCGCGCCGGCGTCTTGCCGTTGCTGAATCCAGCCGGCGTCTGTGCCGTCAGCGGTGATGATGCGGGCCTCGTTGGACTTGAACCATGTCGAAAAGTTCTCCTCTTGTTGCAGCCGGTTCCACCCGAAGTAACGCTCAATGGCCCAGCGCATCGTTTCGAAGTAGAGCTCGCGCACGAATTCGAAGTCACGATCCTGAAAGGCCCGCAGGTGGACATCCATGACCGAAGTTTACCAAACGACGAGGAGTTAAACGCTAGGCTCTCCTACCAGTCGCCAAAGGGTAGACCAACTCTTTGCCGTTTTGCGCGTCCGGCGCCTCCATTTCGTTAAAATCGGAGTCTGCCGATGATCCGTTCAGCCACTCCAGTTGATGCCCGTGCCATCGCCACGATTCATGTTGAAGCATGGCGGGCGGCCTATCGCGGGATTGTCCCCGATGAATACCTGGATTCCCTCTCTATCGACGGACGCGAGTCGGCATGGCGACAGAATCTCCTCACCGCTGACACCTCAACCTGGGTTGCACAAGAATCTGATGCCATTGTCGGGTGGATCTCAGCTGGACCGAGCCGCGATACGGATGCTGGCACGTCGGCGGGTGAGATTTGGGCCGTGTATGTCGCACCGGGATGCTGGGGGAAAGGCGTTGGCCGCTCATTGTGCGTACAGGCCGAGCGACATCTCCGTACGGAAGGCTTCATCGCGGTGACCCTTTGGGTTTTAAAAGACAACGAGCGAGCCGTGAAGTTCTATCAATCAAACGGCTTCGTTCTCGACATCGGCGCTACAAAAGAGATAGAGCGAGGCGGTAAAACCCTATCAGAAGTTCGGTTCAGAAAGCCGCTTATCGCCGGTGCGAATCGCCCCCTGAGAAGTCGCGTAGTCTAGCCCTACCAGATTGGCAGGCACCAGTCAGCGGCTTCTATGAACTGCGCTCTCAGCGCAGTCACCCAGCTGAATGCCGAGTGCTGACTGCTGAATGCTCAGGCCTACCAGTAACACACTCCCATCAAGCAAGCTTACGGCATCCTTGCGCTAAAGCTAGCCTCCGCGCGCTGCAGGTCGAGCGTAACCCGCTCTCCATTGATAAGCACCACGCTGCGGTTGATTAGCTCCTGGCCGGTGCAGTCGTATTTCTCGTAACAGCTTAGCGCTAAAAATGGCACCACAAACTCTACTGACTCCGGATTCCCCTGCGCTCCCTGCCGGACAGTCGTGCTGAAATCTATGCCTTCAAACTGCGGATTGTCATGGAAGTATTTGGAGACCGGCCGCAGCAGGTGGGAGATGTGCTCGTCAAAAGCCAGCGCCGCCGCCCTGTATTGTGACGAGTCGCCCGATTGCAACTGCTCCAGCTCCGTGTTCATATTGAGCTGCAGATAAGCGCCATCACGAAAGCCGATGAACGCAGGCGGAGCATAAGAGACAAGGTGCGCTTGCTCCTTCAAATCAGTGGAAAGCCGATGCACAACGCTCTCATAGGTCGTTTGCAGCTTCTCCATCCGTGCAACCGAAAGGTCCGGCGGGATCTTGGCGCGCTCCCTGATCTCGATCGCCAGCTCCGCCTCCGGGACCAGACGTGGATTCACCAGGGTTCCAGGTTCTGCCCCACTTGCATTCAACATTGGCGTCGCGCCTGTCCCGCTCTGATGCCGGGCAAGATAATGGTCATTGACCTCGGCCGGAGCTTCATCGCCGGTCAACCACAGGGTGAATGGTTCGCCGTTCAAAAAGACTGAGCTCTCCAGCAACGCGCTTTGCTGCCCTTCCGCGTCATGTGCTTCGACCAGCCGCTCCGCCATGGCTCGTGGTATGAGCAGCATCAGGTTTTCTGGGCCCTCCGTGCTGACCTTTAGCACCTTGGTGCGTACATGGTGGGCAATCTCAAACGCATAAGCCTGGAACGGCACACTTCGGTCTACATGCGCCACGGCAACTTTCAACACCGGCAGGATCACATCCTGAAATGTCTTGCGCGCTCTCAGGTTGGCGCTCAGCAGGCTGCCGGAATAAGAGACGTAGTAGTTTCCCGTGATCGCCAGCACCGTCTGCTCGTGAAAATTGTCAAAGTGGATCGAGCCCGCCGGCAGCTGCTTCTGGCTCATCTCATCAATATCGAGCTTTTCGCTGAAATAAAAAGGATAAGGAAAATGGATGGCCGCCGCCTCAGAGCCAATCTGCCGCAATTCGGAAATATATTTTTGTTGCAGAAGCTGCGCCCTCGGGTCCTTGATTCTGGAAACGGCCAGCACCTGGGCCCCGCAGGATAGCCCTAGACTCAGCGTGACAACCAGCATGCGGACAACGTTTTTATTTCCCATCTTTCACCCCTGGTATCGGATATGGTGGATCGGCAATGGCGCGGATGTACGCCACCACAGCCTTGATTTCATCGGGCTTCAAAGTGGTGCCAAAGGCAGGAGATTGCGGCGACTTGCCCGCGTTTTGTCCGCCGTAGCTGATAATGTTGACCAATTCAGCATCGGAAATCCCGTTGTAAGTGGCGCCGTCCGAAAACTGGTGCGGCGCCGGAGAAAGATTGTCAAAGTTAGAAACCCGCTCCGGTGTCGATTCAGGATCATGGCAACGGATGCAGTACTTCTCATTCATTGCTTTGCCCAGTGTCGCCTCGTAACCCAGCGCGATCTCGCGCATTGGGTTCAGTGTCACGCTGCCCCCGCCTTGTTTGGGGGTCTCTGCCACGATCTGATAGTCGCCGGAAACAAATCCCAGCTGCACTAAAGTTGTTACCTGGCCGCTGGAATCGGAAAGCGCCTGCTGCGGATTGAATGTCAGTCCTTCTCCGTGAAACGATACCAGCGCCCCTTCGATTCCGTTGCCGTTGACTCCATTCACCTGCACTACCACCGGCTGTGGAAGTTCGTCGCCCACCTGGGCCGTCTGCTTGCTGCCGCTGGTCTCCACAATCTGTGATCCGTACGCTTTGGGCGTAAGCTGGTTTGCTGCCGGATGGCGGGAACAGCCGGCTAACAGCAATAGACCAGGTAACACGGTTGTGAACATCCCACTTTTCTGCCAGCGCGCAAGATGGAAAGCTCTCATTTTGCGCCCCCATTCTCTTTAGCTTTGAGTGTCATCAGGAATGCCGTCAAATCTCGCGCTTCATCCTCGGAAAGATTTGCATTCGGCATCTGCGTGCCTGCAACCACAGCCTGGGGATTTTTCAGGTACCGATAAATCCACACTGCGGGCCGGCGGTTGCCGGCTCCAGCCAGTGGCGGGCCTATATAGCCTTTGTCCTTTTTGTAGTCTGCTATGTGACAAGACTGGCACCCATACTTGGAATAGAACAGCTCTTTGCCTCGTGCTGCGGCATCCGCATTCAACGCATGCGTGTCCAAAGCTCCTGAATCAAACCCTGGCGCCTCATACGCTGACAGCATGTAATCAGAAATAGTTTTGATCTCAGCCGGACTCAGGTTGAACTTCGGCATCCTCCGGATCAAGGCCGGCCTGAGTGTATTGGGGTTGCGCATGAATTCTTCCAGCCAGGGTCGTTGCACCGCGCTGCCTTCCCAGCTGAGATCGGGGGCCATATCACCGCCGTGGCCGTTGATCGAGTGGCAACTCTGGCAGCGCAGCTCATTCATCAGTCTGCCCGCATCTCCTCCCGGCTGATAATCGGACGGATGGGCCGCGGAGAGAATGAGTGCCTTCGGCAAGTTCGCAGCGCGGTCGGTCTGTGCCAGCAAGGCAATAGTGAGGGCTTCAATTTGCGAATTGGTCAGAGCGTATTTCGGCATCTTAAGCCCGGCGCCGGCAGCCCGTGGATCGTGGATCTTGCCGGAAATATAATCCGGCAGCGTCTCCGGTGAACCCGGTCCAAACGAGATTTGTGCCAGCGGCTTGCTGCCGACGCCGGAGAGATCAGGCGCAAAATTCTGTGGCCGGTTTACGCCGTTAATCTGGTGGCAGGCGGCGCAACCGTATTCCGCTACTAGCTTTTTTCCTCGGGCGACACTGTCGGACTCGGACGCCGGGACTTGGGCATTCGCCAGCAAACCATCATCTTTTTTGTTCAGCAGATAGCCGGAGAGCATCGCAAGCTGCTTTTCGTCAAAGCGATAATGCGGCATCTGCGTTCGCGGATCATAGGCCTGCGGGTCCTTGAGCCAGCGATGGAGCCAGTCCGGATTCACCTTGCTGCCAATCCTGGTAAGTTCCGGCCCTAAATCACCGCCCACAATATTTCCCGCCGCATTCTGAACCGCGTGGCAGGAGGAACAGAATGCTGTGCCATAAACGCTGGCTCCTTCCTGCCCCGCATCTGCCCCTGGTTTTGCTGATGAACTCTTATCGGATGAACTCTTAACCGCCGAACTTTCAGCCGATGAACTTTTTGTCGATGAACCTTTCCCCGATGAAATCTCCCCAGAGACCTGCGCCTGCGCTCCGCCCGACGGCGTGCTCTGCGCTATCAGAAAGGTAGCAACGTCCGCGGCTTCCCGGTCGGTAAACTGAAAGTTGGGCATCGTGGCGGACGCGGCATAAGCCTGGGGGTTCTTGATCCAGGCAAATAGCCATTCCCGGCTGGTCTTCTCCGCAATATGTCCCAGCGGTGGCGAATCGTCCGTGGAGGCCACCACCGTGCCATCGGGCTGGGTAACAGTGTGGCAGCGCACGCATCCGTAGCGCGCCAGGAGTTGCCGTCCCAGATTGAGTTTAGGTGTTCCCTCCAGCGTGCCCAGATGGCATTGTCCGCAAGAGGCCTCCAGAAATCTCGCCGGCAGAATCGGTTGCTCCCACGCCTTTGTGCCGCGGTGTGCGTCCTCTACGGTTGTGGCCGCTCCCTGCCCGCCATGGCATACAACGCACCCAAAATCCGTAAGCGAATGCGGAATCGTAGGGTGCGGACGGAAGGGTTGCATGTGTACATCTCTCAGGCTTTCTTCCTTCAATGCCAGATGGCAGGTGCCGCAGCGGTCCACAACATTTTGTTCAGGTATCCAGATCTGCTGAATGCCGGACGCAAAGCGGCTCTCAATGGCAGCGCTATCGCTTCGGCCGTGAATCAGCTTGAGAAACTGCCGCTGGTATTGCCGCCAGTCAGTGAAGAACTCTTTCGTAGGAGCAATGGCCAGGGAGATAGTAAGGATCAGGCTGGTCCAGGCAAAACGCCGGGCAGGATCGCCAAAGAACGTCCTGCGCACCCAGCCAATTTGGTTTCGAAAGCTCATGCGTTATCCATTGCCCCGCTAACTCTTAACTCCATGGCCACACCCAGGACCAGCCAGGGCCGCGGAAGAACGTTCCCACTGCGGTCAACGTCATCGCCTCCATCAGGAACCACGTCATGATCCAGAAGGAGAGTGGCTTGGAACCCAGCCATGCGCGAAATCCCTTGCCCTGCCGGTGCGAATTCATGGCGGCAATCACCATGAAGATGGCTATAACCCAGATTGGCGCCAGCGCATCCCACGCCTCGAATCGAATCAGGAGCGCGGTGAGAACCACCACCAACAATCCCAGACTCATCAACGAGGCCTGCTTGTTGCGAATCCATAAGTTTTCGCCTTTGATATTCACATTGAAAAAAGGAATAACAATCAACGCGAGAACAATCAGTCCGGGAAGAATGATGCCGGCGACAAACGGCGGGAAGTAATGCAGCAACTCCTGCAGACCGGTGAAGTACCACGGAGCTTTGGCCGGATTCGGAGTGTGCGTTGGATCGGCAAGCTGCTCCAGCGGCGCATTCCAGCGCAAGGCAATCCAGACCAGGATGACCGCCAGCACCTCGATGGCAATCACTTCACGAAACAGTAACTCCCAGTAAGGGAGCGTAGCCTGTTCCGGGGCAGCGGCCTGGTCAGGCGCGGCAGATGTCGTCTTGCCGGCGTTGTTCATTGGTTCTCTCCCGGCGCAGCATGCATCCCGCCGTCCTTATGCAAGCGCCACAAGTGGACGGCAATGAGCAGAATCACCACCAGCGGCAGAATCACCGCGTGCAGCACATAGAACCGCAGTAAGGCATTGGCATTCACGCCATGTCCTCCCAGCAAAATGAAGCGCATTTTGTTCCCTACCAGCGGGATGGAAGACATGATGTTCGATCCGACCGTAGTGCCCCAATAGGACAACTGGTCCCACGGCAACAGATAGCCTGTGTAGCTGAGCAGCACCGTCAGCAGCAGCAGGCACACCCCCACTACCCAATTCAGCTCCCGCGGCGGGCGGTATGCGCCGCGATAGAACACCTTGGCCATGTGAGCAAACACCAGAAACACCATGGCGTGCGCTGACCAGCGGTGCAGGTTCCGTAGCAGCACCCCCGACGAAACCACGAATTGCAGATCTTTCATGTCCGCATAGCCCTGCGGTATCGATGGGTGGTAGTACAGCATGAGCAGGATGCCGGTGATCAATTGAATGGAAAAGCAACCCAGGGTCAGCGCCCCCAGATACCAGGTGAGTCGAAATCCAAGTTGGGACTCATGCACTCTGGCCGCAAAGATTTCCTTGAATTCTTCGCGCCACCGCGCCACGGCATGGATCGGATTTCTGAATACGCGTTCTGCGGGCTGGTTCACTCGTTCCTCCACGGTTAGGCGCGCACGTAGTCGTTTTGTGCAGGCACCGTGGTTGCTCGGTCAACCATCAGGCTGCCATCCTCAGTAATCCACATCTTCAACCACGGCAGAGGACGCGGCGCCGGCCCGGCTATCACGCTTCCATCACGCTGAAAGTAGCTTCCGTGGCACGGACAGGCAATCTTTCCCATCTCCGGCTTCCATACAGATAAGCAGCCCAGATGGGTGCAGACTGCGCTCATCGCATAAAAACCCTCTTGCAGCCGCACTACAAAAATGCCGAAGCGCGGATCCAGCGTCACCGAGTCAACCGGATAGTGCTCCGGCTTGCCTACGCTCACAATCGGCGCGGGTTCGTACAGAACACTGGGGGCCAGATATTGCAGACCGAAGACGCATCCGCCCAGCCCCGCAACCGCCAGTGAACCAGCTCCCAACTTCACGAAGAATTGGCGGCGATTCAAATCCTGCGCTTCGTTGGGCCGTTCTGTCTCTTGCTTGCCGTCTGCCATGTTCTCCTCGATTTCAGCCTATGCTACTTCGCCAATGTAAAGTCAGCCTTGGTCGCGCCCGAAACGTTCACCTGCTTGGACTGTTGTTTCATGCCTTCGTGCCAGGCCGTCACGTTGTGTGCGCCATCAGGAACGTCTTGGATCGTGTATTCCCCGCTGGCGTCTGTCGTGGCGTAATGTGAAGTTGTCACCACCACAACGTACGCGGACATCTCCGGGTGTACATTGCACAACAGTGGGACCACGCCCGGATTTTCGAATTTGAAGTTGCGCTTCTCCCCTTTCGGCCATGTGCCCAGGTTGTGTCCCAGCTTCTTGTTGCCGCTGATTCCCGTCCAGAATACGTTGTGCTGCACGTTGTCGCTGTTCAGGAAGTCGACCGTAGACCCCACCGGCACCACCAGGATGTGCGGTACAAACAGCAATCCCTTCTGGTCCATCACAAACGGTTTCGCCGGTGCTTCCGGCTTGGCTGAAGCATCATCCACCCACACCACGCTGCCGGCCCCGCCGGATACTTTTCCACTGATCGTTCCTGCCAGTGAAAGTTGGACCGCCACAAACATGACGGCCAGGAGAGTGATTAAGTATTTAAGTTTCATGATTTCCTCGTTTCTTTGTATTAAGTTCTTGTATAGAGCAGATATCCGCTTCGCATCAGGAAGATCGCGCTCTTGCTTTTCAATTACCCACTTACCAAATTCACCCAAGGCGGCAATCCTCTTTTCACCGCAACGGAACAAAAATCCACGCAATCGCCTTCACAACTAGAAGACCCATTCCAGCGCAGCCACGGCCGTGTTCGTACGGAACGGCTGAATGGCCACCGGCAATCCGGTAATCGGATTGGTAATTACGGTCACGCTCTGCTGCGGCCGGAACTGATATTCAAACGATGCCTTGATGTTGGCATGAATCAGGAACTGCACGCCTGGAGTTACGCGATTGCGTGTAGACCTGAATGGCAGTGCAAAGGGTGTTGCCGTGCTCTGTGCCAACCCGTTAATCCGGTCAGCGCCGGAGTTCACAGCGTCCCAGCGCATGATGGCCATCACCCATGGCAGCACCAGGTAATCCGTCTGAATGAATCCTCCGCTGAAGCTTGCCGGTGTCCCGTGAACAAAACCCACCGGAAGGGGCGAGCCGCCGGCGATTGGTAGCGGAACAAGCGTCCCGGTAATGTCCACCGGCAGTTGGTTGGTGTCATGACCATACATGAACAAACCGTAGATATTGAAGGTGCGATAGTTGAAGCTGAAGTCGCCGCCCGCGCGGTAAAAAGGCTCGCGGACCGTCAACACCGCGGGTGAACCTGTAAGGTCGGTGCCGCTGAAACGCTGCACCGAGCGTCCATAGAAAGAAAACGCGCCCAGGTTCAAATATGTGTGATCGCGAGGACCGGAAGCCCCCGCCGCCTGGACGGCATTTCGGCTGGCTTGGTCCTTCTCCAGATTGAAGCGGTAAGACACCCGTCCGTAGAGGTCTTTGAAGTTCGAGTCCGACGCAAATCCCACCCCGCCATTCGCGCCCCCGGTTGGAGATGGCACAAAGGAGCTCGTATTCGCTCCTTGCGTAACCCCGCTGGTGTTCTGGTCTACAAGGGCTAGCGAGTAATGATAGCCGCCGTAGGAATGGCCGCCGCTGAACTCCACGCCGTTCGCGCCATTGGCTAGGGTGGATAGGTTATTCACATTCTGTTGGTTGAAGCCCGGAGTCACGGCGCCGATGTTAGCTTCATTGTAGATATCGTAGGGGCTGAGGTTGATGCCGCGTGCCTGGGTAAAAGGAAGGTCCAGTTCAAATCGTCCCACGCGGAAGTGCAGCGCATCCTTGGGCAGTTTGAACACCCGGCCCACATTCACAAATCGCAGGTAGCCGTCCCCCAATCCTCCGTTGGCGTTCTGGTTTGCCACACTGATGTCATCATCCACCCAGAAAGCAATGTCATCGCCAAAGTCGCCGGCCGTAAAGATGCTGAAAAAACCTGTGCTGAAATCTGTCTTGGGAATGAATGGTGGCACGGTCCCTGCTGGGGTTAAAGCATTAAAATTGCCGCGGTTGCCGCTGGTTTTCTGGAAGAAGGTGTTCATTCGCAGGCCGATCGGTATGGTTCCAGGAATAATGCCCGGCCAGATGGCATGCGGGAACAGGTCTTTCTGCGCCGGCGCTCCCAGCATCACCGGAGGCGTTTTAAGAAAGGAATCGTTGTCCGTAGGAAACTTGAAGCCTGCATCCTTAAATGCCTTCCCAAAGTCGTTGAGCTTGGGAAAATCGGTGTGACATGTTGCGCACCCCGTCTGATACTGCCGCGAAAATGCAGGAATAGCGTGGCTCGCTGCCGGACAAAACAGCAGCAGCGAAAGAAGTATGAAAAACATCTCACTCTTTGTCCTCATTCGAAAGCTCCTTGGAACCACCGATTTACGTCACAAACGGCTGTGACGCGACAAGCAAATTGAAATACTACCAACTGTATGGGCACGCTGAATGTGATCTAAATCACAGCTCTACGCCCTGCCCCATCGGCCAGGGCGTGTTTCAACCATCGTTACTCCGATGAATCTTGGGCTTTAGCCCCTGTACTCGTGGCCATCGCGCTCAGAGACGCGCGCGGTTTTCAGGCACTGGCCATCTTGGGTTCCGGTGGTGCATCATGAGGCTTCACACTGGCTTAACTTCTTTCCTTTAAAATCACCCCTTTTCGCCTCGCCCGGCTAAACCTATGCGAACTACATTATTGAACCTGGTTGTTTGTATTGCGATTCCCCTGCTTTCTCTTTTCGCCCAAGCCACTGAACGAGAACGTGAGAACCTGCGTTGCCCTGGCAGCTCCGCCAAATTCGCGCAGATCAAAAAGAAAGCCGAAACCGGCAATGCTCAGGCCCAGACCATCTTGGCATCTTGTTATGACCTCGGGCGCAATGTGGCGCCCAACCGCAACGAGAACATTCACTGGCTCACCTTGGCCGCCAATCAGGGCTACGCACCCGCTGAATCTCAACTGGGACATATTTATCTCTATGGAAGCGGTATCCCTGCCGATTATCAGCAAGCCTTAGTCTGGGCAAACAAAGCGGCCCAGCAAGGCGAACCTGAAGCACAGCGCGACCTGGCCTTTATGTACGAGCGAGGGTTTGGCGTACAAGCCGATGCGCGGCAGGCGGTGTTGTGGAATCGCCAGGCGGCCCAGCAGGGGGAACGCATCGCGCAACTGCAACTGGCCAGGGCGCTGGAAACAGAAAATCGCGACGAGGCTATGGAGTGGTACCGAAAAGCCGGACGGCAGGAACTCCCTGACGCGCAGTTGAGGCTGGCCCAGATGCATTTCGAGAAACTCAACCGCAATTGCAAAGAAGCCATCCACTGGTACGAACGGGCCTCAGAAAATGCTGTCGCCCAGGCAATGTATGAACTGGGAAAAATTTATCAATCGGAAGAATGTGGTGCGCACAATTCCGCAAAAGCCTATCTTTGGTTTCAGACAGGCGCGCGATATGGATCGCAGGAGGCACGGGCTGAAGCAGACAAGCTGGCGCCTATGTTGACCGGCTCCCAGAGGAAGGCCTTCGCGCTGAGGATTGACGAATGGGCAAAGAAACACACCGGCGCGGATAGACATGAAGCTAAGGAAGAAAAAGAGGAGCGATAAGGCTGCCCCTCTTTTTCGTTCCTGATGTCGTTGACTAGTTGCTTGCGGGGTTAAAGACTGTATTTACAATCCCCAACGATGCCGCCATCGCCTCCTGGCCCGCATTTCCGTTGAAGGGCACAACTACATAACGCAGTTCGCCCGCTTCCACATGAACAAGATTGTGGTATGCGGCGAAATGTACGCCTGCTGTATGTTTTCCCACGGTTAATTTCACTCCGGGCGCCAGGAACACCACGAAAACCGTGCTGGCATCGGGAGTTGGAAGGGTCTTGCTTTCCAGCATCTCGACCAGCTTGTTCTGGATCGTGAGATCGTTTACCGGTTCTCTAAGATTGGCAGAATTAAGATCCGCAAAATCTTCCACGCTCGGGGCAGCGGGAAGAACGCTGACGTTCTGCATCTGTAATAGGGCAAGCTGCGAATGTCCGGTCAGATCGGAGAGCGAAGCTTCACGGTTCCGCACGCTCTGCTCTGCCCAGGCGCTTCCCAGAAAAACGCTCACCTGCCGGATTGATTTCATGGCCGGCGCGGTATTGGCCTTTCCCGTGCCAGCGGGGCTTAGCCCCACAGGCACGATTTGGACAACGCCACCATCATCATCCGAGATGAAGTTAGTTGTTGGAGCGGGCAGGTCCTCGGGCTTGACCGCCTTTTGGGCGGTCATAACCTGTGTTGCAAAAAGACCTGCTAGGAACAACGCGCAAACATAGAGTTTCTTCATCTGGTTCTCTCCCTATTGCGTCACGTTGAGGGCGAAGTCGTCCACCACAAATGAGGTTTGCAACTCAAAATCCTCCTGGCCGATCAGGAAGACCTGGATCGTCTGTCCGATAAATGAGTTGAGGGTATAGGTGTGCTGCAGGTAGCCATTCACGTGGTCCAGATTGGAGAACGTCTGCAGCGTTTGCAGAACATTCCCGTTCGCATCCCGAATCTGCACTTGCAGCGTGTCAAACTGCGTTGTGGTCGTAGTTTCCGCCGTATCAATGTGCAGCCAGAAGCTCAAGGTTGCGGAAGTGGCGGCCGCGGGTATCGTGACCTGCTGCATGATGGTGTCGGTGGTCATCGTGCCGAACCCATCCAGCCAGGCATCGAATGTGCCGGAGTGGGGCGGTTCCAGGCTCGAATTGGCGATGATCAAATTGCTCGAGTGAGTTGTAGTCAGCACCCACGGAGCCGGATTCGATTTGCCATTTTCAAAGCCAGGATTGCCAAGCAGTTGTGTTGTCGTTCCGCCAGAGGTGTTGATCGTCAGCGCAATCGCGGCGGTGTGGGTAACGCCTCCCCCGCTTGCGGTTACGGTCACGCTGGTTGTTCCAGTCGTGGCGGTACTGCTGGCTGTGAAGGTCAGCGTCGAACTGCCACTGCCCGGAGCCGCAATCGAGCCCGGACTAAAGCTCGCCGTGACGCCCGAAGGCAACGCCGAAGTTGAGAGCGAAATCGCGGAGTTGAAACCGCCGCTCACCGAGGTTGAAATCGTGCTGCTCCCCGAGCCACCTTGCGCCACTGATACGCTTGTGGGCGAGGCGGTCGCGCTGAAGTCTGGCGCGGCGGTCGCAGTCACTGTGAGCGCGATCGTAGCAGTGTGAGTGATCCCGCCTCCGCTGGCCGTCACCGTGACGTTGGTCGTCCCGGTTGCAGCGGTGCTGCTGGCCGTGAAGGTCAGTGTCAAACTGCCGCTGCCCGGAGCCGCAATTGAGGCTGGACTGAAGCTCGCCGTGACGCCCGGAGGCAACGCCGAAGTTGAGAGTGAGATCGCGGCGTTGAATCCGCCGCTCACCGTCGTTGAGATCGCACTGCTGCCGGAGCCGCCCTGCGCCACTGACAGGCTGGTGGGTGAAGCGCTCAGAGTGAAGGTCGGACTGGCTGCCGCATTCACGGTAAGCGCAACAGTCGTCGTGTGAGTTACCCCGCCTCCGCTGGCCGTTACAGTAACGTTCGTGGTCCCCGTGGTGGCCGTGCTGCCGGCCGTGAAGGTCAGCGTCGAACTGCCGTTACCCGGAGCCGCGATGCTGCTCGGATTGAAGCTGGCGGTTACCCCTGTCGGTAGGCCTGAAGCTGAGAGCGAAATTGCGGAATTGAATCCACCGGTCGCAGCGGTTGAGATCGTTGTACTCGCAGAGCTGCCCTGGGTCGCCGATAAGCTGGTGGGCGAGGCGCTCAACGAGAAGTCTGGCGTCGCATTGCCGGGGTTGAAGATAATGTCGATGACTGAGTGCAACTCGATCTGGTTGGGTGCGGCGCCGGTCTGCCCGTGCGGGAAGTCGTGCATGCCGACGCCTGTGATCCGCACCGGAACATTCACGGTTTGAAAGCTGGTGGTGACATTGAACATGGCATCCACCGCGGCCCGGGCCTTGGTGACGCCGGGAGACATCGGACTGCTGCTCGGTACACAACTCGGAGCAGGAATCTCGGCGATCATGGTATTTCCCGAGGCATCCTGAATCACCAGGTGATAATCCTGGTCGCTTTCCAGCTTAATTAAGGTCAAGGTCGCGTCCACAATCCAGACGGTTGTTTCCTCCGGCGAAATACGATTATTGGTTGGGATCGTGGCGGGTGTGGGAAACGCTCGCAGAGCTGCTATGGTTGTGTTCTGTGGCGCATTAAAGTTGACCTTGCCGATATCGGCATCGGTGCCTACTTTTACGGATTGGCGTTCCACACCGCAAGAGACCGCGAAGGTGGAAGAAAAGATTAGAGTGACTGCGACAACAGACAGCAGGAAACGGCGGAAGCGTATCATTCGTGGCACTCTCCAAAACCCGTTTTTGAGTCACTGCTATATCGGGCGAACATATACTACAGGCCGTAGTAAGTTGACGGCATGTTCAGAACGTTAAACTTTGATTAAATCTTCATGATGAGACGGAAAGAAATGGATGAGGCCGCGTGGCGCTATGCTATAAGGTCACCACGCGTGTCATCTTGGGGAGAACCTTATAGACGGGCCAAGCCCAGCTTTCCTTCGTGAGCCTCGCCCGCTTTAGGCACGCGCTAAGAGATCTTCCAGGCAGAAAATGCAGTTAGGCGGTAACGCAGGTTTTGATCGGGCATGTCTTTCCTACTCTTGTAAAGCAGCCGTTGCAGGTTCCACCAAGAATGCTTCCGCCGGCTACTTTGTTGAGGCTGGCTTCATCCAGATCTCTCAAAGTCACTTTCTTAATGGCTAGCTTGTTGGGTTTTTTCACAATGGCCTCCTTGAGTTGTTAACGAAATCTAAGCTCCATGTGCACCGGAATGGTACTCGCCCGCTAAGAGCCGGTCAAGGACTTTTTCAACCATAAGAATTGTCGAAAAGAGCTTTGCAAAGAGAAAGCGTTCCACTATGGAACCAATCTCTTCTCATATCTGGATTCGTCTGTGCTCGTGTCCATCGCACTCAACCAGACACTCGCCATCTTGGGTTCGCACGATGCATATAGCAGCGACCTTTCCCAGGTCGATTGTCGCTCTGCTCTTTCCTTCACGGCTCTACACCCACAAGCTCCACCCATGAACCTGCGGGTGCAAATCTAATATCAGCTCAACCGCTCAAAACCAGCAAGCGGATTTGTGCCACAACTCAAATCAGCGCCCATCAGCAGTAAAATTTGCTTTCGCTGCTAATCGCCAGTTGCTAGCTGCTTATATCCACGATCAGGTTTGCTGCCCCATCAACCAGAAATCGCAGTCCCGGCGGCACTACGGTTGTCGCGCTGTATTCGGTGACGATGGCTGGACCACGGTAAGACTTCCCTGCCCGCAGAGACTTTCTGGGCAGGATCAGAGTCTTCTGCTTCTTGTTAGAAAACCAGACGTGCGCGGCCGTTGTTTCAGCTCTTCCAGTTGGCTGAGCTGCCTGATGCCCGCCAACGTGCCGTCCGTCCTGGTTTTTCAATTTTGGCAATTCCGGCGATTTTGGCAATCTTTCGGATGACGCTACCCTGGCCCGGAGTCGTACGGTTACGATCTCCACTTCGCGCTCCGGGCTACTGTAGCCGTAGCGCCGATGGTGCTCGGCGTGGAAGCGCTGGAGCAGGTCACGGCCAAAGGACAGATTCAACTCATAGCCCTGGCCGCGGTACCGCAGATCGCAGCTCTTCTCGAAGACGGGCCTCCCCTGCCACTCTTCTTTCTTCAGCTCCGCACTTACGCTGCGCTGCAATTCAGCGAAGTGCCGTTCCAGCTCTTTTTCGGGAAGCTCGCAGACCCTCATCAGCACTGTGCGGGAATAATCTTTCACCACGTCACTGATAAGAATGCCCAGCGCGGAGAGCCCGCCCGGATACGCCGGCACGATGACCCTGGGGATACGCAGCGCCTGGGCCAGTTCGCAGGCGTGCATTGCGCCGGCGCCGCCAAAGGCAACCAGGGCAAAGTCGCGAGGATCGTAGCCGCGCTCAATCGAAACCACGCGGATGGCCTTTTCCATGTTGGCATTCACCACCCGGACAACTCCGGCGGCAAACTCTTCGATTCCCAAATGGCTGCCGTTTTGTTTGAGCCACTGCCGCACGATTTTCTGGGTGCGCTCCAGGTCCAGCTTGAACTCGCCGCCCAGGAACTGGTCCGCAGGCAAACGGCCGAGGAGAAGATTGGCGTCAGTCACCGTGGGCAGGTCACCCCTGCCGTAACAAATCGGTCCAGGATCGGCGCCCGCTGACTCCGGTCCCACGCGCAACGCGCCTCCGGCATCGAAGCGGGCCAGCGATCCACCACCGGCGCCCACGGTATGAATGTCAAGAATGGGAACGCGGACTGGCAGACCCGCCACCTCCGCTTCATTGGTAGTGGATGCTGTTCCCTCCACCAGGGCGACATCCGTAGATGTGCCGCCCATATCGAAGCTGATGATCTTCTCGAAGCCGCTACGCCTGGCCAGCGCCAATGCTCCCACCACTCCACCAGCCGGTCCGGAGAGCACAGTCCTGACCGGCTGTTCCGCGGCAGTTTGCAGGGCTGTAATCCCGCCGCTGGATTGCATCACGAAAATCCGTGCCCGCTCCATGCCGTCACTCAAGGCATCTTTCTGCACGTTTTCTTGCAAACCGCGGAGATACTTTTCCATGATGGGCTGAAGGTAGGCATTGACCAGCACGGTGCTGGCCCGCTCGTATTCCCGGAACTCAGGAAGAATCTTGTGCGAGAGAGACAGAGGCACCCGCAGCTCTTCCAGGGCGCGGGCAACCGCTTGCTCGTTTGTGGGATTGGCAAAAGAAAATAGTAACGACACGGCAATTGCCTGCGGCTTCTGCTCCGCAATTCGCGCGGCGAGAGCGGTCAACGCCGCGATGCCCGGCGCGCGAAGTATCTCTCCATCGGCCGAAGTCCGTTCATCCACTCCAAAGCGCAAATCAGAAGACGCCAATGGTGGATCTTTCTCAAAGAAGAAGTCATACAGCTTAGGACGCTGCTGGCGACCAATTTCAATCGAATCCTCAAATCCGGCAGTGGTGACAAACGCCACGCGCGCACCTTTGCGCTGTAGCAGCGTGTTTGTCCCTACGGTGGTGCCGTGCAGGATGATTACAGGCACGGCCCCCGGGGCAATTCTTGAGACGGCGTCGGCAATGGCTCGAGAGGGATCGGCAGGAGTGGAAAAAACCTTCAGGATGCGAACGCAGGAATCCTCCAGCCAAACGCAATCGGTGAAGGTTCCGCCACTATCGATGGCAATGCTGAGTGACTGGGGCATGGATTTAACAGAGTACATGAAATTTATGATTTTTGATTTACGGCCCGCTGCCTCTACAACTTTTTTCCCATCAGCAGAGCATCCAGCGAGTCGAGATAGTAATTCGGCAGGATTTTGAGGCCCACGTAGCCATGTTTCTTGTAAAAGCGCATGGCGCCTAGGTTATCCACGGCCGTTTCCAGGGAAACATAGGTGCAACCGTCCTCTTTTAGTTTTTCTTCTGCTGCATCCAGCAGGCGGCTGCCCAGCCCGCTGCGACGCGCCTCGGGCAGAACGTCGATGGTAATGATCTGTCCCATCTGTCGCGGCGACCGGCGTGGATGGAATTGGTCGGCAATGATGAATCCCTGAATCTTGCCCGATTGTTCGCCAACCAGGCGGACTGCCGACGGCCGGCTCAGAAAATGACGCATCTCGCGCTCTGAATAGGCGATGCCATTGACAAAACAGGCCTGATCAATCTCCAGCAGTCGCTCGAAATCCTGCGGGCGATATTCGCGGAGGGTCACCACGGCCACATTCTATAAACAAACATTACCACTGATGACGCTGGTCACGCTGATCTTCGCGGATTCAAACACCAGGACCTGTAGAGAGAACCCGAAGCACAGAGAAGTCAGTATCTCTGCTGCCGTGGGGTAAGCGAAAAGCGAGGCGGGACACCGTATTCCACAATCACCTGGGCCACGGCTTTGCGGCTTTGATTTGCTGTGCTCACCGCCGTCACATGGTAGATACCAGGTTGCACAGGGGCCTTGTAGTTGGCCAGCAGGAGCATTGTGCCGTTCTGCACCGTCGCCCCAGCCGGTTCAATACTGCCTCCGGTCGTTCCCTCCGTGATCGACCATTGCACCTCCCGATCTGTACCTCCGGTGACCAAGGCCTGGATCTGCACGGTGCCGCCGGGGGAAACTCTGACAGTAACGGGGTAAACCGAGACCGCTGTTGGCCCCGCCACGGAAGCGCTATTGTCCGTGGTGGGATGGAAGACAAACCAAACTGCCGTGGCAACGACCACTGCGGCCGCGGCAAATCCCAACTTTGCTCCACTCGTAGAGCGCCGCTGGGAAACTGGAGACATAATCCCAGAAGTCGGCGTAACCCGAGACGGCGGCGCAACCGCAGAAGAAAGCTCAGCCCGCTGCGTCGCTGCTGACGGGAGTGATGCCGCTGGTGGCGCAGATTCTATCGCCGGCACGGTCCGGGCCGGACTGGTGACAACAGAGGCAGCAACCGGAAGCCTTTGCTCCTCCTGAACCTTGGGGACATCGGCCGGCTTGGTGATGGTGCTCAGTGCGGGAACAGATGTGCCGCAGCGGTTGCAGAACCGGGCTGCAGAAGCCAAGCCGCTCCCGCACTTGATGCAAAATGAATTTGATGGAACGCCCGTGGCTGGCCTCGCCGGGGCTGCGATCTGTATTGCAGAGGCAGTGGCGGCGAATGTGGCCGGAGGGCGTACGGCGAATCCGGCGGATTGCTGTCCGGGCTGTTTGCCCAGATTCATCAAGGAACTCACGGCCGCGGCACCCATCAAAACCAGTGATATGTAAAAGGCGGGGAGAAGACGCACCCCTGGATTCTCAAAGCGATGCAAAACCGTCTGTCCATCTGTGAGCTGCACCAGAGGACTGGATGCGGTAATAGTCAAAAGCGAGATTGCAGCTACGGTGGTGACAGCGGCCGCAATCCATGCGGCATCCTTCCGCCCGGCCAGCTTCACGATGACGGACACGCCTCCGCAAAGAACGGCCAGCAGCATAGGCACACGCAAAGGGATATCTAAGAACAACGGCGGCTGTTTGGAAACTGCAATTTTTTGCGAGTTCAACATGTCCCATCCGGTCATGGGAAAAACTCCCGAGTTGCTGACAGGAGTAATGACGGTGAAGGGAAAGAGAAAGCAAAAGAGCGCGATGATCAGGAATACCTGGGAATAGCGGCGCATACAAGACTGAACTGGATAGCCATAAAGCTATCCTGAATTGCCGCTATACGCAACAAGAATCGGGGTAGCGGAAGGACTGGACTAAGAGAGATGCAGGATTGACACAACAGAAAACGGGATACATACTCTGTGCCGTTGCCGCGCAACTTGCATCAAGGATTGCCGAGGCCCTGGCCGAGCATGCGCCGGCAGCGGGAGTGGAGAAGGAGCAGGAGCGAGTGTTTTGTATTCAGTGTGGTTCACCGAATCCCGATGCATCATCGTTTTGTTGCCAGTGTGGTGTCGCCATGCCGCCGCCCAACCCGGCAGCGTCCCGGGTAGTCGTCCAGCCAACTCAAGGCACGCATCCCAGGCGTCTGCTTTCCGAATTGGGCGACCGCATCACTGAATTCACAGATACGGCGCCGCTGGAAGGCTTCAGTCTGGGAGAGATGTTCTCTGAGGTCTTCAAAAACCGCTCGCCGCAGGAGGTGGAAGACTACTTGGTGGTAGGAACCAGCCACACCACGCCTCCACTTGCGGATGTGGCTACCGGTTGGCCTAAGCCGTGGTTTTTTGTGCGTGTGCTGACCTTTGTTGTCGTTGTCTATGTGCTCTTCCTGGTGTCCATGCCGTACTTTGGCAATCCCAGGTTTATTCCCGGTTTTATATTCATAGGCTCCCTGGCAGTTCCCTTTGCCACATTGGTGCTTTTCTTTGAGCTGAATACACCTCGGAATGTCTCGTTTTATTCCCTTCTGATGCTGATCTCGTTCGGCGGGATACTGGCCCTGATTGCCACTTCGATTGTGGGCAAGTTTTCTTTCCTGGACTGGATGGGACCTCCATCGGCTGGAGTGATTGAAGAAATTGCCAAGCTGGCCACCGTGGTGATTGTTTGCCGCCAGGTGAAGCACAAATACATCCTGAATGGATTGCTCTTCGGAGCTGCCATTGGAACCGGGTTTGCCGTATTTGAAAGCGCAGGATATGCGCAGGATGCGCTGATCGGGGGCTTGGCACAGACGGGAAGCTGGGACAAATTCTTTGCTGCAGGAGGCGCCAGCTTCCTTAACGGCGCTATTTTCGGCCGTGCGTGGCTCTCGCCTTTTGGTCACGTGGTTTGGACGGCCATCGCCGCGGGCGCTCTGTGGCGGGTGAAGAAAGAAGGCGCTTTTGAACTGCGCATGCTGGACAAGACCTTCTGGAAGACCTTCCTGGTGCCGGTAGCCTGTCACATGATCTGGGATTCGCCGATTGCCATGGGCACGGCCAATCCTGGAGTGCTGAACTATGCTGTGACCCTCGGCCTAGGGTTTGTTTCGTGGTTTGTTGCTTTCGGCCTGGTGCAGGAAGGCTTGAAGCAGGTGCGTGCCATGCAATCCCAAGGCGCCATTTCAGAACAGACGGCGGCAACCACTGCTTAAAACAATTTTTGATTTCTGATTTTTGATTTCTGATTTAACCCAAGGCTCGCCATTTGTGATTTATGATTTTTGACGTGTGATTTGCTCCTTCAACGCACCGGCAATGGTGGACTGATCATGACATCAGAAGAACTGAAGGAAAGGACGAAGGCTTTCGCCTTGAGAATTATTCGTCTATTCCGTTCTCTGCCAGATTCCAAGCAGGCGCAGATTATCGGTACGCAGCTCTTGCGCTCAGGGACTTCAGTAGGCGCCAACTATCGTGCGGTATGCCGCTCCCGTTCGAGGGCCGATTTCATAGCGAAACTCGGAGTGGTAATCGAAGAAGCGGATGAAAGCGCCTATTGGCTCGAATTATTGATTGATACAGGAGTGGTCAAAGAAGAAATGCTGGACAGCTTGCTTAAGGAAGCTCAGGAATTAACTGCCATCTTCAACGCTGCGCGAAACACAGCGAAGAAGAACAAGTCATAAATCAAAGAATGGGTGCGCTTTCGGTCAAATCACAAATCAAAGATCAAAAATCATAAATGGCGGGCGTTCCGTCCGCCCTTGCGGCAGTCTTCGCAGAGGCCATAAATCTGGAAGGTGTGGCGGGTGGCATCAAAGTGGTATTTGCGGCCAATTTCCTCCTCCAGCTTCCCTACTTCCGGAGAGAAGAACTCGACTGAGACCCCGCAATCTGTGCAAACCATGTGATGATGGCTGCGGCGGTTGAACTGGTGCTCATAGCGGGCAACGCCATCGTGAAAAGCAACTTCGCTGGCCAAGCCACATTCAGCGAGCAGCTTGAGGGTCCGGTACACGGTGGTAAACCCGATCTTCGGGTCCTTCTTGCGGGTTAAACGGAACAGTTCGTCGGTGGAGAGGTGGTCGCGCGTTTCCAGGAAGGTGCGCAGGATGGTGTCCCGCTGGTCCGTATGCTTCAGGCCCACGCGCTTCAGATGTTTGTAAAAGATGTCCTGGGCCTCGCGCATGGCTTCGCGCGTTGGGGGCGCATGATCGTCAATTCTTCGCTGTAACATTGGGAACAAATTCTGTGGCCCGAGGGCGACGATTTCAGGATCAGGCCCAACTGAAAATGAAATTCAATTTCAATTGAAAACCATCCTAGTGGCGTGTGCGCGGCGTGTCAACCGGCGCCGACCTTGGGGTCATTTTTCAGTGCCGTCAATGCCCTGACGCGCGTGCTCCTGCAATGACTCACTAGGGGGACCTTGATCACGTCCTATTCGCTTTCGCTTACGGCTGATACTCCTTGGTTCATCGCCTTCGGGCGATAAATCAGCGTACAATCTCCGCAATGGCTACTCGAACAATTGCTGCTCCCGTGGCGCACCGTCGCAGGTTAGGCCGCCTGGTGTTCCGTTCTGTTCTTGTTTTGCTAATCCTCGGACTTCTGGTTATCGCGGGCACCTTCGCGTGGTTCTACCGGATTGCACAGGCTTCCCTGCCTCAACTGGACGGCAGCATCACGGTGGCCGGACTGCAAGCCGCAGTGGATGTGGTGCGGGACGCGCACGGCGTCCCCCATATTGCGGCGTCCAGCCTGGAAGATCTGTTTTTCGCGCAAGGTTATATCACCGCCCAGGATCGCCTATGGCAAATGGATCTAACCAGGCGGTTTGCGGCGGGTGAACTCGCGGAAATTCTGCCGGCATCCAGCAGCCCTCCTGCGCCAACCTCAAGGGCTACTGGGGTGTCGAGACCAAAAACAACATGGGTCGACTACGACAAGCAGCAGCGCACTCTGCGCCTTCGAGCGGTGGCGGAGCGCGCAGCACAACAACTCCCGGCCCGAGATCGCAAGTTCTTTGACGAGTATGCTCGCGGTATCAACGCTTATATCGAGCAACACCATGACCATCTTCCAGTCGAGTTCCGGCTGTTGGAATATAGCCCACGTCCCTGGACGGTGGCTGACTCGGTGCTTGTCGGCATCAGCATGAGCCAGTTGCTCAACCCTCAATATCAAACCGAGTATTGGCGAGAAAAGATTGGGGCAAAGTTGCCCGCGGAGTTGATGGCCGATCTTTATCCTGCAGTGTCCTGGCGCGACCGCCCCCCAGCCAGCGCCGCCAATGATGGGGCGGCGGTTCTCACTGTTCCGGATGAGCCGCAGGGTAATGAGGGAAATAAGGAAGATAAGAAAGAAACCCAGCAGGAGGGTGTTACCAGGTTGGACAACCGTCCAGATGGATTTGATTGTGAGTCATGTCTGCCCGGATCCAATAACTGGGTGGTTTCAGGCGCGCACAGCACCACGGGAAAACCGCTGCTGAGCAATGACATGCATCTGCCGCACCAACTTCCCGGCGTGTGGTATGAGATTCAACTCCACTCGGGAGAGTTCAACGTTACAGGGTTCAGCCTTCCGGGAGTGCCGTTCGTAATCGTTGGACACAACCAGAGGATCGCCTGGGGATTTACCAATTTGAATCCTGATGTGCAGGATCTGTTTGTGGAGGACTTCAATTCCGAGGGCGAATACCAAACTCCAACCGGCTGGCAGAAACCTGAGGTAAGCCACGAAGTCATCCATGTCAAGGACAAGCCTGACGTGACATTGGACGTGGTAGTGACGCGCCATGGTCCCATTATTTCTGGTTTCTTTCCGGGTGAAACGCGAAAGATCGCTCTGCAATGGGTCATCTATGATTCACGTCCCATGACCACCCCGGTTTTCGATGTGGATTCCGCGCAGAACTGGGAGCAATTCCGCAAAGCGTTTTCCGAGTGGTCCACCCCTTCACAGAATGTGGTCTATGCCGATGTGGACGGCCACATTGGCTATCAACCCATGGGTTTTGTCCCCATCCGGGCATCCGGTGATGGCACAGTGCCTGCTTCCGGCGGAGACGGCAAGCACGATTGGATCGGATATCTGCCTTTTGATAAGTTGCCCAGCCTCTACGATCCGCCTTCCGGCATCATTGCCACGGCCAATGGCCGCATCACGCCGGATGGGTACCCGTACCTGCTGGCCACGCAATGGTATCCGCCGTACCGTGCGGAACGCATCTATCACGTGCTGGAATCCAAGGCGAAATTCAGCCCTGATGACATGCTGGCTTTGCAGACTGACGTTACTTCAGAATATGACCGCTTCTTTGCCGACCGTTTGGTTTACGCCATCGATCACAATTCCAAGGCGAGAGAGCGCGCGCGGAAGGCGGCTGACGTGATGCGTGGATTTGACGGCCGTATGGCCGCCGATTCCGCCGCAGCCACAATTGAGGCAACATCCCGGCAGCATCTATGGAAGCTCCTGCTGGAATCGAAGTTGGGCAACGATTGGGTGAACTACGAGTGGTCAGAATCATCCGTGGCGCTGGAAAACATTATGCAAAACCAGCCTGACCGGTGGCTTCCTTCCGCCTATGGCAATTTTAATGAATTGTTGACGGCAGCTGTTGAGGGCGCCGTTTCCGCCGCTCCCACCGACCTAGCCTCGTGGAAGTATGGCAACGAATTTCCGGTGGAGATCAATCACCCGCTGTTTGGCGCCCTTCCCATAGTGAATCGCTGGACGGGCCCAGGCCGGCAACCGCAATCCGGCGGCACTTTCACGGTGAAGCAGGTTGGCCGCCGCTTTGGCCCGTCGGAACGCATGACGGTGGACTTCTCCAACCTGGATGGCTCCCACTTCAACATTGTGTTGGGTGAATCCGGGCAGCTCTTCAGCCCCTTTTACATGGACCAGTGGGACGCATGGTACAACAACAAGACCTTCAACATGCCATACTCCGATGAAGCGGTGCAGGCCGCCAGGAGTCATGAGTTGAGGTTGGGACCCAAATAGTAGTTAGGCGGTACTGCTGCTACGGATCTATCTGCACCACGTCAATTGCATGGCCCACAATGTCAATCTGCGTGGCCGTCAATGCATCGGTATTGGTGTCGTAGATGTCGAGTTCTCCTCCCTCCACGACGTAGATGACCGTACGGTTGGAAATCGGCTGGAGGCCGGTCACATCAAAGCTCGTGCGCAACGAGTTAAACTCGGGAAAAACCAGCCCTGAAGAACTGGTATTGAAGATGGTGAGGCAGCCTCGAATCAAGCCTGTGCTGGCGTCGTTGACCGGAGTGCAAGCAGAGGCGCCAATGTACAAGCGATTGTTGCTGGCCATGGTCATCTTGGTATGCAGCCCGTTGGTGATGTTGATCTGCGCTGAGGCGGTAGAATTCCCGGTGTTGATGGTCTGCAAGCTCCCGCCGGCTGCGCAGACAGGGGTGGCAGTCGCAACAGGGGCCGTTCCCGCAACAAACAAATTGGAACCACTGAGAAGGCCAACCGTGGCGCCGCAGACCGGGATGGGTGTGCCAAAAACCGGGGTGGCCCCGCTGAAGTCCAGTGAAACCACGCTTGCCGCTGATCCACCACATTCGGCGCCGCAATTCAGGATAAAAGCCTTGGTTTCGCTGCCGTTAAAGACGGCGGAAAAAGACTGGCTGCAAACAAATGGCGCAACCGCTGTGCAGCTTCCCGGGATGACGAGGGGCGTCATCGTGTTGCTGGCCGTATCAATGGCAAAGAACGTGTTTGGTAGAAAGCCCGTCAGAGCTTGGGGATCATCCACAAACACCAGCAACTTGGTACCGTTAGGACTGATCACCACCCGGCTTACGGTAGGAATGGTCAGCGCCGTACCCGCATTGGTGGTGGTATTAATTGCATCCAGCACACCAGGGTTTCGCACCGCCGCAAATGCGGTTGCGCCGCTGGAATTAATGGCCAAATCCGTCACCCGGTCAAATGTTCCAAATGTCTGGGTCACCTGCTCGGACGAGTTCTTAATAATGGAGAGGTCGTTTTCGTTCGAGTTAATGACAGCGGTGAACCCACCTGCCGTGACCATCTTGGCGGCTCCGGGGACACTTCCGACCGTGCCTATAGAAAACGTAGAGAGGATGTCCTTGTTCGCATCAACGATGGAAACTGTCCCCGCTTGCTGATTGGAAACCAGCACGCGCTTCTTCAGTCCGCTGGTGGGGGTGGAACTGGAGCTGGAACCGGTGCCGGAACCGTTGTAACCACCGCAGCCGGCAAGCAAGAAAGCCAATCCAGCCAGCGCAGTGAACAAAACGCGCAGCCAGGGCCGCATCTCTCTGTTGTTGATTGCGGAATTAACGAGTCTCATGTGATGAAATGCTGATTATAGCAGAGCCATTTTCAGCTCACGGTCATAGCTAGAACGCGCGAGGTGCGGTATTCTTGCAAGAGAAACCGAATTTCATGCCTCATGACCTGTTAACCCGGCTAAAACAGGGGCCAGTCCTTTGCGACGGCGCCATGGGAACCCTTTTGTATGCCAAAGGGGTATTCATTAACAAGTGCTATGACGAACTGAATCTGACTCAGCCGGACTTGATCCGCAACATTCATCAGGAATACCTGAACGCGGGGGCAGATGTAATTGAAACCAACACCTTTGGAGGAAATTCGTTTCGGCTTTCCCGCCATGGACTGGGAGATAAGGTCCAGGCGGTGAACGTGCAGGGCGGGCAGCTGGCCCGTGAAGCGGCAGACGCATTCAACCTGAAGAAGGCCGCTTCGGTGCTGGTAGCCGGCTCCGTCGGCCCGCTAGGCATTCGCATTGAGCCCCTGGGCAAGATATCCCGCGAGGAAGCGCGCGAGTCATTCGAGCAACAGATTGCCGCTCTGGTTGAAGCTGGAGTGGACTTGCTGATCCTGGAAACTTTCGGTTACCTGGAAGAGCTGCACCAGGCCATTCTTGCCGCCCGTGAGATTGCGCCCCAGCTTCAGGTGGTGGCCCAGGCCACCATGGATGAGGAAGGCAACTGCCTGGATGGAGCGAGCGCCGAGACTTTTGCCGCGAAGGTCACGGATTGGGGCGCAGATGTGATCGGCTGTAATTGCAGCGTTGGGCCCGTGGCGATGCTGGAGGCCGTGGAACGGATCAGGCGGGTGACGGACCATCCGCTCGCGGCGCAACCTAACGCCGGAATTCCCCGCAGTATTGAGGGCCGCAACATCTACCTGTGCTCGCCCGAATACATGGCCAGTTACGCGCGAAAGTTTGTGAATGCAGGTGTGGGACTGGTGGGCGGCTGTTGCGGTACCACCCCGGAACACATCAAAGCCATGAAGTCGGCCCTGCGCGTGAGCGACATCAAGGGCAAGACAAGCGGATTTCATGTGACGACGGAACGCAAGCGCGAGTCCGGGATTCCTGCCTCTCCGTTGGCCCAGCGTTCCAAGGTGGGCAAGAAACTGGCTGCCGGCGAATTCATCACATTTGTCGAAATCGTTCCTCCCAAAGGCATTGACTTCCGCAAAGAGATTGAAGGTGCGCGGTATCTGAAGGCATCGGGCATTGACGCGGTAAACATTCCGGACAGCCCGCGGGCCTCTGCCCGCATGAGCAATCTGGCGCTTTGCATCCTGATACAGCAGCAGGTGGGCATTGAAACGGTGCTGCACTTCTCCTGCCGCGACCGCAATGTGCTGAGCATGCAGTCGGAATTGCTGGGATCGTTCAGTACCGGCATCCGTAACCTGATCTGTATCACCGGCGATCCACCCAAGATGGGAAACTATCCCGATGCAACCGCCGTGTTTGATGTGGATGCTATCGGGCTGGTCAACATCGCCCGCAACCTGAATTACGGGCTGGATATCGGCGGTAACCCTATCGGCGCGGGCACAGGTTTTGTGATTGGAGTGGGAGCGAATCCGGGGCTGCTCAACATAGATGAAGAGGTCCGCCGCTTTGAATACAAGGTTGAGGCGGGGGCCGATTATGCGGTCACGCAGCCCGTATTCGATATCGGCTTGCTGGAAACCTTTCTTCGCCGCATCGAGCACTGCCGGATTCCCGTGCTGGCGGGAATATGGCCGCTGGTGAGCGTCCGCAACGCTGAGTTTATGAAGAACGAATTGCGGGTTTCCGTGCCCGATGCCGTAGTGGAGCGCATGGCGCGAGCGCCGAATGCCGAGGCCGCGCGGGCTGAGGGCATTCAAATCGCGCGCGAGATGCTGAACCAGGTGCGGCCGCTGGTTCAGGGGGCCCAGGTCTCCGCCCCGCTGGGACGCTACTCTTCCGCCATCCAGGTGCTGGAGATTGAAAGCCCCACAGAATTGGTGACTGAGTAATTTGATAATGGCGTCTTCGGCCCACAGTTTTCAGCTCACAAGCTTTCAGTTCACAATTTGACAACCGAGGCGCTTTCCTCCATTCTAGGTAGTCCTGTCGAAAGGCATCCCTGCCTCTTTTTGCGTTCATCTTGAGCTGACTGGCCGCAGCCCACTGTTTGTTCACCTGCCTGTTGGCGGTGGACAAGAAGGTTGCGTGTGGGTACCAGCACTCCAAAGAAGAAATTCCGCCCGGGCGATTTGGCTCCGATCACAGGGATTTACCTCGTGAGTCACGGTTCCCGGCACAGGGACAGGCACGAGGTGGTGATTATCAGGGGCGAGCAATTGCCCACGTGCCGAAGCTGCCAACTGAATGTCTCCTACGAAATTGTCCGGCCAATCAGCCATATAACTCACGACTGGGACTTTTCCGGCCCTAATAACCTCGTGGTCAGGCCAAAACATGAGGAGTTTCAGGATTTTCGGTTGTTTCGCCGTGTCCATTTGCAATTGCCCATCACCTTAGAGCTGAACGCCTCCGCCAATGGAGAGGTGATTCGCGGATGCAGCAGCGACCTGAGCGCGGGAGGTATGGGCGCAGTAATCCAGGATGGCATTCCTTCTCGTTATAAGACCGAGACAGTCAGAGTCAGCATCGAGCGGGGCCGGGAGTCCCTGACGGTGCTCGCGCGCCTCCGCTATCAACGCGGGTTGCGCCATGGATTTGAGTTTTTTAATGTGGACGCAGGAGAGCGGGAAACCATCCGGAAATTCATCGCCAGGCGAACTACGCGCGCAGTAGGTCAGACAAACTGAATGAGATTCATTCGTCGGAGCATGGATTGTGATAGGGAATCTACCCAGACTTACAAAAATTCCCAAGTAGCTACCTGAATATCAGGGTAGAATGTCTTATGGAGTTTCGGCATTGGCCCGATTCGAAGACTGTCTCCAGCGACTGGAACAAATTGTGGACGAGCTTGAGAAAGGTAACGTACCACTCGAGCAAGCATTGAAGCTCTTTGAAGAAGGTGTCCAGCTTTCCGCCGCCTGCCGGAAAGAACTTGAAGAGGCAGAAGGCAAAGTAGAGATTCTTCTCAAGCAAAACGGAAAGCTGCAGCCCGAGCCTTATGAAAGTGCCCCGGAAAAGGCTCAGGCTTCAATCAAGAAATAACCCCCATCGCCTGCGGGCATCCGCAGCATCGCACTTTCGGCTAAAGCAATAGCACTTTGGCCCCCTAGTCAGAAAGAAGGTTGCCGATGAAACCCCTCAGTGTCATTGTCGCGCAAAGCAATGCAAAGACCTGTGAATCACTGACCAAATCACTGCACAATCACTTCCGCCTGGTGCACACCGCCGATAACCTGAACGAACTATTGAACTGCATCCCTAAACACCGGGCGGACGTGGCCATTGTGGACCTGGAACTTGCGGACTTGGGCCAGGTGCAGCAGCTCATACAACAATTTTCCGCAACAATCATTGTGTGTACACACCGTCTGGCAGACGAACAAATGTGGGCCGAGGCCCTGGCCGTGGGCGCTGCCGATTGTTGCCACTGCTCCGATGTGCGCGCCATAGTACTGGCGGCCACCAATGTAAAATTAATGTCCCACGCCCACGCGGCTTAAGGGCTCCTGTCCGTTGCTCCTCCCGTCCTAAAAGGGGCGCTGAAAGCGCCCCCTTTTTGTTTCTGGTGTGTCTCGCCGACAGCGTGTGCGGCCGTTGGGGTGCGGCACCTTGCGCAGCACGATTCCGCGCTATGGGCGAAGCAGGCTCGAAATTTCAACCCGGCGATCGTCTACATCGGCATACTCGATTTCTTTCCCATCTTGTTGCCGGGTGTATCGTTCTGGCAAAGTTCGCGGTGCGACCAATTCTTTCGCCAGCCTCCAACGAATGATCTAGAGAGAGGCCGAGAGCTAAGGACCTTTCTGCTTTATACTCAATTTTCATGCTTCAAGACACTCTCGAACAGGGTCAAAAGACGATTGATAAGGCCCTGGAAAAGCTTTTGCCTTCGCCCAGCCAGCGGCCCGAATCCATTCATCAGGCCATGCGGCACAGCGTATTTGCCGGAGGCAAGCGATTGCGGCCTATCTTGTGCATGGAAGCCGCGCGCATGATTGCCGGCAAGCAACCGGAAGGCATCGATGACCTGGGCGGCGCGCTGGAGATGCTGCACACGTATTCGCTTATCCATGATGATCTTCCCGCACTGGATAACGACGATCTCCGCCGGGGCAAGCCCACCTGCCACGTTGTTTTCGGCGAGGCGGTGGCCATTCTTGCCGGGGACGCTCTGCAAACGCAAGCTTATGAAGTGCTGTCCCGGCTCAAATGCCCGGCGGAAGCCCGAGTCAAGATCATCGAAGAGATCGCGCATGCAACTGGAACCGTGGATGGCATGATTGGAGGTCAGGTAAAAGACCTGGAAGCCGAGCGACACAAGCCAAATGCGGAGACGCTCGAGTACATCCATCGCTCCAAAACCGGCGCTCTGATCACCGCCAGCCTGGTAACCGGGGGCATTTATGCGGGAGGGTCACATGCTGAGGTCCAGCGCCTGCGCGATTTTGGCCGTTGCATCGGCCTGGCGTTTCAGATTGTGGATGATGTTCTGGACGTTACCCAGTCTTCCGAACAGCTTGGCAAGACCGCGGGCAAAGATACAGCTTCCGAGAAAGCGACGTATCCAGCTTTATTTGGCGTAGAGGAATCCCTGAGCAAGGCCGATGCCCTGGTCAATTCCGGGTGCAACGCTCTAGACTCCTTTGGGCAACGCGCCGGTACGCTGAAAGAGCTGGCGCACTTCCTGGTGCAGAGGAAGAAATAGATCCGTACTTAATGCTTAGCATTTAGTATTTAGGAAATTCAAGAGCTCAGGAGCTTTGGCAGTCTGCAGGATTTTCCCTGCTTCAAGTGACAAGATCTTGTTAGCGATCTTCGTCCAAAGGGGACGGAGCACGGCGTGCGCGGTAATCCCGAATACGGTCCAGTTTGCGCTGGCGAAGCACAGGCTGCAGGAAAAGCTTATAGGCAAACCACCCAAGAACAGCACAACCGGCCAGAGGAATGCCCACCGCCCCGATGAATTCGAGCAGGCGAACCAAGATCAGGGACAGGGTGACGGTAGCGCCGAGGACAAGTCTTCCGGCGTAGAGCAGGACAATACAGGCCAGGATTATCAAGCCTGCGATCTTGAAAGCACGGACGTTCTTAGTTAGCGACACGCAAGGCGATTATGTCAGATTCCTGGCACTCACGATTCGCCTCCCGTGCTCCTTACAAGCAACGCCCTGATGAAAGCCACCAGAAAAATAGCCGCGATAATTCCTTGTGAGCTGACGCAATAAACACACCAAACCTGAAGCACCTTCCATTCGATCCAGGTTAGCCGGAGAGAGAAGATCATTCCCACAAGAGCGCCGGCAGCGGTGATCCAGGGGAACTTTGACGCGAGACCGGCGAGCAACGCGTACCCCGCGATGCCGAGGATCGCTACCGGCACGCCAAACAGCACAGCGTAAGGGCTGTGGTTTACAATCCCGCAGTCCCACACGTCATTGATGCTGCAAGGAGAAGATCCGGTATTGTAGTGTTCGCGCAGCGCCAGACTGGAAACCACGATCCCCGCCATGCAGAGCACTACGGTCAAGAGGGTGAGGAATTTTGCTCCAGAGCCGGCTCCCATAATCCCTCTGGTTATCTTCAGATGATGCCAGGACCCGTCAGTGACTGGCCGCCGCAGGAGTAGCTCCGAATCGCACCTCTGTGGCTTCCAGGGTGCTGCCACTGTTCTTGGCGTGAATTACGACCCTCTCGCCGACCTGGAGTTCCTTCAGGCTGGCAGGCTGTCCTCCCTTGAAAATCTTGGTCTCCGCAGTAACCTGAACGGTCTGCTTCTCATGACTTGCGGTCTCGACCGTGATCGAGCTCTGGTCCACCGCCCGCACCGTGCCCATCACGTGTTTCTGGTTTCCGTGTCCCCATGCCACCGCGCTAAGCGCCAGGATGCCAATAGCCAGGATGACTGCATAACGGGTCGAAAATCGCTTATTTTTTTGCTGGATTGCCATTGAGAAAGTTCTCCTCTTCTTGATCTTCTTTCATTTCCATTGCACTCATCGGGTTGTACTTCTTCATGTCCGCCAATTCTTCCGGAGACAACTGCGGCAAGTGCCTTATGAAGTTTACTAAAGCCCAACTGTCGTTATCGTCGCCGGAGGCAGGCCCCCAGGCGGGCATTCCGCTCAGCCGAATTCCATTATGAATAATAAAGTAAAGCTCCCCGTCGGATTTCGATTGCGTAGCCTGTTGCCGCATGTCCGGCGCTTTAGGATACAGGTTTTGCCCCATCTCTGTATTGCCGCTGCCATCATTCGCGTGGCAGGTTGCGCAATGGTCGGCAAAATGATGCCGGGCTTCCTCCAACCTTTCCGCTGTGAGCGGCATGGGGTTACTCATGTTCTTCGCCCCAGAGGGAACGGACATGGAACGCGCGGCGCGTGCCGCCACGCTCTCCAGCCGAGTGGGTTCCTGCCGGGCGCTGAATCCGGCAGCCGACCTCAACCACAAGCCAACTCCGGCCAGAACCAGGAGGACCAGAACGACAACAATAGTGATTGTTCGGCGCATCAACCCTTTCCAGCCAGCAATCGAGAGTGCCTTGTCACCTCCAAGCGGTGTCTAAACTCCGGGCCCGCCCAGGCAACATCTTGCTCTTCAAGAGAATAAAGCAGGCAGGCTGGAAAACATTGCACAAATTCGCTTTTATTTGTGCGAGCTCTTGCCATAGTGAAAACGATATCGCATTTCCGCGTAAATCTCGCGCGGGTTGTTGAAGTGAAATCCTCCAAAGGTCAGGCTGTTATCCAGCAGCAAGTGACGGTTGGCAACGTTCAGCACGGAAATGGAAGCTGAAAAATCTTCTCCAAATGACTTGCCCAGGCTGACATCGAAGGTCGTGTGCCCTGGAAGGTGATCGCCGGGAATGCCCGAAGCGCCATTGGAGAAACCCGAGCCGTAGTAGACATTAGTTGAGGCAAATGCGTGCCAAGGCAGGTTGGCGTCAAAACCAACGTTCAAAGTATTGCGCTGGTCGTGATCGAGAGTAAAGAATCCGTTGGGCGGCGAAAAACTCGTCAGGCCGCCGGTCACCGCCCCTTCTCCGAGGGCTATCTGATTGGAATAGGCCAGATGCAGGTGGCCGATACGGCCAAGCCGGGGCGAACGAAGCGTAAGCTCCCAGCCGCGGATGAGGGCTCCATCCACGGTAATGGGAAAAAAGATGTTCGAGTTCCCGACCGGATTGTGGTCAAAAAAATTCTTCACCTTGGTGCGGAATTCATCCATGTCCAGCGACCAGCCACGATATGGAATCGCGACCCCGAACTGATGCTCCTCATCACGCTCGCCACGCAGTGGAATGAATCCCAGGTTGTTGCTAGTGACAAAGTCCAACACCGGCCCGGAGGCCGTGATGAGCGGCGGAGCTTGATAGAATTGGCCGTAAAAGCCGCGAAAGACCACGTTCACTCGGGGAATCTGGATGGCGGCGCCGACGCGTGGGCTGGTGGCATTTTCAGTAATGCCGGCCGAGAAATGTGTCGGCCGCACTCCTCCCATCAGCGTCAACCATGGCGTAACTTTGATCTTGTCCTGTATGTAGACCGCTTCCAGAGTACCGGTGGCCGGCTCGCGATCGGTGAAGTTGGGATTGCTAAGGTCATTGAAGACGAGGCTGAAGATTTGATTGTCGTGCTGCTGAAAGCCGTAGAATCCAACTTGCGCATCATTCCGCGGTAGGTTCACGGCGAAGGTGACCTGACCACCCGCAAAACGCGAACCCCGTTCATCTGTCGTGCTGATGGGGAAATCGTTGGCCCCGCCTTCGTAGTTGGCGCTGTTGTAGTGATAGAAAGGCGAGAGCGTGAGGACCGTCTTGGCATTGAAAGTCTTGACCCAGGAAAAATTCACGAAGGCATCAGCTTCATGTTCTCCATCTGAAACGGTATCGCCCGGGCTGTTGGGAATCTGATAGTAATCGCGGCGGAGGGACGTTACCAGGCGTAGCTGATCTTGAGGGTCGGGGTTGAAGATGAAAGATGCAAAGCCCCCATACCCGTTCTCCGCGTCATGCAGAATCTGCCCTACTGGCGTCTGTATCCCCAGATTGCTGCGATTGCCATTGACGCTGGCATAATATGCAAACCGGTCATTGTGGCTGCCGAAGTTGATCTGGTCGTTGGTCTGGTAAAAATTGCCCGCGTTAACAATGAGTTCGGCCTGGTTATTACGCTCAAACCCCGTCCTGGGGACCACATTGAATACGCCATAGGTGCGATCACCCTCATCCGACTCGTAGCTGCCCCGTTGCACTTCCAGATAATCAATGTCTTTGGGGTCAAATTGCGGGCCCAGATTGCTGGCAATGTTGGTGTTGGGAATCTCCACGCCGTCAATGAGCCAGCTTGTCTGGTGTCCGCCGCGGACATGTAACTGGTCGTGGGTGAAATACGCACCGGGCACAAAGTCGGTGATGATGGCCAGGCTGTTGCTGCGGTCCGCACCCGGTGTGCGCGCGATATCCTCTCGACTCACCAAAGTGATTGGAGTGGCCGAATCCACATTGGCGGCAGGCGGTTCGGCCGAAACATCGACCGTCTCGTGCGCACCCGCAACATTCAGCGAGAAATGAAGTACCGGAGCAGAGCCGGAAATTACGGTCACCGCCTGCTCCGAGTCGGCAAAGCCCTTTTGCACGACCGTCACCCGATAGTCGCCGATGGCCACAGTGGGGAATGTGAATTGGCCATCATCGTCCGTCTTCGCGGCCTGCGACCAGTCCGAGGTAGCGGACTTGATTTTTACATCCGCTCCGGAGATAGGACGATGCTGCTGATCATGAACAATTCCATGGACGCTACCAAAGATCGTGGCTGCGCCTAAAGGCAAAGCCACCATCGAGCCCACAAGTCCGAGAATTTGAATGCATCGGCGAAACATTGGATCTCTCCTTCACTGTCTCTGACGGCCGGATCGGTCAGTATTCAGCCCTTAGCAGTTAGCAAATACCAAAGCCAAGCCGGCCCGGATTTCGCAATAGCTTGCAGACCGAGGCTGGAGCTTGGGCCACGAAGAGAACAACTCAGAGAGCTAAAGACCACACGTTTCTTGTGTAACAGTGGTGCTTTGTGTTCTCTGCTTTGCTCGGAGACTTAGGCGGCAGGAGGGCCACGATCAGTGTGGGAGGAGAAGCCGCTACTGGTGAATATTACGGGGGTAAAATCTGCCCTGTATACAGATGCAGCCAATCCGGGCAGAAAGGAAATTGCCGGAACTAAAGTGCCATTGCCGGTCTGGGCCTGCGTGCAGCATTGCATGGGGCATATGCCGGCAACGCTGCCCATAGAGGTTTCGGAATCTGGCGCACCGGTTTCGCTCTGTTGCCCCGTCGTTGGGTCGCAATGCTGGACTCCGTGATGCGCATCACCCTTCCCCGCACCAGGGCTAGCGCCATGGTGGCGCGCGGCACTTCGGTGACACATCGACATCGTACCCACGGTGTCCGACATCGCCCAGGCAGGCAAAGCCATCGAGAAGATCAGGCCAGAGATCACGGTGATGGCGAAAATACGCCTCATTTGGAGGTCAACTTATACACCTAGACTAAAGCAAAAATCAAATTACTTTAATAAAACTCGCAAATCACTGCCGCAGCAATTTTAATGCCAAGTCACGACACCTGCTCTTAGCGATGAGCCCACTTGTCGATATGTCTGCGTCCGAATCCCATCTGAACCCGGGCAAAATGCCCCCGGCAGAACGTGCAAGCAAAAGAGGTCCTGCCGTCCGTCCCTGCAGGATGACTGGGCTGGCGGTGACAGGAGTTTGCGAGTCCTCCCGACGGACACCAGCTACGCTGCTTCGACGGGTTAGCGCGAGAATGAGCCGTCCTATGCGGTCGAAGAGCGTAAAACTCGGGTTCCCGTAATTGCGCTTATGACTTGGGTTTCTTGCCGTCAGTACGGCAATCGCCCTTGCCTTTGCAATCGTTTTTGCCTGCGGTCGCTCCGCCGCCCTTGCCCTTGCACGAATTCTGGCCTTTACAGGCGTGTTTTTCTTTCTTACTCTTACCCGCCTTCTTGCCGCTGTCGGTGGTGCTTTGTTGATCGCCGGATGTTTGTGCCACTGCATTGGTACCGGCAACAAAGCCTGTCAGTGCTGCCCCTACGAGCAACGCTCTCATTGATCTAGTCACGGAATGTTCTCCTCTTTTAGGTTGGCTATATGAATCGTGAACGCGTCTGAGATCTCCCCAGCACGGTGAACGTACAAGATGATTGACAGCGGCCCGCGCCGCTGGTTGAAGAAACTGATTGGTTTTGGCTGTGAAAAAATCCAGCTGCCGCCGTCAACAGACTGCGGCCACCATATTCGTTCTAGAGGGAAAAGAATTAAGCGGCCGGAGGACCGCGATCGGTATGGGAAGAAAAATCGATGGAGTAGAACGTAACCTGCTGAGATAGCACCTTGCTCAGTGTTAACAACGCAAACAGCGACCCGGAATCTCCCAGTACGGCTGCATGTTTGGTCGCATTTGCTTGTCCACAGCAGCACTGCATTGGGCACTTATCTGAAGGGATGGTGGCAGCGCTAAAATTGGTCGCCGGAGTGTCGGCCTCTTCCGCCTGCATTCCAGCACAATGGTGCTGGCTCTCGTGCGTCTGGCTGCGGTGACACGACATCGAATGCCCCGCTTCTGCACCGGACATCGGCGTAGCAGAGAGTAGCGGCGATGAAACCAATACGGCAATTACCGTAATGGATAAGATGCGGCGTATCACGACCAAAAGACTATACGCATAGGTTCCCCGGTAAGTCAACCAATCCCCGGAGGTTCTCGGCAAGTTCCACGAGTATATAGCTCTTACCGCCCTCGCCCATCCCTTTCCTGACCTGAACCAGGAGTGGTGTCTGCCCATAATGGGACGATGCTCTTTGCCCAGCCAGATCACGTGGCGTATCTATCCCCGCAGGCTCAATTCTACAGCGGATGCAATCCTTTCGTGTCTCAATTCAATCTGCTTAATTTAATCTGCTTGACTTAACGCAAAACGGCGCATATAGTCGCGGTTGATCTTGTGCGTCACGTCTTATCCATTTCGACGGTCATAGCGCTACTCTGCTCACTCATACCGGCAGAAGCGACCATGAGTTGCCATGGCGGCAATACTGTCAAGGTGTGTCACAGAACTGCTCGGGCGGCACATGACTGCGGAATGATGCAGGAGCAAGAGCCTGCAAACGAGGCTCCCGGCAGCAGTATTGGAGCGATGAGTCCGGCTTCCAGATGTCCGATGAACTGCTGCTTCCAATCAGGACCGGGAAACGCAGCTGTGATTGTTGCCGGGCGGGCCTTCTCGAGCCAGCCTCTGCTTGAGTACAGTTTTGCCTCTGTCCAGATCGTTTTTGCACGGAATGGTTTTTCTTCCCACACCGACCGCGGCCCTCCTCTAGCCTAAGCCGCCTATCTATCCCAAATTCAGAAGTAACAGGTTCGCCGTCAGCCATGCTGCGCGGCATTAAGTTCTACGCCTAAAAAGGGACTCCGGGTGTTCCTCTCTCGCACCTTTTCAGCGTAGCTGGTGCCCATCGAGGTACTGTCGACCTCTGGAACCGCCAGCCATTCTCTCTGCCAGGGATGGGCCGCAGAGAGTTTCAGAGCTAATAAAGGGATTCCAGCAGGTTAATTGAGTTGGATTGAAATGCGGCGCTGAAAAGTGGGAACTCCTTAAGTGTCTTTTCAGCACCCATGACGCTCATCAAGGGGTCAGCTTCCAATGCACCCTCTCACCGTCACAAGCGCTCTGCTGGGATGAGCAGCAGAGCTTAACCGTGGCGTGGGTTGAGTAGGACAACCAATGCGATCGGAGATAACAGAATGAATCACGGCAGAATTATGAGAGCATGCATTTTGATCGTGGGGCTGGGTACTACTCCATCGTTTATAAGTTCGTCTACTACCCCGTCGCAAACCGAGCTTCTAGGCAGAGTGCGCTTTGCTAATTCCTGTTCCTCCCAGGTGCAAGCGGAATTCAATAGTGCCCTGGCTATGCTTCATTCGTTTCAATACAGCTTGGCTGAAAAAACATTTTTCCATGTGGCGCAAGTAGATCCCCAATGCGCGATCGCCTATTGGGGAGCGGCCATGACTCTCTATCATCAACTTTGGGATTGGCCGAACGCAGAAACCTTGGAGAGGGGTCTTGTGTATCTAGAGAAAGCCAAACCACTAAAAAAGAGTGCGCGTGAACTGGAGTACATCAATGCTGCCGCAGCGTTTTACCAGCCAGAGCAGAATCTGGGGCAAGCGTCACGCGTCCAAGCCTACTCCCGGGCAATGTTCCATTTGCATCAGCATTATCCTCAAGATAACGATGCTACCGCCTTCTATGCACTTTCGCTGCTTACGCTGCCCGCCCAGGGTGAAGACGGCCTGGACCATCAACGGCGGGCGATTGCAATTTTGACAAAACTGTTCGCTGCCCAGCCGGAGCATCCGGGCGCCGCGCATTACCTGATTCATGCTGCGGACACGGCGACACTTGCTCCTTTGGGTCTGGCTGCGGCCCGTGTCTACGCCCAGATTGCGCCCTCCTCGCCCCACGCTCTGCACATGCCGTCGCACATCTTTGCACGCCTCGGGATGTGGGAGGAGGCGATTGCATCCAACCTTGCCTCTCTTTCCGCAGCGGAAGAGGCAACCAAGTCGCAGCGCGATGACGGGTCAGGCGATGCATTGCACGCCATGATGTATCTTGCATACTCGTATCTGCAGCGTGGCCAGGATGAAGATGCTCATCAGGTTGTGGCGCGCATCCAATCTGTCCCAGGCGCGACGGCCAGCGACGTGGCCAATAACTCGGCCATTCTTGAGGCTCTGCACGCGGTCGAAACCCACCAATGGAAGCAAGCCGCTACGTTAACCATGCGGCCAGATGCCTTTCCATATGCCAAAGTACGTACTTTCTGGGCTCGCGCGATTGGCGCGGCCCGTACCGGTGACATCGCGTCAGCGCGGCAAAACATGGACAAGCTCGATCAAGCCCGCGCGGGCATGCTGGCCTATATGCGAAGCGTGGACGCCCACATGCACATGGCCCATTCCGGGAATTCAGACGTGAGTGTGCAGCAGCTCGAAGCGAAGGCATGGCTGGCATGGGCTGAAGGAAGAGCAGGAGAAGCTTTGGATACGATGCGAACTGCCGCAAACAGGGAGGACTCTTACGGCGTGGAATCACGGACGGTGCCTGCATACGAAATGCTCGGCGATTTGCTTCTTGAACTGCATCAGCCGAAGGCGGCGCTGGTTGCTTACGCGGCGGTCTTGAAGAAGGCGTCTGCCAGATTCAACTCTCTGGCGGGTGCGGCACGGGCATCGCGAGCGATGGGCAATTGGGACGAGGCACGATTCTACTATGCGGCGCTGGTGAAATGCTGCGACCCAAGAGCTACACGGACGGAATTCGGAGAAGCAAGGTTATTCCTGTCCGGAAATTAATTTGCATCAGCAACGGTGCCCGTTTTTCGATGTCCGTTGCCGGCAAAAAAGTTGCCCAAGTGCTCCTACGAGGAATGCGGAATGGTTTTGCCGCAAGCGCTTTGTTGTGCCTTTTTTGCTCTTCGCACCGAGTACACGATGTGTCTGGCGATGCCAAACGGCACCGCACACCCTAGCACCAGTGCGCAACCTACCCAAATGCGATGGCCGGGAAAGCCTATCAGCATGATGCTAAAGAGCAGCCCCACACCAACGATCACTGTGGCAAGCACCCAACCGCTTGGCTCCGGCTCAGAGCGTGCCCGTTGCAAGCGCCGCCTGAGGGTTTCCTCGAGCGTCCTGCGTGCCTTCCGGTTGCGCGGCTGCGGTACTCCCCAGCCATTCAGCGAAGATCCCGGAAATTTTGGCTCTACTCCCATTCGATTGTCCCTGGAGGCTTAGAAGTCACATCGTACACTACCCTGTTGATTCCGCGGACCTCATTTACGATGCGGTTGGAAATTTTCTTTAGCACATCGTGCGGGAGCGGCACCCAGTCGGCGGTCATGCCGTCTTCGGAATGGACGGCGCGAACCGCACAGGTATAAGCATAGGTCCGCTGGTCGCCCATCACGCCCACCGACATTACCGGCAACAGCACTGCAAATGACTGCCAGATTTGGGTGTAAAGTCCAGCCGCCTTGATCTCACTCACCACGATATCGTCCGCTTCCTGAAGCAGCGCGATACGCTCCGGCGTGACTTCACCCAGGATGCGTACTGCCAGGCCGGGCCCCGGAAATGGCTGGCGCTGCAAAATCTCTTCCGGCATCCCCAGCTCGCGGCCAATGCGCCGGACTTCATCCTTAAACAGGTCCTTGAGCGGCTCAATCAGTTTGAGCTTCATCTTGTCCGGCAGGCCGCCGACGTTGTGATGGGTCTTGATGGTCTGCGACGGACCACGCACGCTGCGCGACTCAATTACGTCAGGATAGAGGGTCCCCTGCACCAACCATTCCACCTTGCCTATGGTGCGCTCGATGCGATGGGCCTCTACGTCAAACACCTCCACGAACTCATTGCCGATAATCTTGCGCTTTTTCTCCGGATCAATAACGCCGGCAAGCTTTTGCAGGAAGCGTTCGGCGGCATCTACCGCAACCAGGTTCAGGCCGAGTTTCTCATGCAGGTTCTGCTGCACTTTTTGAAACTCGTTCTTGCGCAGCACGCCATTGTTGACAAAAACACAGGTAAGCCGCTCGCCCAGCGCCTTATCCACCAGGGTGGCGGCCACGGCGGAATCCACGCCGCCGGAGAGCGCGCAGATGGCCCTTCCCTTTTCGCCAACGGTCTCGCGGACCTGGCGAATAGTTTCATCAATGAAGTGCTGCGGCGTCCAGTCAGCCTTTGCGCCGCAGATCTCATAGACAAAATTGCGCAGCAGGTGCGTGCCTAGCTTGGTGTGGTGCACCTCGGGATGAAACTGTACAGCCCAGATGCGCCGCGCCTCATCCTGCATGGCCGCCAGGGCGTTGCTGGTCTTGGCCACAGCCGAAAAACCGGGAGGGAGTTCCTGCGCTTCATCGCCATGCGACATCCAGACACTCATGCTCTTAGGCAGGCCTTTGAATAACTCTGATTCGCCGTGCACACTCACTTCGGCGTGGCCGTACTCGCGCCGTGGTCCGGGCACAACCTTGCCGCCCAGCTTGTGAGCAATAAAATGCAGCCCATAGCACACACCGAGCACCGGCAACCCGAGAGAAAGCACGCGCTCATCGGCAGGAGGAGCATCATCGTCATAGACCGAGCACGGACCTCCGCTCAGAACAATGCCGGCTGGGTGGTAGCTTTTGATTTCTTCCAGCGACGCCGTACAGGGCAGGACAGCAGAAAAGACTTTAAGTTCACGAATGCGGCGCGCAATTAGTTGCGTATACTGCGAACCGAAGTCAAGGATGACGATGGATTGAGCTTCCACAAACAATTCTGCATGATTCACACGAGCATGTAAAGCTAAAAACCCTTACCGGTGATGACACCGATAGAGCTGATTTCCACTGATGGTTCTTGGAACAGACCCAGAGGAAACCCAAAGACACCGCCGGGGGCGGCGGTGCCACACGTGCATGAGCGCCCCCGGCGATCTGGTCATCCATTAAATCTATGGTTTCCTGGCGGAGGGTTTCTTGCTTTGCCGCCTGGGGAGTTTGAGCGGTTGTCTGATCCGTTTCTCCCACTTGAGACGCAGGTTCTGAAAGTGGACGGCGTCCTCCTGTTCCTGCGATTCGAGGAGCAGCAACAGGTCTGCGTTGGTTAAGGCGCGAACCTCTTCGCACGTGCTGCGGTAGGCCCGCAAGGCTCGCAGATCATCGCTCGAGAAGATGTCAAGCTCCTCCAGGCGGCCGAAGTTGAAGTTGGTAATGTTAAATGCGCGATTGAGGCGATAGAGGGTCTCATAGGCGCGTATTTTCAGTTGAGGATTAGAGCAACGACGCTCGGGTTGCGCCGCACGGATGGAGCGTTTAACGTCTTTAGTAGCCATGTTGCCTGTCTCCACAGGTGACTGGTTAGGGCTCGCTCGGTGTTATAAGCACCGGGCGCTGCCCGTTTGGTGGTATATCTTTCCTTCGAGCTTTGCTCGCAGGGGCTGTGCAATTGCCATTTGTCAATCGCATACGTTAACCAGCCTTGATATAATAGGCGAAGAAAAAGCGATTAGCAAGCGGAAAAAGACGAAAAGCGAGTATTGAGTACTTAGTATTTGGTATTTAGCAATACCCAACCGAAGACGCAGCCGGGGCGGCTGCGGTCCACTCTTGTTTCTTGCGGCTTGCCGCTGAGGCACACTGGCCCTACCTGATCACTACGTTAACGAGCTTACCCGTGATCACGATCACCTTCACCAACTGCTTACCCTCCAAGGCTGCGCGCACTTTTTCATCGGCCAGGGCGTGTTCGCGCACAAATTCTTCCGGGCTGTCCGCGGGCACAGTAATCTTGCTGCGGAGCTTTCCATTAATCTGGATGGGATATTCGACTTCCTCTTCCTTGGCTAACACCGGGTCGTATTCCGGCCAGGGATGCCGCAAGAGACTGTCCTGCTCGCCCATGGTCTCCCAAAGCTCGGCAGCCACATAGGGCGCGAAGGGCGCGAGCAAGAGCACAAGAGACCGCAATACGCCTTGCTTGATTTCTTCCGAGAAGGCAAGTCCCGTGCCTTCGAGTTTGCCTGGTTTTTTATCGGCTCCGGAGAGTTCTCCCTCCCAGAAAAAGTAGAGTTCGTTCACGAATTCCATAATGGCGGCGATGCTTGTGTTGAAATGCCAGCGACCGTCAAAATCGACTGTGATACGCCTTATAGTCTGGTGAAGTCTCCTTTGAATATCGCGGCTAGGCCCCGGTGGTTCAGCCTGCTTATACAACAGCGTTTGCCAATCACCCGTAAACCGGCGGCCATGCCTGTTCACGAGCCTGTACGCACGCGACAAGAAACGATGCACGCCCTCCACACCGGCCTCCTGCCAGTCCAGATCCCGGTCCGGAGGCGCAGCGAAGAGGGCATACATGCGCGTGGAATCTGCTCCGAAGCGGGCCACCATATCGTCAGGAGAAACCACGTTCCCCTTGTTCTTGGACATCTTGGCGCCGCCCTTGATGACCATGCCCTGGGTAAAGAGCCGCAGCACAGGCTCGCTGTTGCGCACAATGCCGATATCGCGCATGAACTTGGTCCAGAAGCGCGAGTAAATCAGGTGAAGAATAGCGTGCTCTACGCCGCCGATGTACTGGTCAATGGGAAACCAGTAATCCACCGTACTCGTATCCAGCGCACGATCGTCAAGATGAGGGCAGGTATAGCGATAAAAATACCAGGACGAGTCGACAAAGGTGTCCATGGTATCAGTCTCGCGCCGCGCCGTGCCGCCGCATTTTGGGCAGGTGGCATTCACAAACTCCGGCACTTGCCCTAGCGGCGAGCCACCCTGCAATGTGATCGCAACGCGATCCGGCAGGAGCACGGGAAGTTGATCTTCCGGCACCGGAACTACGCCGCACTTGGCGCAGTAGAGCATGGGAATGGGCGTTCCCCAGTAGCGCTGGCGGGAGATGCCCCAATCCTTGAGCCGGTAGGTCACTGTCTTTTTGCCGAAGCGGTGCTGTTCGGCATACGCCGTCATCTTTTCAATGGCCTCTATGTTGGAAAGGCCGTTGAACTCGCCGGAGTTGATGAGCAGGCTTTCTTTTTCGGTATAAGGAAGCAGCGGAGCTTCTTCCTGTCCCTCAGCGGGCGGATCGCCCACACGCCGGGGAAGAATTACGATCCGGACTTCCAATTCATATTTCTGGGCAAACTCGTAATCCCGCTCATCGTGCGCCGGCACAGACATGATGGCCCCGGTGCCGTAGTCCATAAGAATGTAGTTCGCAACCCAGATGGGTACCTTTTCCTGATTAAACGGGTTTACTGCGAAGCACTCAGTGAACACGCCATGTTTTTCGATTGCGCCAATGTCGCCCGCTTCCCGCGCCTTTCCCTGCTCTTTGACCAATTCCTCCACTTTGGAGTGCAGGCGCGGATCGTTGCCGATGAGATCGGCAACCATGGGGTGCTCGGGTGCAAGCTGAATTGAGGTAGCTCCAAAGATGGTGTCAATGCGGGTGGTAAAGACCGTAATCTTCTCGCCCGCGGGGCCGGCAGGGCCATCCATTTTGAAGTCCACAAGCGCGCCATCGCTGCGCCCGATCCAGTTACGCTGCATGGTACGGACCCGTTCCGGCCAACCTTCAAGCTGGTCAAGGTCGCGCAGCAACTCTTCAGAGTAGTTTGTGGTGCGGACAAACCACTGCTCCAGTTCGCGCTGCTCCACCGCCGTCTCCTCGTGCCGCCAGCAGCAGCCGTTGCCCAGCACTTGCTCATTGGCCAGGACGGTGGCGCACAATGGACACCAATTCACCTTGCTGTTCTTGCGATATGCGAGTCCCTTTTCATAGAGCTTCAAAAAGAACCACTGGTTCCAGCGGTAGTATTCCGGCAAACAGGTGGTAACCTCACGCGACCAGTCGTAGGTGAAGCCCAGGCGCTTCATCTGGGCCTTCATGTGGGCGATGTTTCCCAGCGTCCATTGCCGGGGTGGAACATTGTTCTTGATGGCGGCGTTTTCGGCGGGAAGGCCGAACGCGTCCCATCCCATGGGATGAAGCACATTGTAGCCACGCATCCACATGTAGCGCGCCAACGCGTCGCCGATGGAGTAGTTGCGAACATGGCCCATGTGAAGCACGCCGGAGGGATACGGAAGCATCTCCAGGACGTAATATTTCTTGCGCTTGCTGTCATGGGGTTCGGCCGCATAAAGCGTAGGATCGGCCTCGAACCGGGCAGACCACTTCTCTTCGATCCGCTTGGGATCGTAGCGAAGCTCACGCTGCTCGGATTGATTCGCGGTCATGTTTTGTGTTTCAGGCATGGTGAATTCAGTATTTAGTACTTAATATTTAGCAACGCGAGGTACGTAATGCCTCCGCGTCCCTCTGTCTCCTCTGTGGTTCCAGTTTTTGCTAAATACTAAGTACTGAATACTCTGTACTGATTGTTACACGGACTGCTTCTGCTTCATGCGTTTTCCAGCTTGTGCGCGTGCCTCTACCAAAGATTTCAAGATTGCCACATTTCGTAAATCGTCTTGCGGCTCGTCAATGGGCGTTTCCGCGATAAAGGCCGAATGCTCCGTGCGGGGATCGTTCAGTAACCTGCGGAACGCCTCCAGCCCAATCGCGCCCTTGCCAATATGCTCATGGCGATCGCGTTTGGAGCCACGCGGGTCTTTGGCGTCATTACAATGCCAAACCAGCACCCGCTTTACCCCTATCGTTTCCTCCAGCACCCGCAGAGTTTCACGCCATCCTTCTTCAGAAACAATGTCGTACCCGGAGACATGGGTGTGACAAGTATCAATGCAAGCTCCCACCGGGCAAACCGGCTCCAGGTACTTGAGCAGCTGGCCCACCTGCTCGAACGATCCACCCAGGGAAAATTCGGCCCCGGCGGTGTTCTCAATCAGCACCTTGAGATCGGATTTCTCCAGCTCAAGTCCCTGCGCCGCTTCCGCAATGGAAAGGGCCACCAATTCCAGACCTTGTTCCCGGCTGCTCCCACGAAACGATCCGGGGTGCAGGACTACAAACTCCGCGCCCAGCGCCAGCGCTCTTTCCAACTCGCCGCGAAATGCCTCGACCGATTTACGGTGAAACTCCTGGGTAGAACCGGCCAGGTTCACCAGGTAGCTCGAGTGGATCACCAGGGGAGAAATCCCGTATCTCTCCCGCAGGCGGCGCATTTGCTCACACTGCGATTTCGCCAGCGGATACGGCTTCCACTGGCGCGAGCTGGAAGAAAATATCTGAAAAGTATTCGCGCCCAGACGATAAGCCCGCTCAGCCGCGCTCGCTACCCCGCCCGCTGTCGAAGTATGGATGCCAATCCGCCTGGGTCCTGGCTTTGGCGGCTCGCCTTTGGACCAAAGCAGAACGTCCTTCATGCTAAGTTTTGGCTTGCGCTCAGGTCCCACCAGAAGAATCCGCTATAGGATTGATTTTAACATGCTAAGAAGAACGTCCCTGTTTGCTCCTGAGCGCCAGTCACAGTAAACTTTAGAAGCAGAGTCAAGGCAGGATTCCCAATGTTGCATACACCTATGAGGGTTTCTGCGCGATTCAATGGTTTTTCTTATGTACGCTGTGAGTTTTCCGCAACTAAAGTCTTTATGAGGGTCCCATGCTAGTCGTGATGCAGGCGCATGCCAGTGAAGAGCAGGTACGCGCCGTGTGTGAAAAGATTGAAGCTCTTGGTTATCGGGCGCATGCTATTCCGGGCGCGCAACGCACTGCGATTGGCATCACGGGCAACACCGGCGTCGTGGAGATTGGCAGCCTGGATGAGATGTCGGGCGTCCAGGATGTGATCCGAGTCAGCAAACCCTACAAGCTAGTGAGCCGCGACGTGAAGGAAGAGAACACGGTTGTGCGTTTTGCCGGCACAGACGGGAGTTTTGGCGCGCGCGATCTCGGCATTGTGGCCGGTCCTTGCTCCATTGAATCGCGCGAGCAGGCGTTTGCGATAGCCGAACGCGTGGCCAAAGCCGGAGCGCGTTTCTTTCGCGGCGGAGCCTACAAGCCGCGCACCTCGCCGTATAGCTTTCAAGGAATGGGAGAAGCCGGCCTGAAGATCATGGCGGAAATCCGCGACCGGTTTGGCTTGCGCATTGTCACCGAGGCGATTGACAGTGAATCTCTGGAGTTGGTGGCTGAGTATGCGGATGCGATCCAGATTGGCGCCCGGAACATGCAGAACTTTTCTTTGCTCAAGAAGGCGGGACGATTGCGCAAGCCAGTCATGCTCAAACGCGGACTCTCGGCCACCTTGGAAGAGTTCCTGATGGCCGCCGAATACATTCTGAGCGAAGGCAACTATCAGGTGGTGCTGTGCGAACGCGGAGTGCGGACCTTTGCCGACCACACCCGCAATACGCTGGACTTGAGCATTGTGCCCGCGGTGCAGCACCTCAGCCATCTTCCCATTGTGGTTGACCCCAGTCATGGCACGGGAAAACGCGACAAGGTCCTGCCTATGTCGCGTGCGGCCATTGCATCCGGCGCGGATGGCCTGCTGATCGAGGTGCACAACGATCCCGATCGCGCCCTGTCCGATGGCGCGCAATCTATCTTTCCCGACCAGTTTGATGAACTGATGTCGGAAATCCGCCAGATTGCGGCAGTGGTGCACCGCTCTGTGCAGGAACCGTTGCCCCAGCCCACCGCGGCAAAGGCAGCCGGATAAATTGCGCCGCTACGCTGTCTTCTATCTTGGGCTGGTGTTGTGTCTCTTCTGCGGTTGCTCGGACACACCCGAACCCAGTCCCAACTACCACGAATACGCCTATGTAACCAATGGCGGGAGCAATACGGTAACAGTGGTGGACCTGCGCGCGTTGCGGATTTTGAAAACCGTTGCCGTGGGAAGAAGCCCAAGCGGAATTGCCATTAACTCACGCAGGAACGAAATCTATGTAGCCAACACTGAATCCAACAACATCAGCGTGATTGATGCTGAGACCAACAAGGTAGTTTCCACCATTGGCGTGCATCGCGCTCCCTACGCGGTGGACGTCTCTCTGGACGGTGGGCGGGCCTATGTGGCGAATTTCGGGTCCGCCAATCTTTCGGTGATTGATCTGGACCAGCGGAAAGTTATCCGCACAATTCAGGTGGGTAATGGCAGCACTCTGGCCAAAGTGACGCCAGATGGAAAACTGGCTCTGGTTTCATTGCGAGATGAAGATTCGGTAGCGATTGTGGACACGGAAAAACTTGCGCTCCGCAGCAAGATCAAAACCTGTAGCAAGCCCGGTGATTTAGGCATTTTGCCGGACTCAACCAAAGCATTTGTGGCCTGCAGTGCCGGGAACCAGGTTGGAGTCATCGATCTTAAAAACGATACGCTGCTGGCGCTGCTGGATACCGGCAAAACGCCGATTGATATCGTGGTGAAACCCGATGGTGGCGAGGTGTTTGTCTGCAACTTTGATGACAGCTCGGTTTCGGAAATCATTGCCAATTCTAATGAAGTGAACAGCAGCATCCTGATCGGCAACCATCCGGTTCGTGGCCTGGTTTCCCCGGATAATTCCCTGCTCTTTGTCAGCAACTACGGCTCGGATTCCGTGGCGGTTTACAGCATTGATGACGGACGGCGCATCGCTTCAGCCGGTGTGGGCAGCCATCCTGAAGCCATGGCATTTTCGCCCAACCAACTCCTGCTGCTGGTTGTGGATACGACGAGCAATGACCTCTCGGTCCTGGAACTCACGGATCGTCAGGGGCGGCCCCGTCCGCAAGCCCCGCACCTGGAGACCATGGTTCCCGTGGGGAGCAATCCAAGAGCAATTGTGGTGAAAGCCTTTGTGAGCCAACAGTGAGGTAGATTGCCCCGCCGCGGGACCACTCTACCTCAGTCCCAGGCCGCCATCTATAACCAGCACCTGGCCGGTAAGAAAGTGTGGCGCTGTCGTTAAGTACATGACCGCGCTGACCACATCGTCTGCGGTACCGTTTCTGCGCATGGGAGTCATCTCAGCAAATTTCCGGTTCACAGAGGGATCGCTCTCTCCATACGAAAGCATCCCCGGGGCAAGGCAGTTTACGGCAATTTCCGGCGCCAGGGACTTGGCCATAACGCGGGTGAGCATGTGCAGGGCGGCCTTGGAGGCGCAGTAGTGAGCGTGAGTGGCCCAGGCTTTTTCTCCACCTAGCGAGCCGATGTTAATGATCTTGCCCTTTGCCACGCGCAAGGCGGGAATGCAATGCTTGGAAATGAGAAACGGCCCACGGACATTGGTGGCGAACATGTTGTCCCATTGTTCTTCGGTCACATCCGGAAACAACACATCTTCATAAAAACCGGCATTGTTCACCAGGAAATCCAGTTTGCCCCACTGCTCGGTGATAGTGCCAAGGGCCCTGATTATGCTCTGGCTGTCGCGCACATCGCATTGCAGGGCAATGCCCTGGGGACCGATTTTATTGATGTCGGCAACAGTTTGGGCCGCCTCCTGCGCTGAAGTGTAGTAGGTGAAGGCGATCTGCGCGCCGGACCGCGCCATGGCCAAGGCGATTGCGCGGCCCAGATGTTTGGCCCCGCCAGTGATCAGAGCAGTTTTTCCTTCCAGTTGTGGCACTGGAGGATTGTAAATGGTGGAATGAAAAGGCGAGAAGCGCTTGCCACTCTCGAGCCACAAGCAAAAACCAAAATCTCACCAAGGATACATCCTTCAGCTTTGGGAACTCGCCTCGAAGGCAGTCTCCGACACGGAAATATGGGGAGAAGAGCGATAGCGGGCAGAGGCGGTGAATCTTTTTTTCGCTGCCGCTATCCAATATTGCTATGAGCAGCAATCCCTTGTTCGTGTCACTTGCGGGACCATCGTCAGAGCCGGAAGCGCAACACCCGGCAACAGAATCTGAAGCCCTGGATGCGTACTCGCGTGTGGTGACCCAGGTGGCTGAATCGGTCAGCCCTTCTGTAGTTCGAATCCAGGTAGAAGCGAGTCGTGGCCGCGGCGGCAGTGGTTCAGGATTTATCTTCACTCCCGACGGCTTTATTCTAACCAACAGCCATGTCGTTCACGGCGCAGACAGGATTCGAATCTGGACCCTGGAGTCGGGCAGCTTTCCTGTCCAGTTTATCGGTGAAGATCCGGACACGGATTTAGCCCTTCTGCGCGTTGACGCGCCTGCCATGCGCGCCGTCAAGTTGGGTGACTCCCGCAGGATCAGAGTGGGACAGTTGGTGGTGGCGATTGGCAATCCCTATGGATTCCAGTACACGGTGACGGCTGGCGTGGTCAGCGCGCTGGGACGCTCGCTGCGTTCACAGTCTGGCCGGCTGATCGATGACGTGATCCAGACCGATGCTGCGCTCAATCCGGGAAATTCTGGCGGGCCGCTGGTGAATGCGCGGGGCGAAGTGATTGGAGTGAATACTGCCACCATATTGCCCGCCCAGGGCCTCTGCTTTGCTATCTCCATTAATACCGCTCAGTTCATTGCGACTAAGCTGATCCGGGACGGTGTAATCCGGCGGGGCTACATTGGCGTGCAGGCGCAGACGGCCCCTATCAATCGGACCATTGCGCGCTACCACAATCTGGAGATCGGTACCGGCGCTCTGGTGCTTACAGTCGAAAGCAACAGCCCGGCAGAAAAAGGCGGGTTGAAAGAAGGCGACGTTATTGTTGCCCTGGACGGTGAACTGGTAGAGGGAGTTGACGTTCTTCATCGCCTGCTGAGCGAGGAGCGAATCAACATCTGGACTAGCCTGACCGTTTTACGAGGAGCCCAGAAGCTCGCAATGAGGCTGCTGCCGGAGCTAAGGCAATCCGAAGACAAGAGATTGCCATAGTTGCCAGAATCGCCGGTTTTCAATTCTAGCGATTTTGGCAATCTTGGCAATCTCGTTAGAGCCCAAACAGTTCTCTTAGCCGTTTGGTCTGGGCGCGGCTTACGGGAATCTCGGTTTGCTTGCGATCGTCCATGCGCAGTTGGTAAGAGCTCTTGAACCATGGGACAACTTCCTTGATGCGGTTGATGTTGACGACAAACGAGCGGTGGGCGCGCCAGAACACATTCGGATCAAGGTCGGACTGCAATTCTTCCAGAGTGCGGCAATTGGATTGGCCTTCCAGGTTGGCGGCCACCACGGTGATAACTCCATCTTCAATCGAGGCAAAGCAAACGTCCTTCTGGTCCACCAACAGCAGACGCCCGGCCGCGCGAAGCAATACTTTTGAATTCTGCGGCTTCTGCGCCTCCAGCATCTTGACCAGCGTGTCCAGTTTGTCAGTACTGGCCGAGGTGGATTGAAGCTTCTTCCTGGCTTTGTCCACAGCTTGATTGACGCGTTTCTTATCGAAGGGTTTGAGCAGGTAATCCACTGCATTCACTTCAAACGCTTTCACGGCATACTGGTCATAAGCGGTAGCAAAAACGATTTGCGGGAGGGTGATTTTCCGGTCCAGGAGTTTTTTGATGACGCCAAATCCATCCAGGCCCGGCATCTGGACATCCAGGAAGACAATGTCCGGCGAATGCTCTTTAATCAGGGTCACCGCATCCAGGCCGTTGTGTCCCTGGGCCACCACGCTCACGTCATCCACGGACTTAAGCAGATAGCTCAGCTCATCCAGCGCGAGCTGCTCGTCATCGACAATTACCGCGGAAAGCGGCATTGAGAGTTGCCTCCGATCTAAGTATAGAGGGTGGCGATGCGGGGCTCAAATCCTAATGGATCGCCAGTACAAACGTGTTATACGGTGATGTCAAAACGCGAAACAAGCACTCTCAAGCCGTCAATAAATCAGCTCAATCCGCGTCATCAGTAGTAAGGGTTTTTGGCCGCTTCTACTCATCACGGACTCTGGACCGAGTGAGGTCAGAACTGGAAACCGGAGTCCCGTGTTCGATAGACTAGTCATATAGACGGAGAAACATCCATGACACCGCAGGAACTGCTTAAGAAGATTTCTACATTATCCAGCGAACAGGAGCATGCCGTCGAGAAATTCGTCACATATCTGCAAGAGAAGAAGAATCCTTCCACCCCGGATGCCCGCGCTGCCATTGATGCGTTCATGAACGAGCATGCTGAGCTCATGCGCATGCTCGCAGAGTGACGCGCTATTTGTCTGTTGAGGACGTCCTATATGCCCACACTATGTCAATCCGAAAGTGGGGAGGAACGCCTGGGATTCGCGATCAGGCTGCCCTGGCTGCCGCCATAGGACGCCTGGAGTCAGGCTACTATCAAGACACCATCGAAGAAGCGGCAGCCCTATTCGAGAGCCTCTCCCAAAACCACCCTTTTCTGGATGGCAACAAACGAACCGCCATTGCCTGCGCCGTGGCTTTTCTGCGGATCAATGGATAGGCAGTCCAGTTCAACGATTCGGACGCTTACCGGTTCTTGAACTCTCTTTATGAGGAAGGGCGTATAACGAAATCGTTGATCGAGAGTTGGCTGCGGCAGCACGCTTTTAAGACTTGATGCTCGCCTCCTAGCTGCTTCTTTCCACCACAAACTCCGGAGCAAATAGCAGCGCGCGTTTGATTTCTGAATCAGGGAAGGAGCAGATGGCGCGCGAGGCGGCCTCAGCGTGCTTGGCCGCGGTGTCGTAGGCAGACTGGATAGAACCGTAATGATTCAATATCTCCAGGATCTGCTCGTGCCTTACCGACTGGAAGGCCCGCTCTTCCAGGACTTTCTCCACCAGCGCGCGCTCTGCCGGACTGCAGCGTTCGAGGGCGTGGATCACGGCCAGAGTGACTTTGCCCTCACGCAGATCGCTGGCTACCGGCTTGCCCAAAACTTCTTCGGAGGCGGTCAAGTCCAGCGCATCATCCACAATTTGAAACGCCAAACCCAGATTGCGGCCATAATCTGCCAACCGCTCTTCCTGCTCTTCTGTGGACTTGCCCAGAATGGCGCCCATACGCATGGATACGGAGAACAGGCAGGCGGTCTTGCGAAAGATCAGATCAAGATGCTCTTCCCGGCTGATGCACTTACCCAGCTTTTCCATCTGCAGTAACTCGCCTTCAACCATCTGCTGGGTAAGATCGATCAGGACATCGAGAATACGGAAGTTGCGCTCCTGCACGGCAATCTTGAAGGACTGCATGTAGAGCCAGTCTCCGGCCAGCACACACTTTGAATTGCCCCATTGGGTGTTGGCCGCCGGACGCCCGCGCCGGATCTTGGCTTCATCGATAATGTCATCGTGCACCAGGGTGGCGGTATGAATGATCTCCACCACAGCACCCAGGCGGATGGCGCTGCGCTCATCATGAGGAAAAAGTTTGGCGCAAAGCAGCAGCAACGCCGGACGAATGCGTTTACCTCCTCCGGCGCGCAGGTGCTCGCCAATATCCGTGATGGCGCGCACCTCTGAAACCGTATCGCGCCCGAATTCGCGCTCAATGGCTGCCAGATCATCGCGCAGCAGGTCCAGGAAGTCTTTGGCGGTAAATGTGGCCGGTGTGCTCAACGGGTCCTTTTAAGTACTTCTGTAATTGGTGAACTGCATGTCGATCCCAAAGTCCTTTTGCCGCAGTAAAGCAATGATTTCCTGCAGGATATCGCGGTCTTTCCCGCTCACCCGTACGGTGTCACCTTGAATCGACGCCTGCACTTTTTTCTTTGAATCCTTAATCACGCGCACAATCTCTTTGGCTTTTTCCGTGGGAATGCCCTGCTGCATGGTAATTCGCTGCCGAGCCGTAGAGCCGGCGGCAGACTCGACCTCGCCATACGTCAGAGCCTTAATCGGCACGCCGCGTTTGACCAGTTTGCTTTGCAGGATGTCATTCACTGCCTTGAGTTTGTACTCGTCGGCAGAAGTGAGCACAATGGCGTCTTTGCCTTCGAGTTGGATGTCAGACTTGGTGTTCTTCAAGTCAAAACGGGTATGGACTTCCTTAAGCGCATTCTGAATAGCGTTGGAGACCTCTTGCAGGTCTACCTTGCTTACGATGTCAAATGTGTTTTCCGCCATGCGTTAATAGCTTACTAAGAGTTGCCTCATGATGCACGCATTCTAAACAGCAACGCGCCAACACGAGCCGGCAGTTGGTTGCCCGATGACCGGCAGCTTTCCTGGTTACCAACGTACTCTTGTGCCCATGCACCAATGCTGCGAAGATCATCTCGTTCGAAACAGTCCTGCTGGCATTTTCGGGGGAAATTGCCAGTCAGGGAGGGCTTAAAACACAACCCAGGCCTCGGGAAACCGAGGCCTGATTGCTTTTTGACAACGTTGTTCCCACCTCTCAGCATACCCGGACCCGAGGGAAAACACGAAATTGGGCACCCGGATCACAAGGCCAAAAGCTGGTTTTCCTACATGTTGCCTTCATCCGCTGAAGGCCCGTAGATAGAAGGCACAGGGATATCATTCAACCTCAGATAAACTCCCATCTGCGCCCGGTGATGAATGGTATGGTTCAGGATGAAGCTCCGCAACACACCTATGCGGGGCATGGAAAAAATGGTCTGGCCACCTTTCAAGAGCGACCAGGTCTTCATCATCTGTTCGTCAGTAGCGCTGGCGATAGCTTTCCGCGCGCTGGCGGTGCCCTGATCGAAAGCGGCGAGAACTTCCTGACGGGATTTCAACGCGGGCGGCTGGGGCGCGCTGGCTACATCAAAAGAATCCTTTGCGACAATGGCTTCCGCCCATTGGTTGATTGTGGCCAGGTGAGTGGCCAACCCACCCAGGCTCATGGATTTCTGATGGGGTTTCCAGTCGAACTTGCCATCCGGGACGCGCTCCAGGCTTTTCCTGGTGTTCGCCATCTCGTGGTCAAACTCCGGCAACAGTGCTTGATTTAAAGGCATACTTTTCCTCCAGAATTGATTTTGAATGAAACACAGTTTTACACCATTGCAGCCTGAGGCGTCGACTCAGGGGAAAGTCAGGCCTCAGTAAGTCGATCAGGATTTGCCGTGTTGTGGAGCCCCTCGAAATCGCGCACAGCTTCTGATACCGTATTGGCGCAGGAGGAACGCCAATGTCCACGGCCACGCGCACAACCAAATCACCTCGCGAACTGTATTCCATTGCCAAACGTCTCGGGAACTGGGACCCGGAAAGTATTCCGGTAGCGAAAGACCGTCCTCACTGGGAATCACTTAATCCTGAACAGCGCGAGCAACTCACCAAGGTGTGCGCCTTGTTTTATGAAGGAGAGGTCAGCGTGTCAGACACTCTGGCCTGGTTCCTGCTGTCAGTGCCGGAGCTCGACCGGCGAATGTTTCTCGCCTCCCAGGTTTACGAGGAGGTAAAACATGCCGAATTCTTCGAGCGCTATTTTCAGGAGGCCTGCGGCAAGGTGGACACTTCTGCTTACCTCAATCCCCTTTATCGCGGGGTGCTGCTGGATGAACTGAAGGACCGCGGCGAAAACCTGGGCCGGTTATTGTGCGATGGGAAAAACGGTGACCTGGGCCTGGCGCGGGTATTGTTTGCCACGCAATACTTTGGCGTGATCGAGGGCATGATGGCACTGACCGGCTACGACTTTTTTGATGATTTGCTGGCCAAGACCAATATGTTTCCCGGATTGCTGGAGGGCATACGGTTGATTCGCGCGGATGAAGGGCGCCATATTACCCACGGCATGGACTACATTCACGAGATGATCAGCCAGCATCCCGCATACGCCGGTCCGGTACGGGAGCTCTTCATGAGAGAGGCCGCCAGAATTCCCGAGCGCACTGCATTCATTTTTACTCCCAACGGCCTGGGCCTTGATCCACAGCGTATCTCGGCTATTTCTTACCAGCACCACCAGCAGAGGATGCGAGAAGCCGGATTGAATTGAGTCCTAGTTCACTGTGATGCCAACCTGGCTCTTGGCGACGATCTGAGAATTGCCGGTGCTAATTGCCTGCACCAGGATTGTGTGTTGTCCCGGCGGCAGAGCGTAAGCCGCGTCCACCTTGGCCCCAAACGAGTCTGCGAGCTTGGTTCCCGTAGCTGTATCCCACACCTCCAGGCGGTCGATGGCAGCCGAAGAGTTGGCAAACGCGGAGACAAGAACCGGGCTTTGGAGAGTGGAGTTATTCACAGGCGATAGTATGCTGACGCCCGCACTGGAAGAGACGTCAACGGTGACGCTGGATTTGTGGATAGCCTGAAAAGTCCCCGTGCTGATATCTTCGACGATGATCTCATGCGCTCCGGGCGCGAGTGTCACGGTCTGGCTGATGGTCGAGGACCCGGGAGATGACTCTGCCAGTTTTTGCCCCGTGGTGTTGTCCCAGACCTGAAGCTGATAGACCTGCGCGCTTGATTCCCTTGCCGAGGCGCTCACGAGCACTTGCGTGCCGCTCCTCGAATTGGGTGTGGGAGCTGTAATCGTGACGCCATCCGGCGACCCCGTGGTCGACACCGTAATGTTCACGCTTGCCTTATGCAGAGCATTGAACGTGCCGGTGCTGATGTCTTCGACGATGATCTGATGCGATCCGGGCGCGAGTGTCACGGTCTGGCTGATGGTTGAAGACCCGGGAGATGACTCTGCCAGCTTTTTCCCGGTTGTGTTGTCCCAAACCTGAAGCTGATAGATCTGCGCGTTCGATTCTGTGGCAGAGGCGCTCACGAGCACCTGTGTACCGGTGGTAGCGTTCTGTACAGGCGAGGTGATCGTCACATGTCCTGAAAAGAAATCTGTCATGGCGCTCACGTTTGCGGAAGCTCCTGGATCGGTAGCTATTCCCAGTGTATCGAGGAGCGTCCTCAACGTATTCTCATGCTTGTAGGCAGTATTGGAGACAGTCTTTGGTGCGACATTCGGGCCGATGACCGCCGTATAGACCCGGCCCGCCGCGTCTCCGTCTCCGTTATCGAACGTGATGATCAGAAGTCCATCCCCGCCCGGTTGGAAATAAGGCTTGGCGAGCAGGGATGGCAGGTTTTTACTGAGGAAGCCGTCCGCAAGTGACGCGCTGGCATCATGTCCATCATTCAACCCATCGGGAATGATCATGCTGAACTGCGGCAGCGTATTGTTGGCCAGGTCAGTCGCGAATTGGGAAAAATCTACGATTTTGGCCTGCGACCCGGCGCTATTGCTCAGGATATCGCTATACCAGGTTGCGCCATTGTGGCGGCGATAGTAATGAGTTCCGTTGGCCAGATCGGGGGTCGTCACCTTCCCTCCTGCTGCCGCATACGATTGCGCGTAGACCTTCCAGGAGATGCCCAGATTGTTCATCTCGCGAAAGATGTTGTTATCCGTTATCGGCGAGGCGCAGTCATTGCCGTTGCAGCCAAAATTATGGCTCCCGGCGGGCAATACACAGTTCGTAGAATGGCAGCTCCCCGAGTCCAGCCATAGATAATCCATCAGCGACCCGGAAGTGTCAGAGAAGTAGTTGGCTGCATGCCCGTTTGCCGACCCCTGCTTCACCAGCCACGGCATGTCTGCAACGGTAGTGCTGTAGCTGGTATTTTCTTCGATCAGCAACACGACATGCGATGAACGTGGAACCGGAGCTTGCGCGATAGCAGAAAGCGAACACCAGCATTGAACCATAATTGTGAAAAGGAATATTCTTAGCCCCGTTCGAGAATTCCAGGTGCGCATGTGTGGATGTCCTCTCCGTGCTTGATTTGGTATCGATCACAGTGCACTCAACGGCGGACGGCGGAATCTCCCCGGCAAGAACAAGCCTCCTCTGAAGGTTGCTCCTGGGAGCGCCATTTTTGGTTCATGCACCGCTGAGGTTGCTGCGTACTTTAACTCGAGAATGGCTTAAGAAGGGTTAAGACGGCGTTAATACGTAACTCATTAGTGTTAAATAAGCCCTGCTTTCGGGTGAGAGCCTTAGGTCTGATGCCGTCCGTACGGGATTTTGGTCTCCTCGAAACAAAGGCAGCGTTCATTCCGGCGGAGAATTGGCAATCAGATTCATGAGAGCAGTTGAAGAATCCGAAGCAAACGCCCGTCATGCAAGAAGTGCAGTTGGTCACGGAACTCAAGTTGCCACTCAGCGCAAGTCACGGATGAGGTCCGGAATCCACAGACGTGGCTTTGTTATCGGAGAAGCTGACCATGGTCGACTTGTCCCCGTTGATGTACTGGACCTCTCGATTGCCGTAATCGCCTCGGCCTGCGCGTATGTTCGTTCCCAGAGCAAAGCTCGCCTGTAATTCGTTCATACCGGGTTTGACTTCATGATGGTCAATGGCGCTCCAAACGTCCGCCGGCCAATAGTTATAGAGCTGGTGGGGATCATCGATCATGAAGACATCATTGATAAAAAAATCGTAGCTGCCGCTGCTCACCTTTCCCACAGTCACGGCGTATTCGGCGGATGACCCTTCTCTGGCGAAAACGGCCATTACCTGCTTCTGCCCGCGTACTTTCTGGGCAATCACATCTTTGATTTCCAGTTTTTCCAGCGGCGCAAGCAATCCGGCTGTATGCGTCAGCTCCACTTGACGCGATGATTTGCCATACGGGTAATAGGCAAGTTGGTTTCCGGACCGAACCCAAACAGGCTTACCAACAACTTCCCTGGCTGACTTAAGATCGTAAGGATACAGTTTGTGCTGAGTAACGTAGTCGTCCAGCGTTACGTGGTAAGAAGAGGAAGATAGGGGCTGCGGCTTGCGCGCGTCCGGCTCATGCGTTCTGTCGTAGAAGATGATGCCCACACGTGCCAGTGCAATAACCAGGAAGACAACCAGGGTAATCTGAATGCGCTTGCGCCAGTCGCTTTCCATGTGCTTGAAAAGACACTAAGCCAGAAACCGGCCGAGAAGCACGAGGCCCACCAGCAGGACAACCCCGGTTCCAAAGGTATACCAAATGAGCTTGTTCTCAATCGGGAGCAGGGGCTCATACTCGCTCTCCATCCGGCGCAATTCGTCGGTTAACTGATGTTTCAACATTAGGTCATCCTTTCATTATGGGAGGCAGCATTCCGTGGAAGAACAGCCACGAGATCAGCAAACCGACCCAGATGATGTATCCAAACAGACACAAAAGGTATACTGCGGCCAGTTTAGCGATCCCCTCCTGCCACAGCTTTCTGAAATTAGAGAGTGCGCCGATGGCAAAGAAGGTCATCACAAAGAAGATGGCGCGAAATACGTTGGCCTCTCCCATGGACGCCTTGATTTTGGGCACCAGTCCGGGCGATAAAGCTCCCACCACAACCACAATCAAGAAAGTGGCAACATAGCCCAGAATAAACTTGGGGAATCGCTGCCAGATCTGCACGACCCGGACTTTCTCGCCTTCGCGGCGCTCAATCTTTGCTGACCACACCCAGGCGAGAAGAAAGGCCCAGACCCCGATAAAGATATCGATGAATACCTTTACCGTGGTGGCAACGCCGAGAGTCCAGCCCGGCTGAAAATGTATTCCGGAAGCGGCCAGAGCCTTGGCCTGGACCAGCGCGTCCGCGATTGCTCCGCTGGCCACCGCCGCTCCGTCGGTCTTGACGGCCAGGCCCATCCACGCGCCCGCAACCATCGGCTGTCCAAAAAGGTAGTGCTGCGCGGCAAAGGGCAGGATCAGCAATTCAACCACGGAGAAGATCACAACCAGTGAGGACACCATGACCGGCACCACAGGCCGCGCCCTGATGGCGCTTCCGGTAGCGATGGCGGCTGAAACCCCGCAGATGGAAATGCCTGAAGCCAGCGGCGCTGCCCACTCACGGCTAAATCCAAAATAACGGCGCGCCACGTAGTACACGATTGGCCAAAAAATCAGATAGGCGCACACAATCGCGCACAGTCCCTGGAACAGCATGACCGAAGCCAACCGTCGCTGGTCTAAAGCAGTAATACCAAGAAAGCCGCCCAGCATCACGATGGCGGACTTGATATACAACTCGGGCCGTATGGCGTCTTTGAATTTCTGGACCACTCCGGGCAAGAAATTTCCAAAGATCAGGCCCACCAGCAGCGCGATGATGAACCCGGATTCATTGGTCAGGTTCAGCGACCAATGGATCCCGAACGCCTGCCTTTTGTCAGGTGTCGCCGCGATAAACGCCCAACTGCCTAGGAACCAGCTGGCATAGCTAAGAGCAAAGATTGCAGTCACGCCGAGAGCAAAGCGCTTCACGTTCGTCCGCATCGCTCGAGCGCCAAGCAGCAATACGATCAGCAAAAAGCTGTAGGTGGCCAACAATGAAATCGTCGCCGGCAGTTTTGCGTAAAATTTGGAAGCTGGCGCCAATGCTTTGGCGGGAGCAATCCAAACGGATGTCGTTACCGCCCATCCCAGCAGGTCTGCTCCAAACAGCAGGCCTAACGAGAGTGTGAAAACCAGCAAGCCGATACACACGGCCAGCCAGTCCTCGCTCATTCCGGACTGCGCGGCGTGGACAACAGCATTGGGTGTTTCATACTTTGCCGGTTCTATCACATTCGCCGTTTTTGCCATTGCTCCCCCCAGTTCCTTCCCGAAACACAAAAACCCATTCGCCATTTTCTGGTGAGTGGGTTCAAAGAATGCCTGGAAATTAAGAAGCTATGAAGATCACTCGCCAGAATGGTTGAACGTGGGGCGGCAACAACAGTTCCTTCCCCAAACGACCGACTTCCTGCTAAACGACTTCATGCAACGGAGACAATACAGCTTGATGGAATGGTTGTCAAACTCAAAGGTGTGGATCATTCTTCTGTTGTTCCTTAATCCATGATCTCTCTTGCGTGCTTTTTCGCTCTACACTTGTGATGAGGAACGGAAACAGGGAAATTGGTCTGGGGTTGGTTCACCGGCAGAGCGCCAGTAAGGCCCTAATCCGCTACCGCTTCCCTCACAAATCAGAAAGCAAGCAGAAAGGGGAATCATGTCTAGTCAACAAATAGTGAAAAGCGCCCATTCCCGGACCAACACCTCACAAACCAGCCGGCTAGGACGCTGGCTCCCGTCGGATCCGATCCATCTAAACCACTGGCTGAAAACTACCATCGAAACGGCGGAGCGAAAGCCGTCTCCATTCCATCCGGTCATCAAAGAATTTCAGGCAATGATCGAATCGGATCCAGTGATGTATATGTACTTCACGCTAATGTTTCAGCAGCAGCCCAGGTTTCCCTCGCCCCCAAATAGCGGCGATGTTAAATTGCAGAATTATCAGCAGATGCTGGTAGTTATCAATCACGTGCTCACCACCGCACCCGACTTTAACACCACAGGCATGGTAGGGTTCCCGATCAACGCCATCCTCGACTTCCCGATGATCACGCCGGCCGGGCTCGCAGCGTTCCTGGCGCAGAAGGTCAACGCGATGTTCCGGAAGGTGCTGAGGGTTTGGACCCAGTTCCTTGATTCCGAGGACTCACGCTATGTGCTCAACACGACCAGCAGCGGCTGGCTGTCGCCGGAAGCGCTAAAAGCGATTCACATGAATGAGTTCATCCACGAACCGAAGAAGCCTTTCTTCGGGTTCAAGTCCTGGAATGATTTTTTCATTCGCGAGTTCAAGCCGGGTATGCGGCCGGTCGCGGAGCCCGCAAACGGTAAGGTGATCGCGAATGCGTGTGAATCCGCGCCGTACGCCATTAGCATGAATGTCAAGGAGTCCGACACTTTCTGGATCAAATCTCAGCCGTATTCGCTCCACCAGATGCTCGACGGCATGCATGTGCAGGAGTTTATAGGTGGAACGGTCTACCAGGCGTTCCTCAGCGCCGAAAGTTACCATCGGTGGCACAGCCCGGTTTCAGGCACGATCCAATCGATCCATCAGGTGGAAGGCACTTATTACGCCGAAGCCGCCTCGGAAGGATTCGATCAAGCTGGACCGAACAATTCTCAAGGTTACATTGCGCACGTAGCCACCCGAGCGCTCATCTTTATCCAGGCCGATGATCCGGGTATCGGGCTTTTGTGTTTGATTCCAATCGGCATGGCCGAAGTCTCGTCGTGCATCGTGACCGTTCGGGAACACCAAAAGGTGCGCAAGGGTGATCAAATCGGCTACTTTCAATTCGGTGGTTCGACGCATTGCCTGGTATTTAGAAACGGTGTGATTTCGCAGTTCGCCGCAGGTGCTATACCGCAGGGACCAAACGGGTCGAGCTCGGTCAATCTGAACGTCAACGCGCTGCTCGCCATTGCCAAGTGAAAGGATACCGAAGACGCGGCAGCAGAAGCGCCGTCAGGCTCTTCCTGGTCGGCGTGAATCAATTCGTTCTCTGACCCGCGTCTGGCCGCAAGTCCTAAACTCGTGCTCTGACACGCGCTTCCACCGAAATGACGCACTGCTCAAACGGCAAAGCTGTAGAATTTGTCTCTGAACGGATTTACGAGACGCGAATTCACTGTTCAGCCCCGGACGATGAACGCGTAGCAATCATTTGGGTATTCCACTATGAACCAAAACGCTAAAGCAGATAGAAACACTGTAGTCGCCGCAGTCGTCCAGGCGGCATCCGTGACCTTTGACCGTCAGCGCACATTGGAAAAGTTGCTGGACCTTACCGTGAAGGCCGCCAAACAAGGCGCGGAGCTGGTGCTCTTCCCGGAGGCGTTTGTCTCCGGATATCCACGCGGGCTGGATTTCGGCGCGGTGGTGGGTTCGCGTACCCCAGAGGGCCGTGAGGACTTCCGCCGCTATTGGGAGAGCGCCGTAGATGTCCCTGGACCAGCCGTTGAGACCATCAGCAGTGCCGCTCGCTCCAACTCGGTGTACCTCGTGGTGGGCGTGATTGAGCGTGATCAGGGTACCTTGTATTGCTGCGTCCTCTTCTTTGCTCCCGATGGCGCCTTTTTGGGAAAGCACCGTAAGCTCATGCCGACCGCCTCGGAACGGCTGGTCTGGGGATACGGGGATGGTTCCACCATGCCCGTATTTCAGACTCCTTTAGGACGCCTCGGCGCGGTGATCTGCTGGGAGAACTACATGCCTCTGATGCGCATGTATATGTATTCCAAAGGCATCGAGATCTATTGTGCGCCAACCGCCGACCATCGCGACACCTGGGTGGCCTCCATGCAGCATGTTGCGGTTGAGGGCCGATGCTTCGTCCTTTCCTGCAACCAGTTCAACCGGAGGCGCGATTTCCCCGAAGATTACAAGACCGGCTTTGGCGAGGATCCCGCTACCGTGATCTCCCGAGGCGGCAGTTGTATTGTGGATCCATTCGGCAGGTTTCTTGTCGGGCCGAACTTTGAAGATGAAGCCATCCTGCTGGCGGAACTCGACCGCAGCCAGATACCACGCGCCAAGTTCGACTTTGACGCCGTGGGCCATTATTCCCGGCCGGATGTCTTCCGCATGATCGTGGATGAGCGGCCCAAACCAGTGGTAAGCCCAGATCAGTCTTAAAATGCCGCCTAATGAATTTTTGCCACGGATGATCATTTCTTGTGGACAGCGTAGGTTGCCGATGTAGAATGTCCGGTTTCTCAAGTCAGTAATTCCTGTTTGGAGGAATGTTCATGAAGTATGCCGCAGAATTGTTTGGTACATTTGTATTGGTTTCCGCTGGACTCGGTACGGCTGTACTGGCCGGCGGCAGGGTTGGCGCTGTAGGGATATCTCTCGCATTTGGCCTGACGCTGGTGGCCATGGCCTTCGCCATCGGTTCTATTTCAGGCTGCCAACTCAATCCTGCGGTTACACTGGGGATGCTGCTGAGCAAGCGCATTAAGGCCGGTCACGCAGCCGGTTACATGGCGGCTCAGGTAGTCGGGGCGATTGTTGGGGCAGCTCTCATCCTGGTAATCGCCAAGGGCGCTCCCGGCTTTGTTCCCAACCCAGACAACTTCGGTATTAATGGTTACGGGGAACACTCACCCGGTCACTATACGTTATTGGCCTCCTTCCTTACGGAAGCATTATTTACCCTGTTGCTGGTTATCACCGTGCTCTTCGCAACAGATGAGAGAGAGCCTGCAGGATTTGCAGGTCTGCCTATTGGCCTGGCCCTCGCTGTCACCAATTTGGCTGCAATTCCCGTTACTAATGCTTCCATCAACCCAGCGCGCAGCATCGGTCCCGCGGTCCTCGTCGGAGGCTGGGCGGTTGAGCAGTTGTGGCTGTTCATTGTCGCCCCGCTTGTGGGAGGCATTGCGGCTGCGGGCATCTATATGACGTTCAAAGGCTCTGCGGGGACCGGCAAGCAAAAGGGAGCCGGTGCCTGAAAACTACTACTGCTTTTCTGCACTATGCACTTTTGTAACTTCCCTCAGAAAAGCAACCGCACTATTATGATTCATCATGTCGGTTCACAACGGCAGTCATCTGGCTGATAAAGAAGCAGTACGGAGGCGATGGGAGAGGTTCAAACTCGATCTGCCCCTTCGTCTGGTGGTGCATCGCGAAAAGACCACGATTGTACACGGGCGCGGCAGCGACATGAGCGAAGGTGGGTTGTTGATCTTTGCCGGCGTTGAACTCAAAGAAGGGGATGAAATATTCGTAGAGTTTACGCCTCCCTATTCTAGTGACCCAATTCGGGTCCGTGGCGTGGTCAGAAACCGCGAAGGCTATAAGTACGGCGTCGAGTTCCTGTGGAACTCGCCTGAAGAAGAAGAACAGACCACACGTTTCCGCAACCTCCTGCGTCTTTCCTCTTCTACTGATGTGATGTAATTGCTCTGTCCCCTCATGGCTCCCATAGGGAGCAACTCGCCCGGGAACCAGCTACTTTAGTGCCTCCAGGCCGGGCTGAACAAGCGAAACCAGAAATCGTCCGATGGATGGGAAATGGGTTGCCAGCAAGGTTAGCAGCGGCACGATGCCGACCGAAACAATTCGCAGATAGAACTGAATTCCCAGATCACTCGGCTTGGTTTTTGCAATCCGATTCAGGATATGGTCACGATGCACTTGCATTAAGACCTGGAAGATGAGAAAACCAATTACAATGAAGACCGCCGTAAATGACCAGAGCAGGGTCTGGTGCGGCTCGAAAGAATAGACATTCAAGGAAATCAAAACCAATGTGAATGATATCCCCAGGAATATCAGTAAGAACCTCATGTGTCCCAGGGCGCCGCGGATGAAATCAACGTAGCGCAAGGCTACGAATTCTTCCATTTTCTGGATTTGTTCTTCTTTAGGATCGCTTTTCTCAGGATTGCAATATACAGCTACTTGTTTTTCGTCTTTATCGTCTTCCACTTCGGCAGAAATAAAATCGCCGTTCTTCCAACGCCTATCCAGGACGCTCCAGATGCCCTGGAGAACGTCGGCGAGTCTGTCCTGCAGTTGATGCAAACCAACCTCCAGTTGAAAGAACAGTTCAGCCGTGGGGCTGGCAGGCTGAGATGGAGAAGAGGCGCGGAATTCCCGGTTCATGTGGGGTGCAACCAGCGTTGGCTTCTCCAGTTTAAGCTGTTCACGCGTGGTCCTGATCTCTTCGACAAGACCTTTCACAGCCTCCATGTCCTTGGTAGTTTGCGGCTCCAGTCCAATATCTGTCTTCATCTCGAGGTCCAGCTTCTGGTTACAATACCCAACCCGTCGCATCGCTTCCAGCGAACGCGAAAGATAGCTCCATTCGGCTTCTTCTCCTCCCTGCCGCCAGATTGGTGACCAGCCAACGCCTTGCAACCGGCCAAATGCAAAACGAATGGGAGACCGTTCCAGTTCCAATAGCAGCTTTCTCAGGTTCGCCCACAGCTGTCCAAGACGAAAACCGCCCGCCAGCAGTACTATGACGCCAACGCAGAACAGCACCTCAAAGAATGGGCCATAGAGACGGTTTTCGAACAATTGAAATGGATGAACTACATCAAAGAGAAGCAGCCAGATAAGGAAAAGAACCGCCAGCCCCGCGATGTAGTAAGGGCCCAGAAAATAATGGGAAACCGAATTCGCGACACGCTCTTCAGTGCTTGCTCCCGGTGCGTCATGTGTTGCTTTGAGTCTGGGGCGAAGGCGGTCATTGAAGCGTAATCGCCAAAGCTCAAAGATGCACCACGTGTAAACCGCGGCAAACAACGGCAACATCGGAGTAAAAGGTGATATACCGGTGGCCAACTGTACCGCGCGATAGGCGAAAAAGAATCCATAAAAATGCCCTGGATCGCCGGCCAGCAGGGCAAACCAGAGACCACCCGCCAATATAGCGCTGCTCCAAACCCCGATCGCCGCCCAGTAGATTCCTCTTAAGCCTTGCGGGGTCTGTTCCATGGTCTCTTTGTTCCTCGCCATCTTCCATTTCTGGCTAAACCGGCAATTGACATTTACTAGAAGGCAAGCCAGCAGAAGTCCAGCCACCACCAGTACCACCGCTATCTCCAGGATCGTCAATATCACGGTGTGCTGGCCAAAGCGAAATGCAGGAGCAGCCATCATGACCAGGCTGAGAGTCAAAGCCGCCGTTGCCGAATGAATAAAGAATAACCGCTGCCCTGGCTGTGGCATTAGCAGCGAGAAATCTCGGAACCACCGCGCCCCGGGCGCCGATGTAATAAGTATCCAGATGTGCAGCAGGCCCAGGCCACATAGGAAGGTCATAAGTACTTTCCACTCAGACGAGAAATCCTGGTCCTGCAGCACCGGACTGGTAGCCTGCGGCTGATTGTTTGCTGGTGGCTGGGAATCTGGTTGGGCAATCAGCTCGGGCGGAGAAAGCAACTGTATAGGCCAATAGCCGCCTGTGCCCACGGCGGTGAGCCACAGGGGAGACTTCTCCGTGCGTAAAGTGAACGGTTCCTGGCGTTCATAGAATGTCGGCTTGCTCCCGGACTTACCCGGAACCGTTTGCACCAGGGCCTCCAGAAAGGCATTGTATTGACCTTCTTCGTATTGATCGGCAAACGGAAGGCGTGCAAACTGAGTTTCGGTGTTCGGCCACTTTGGATTCGTCCAATCCAGATTACGCGAGACAAACGGGTAGGTGGTCACCGCCAGCATTCCTATGTAGGGAGCATTATCGAGTTCCCGTTCGAACAGCAGATCGGAATTGACGACAAACAGCCGGGCGTCGGGACAGGACTTACGGAGAAAACTCGTCAGAAACAATACATCCAACACGTTGCTGCCGATCACGCCGATGTACTTATACTGGTTCTGCCGCAGCTCAGACGCCATCCTCATCAGCACCGCTTCTTTTGAGATCGGCCCCTGCCCCTTGGAAAAATCAGGCGGCTCATCACTCTTATTGGCTGGCTGATCCGTCAGATTGAAAGGAAGAAAAGGTTGGCCGCTGTTTGTGCTCTGGGCCGGAGAGGAAGACTGATTTTTGTCATACGCGTTGCGGAGCGTGGAGATTTCCCTGGGATAAGAGAAGCTGGTGGAACAATTTCGTAAGAGCGCGCCACCGGCTTGCGCATTCTGTTTCTTACCCTGGGCAGGCCCATGTTCCGCGTCATCCTCATCCGCAAATCTTCTTTGCACCGCGCCGTAGGTGGTGGCTGCTTCTGCTAATATTGCCACCTCGGAACGGCCGGTACAGCTGATATCACGATTGTTCTGAAGCAAGGTGAGAAGGCTGATGATGGCCGACTCGGTGTCGCTCACGAAGCTCTGAAATGTCAGGTGGCCGTCCATGGTGTTGTCTGTCTGATCACAGAGCTCTGAGTGAGGGGCCAGGTGCTGGTTCTCTACAGCACATGTACTTGAAGCAGTGCCGCTATAAGCGGCGAACTTGGCTCCCCTGGTTAGCCGTACCAGCGAGGCCAGCGATCCGGAGAATGTGGGACCCAGAATTCTGATGCGGTCTGGATCAATTTTGGGAGCAGGACAGCCACCTTGCCGGCAGACTTGATTCCGGTACTCCAGTGCCCTGCTGAATTGTTCGCCATCCACCCCAGCCGTCGAGGTTTCGGATACCAGGAAAACATAAAGAGTTTTTGCCGCATCCGCGCGGGTGTCACCGTTCCAACGAAACAGCAGGAGTCCCGGTTCTTTCTGCTTTTGCTCTGCGTCTTCTTCTGCCTTCTGCTGTGAATCGTAGTCCTGCCAATCAAGCCTTGCTGAGGGATCCCAGGGCAGCCAGTACCGGTCCTCCACATAATTCATCGATTGCGCGGCCAATTGGATCGCTTCCATTGAACGGTCGAAGACCAGCGCCATGTGAGTGTTGACTGGATCGGGTAAGATCGCGATGATCGCCTGCAGTTTCTCTTGGTGCGGGACGCACCACCGGCCACCTTTATCTTCAATGGAAGCACATTCTCCCCCTTGTGCTCCGGCAAAGTGCTCGCGTGATGCCTGCCATGGGCCATCCTCAGGGAGTTGGTCGGGTTGGGCAGTTGAGGATTGCCCAAGCCGCGCCTTTACCGGGCGATGGGCCCGAGTTTGTGTCTGGGGTCCCGGCGTTACCGGCGCAGGCGCGGAACCCCGTATCAGCAGGACGCCCAAAGCAACAGCCCCTACAGCAGAACCCACCGCACCAACACGCTTCAGCGGCATATTCCAATAACTCCTTTGAGCGCGTGCTCATCAACGGATGAAGCTAATTGTTGCATTCTCACCATGGAATGATCCTGACGAAGACACACTGACTCGCCTATTTCCTAGTAACGTAATCAGAGCTAAATTCCCTTAACCGGAAAGCGCCATCCAACAATAGCGCATACAACAGTCTTCGGTGAAATCGAATGATAAGGCGCCTCTTCGATTCAACTTGAAACGCCCGCTTGGTGCTTCAGGAGAAAAATCATCTGCTCGGCGTTGTTGTCGAGCGGCGTGCGGGCAAAAGATCCGTACTCCTCCACAATGTGCAAGCCGGCAAGGAGAAAGAGGGAACGCAGGTGTGGATAGGTGTAGTAGGACATCTTCAGCGGTTCAGTCTCCTCCTGGACCAGCTTTTCTCCCTGAAATGTGCGAAAGACAAACGTCGCCGTGAAATTCTGGTTGATCTTATCGACTGACTCTTTGCGAAAATAACGTCGCACGATCTTTTCCGGATCGGACTTCACTGGCCATTCCATCTCTAGAATCTCCTGGCCCATTCCCGCATGGATCAAATCAAACTTGGGAAAAAACACATCAAAAGCCAGGATGCCGTCCCGCTCCAGGTGAAATGCAGCCGTTTTGAATGCGGCGATCTGGTCTTCCAGCGTATACATGTGTTGCAGCGGGCGAAATGGAATGATTACCAGCGGATACTCCCGGTTCGACCGAAAAGTCCTCACATCGCCTTCCACTACCGAAACCAACTCCCTTACATCTTTGGGCTCACGCTGAAGATTTTTGCGAAGAGCGCTGATCATGGGCACGGAATTATCTACCCCGTGAATGGCAATTCCTTCTCTGGCAATCGGCAGCAGGACGCGCCCTGTCCCGCACGCCAACTCCAGCACCGGCCCACCGATGAGCTTGGCCAACCCAAGATAGAAAGGCAGGTCCATCAGGTCCTTTTTGGCGGCATAGGCCTCATCGTAATACTTTGCGGACACCTTGTACGAATCAACAGCGGCGCTCATCGGCGAGCCTCCCGTTTCAATGTTACCGCACGCGCTCCGCCCTGAGGGCGGCGGAGCGGAGTAACGTAATATAGTGCAGCATCGTATGAGCGCTGCTGCCTTCTATCTCATCCCGTCGATGCTGGCTGCCTACTACTTCTGCGTGTGGTGGTTTGTTCGTGGAACTTCCAGGCAAGCCATCGTGGTGCGCTACCAGCCGCCTGCGGCTCTTTCGCCGGCAGCCATGAGATATTTGTTTGCCCTCGGCTGGGATGGCCGCACCTACATCGCCATCCTGGCTCAACTCGCCGCCAGTAAACTGATATCCATATCGCCGGAACCCGGCGGCAAGGTGTACCTCAACAAGCTGCAGGGAGACAGGCTGTCCGTGAAGCAATTGCCGCCGGAAGCCCGAATCGTTTTCAAAGAGCTCTTTGAATGGCAGGACAACGTAGAGCTGAAAACGCCCGAGCCTCGCCTCATCCAAAAAATTCAAAAAACATTGCAAATACAATTAAACAAATATGTTACTTGGCACATTGGCTTTATTGGGATTGCCATCTTCTTTTCCGCCGCCTCCACCATCTGCATATGCTTATCATCCCATCTGTTCGGAAACGATTTACTTGAAGCCGCAATCATGTCGTGCTTTACCGGATTAACCGTGGCCATGTTCAGCGCCGCCACAGCCTACGTCTGGAACCAGAACCTCCAGGCGGTAAAATTAGCTTTCAGAGGCCTTTATCATCGGCGGCTGTTGCTTCTCTTGTTGTTCCTGGTCTTGCTTTATCCTGCCATGTGGTACCTGCTCATGCGTACAGTCACTTCAATCTTTGCCAACGTCACCGGGCTGCTGATTGTGGTCAATATGCTGGCGGGACCACTGCTGCGCAGCTACACTCCCGCCGGAAATCAGGTCTTAAGTGAGATTCTTGGCTTTCGGCAGTTTCTGGAACGCGTGGAGCAGGACCGTTTGCACCGGCTGAATCCACCCGATAGTCCCATGCAGGCCGATGAGGATCTCTTGCCCTATGCGATCGCTCTTGATATCCGTGAAGACTGGGGAGACCGGCTGGGCATAAAAGCCATGGTTGAAACTGTGTTCTGAAAGCGCCGTCACATCCTTTTGCGGTACAATTTGCAACATCTTGATTGATCTCGGACAAGCCCACTTATGATCCACAGCAAAAGATTCTTCTGCTTCATTTTCATTGCGTTCGTTGCCATAACTACTTTAATCGCCGCCGACGACGACCAGCCCGCGAGCCCATCCAGTTCGCTCACTCCACCGGTGGCAAAAAAGGTGCATACAGAGAACCATATCAACGGCGGAAATCTGGTTGACGATTACCGCTGGCTTCGGGACAAAGCAAACCCTGAGGTTGCCCAGTACCTCGAAGCTGAAAACGCCTATACGAATTCCTTCATGAAGCCTACTGAGGGCTTGCAGAAGAAGCTATATGACGAGATGGTCAGCCACATCAAAGAAACTGACGTGAATGTCCCTTGGCGCTATGGAGCTTACTTTTACTACTCTCGCTGGGAGGCGGGCAAACAGTATCCGATCTTCGCCAGAAGGAAAGGTGCTTTGGACGCACCAGAGCAGATCACGGTGGACCTTAACGAGCTGGCCAAAGGCGAAAAGTTCATGTCGCTGGGCGGCTACGACATTAGCGACGATGCCAACTTGCTGGCTTACTCCACTGACAATACTGGCTTCCGGCAGTATCGGTTGCATGTGCGCGACCTGCGTACGGGCAAAGACCTGCCGGACACTGCGGAAAAGGTAGGTTCCACCGCCTGGGCCAATGACAACGAGACTCTTTTTTATACCGTCGAAGATTCCGCCAAGCGTCAGTACCGGCTCTACCGTCATAAAGTTGATACGGACAGCAAGAACGATGACCTGGTTTACGAAGAGAAGGACCAGCGCTTTGAGATTGAGGTTCAGAAGACTCGCAGCGGCAAATATCTTATCCTTGTGTCCGCAAGCCATACCACTTCGGAAGCACGCTATCTTGATGCTGCCCGCCCTTCCGGCGATTGGAAGCTGATCGCGCCGCGCCAGCAGGACATCGAATACTACCCCGATCACCTGGGAGATCGGTTCTACATCCGCACGAATGATAAAGGCCGCAACTTCAGGCTGGTATCGGCGCCCTTAAGCAGTCCGGGCAAGGACAAATGGAAGGAAGTTGTTCCCGTCCGCAACAACGTCATGCTCTCGGATTTCGAGCCCTTCCAGGATTTCTACGTGTTGGTTGAGCAGGAGAATGGACTCCCGCAGCTCACCATTGTCAATCTAGCTACCGGAGCCAAAGAGCGCATTTCCTATCCTGAGCCCGTTTACGCGGCGTTTCCAGGTGCAAACCGCGAGTTCAAAACTAAATTCTACCGTTACAGCTACCAGTCGATGATCACCCCCAATTCCGTTTTCGACTATGACGTTGAAAAACACGCTTCAACGCTGCTCAAGCAAAGCGAGGTGCCTGGTGGATACGATCCTTCCAAGTACAAATCAGAAAGAGTGTGGGCCACGGCCAAGGACGGCACGAAAGTGCCCATCTCCGTCGTCTATCGTCGAGACCTCAAGAAGGCCGACGGTTCGAATCCGTTGTACGTATCAGGCTATGGCTCATATGGAATCTCGCTGCCGGTGACGTTCAGTGGCAATCGTCTCAGCTTGCTGGACCGCGGGGTGGTCATGGCCTACGTGCACATTCGCGGCGGCGGCGAGATGGGCAAAGCGTGGCATGATGCCGGACGCATGATGAACAAGATGAACACCTTTACTGACTTCATTGCTTGCACCGAGTATCTGGTTGCCAATCAATATGGGGCGCGAGACAAGATTGCCATTGAAGGCGGCTCCGCCGGTGGCTTGTTGATGGGCGCGGTTACCAACCTGCGGCCGGATTTATTCAAAGTCGTAATCTCCCACGTGCCCTTTGTGGACGTTATGAACACCATGTTGGACGCTTCCCTGCCCCTCACCGTGGGCGAATATGAAGAGTGGGGCAATCCCAACGAAAAGCCGGCTTACGACTACATGGTGAAGTACTCACCCTACGATAACCTCAAGAAGACTGCATATCCTGCCATTCTGGTAAAAACGTCATTCAATGATAGCCAGGTCATGTACTGGGAACCTGCCAAGTACGTTGCCAAGCTTCGCACTCTTAAGACGGACAATACCGTCCTGCTATTGAAGACCAACATGGCGGCAGGGCACGGCGGCTCTTCCGGACGGTACGACTACCTGAAAGAAGTGGCGCTCGATTACTCTTTTATCCTTACGCGGTTGGGAGTTCAATAAAAAGGCGTGGAGTTCGGATATGCCAAACCAAGAAATTGCCGTCCTGGGCGGCGGATGTTTTTGGTGCCTGGAAGCCGTGTTCGACCGACTAGCGGGCGTAAAATCAGTCGAGTCCGGCTACATGGGTGGGCGGATTGACAGTCCCACCTATCACCAGGTTTGCTCAGGGACAACCGGCCACGTCGAAGTAGTGCGTGTCACCTTTGACCCGCAAGAGCTGACTTACCATGACCTTCTCGAGGTCTTCTTCACCATTCATGATCCAACCACATTAAACCGGCAGGGCAACGATGCGGGCACGCAATACCGTTCGGTGATCTTTTATACCTCCGAAGATCAGCGTCTTGAAGCGGAAAAGATGATTTCTGAGTTGAACGCCGCGCATGTGTGGCCAGATCCGATTGTCACAGCCTTAGAGCCTGAGGGTAAATTCTTCATCGCCGAAGATTACCACCAGGAGTATTACGCCAATAATTCATCTCAGCCGTATTGCCAGTTCGTAGTCGCGCCTAAGGTCAAGAAATTCCAGCAGAAGTTTGGCGAGCGGGCGAAGCGGTGAGTAACTTTTGATGCCCTCCAATTCTCAATGCTAAAATTCGATTGTCAGTTCCTTTCCCGGGAATCGACTGTACAGAACCAGCATATGGAACGCAAAGGTGGTACTGGCTCCGGTGTAAGAATATTCCTCCTCTCCTTGTTGGCTTCATCCTGCGTCCTGGCTGCTTCCCTTTTCATACAGTGGTTTGTCTACGATGACTGGCTCCATCAAACCGGTCCGTTGCGGATTGTGGGAACGTCCATCGCCGCGGCTGTAACCTTTGCCTTTGTGCTCCGCTGGCAGTATGCCGTGCGTGAGAAACAGCGTGAGATGGTCCGGCGCTTCGAGATGATCTCGCGCATGAATGACCGGATTCGCAATGCGCTGCAGGCAATTGAATGTTTGACTTACCTGTCACAACCGGAAGCGACTGAACCCGTCCGGCAAGCCGTAGACACGATTGATGGCGTGCTGCGGGAGGTCCTTGCAAACGTCGGGCAAATCCCCACTGATGAATTCAAGACCGCGGGCGCATCCTCGATCCAAAGCAAGCGAAAATCAGCTTAGAAACAACTCTTCCTAGGGGTAAAGCTTACTCTTTATTACTAGACAGTAATGGCTTTTCCCGTCACAATCTCTTGTAGAACGAATTCTCAATCCAGTCTTGTAGCCTGTTTGTGACGTGAAAGGACCCATCTTATGAAGAGACTTTTACAGGGATTCTTATGTCTGTCGCTGTTGATCGCCTCGCTCAACGCACAGGAGAAGAAAACTCCGGCCGGCGGCCTGCCCCCGCTGATTGATCGGGAACTAATCTTTGGCAACCCGGAAATTGCGGCGGCCGAACTCTCACCTGATGGGAAATATATTGCCTTTCTCAAGCCATGGAAAGATACGCGCAACATCTGGGTAAAAGCCGTAGGCCAGCCATTTGACTCCGCCCATCTGCTGACCACGGAAACCAAGCGTCCCATCGCCGGTTATTTGTGGAGCCGCGACAGCAAGTACATTCTTTATGTGAAAGACAAGGACGGCGATGAGAATTTCAACGTCTATTCTGTCGATCCGGCAGCCCAGCCGGCCGCCGGTGCGGATGCTCCGGCATCGCGCGATCTGACCGGGCTGAAGGGCGTCCGGGTGATGCTTTACGACGTTCCCAAGAAAGATCCGGATGTGGTCTACATGGGACTCAACGACCGCGACAAGGCATGGCACGATCTTTACAAGCTGAGGATTTCCACCGGCGAGAAAACTCTGCTGCACACCAATTCGGAACGAATCACCCGCTACGTGTTTGATTTGAACGGCCAGTTGCGTCTTGCCACCCGTTCTGCCGAGAACGGCGATACCGAGGTCCTCCGGGTAGACCAGGACAAATTGACCAAGGTCTATTCCTGCACGGTTTTTGAGAGCTGCCAGCCGGTGCGCTTCAACAAAGACGGTAAGCGGGTCTACATGGAGACCAACAAGGGTGACAACGACCTGATTTCCCTGGTGCTCTTTGATCCTGCAACATCAAAGACGGAGATGGTGGAGTCTGATCCGCTCAAGCATGTGGATTTTGGCGGAGCCGAGTTTTCTGAAGCCACAGACGAACTGGTGGAAACTTCTTACTACGATTCACGGGAGCGGCGTTATTTCCGCGACAAGGGATTCGAGTCTGACTACAAATGGCTCAAGGGCAAGCTGCCGGGCAGGGAAATCAACATAACGTCAACCACTCTGGATGAGCAGGTCTGGCTCGTCCTGGCCAATGGTGATACGGAGCCTGGCGAAGCATATCTGTTTGACCGCAAGACGCACAAACTTACTCAGCAATACCGGCTGCGGGAAAAACTTTCGCGCGAGTCTCTCGCACATATGACTCCTGTTCACTACAAGTCTTCTGATGGCTTGGAGATTCCCGCATATCTCACTTTACCTAAAGGGGTTCCGGCAAAAGGGCTGCCGGCCCTGATGATTCCGCACGGCGGACCCTGGGGTCGAGACTATTGGGGTTACAACGGACTGGCCCAATTCTTCGCCAATCGCGGCTACGCCGTTCTCATGCCGAACTTCCGCGCCTCCACCGGTTATGGCAAGAAGTTTCTTGACGCCGGCAACCACGAATGGGGACGTAAGATGCAGGATGACGTTACCTGGGGCGTGAAATATCTGGTGGCCGAGGGCATTGCCGATCCCAAGCGCGTTGGGATTCTCGGCGGTTCTTACGGCGGATATGCCACCCTTGCGGGCGTAGCTTTCACTCCAGATGTGTATGCAGGCGCGGTGGACATCGTTGGTCCCTCCAACCTGATTACACTGCTGGAGTCTATTCCTCCCTACTGGGAGTCAATCCGAAAGGTGTTTTACGAGCGCATGGGAGACCCAAGCACTGCAGAAGGCAAGGCCATACTCATGGAACGCTCGCCCCTGAATTCCGCTAACAAGATCAAGACTCCGCTTCTGGTAGCGCAGGGAGCGAATGATCCGCGTGTAAACCGCCGGGAGGCTGAACAGATTGTCATCGCGCTCCGGGATCGTGGCTTTCCTGTGGAGTATCTGCTGGCGCCGGATGAGGGTCACGGCTTTTTCCGTCCTGTGAACAACATGGCGTTGTACATGGCGGCGGAAAAGTTCCTGGCCAAGAATCTCGGTGGACGATACCAGCAAGATGGGACGCCTGAAGTTACGGCACGGCTCAGCGAGATCACTGTTGATCCCAAGTCGGTGGTGTTGGCCAAGAAAGTTGAACCGGGAGCAGTGGGGGTTCCCAAACCGGCCGTTGAGTTGCGGCCCGGCACGTACAAGTACAAAGCCACCGCGTCGATGGGCGGACAGCAAATGGCGTTGAGTTTTTCTACCACTATTGAAAAAGGCCCCGGTGGGTGGACGGCCACTGATGTGAGTGATACACCAATGGGCTCCTCCAAGGACATTGTCACGCTGGAAGAAGGGACGCTCATTGTGCGTAAGCGCAGCATCCAGCAGGGACCAGCCATCATCAATGTCGATTTCAGCGGCAACAAAGCCACGGGGAACATGAACATCAACGGCCAGGACCAGCCCATCTCCGTCGCTCTCGACGGTCCGCTGTTTGGCGATGCGGCCGGCGCCATGCAGGTGATTGCCTGCCTGCCTCTGGCCGAAGGGTACACTACCTCCTTCCGCAATTTCAATCTGCTGAAGCAAAAGGAGGAACTGCAACAATTAAAGGTGGTCGGCCTGGAGAGTGTCACCGTGCCTGCCGGCACATTCGATGCCTATAAGGTCGAAGTGTCTTCAGCCGATGGTGGCGACAGCAAAACTCTTTGGATTGCCAAGGATTCACGTAAGGCAGTCAAGCTATCTGCGGTACTGGCCAGTATGGGTGGGGCTACGCTGAGCGCGGAACTGGTTCCGTAACCTCTTTGCGCGCTTCGGCCCAGCCACGGGCCGAAGCGCGTTCTTCCTTCTGACCTTCAATTCGTTGTTTAACCGTCCTTAGAACGAACAGTCCACTACTCTCCAGCAGGTCGCCGAGCACGGCGCTTCGCCTGGACCATAGGGAGCTCTGCGGCATAGATGAACGCACACCTTGGCTGCGGGACTAGTCCAGCGCCGGATATTCTTCCATATTGACCTGGAAACACTGCGCATTTACTCTTGAGTTCATCTTCCCCAACTTTCTGACAAAGATCAGCGATGGCGCGGAGGATCCTGCGCATGTCACTTTCAAGTCGATGCTTGCCCGAGTCTTTCAATAACATCCGGCATCCGGCGTTGGTCGCCGGTCACCCCGGACATGAATTGAGAGTCTTTGGATGGATGTCTGCGTGCCGGCCGAGAGTCTATCTGATTAGCGATGGCTCAGGATCCCAAGGCATTGCCCGAACGTCTTCGAGTGCTGCGGCAATTGCACAGCTCGGTTGCGAGCGCGGCGAGATATTTGGCGCCATTTCAGATGCTACAGTCTATTGCATCCTGCGGGAAGGAAATCCGTCTCTCTTTCTGCGTCTGGTCGACCAGATGGCAAGTTCGTTTGTAAAGCACGAAATTGATTTCGTTGCCGGGGACGCCGCTGAAGGGTTCAACCCAACCCATGATCTGTGCCGTACGCTCATCAATGCCGCAGTGACAATGGCAGAGCGCGCCAGCGGCAGGGCCATTGCGAACTTCGAATTCTGCCTTACGGAATGGGAGGACAATTGTCCCGATCTGCCGCATGATCACCGATGCATTCATTTGGTGCTTGACGACAACTCTCTTTCCCAAAAGCTGACGGCTGCCGAGGGCTACATCGAGCTTAAAGAGGAAACTCAACGTGCTATTGACAGCCGGGGCGAGGAATACTTCCGGGTTGAGTGCTTGCGCCGGGTGACCGATCCAGCATGGCCTCTGCGAAACTCAGCCAGACGGCTGTATGAGATCTGGGGAGAAACGCGGGTTGCGGAAGGAAAATATCAATCCGTTATCCGCTTCAAGGAGCATGTTCTACCCGTCCTTACCTCAATCCTGGACTATGCTGCCAGTGCCGATCTCAGCAGGTCAGCCGCATTCCTCGACAACTAGCGGTTCATATTGTCCTTCCGGGGTAGAAAATTGAGGGTCCTCATCGCCAATTCGTATCTGGATGATTATGCCGGCAGCCAAGTCGTCGCGAGAGACCTGGCTTTCGAACTGCGTCGACAGGGACATGAGCCCGCGGTCTATTCTCCTCTCTTGGGACAGGTCGCAGACGAGATTCGAAACGCTGGTATTGTGGTCGCCGACGAACTAAGCAGCCTCTCCGGTTCCTTTGACATCATTCACGGTCAGCAACATCCGGCCCTGGAAGCCCTACTGCATTTTCCGTCGGTCCCAGCCATTTACGTCTGTCACGGGGTGGCAGACCACCCCTTCTATTTTCCCCGGTTCTTACGCTATGTAGCAGTGGACGAGCGATGCAGAAAAAGGCTCGAAAGCGTTTCCGGCATCCCGGCTGAACGGATCGAGATGATTCCTAACGCCGTAGATCTGGCGCGTTTTCAACCGCGCGGCCCACTGCCCTCTAAACCCTCGCGGGCTCTGGTTTTCAGCAACAACGCTGGTGCATCTTCGCACTTGCCCGCCGTTCGCAAAGCCTGCGCTCAAGCTCAGATGGAACTCGATGTGGTTGGCCTGCAGGCAGGTAATCCCATGAGAGATCCGGAAACGATCTTGCCCAACTACGACATTGTGTTTGCTAAGGCTCGATGTGCGCTGGAGGCCCTTGCGGTTGGAAATGCGGTTGTGCTGTGCGATTTCATGGGATTGGGCCCGATGGTTTCAACGCGGAACTTCAACGACCTGCGCCCCATGAATTTTGGCGCCGGGGTGCTCGTGAATCCTCTTCGACCCCAACTTATCAAAGCTGAGATCGAGCGTTATGATCCCAACGATGCCGCACTAGTCTCCCGGACGGTACGCAGCCGGAACGGAATCATTCAAGCCGCTCAGCGCTGGATCAGCCTTTACGCTGCGGCAATTGAGGAATTCCGGTGCTCGGAACATAACCTCGGCGCGGAGTACCGGGCGATTGCTGAATACATGTCGAAGTGGAACTATGGCAAAAGAATTGAATGGGAGCGGCAACAGCTTGCCAAGCTCCAATCCGTACCAGTTGTTGGAGGTATTCTTCATCGGGCTGCTCGCCACATCCTCGGAAAGTGGACGAGCGGGTGGGGGCTACCCTGGTAGAAAACTCAGGAAGTACCATCAAGAGTTGATCACGGCGATCGCAATACCGTCGTATCCTTTGCTGCCGACGGTCTGAATTGCAGTAGCGCTCACCCGCGGCTCGGCCTGGACCGATTCATTGAACCGGCGAATTCCCTTCACGCTCGCGTCGTCGCTGTTGGCGTCGGTTACGGCTCCCTTGCGCACAACATTATCGGCAATGATAAGGCTGCCACGGCGGCCGAGCTTCAGCGCCCACTCAAAGTAGTCGGAATAACCCGGCTTATCAGCGTCGATAAAAACCAGATCAAACGGACCGCGGCCCTCGGCCGCCAGTTGCGGCAATGTTTCCCGCGCCGGTCCCAGGCGTAGATCAACTACCTCCGCCAGACCGGCACGCGCGATGTTCGAACCCGCTACTTCAGCATGCTTGGGGTTGGCTTCCAAAGTGACGAGGCGTCCGCCGGCGGGCAACGCTCGCGCGAGCCAGATTGTGCTGTACGCGCCTAGTGTGCCTATTTCCAGGATGCTGCGCGCTCCCACAGCCCGCGCCAGGATCTGCAACAGCTTGCCCTGAGCGGGAGAAACCTGAATGGCTGGAAGTCCTGCCTCGGCACTCGCTTTCAACGCGGCCTCCAGCGCCGGATCAGATTGCACGAACAACTCTTCAATGTAGCGGTCCACCGCCGTCCATATTTCCTGGGTCAAAATTGTTTGGGCCAAAGCATTCTCGATTCCTGGGTCATTCCCGCTTGATTGAGAAACAACCGTCTAGCGTACACTAGCGCACATGCAAACTCCTCCCAGCCCGATCAAACCGCGAATGGGCTGCTTCACCCGCCTGCTGCTTATCTTCCTGCTGGGGGTAGCTCTGGTGCTTGCAATTGATGCTGTCTTTGCTCCCTGGAGTTTTTTTATGGGTGGCAAGTTCCACCCGATTCCCATGTGGAAAGGCTGGGGGCGGATTCACTCTGCGGTCGGTGACTACGTGCTGTTTGTGCAGATGCAACCTCGCACCGGAAGGCGTGGCATCGCTCACGTAGCTGGTACCGCTGCCCTTTGCACACCCCGGGGTGAGACCTTCGACCTCACCCTGGGCGGCGACTTTGAGAAATATATGGGTGCCAGCACAGATGGAAAGCACGTTTATCTCTACCTGCACAAGCGTGGTGGCTTCTTCTCCGGCACAGTCTCAGACACTCGTCCAGGGCTGGAATTTCGCGGTGCATGGCATAATCCGGACATCGTGCTGGACGATCACGGCTCACTATCTCGAGCTTTCAAGCCGGATGGCGTCCTCTACGACCTGCACAAGCAGCCCGCCACCCATGAAATCCTGCCTCTGACGCTGCATGAGGGCAGCCGCTCAGAGTTTGACTCGGCTTGCCAGGCAGTGAAAGCACGCTAGGCGCAGCGCCTCGGTTTCCGGGCATCCAAGAATTCATATCCATGACTTTGTTACGCTCATAGGCGATGCAAAGCCAAACCATCGTATGCCAAACCGGCCGCCTCGCCCTACGGCACTTCACCATGGAGGACCTGCAGCCGCTCGCAGCCATGCATTGCAACCCGGAGGTCTCCCGTTTCATCGGTGGTGTCAAGACTCTGGAGCAGACGCGGCAAAGGCTTCTCGGCTGGATGGAAGAATACAAACGGTATGGATTCGCAAAGTGGGCTGTTATTCTCCGCTCCACGGGAGAATTTATTGGCAGGTGCGGGCTGAGCCTGGAGCAGTTCGACGACACATCCGAATGGGAGCTCGGCTGGACGCTCGCTCGTGCTTACTGGGGTCAAGGCTACGCAACGGAGGCCGCCGAGGCCGCCATGCAACATTGCTTTCGGGTTCTCGGCCACAGCAGGCTCATCTCTCTGATTCGTCCACAGAATCTGGCCTCCATTCGGGTAGCCCAGCGGTTAGGAATGCAGTACGAGCGGCAAGTGCAATGGAACGGTGCCCCGGCTAATCTTTACGCCTTATCCGCGCAGGATGCTCTCCGAGGGTTCAGCTAAGTTCCATGGCTACTCCAACTCAGCACGAATCATATACTCCCTTGCCGATATGTCCCACTCAACTTGCAGAACGTTTGGCTTGCAGCAGACCTGGCAGTCTTCAACATAGTTTTGCCGCACTCCCGCAGAAATATCAACAGAGGTTTCATTCCATTCGCCGCATCCTGCGCATTGGAAACCAGCGGCCATATATCCCTTTGGTTCGGTGACTCCCTAACCAATGTATCCCGATTCCCGAGGATTTAAAACAGCGGGCACTGTTCCGGGCTGCTCTTCGCATTCGAGCGCACAGGTGAAGGATAAGCTCATTGAGAAACTTCGCTGTGGATTTCCTCGCTAACCAAGCTGGGTTGGGACCGCTGAGCGACGGTGGCCATCACCTGCTGGATAGTTTCTTGAAGAGCTCTCATGCTCACGGGTTTGGCAATAAAAGCATCCATTCCCGCCTGCAGGCAGGCTTCTTGGTCACCTTTCATGGCCATAGCCGTCATGGCAATAATCGGAACGTGGGTACCGCGAATGCTCTCCCATTCGCGAATTGCGCGGCTTGCAGCTAGCCCATCCATCTCCGGCATGTGGCCATCCATAAAAACCAGGTCAAATGGTTCGCACTTCACCCTGTCCAGTGCCTGGAGTCCATTCTCAACAACTTCCACCGTATGCCCCAGCTTCTGTAGCATTCTCACGGCAAGCTTCTGATTCATCTGATTGTCTTCCGCCAGCAGAACCCTCAACCCGGGCGTCACGTTAAGGCCCGAATCCAAAGGAGGCTTGGCAACACCCTTCTCGCCGGCCGATCCCGGCAACACATTCCCTACGACGGACAGCAACTCTGACCGTTTGAACGGTTTAATCAGGTGGGCGACAATCCCAAGCTGGTGGCAACGGGCCATCGCGCCTCGATAGTCATCTGACGTCAGCATCATGATGATTCCAGGCAGTGGCCCACGAGATCGTTTTATCCGTTCAACGAGCGCAAAACCATCCGTATCCAGCAGATGTTGATCGCACAGCAGCAAGCGGAAAGGTTTGGACTCGGAGATTGCTCTGCCCAGGGATTCGAGGCCATCATGCGCTGTGCCTACGGTGACGACCTCAGCCCCTAGAGAAAACAGGACCTCTTGCAGGAGTGCCCTGCTGGTTGAATGCGCGTCCACCACGAGCGTGCGCACACCACGCAGCAGTGCAACATTGGCCGGCGCCGCACTCAGGGTTGCAGGCGATCCTAACTGGAATTTCGCTGTGAAGGAAAAGGTCGAGCCTTTCCCGGCCTCACTCTCCAGCCAGATTCTCCCTTGCATGAGGTCCACGATCTTCGAGCAGATGGTCAAGCCGAGCCCCGTGCCGCCAAATCGCCGTGTTACTGAGTTGTCGCCTTGAGAAAAAGCCTGGAATATATGCTTCTGTTTTTCCGGCGGAATGCCAATACCTGTATCGGAAACCGAGAATCGCAGGTCGAGGTTGCCGGAGCTGCATGCCTCGGTATCCACGCGCAACATGATTTCTCCCTGCTCTGTAAACTTGACCGCATTGCCCAGCAGGTTAATCAACACCTGCTTCAGGCGAGTTGAATCACCGATGATGTGGGAAGGAACATCGGCGGCCACCTGGTAAAGGAGCTCCAGCTTCTTTTGGTGAGCCCGAACCAGAACCGTGCGGGCCGCCTCGGCTACGGTATCAGCAACGTCAAACTCGGCCTCTTCTAACTCCATTTTGCCGGCTTCGATTTTGGAGAAATCGAGTACGTCATTGACTACGGATAGAAGCGCGCCCGCTGACTCCCCGGCCAGTGTTAAAAGTTCCTTTTGTTCCGTGCTCAGCTTCGTCTCGCCGGCAAGCTCCAGCATTCCCATGATTCCGTTCAGTGGCGTGCGGATCTCGTGACTCATGTTGGAGAGGAAATCACTCTTGGCCTGGGCGGCTGCCTCGGCGGCGCGCCGCGCCTCTTGAATTTGCAACTCCGCATGTTTGCGCACCGTCAGGTCCTGAATGGAACCAATCAGACGGACCGGCTTGCCGTGCGGATCGCGCACCACATGGCAACGGTCAAAGACAAATGCGTAGGAACCGTCTACTCTGCGCATGCGGTATTCGCCCGACCACGCATTTTTTTCACTCTCAAGCAAAGCAGCCACGCTGGATACAATGTGTTCCCGGTCCTCAGGATGGACATTGCTGATCCACCAACTGCGATCCGCATGCACCTCGGCCGGTCGATAGCCAAATAGTGAGTACACATTTTCGTTCCAGGTGATCGTATTATCAGCTAGATTTCGGTCCCAAAGCACGTCATTGGTGGCCAGGGAGACGCACTCGTAACGGGTATTGCTTTCCTGAAGCGCCGCCACGTATTTCTCCTGCGAGTCTTGCATCAGTGCGCAGCGGACAGCGTAGGAGAACAGCACCAGGCCAACCGCGATCAGTCCTACCATGCGCGATGCATCCACCAGCCTCAGCCCGAGGATGGCGCTGCCAAGCACCATGGTAGCCATGCTAAGGTTGAAGCACAGCAGAGCTGCGCGCCTGGTGATGCGTGGTTTTCCAGGCTGTTCATCGGCGGCAGCCGGACGCCATCGAATCGCCAGAGCAGCCGCCGTGAGATAAGTCATAAGCCAGATGAAGTCAAAAGACTCATCGATGCTGGGAAGGTAAGCATCGACCCAGCTTGTAGCAAAAGCAATGGACGAATAAACGGTAAGGTAAACCGCAAGCCGGCCCAAAAGACGATGCAACGGGCCTGGCGTGGAAAGAGCAAACCGGGCAACTGCGGCCAATACCAGAATCAAGTTGACTACTGTGGCGGTTGTAATCAGTTGTCCCATGTTCGGATCATGCGTCTTGAGCTCCGCCAGTTGCACTTGATACATACAGAGGCCCACAAGCCCGACCACGATACAGCTATCGAGAAAAGTTTCCAGTTTGGAAGTGCGGACATCTTCGGACAGGAAGAGGGCGATGGCCATCGGTACAGCATAAAGACGATAGAATAGTGAAGGAAAAAGGGCCGCTTCAGGTACCGTGACATTAAAGTAGACGCAGTAAGTCCAGCCCACATCCGCAACTAACTGCAGGGCAAAGGCGCTGGCAAACAAAGCCCAGAAAAGGCGGAAAACCCCGCGGCCGCGTCTGGCCGCGACGATGGAACAGGTAATCGCCAGAAGGTTGGCAGCTACTTCGAAAGCATGAAAAAATAATGTTGCAGGTCGGCCTGCGCCAAGCAGGATTAATCCGACGCGCTCAACAACGAGCACCAATACAACCAACCCAATGACCTGCTTGCGCGATGGCGTGGCTAGTGACATTCGAGGTTTCTAAAGGCCGACTGGGCGCTGCAACTCCTGGAAGCCGTATGAGACGCAAACCACTAGCAGCACACCCTATCCGAATCATCGGCAGTGGCCTTGCGAACTTTATCGGATTCGAGGGTTTCCCGGGGCCCTAAGCATGCTCCTGACGCGCGTCAGAACGTCATCCGTCCGGAGAATTGCAGGCTGCGCGCCCCATAGCGAGGTGCCGCTGCAAGTTGCTGTCCGAAACTCGGGTTGGCGGCCGCATCCCAAAGGTTCAGGCCGTTGCCCAGGCCATCCGTTCTTTGCGTGAGCGTGTATTGCACATTATTGACCACGCCTTGCTGAAAGTTGGCATGGTTGAAGATATTGAAAGATTCAGCCTTGAATCTCAGGCCCACTCTTTCGTTGACTTTAAAAGTCCTCGCAATACTTAAATCCACATCCTTCACTCCGGCATCGCGGAACGAGTTGAAGACCTCTCCTGGTACTACTGAAAAGTTGACTTGGGAGGTATCAAACACAGCCGTATAAGGGCGGCCGCTGGCAAGAGTTGTCACAGCGGCAAAAGAAAAGCCCTTCAATAGCGTCCTTTGGGGGGTCCATGAACCACTTGCAACAAACCTGCCCGTCTGGTCCAGCTGCGATAGACCACGCTCAGAAACCTGGCCGAACTGGTTGAAGTACCCAGTGCCCTGATCGATCGTTTTAGAGAATGAGTAGCTAATCAGGCCATACCACTGGGCCGACCTGTAGCGAAACGTCGTCTGCAATGCGTGATAGATGGACTTGCCTGAGTTGTCGATCGCATTGATGGCCCCGAAATTGGGCGTCAAGGCTCCATCAATGGCTTCAAAATCCGGGACCACAAATGCTTTACCATTCGGCAGGAATACGGTGTCCGTGTTGAAAGAGCCGCCGTTTGCAATCTGCTGGCTTGGCGGAACAAGATTTAGATCAAATCCGAAGTTCCCGTTGGCCTGCCGGGTCACCCCGTTAGAATTGCCCAGGAGTTGGAGACCGTGGCTGTAGACATAGGCCGCGCCAAGGGAGAAATGGTTGCCAAACTGGTGCTCGAGTCCCAGGTTCCCTTGCTCCACATAAGGACTGCGGAAGTTAGGCGAAAAGACGACGATCGAAGGTGTAATGGACACCCCAGTCGGAAATGCTGTCAGGCTGCTGGGAAAAGTAATGATGGGACTGGAATTGCCGAACCCAGGACCGGTTGCAACTAAGAACTGGCTGGTTATTCCATTGGAGCTCAAAGCCTGAGCCACGTCCAGCAAGTCTTCCTGGATATAGAAGAGACCGAAGCTTCCACGCAGCACCGTCTTGCCGCCCGGACCGAATCCGTAGGCAAATCCCACTCGCGGCGCAAAGTTTCCGCGGCTGTAAGGGATTTTGCAAGTCAGCGCAAATGCCGGATTACAAGTGCCGGGCTGCGGCAGCACCTGAAGGTCGTAGCGCAAACCATAGTTGAAGTTGAGCCGGCTGGTGACCCGATACTCGTCCTGCACAAAGAAAGAATAGGTGGGCGAACTGAACTTGGTCGTTGGCCGCCCAAAAGATTGCAGATAAAGCTCAAACGCTCCGGTGGCGACGCTCGCAAGGTCCGCAAAACGGTACTCGCCTTTTGGGCCGTAGAGGAAATAATCGCGATCATGACTCAGATTAAAATCCGCCCCAGCCTTCAGAATGTGTTTGCCAACAAGCTTAGTGATGTTGTTGCGGACCTGGTATCTGCGATCGGTCTCGGAGAGCTGAAATCGGTTGCCGCCGTATACCGATCCTGTATCCGGGTTCTGGATCGTGATGGTTGGAGAAGTCGGAGGAATGGCCGGCAAATCAAAGTGCGTGTCCTGGCCGAAGTGCAATGTCAACTCATTGACGGTGGTTGGATTGAACGTGGTCTGCAGCGAGAGTTGAACAAAATTGCTGGTAGCGCCATCCGTCAGGGAGAGCCCATCCCCGGTCGACGTGGGGCTGCTGAAATAACCATGCGGGCTGCGGAACCTCTGGTAGTTGTATGTAGCGGTGAGGGTGTTCTTATCGTTCAGAGTTCCCTGCACCTTGCCGAATACCGTGTTTTGATCGAAAGACCGCGGGTTCACGCCGGTTCCGGTCAAGAGAGACTGCAAGGACGGATTGGCAGCGAGAAAACCCGGCGGCGGCAGGTTATTCGCAAAAATAGGCTCGTTGCGTAACTGGCCCTCATAGTTGACGATGTAGAAGAAGCGATCACGGCGGATTGGGCCGCTCACCGTGCCTCCGAACTGCTGGCGACGATTGGCAGGCTTGGCGATGCCGCTGCTCTTATTGATCGAATCGTTGGCGTTGAGCGCTGAATCCAGAAGGTAATAGTAACCGTCACCATGGAAGTGATTGCCGCCGTTCCTGGTAACAATATTCACCAGGCCTCCACCTGCCTGGCCGAACTCAGCCTCAAAGCCGGTGCTCGTGACTTGAAATTCCTTAATCACGTCTTCGCTAAACTGAAAAGGGATGCTGGTCCGGCCTACCTGTTGTTCATAGAAGGCGTTGTTATTGTTGGCGCCATCCACGGTGTAGTTGTTAAAGTTGCCGGCCACGCCGTTGAAGCTGACCATGCCAAAATCGCCGTCGGTAGTTGAACCTGGCGTGAGCAACACAAAGTCCACGAAGTTGCGGCCATTCAGTGGCAGCACGTCAATGGCTCTCTCATCAACCACCGTACTCAGTGCAGAGGTGGAATTATCAATTGCTATCTGAGCAACCGCTGAGGCAGTGACGGTGGTTTCCTGGCTTACTGTGGCTATGGAGAGCGTGCCCTTAAGGTTCGCCGTGGTGCCCACGTTTACCAGAATATGACTCAAGATTGATTGAGCAAATCCATTGCTCGAGATCGTAACCTGGTATGTCCCCGGATCGAGGGCCGGAAAAACAAAGCGTCCCTCTTCATCAGCCCTATTCGTTTTTGTGGCCCCGGTATCTTCATTGAGAAGTTTGACCTCAGCGTGGGGAATCAGCGCGCCGGAGGGATCAACCACCGAGCCTTCCAGTCTTCCACTGTGAGAACCGGATTGCCCATAGCCGTGCCCCGGAAACAAGAAAATGCCAATCAGGATTATTTGAAACAGAATCCGCGCACAAATTGCCGGTCTTTCGCTCCTGTTTACACTCTTCATAGGCCGAGCTCCTATCTCTTTTTGCGACTGCGGAAATCTATTGTCGGGTCCCACTGCTGCCAACACGCAGGACTGGCACCGCGAATAGCGAAGGGGGCACACACAACAAGATGAATAACTAAGAAGATCGGCTGAAGTTACGAAAGCTTAAGGCTGTTTCGCAAAATGATTACGAGAGGGGAAGTTACAGATGGCGGCCTTTGAAAGGCTAAAGCAAGCAGCCTAGGAGGTCATCTCCAGCTCAATTTTTTTCGCGGCGGGATCGAGCCTGGCGATCCGAAAGCTGCGAATCTGGCCGACGCTTACGTCCTGGCGGCTGGCTCCGCTTTCTGCTTTGCCGGTTTTCCAGCGCTCTTTCAGCATGGAACTCAAGGACGACAAGTCTGGTTTGTGTCCGCTGTTTGGAGATTCGCCGGAAGAAATTTTTTCGGGCATTTTGCAGGCGGCGTAGACGCCTTCGCCCAATTCCACGCGGGCATTGGCGCCGGAGACTTCCACGATGCGGCCGGTAACAGCGTCGCCGGGTTTATGTTCGGCGATGTATTCGTCCAGGCCGCTGGGCGCCATCTGCTTGATTCCAAGGCGGATACGCCGACGCTCGGTATCAATTTCGAGCACCTGGGCACGGGTTGGTTGTCCAGGCTTCAACACGTCTCCGGGGTGGTCGATGCGTTTCTCCGCGCTCAGGTCGCTCACGTGGATCATGCCTTCTATGCCTTCGGCTAGCTGCACAAAAGCGCCAAATTTTGTCACACTGGTTACCGGGCCTTCAATCACCGAGCCTACGGCAAACTTCTGGCGGACCTCGACCCAGGGATCGCCCAAGGCCTGCTTGAGGCCGAGGGAGATGCGGCGGTCACCGGCGCCCACCGCGAGAATTACCACTTCTACGGTATCGCCGGGTTTTACCACGTCACTGGCTTTCCTGACTCTTTTGGCCCAGGACATCTCGGAGAGATGAATCAGGCCTTCAATTCCCGGCTCCAACTCTACAAAGGCGCCAAAGTCGACGATGCGGGTGACAGAGCCGCGCACGCGCTCACCGGCCCTGTATTTCTCCGCGGCCAAATCCCAGGGATGAGGCTGAAGCTGCTTCATCCCCAGCGAGATCCGCCCCTTTTCATGGTCTACCTTGAGGACTCTGGCTTCGATCTGCTGGCCCAGAGAGAGCACATCTGCCGGGTTGCTGACGCGGCCCCAGGCGATCTCTCCCACGTGGAGCAAGGCATCCACGCCACCGAGATCAATAAACGCGCCATAGTCCATGAGGCTACGAACTGTGCCGCTTACCGTCTCCCCTTCCTTGATCTCCGACAACCGGCGCTCCTGCGCAGCGCGGGATTCCTCTTCGGCAACAACGCGGGCGATCCACCACCACGTCTTCTTCGGTCACATCGAGCTTGGTGATGCGGCAGCGGATCTCCTGTCCGACCAGTTTCTCCATCTCCGCAGCTTCGCGTACTCCGGTGCGGGAAGCGGGCATGAATGCGCGCACTCCGACGTCCACGCTGACACCGCCTTTGATCACCTCGATCACGGTGCCCAGGATTGTCGCCTTTTCATTGAAGGCCTTTTCCAGAGCGGCCCAATCCGTGGGACGCTGGACCTTGCCGCAGACGAGGTCATAGTAGCCTTCCGGATTGCGGCCCTTAATGGTGACGGCCACGGTGTCACCGGGCTTAGGCGGCTGGCCTTTGCTGACGGCCTGAAATGCGGCCAGGGGCAAGACACCTTCAATCTTGAAGCCGATATCCAGGATGATGGATTCGCCGGAAACGGAGATGACCGTACCCTTCAGTTGGCGGCTGCCATCTTCCGTCTTGCGCGCATGGCTCTGCTCATATTGCAAAAGAAGATCGCCGAATGACTCACCTGGCTCAGCGGTGGATTGGGATTCTGGATTCATTGGATTCGACATGTGGTTTTCTACTACTGCTGACGCGGCTCACAGATCATTCGCGTGAGCGTGAAGAACAGCATGTTTGGCGCTCAAGAGAATTTTCGGGCAAACATCAGAATAGCATAGGAGGGACGATGATCTGGGTCCCCTTGCCGTCAACTGAACACATCAGCATTCCACAATTTTTGGCCAGCAAGCGCGGTGTAGAAACCCCAGACGGCCAAGGCAACGACGCTGAGCAATGGAAAAAGCGCACTGCCGGCATACCAGGCCGAAAAATCCATGGTGATGGGCACATTCGCCAGAAGGTTGGTGGAGAACAGGCCAACAGCCAGAGCAACGAAGCCGATGCGAAAGACCACAATCACGGCAACGGTGTACACCAGCGTGAAGCAAGCTGCGTCAATCAAGAAGTGGCTGCCTCCCAAAGCCTGCAGGGCCACCCAAATGGCCACGAAGACAATCCCCGCCAGCCACTCCCGGCGAAGAAGTACACGCAATACGAAGAGCAAGAAAAAGAAGAGCAACGTTCCCTGAATGCTGTTGGGGATGTTGAGCAGCCAGGCGCTCAGGGCGATACGGGTTCCGGAAAGATACTCTGAAGAGGCGAGCCCAGGGTGAACACCTGTGGCGATGCCCAGCCAAACATCAACCTGAATGATCAGCAGCCAGACAACCGCCAGAATGACGCCGAATAAGACGTCACGGCCCACCAAAGGGTCACGCATCCGCCCCATCAGCAGGCGACTCCAGGAGATGAGCGTCTGCGGCCAGTGGCGGCGGACGTATGGCTCCAGGGAGAGATACAAAGTCCAAATCAGGCCGGCGGAGAACAGGGAGGTACTGATGGTCACAATCAATGACAGAATCATTCCCAACGAAGGAACCAGATGTCCCCGGAAAAGCCACAAGAGAACCGCCAGGGCAAAGACGACGCAGGCCAGCCGTAATGCACCGCGGCGGTCTCCCCGGCCCTGCTTATAGTTGCGGCGCGCCAGCAGCACCGAGCCCAAGTAAACGGAGAGCCCAATTGCCAACAGAAGAATATAGGTGGCCTTTTCTCCAGGCTTCGTCTGGCTCTGTTGCATGCGGTGCGGTATGGTCCATGGCCCAATCAGCGAGAAGAATACCGGCTTGCCGTGGAAGGCTGCGGCTTCAATGCGCAAGGGCCGGTCCGTTCCGGGCCACTTTCCGGTCCACGCAGCCCTGGCATCTGAAACGGCAAGGGAATTCCATATCGGCTGCGCCGCCTGGAATTGAGCAGGGTCAAGGGCGGCGGCGGCAAAGAGCGGATTCCAATCCACGGAGCGAGCCTGAGTTGCGCCTTCCTCCAGTTGCGGGGGGATCGCCTGGAAAAACATGAGCCGCCCATGCACGTCCAACTCGAGGTTGACCATTCCCGAGAGCAGAGGTGGCGGGTCGTGCTCGGTTATGATTCCAGGGGTGAGAAAGTTGCCCTGGAAGTCGACGGGCATCATGTATTGGGGGCTTTGCCGGTACCAATACTTGAGCGGTCCAGGCCGACCGGCAAGCACTTCATCCCATTGGGCACTCTGTTTATAGTTCTTCTGCGCGTAATCGAGGAAATCACCATCGTAGGAAAACTCCGCCGCGGAGTCGACCGGCTTGCCCTGATAGCCGAGTTGGACCACCATTTCTCTGGCCTTCTGCGACAAGATCTCGGGCGACTGATCGAGACCAATCTTTCCTAGTCCGCTGTTTTTCAGGGAAAGAAAAACAAACATGGAGAGGCCCACAATTGCCGCAGCCAGGCAGAGCACCGCGGTGCGGGGCGCAAGTCCCGCAACCTCGCCGGAAGCAGCAACCATTTGCGGAGAAGGCGTTTCTCCTGCAGCCAGAGCGGCGGCCAGCGGATCACCGCCCGGCAACGCAGCAGCAACGTTGAGAACTGAGCTTGGCCTTAGCGCAGGGTCGGATTCCAGGCAGCGCAGGATGACTCGTTCCACCGCGGGGTCAAGCTCCTTGACCAGCGTACTTGGCCTGCTGGGCGCGGATTCGCTGCGCGCGCGGACCAATTCAGGAAGCGATTCAATATCAAAGGCTCGTTTCCCGGTGAAAATCTCGTAGAGCACCAGGCCCAGGGCGTAGATATCGCTCTTTACCGTGACCTCTTTGCCGGCAAGTTGTTCGGGCGACATGTATGCCGGGGTTCCGCTGCGGACGTCCGCGCCGGGAATCTGCTCCGCGATGCCAGCGAGGCCAAAATCTGTGACTACCACCTGACCGCGGCCGTCCAACATAATGTTGGCGGGTTTCAGATCGCGATGGAGCACTCCCTTGGCGTGTGCGGCAGATAACCCGGCACAGAGCTGGCGGGCGATTTCCAGGGCTTTATCCGGCGGAAGGCGGCCAATGCGGCGCAATAGCGAAGCGAGGTCTTCACCATCAACGTACTCCATGGTGAAGAAGGTATGGCCGTCTACCTCACCCACATCGTAAACACGGCAAACATTAGGATGAGAGACGCGGCGAGCGATTCGCACCTCATTGCGGAACCGCTCCAACGCCGCTTCATCTTTCATCGTGTCTTCGGGCAAGAACTTGAGGGCAACCGGCTGACCAAGGGTTAGATCGTCGGCGCGGTACACCTCACCCATGCCGCCCCTGCCCAGCAATGCGATGATGCGGTAACGCTCGGCCAGCAAGCGTCCAGGTAGAAATCTGCCTTCCGTGAGCAGGCCACCGGAGGAGCTCGGCGGTTTCATGGCCGAGCCGGAAACCTGCTTGCGCGATGCGGCAGGCGAATCAAATTCCATGGTCGCCAGATCATCCGACGCTAGTGCCGCACCGCAGGCGGAACAGAAGCGACCGGCCTCAGCGACTCGCGAGCCACAGGATAGACAGGTAACCATCTATTTTTCTCCGATGTCCAATGTACCGCCTGGCGGTTGTGGAAGCCAACCCCAGAGTAAGGCCGCCGACATGGAAACGAAAATTTCAAAACAACCTTACCACTGATGACGGAGATCTGGCCTGATTTTCACTGATAGAAGCAAAGGAGGGGAAACGTTAGATTATCTTGGAAATATGGAAATGAAATCAACTTCGTTCGCAGCGAACGAAGTTAAGTGCCTTTGTTTTCAGTGCGGTTATGGCGGGGGATGCGGACAAGCCCTACACACTGGCATTCTGTTTCAGGGCATACGCCCCTTGGCGTTCCTTGTGAAGTAGGGTTCCCGCCCCTTCGGCAAGCTCAGGGTTCGGGATAAACTGCAGAAGGGATAAACTGCGAGAAAGTTCAAAACTGGCTTTCGGTCGAGTTTTCCGCCAGCCATGCGGCGAAGTCCTCCTCGCCAGCACGAGGCAGGGCCACGTTCCAGATGCCATTTTTGGCTGTCCGCAGACCTAACTGGCCCTCGCGAGGGGTGCCCTTCTCGCCGACCCAGACCACTACAAAGCGGGCCCTCATGTTTCCGCATTGAACGCCAACAATATAGCCCGGCTCAAGCGCTGCCGTGACTCCGTATATCCGCGCTCCATTGGTGGCGATATTGAGGGTTTTCACGTACTGCGAGAACACCTTGCCGTCGCGGTCCAAGCCCCAAAGCCTCACAGAAAGCGGCACATTCACGCGGTGTTCGTTGCGCTTGGGCATCTTTTTTTATATTAAGTCAGGAAGCGACTTGAAAGCCGACGGTTTGATTGACGGAAGGGTCACTTTGGTAATGCCACGAGCATGGTTAAAAATACTCACACTGAAGAGCAAAGACAAGACCTCACCACGGAGGCACCGAGACACGGAGGTTGCACGGAGAAAGGAGTAGCAAGATCAAAAGATAGGGCACCGGGCACAGGTTACAGGTTACAGGGAAAAGCAGGAACAAAGCCGCACCACGGAGGCACCCGAGGACACTGTGATGATGGTTCGATGCAACCTTGGTCGCCGCGATCAAGGTTAAGTTCTTTTGTTTCGGTGCGGTTGTGTTGGGGGGCACAGTGAAGAGCACAGACAAAACCTCACCACGGAGGCACCGAGATACGGAGGTTGCACGGAGAAAGGAGAAGCAAGATCCGAAGAGAGGGCACAGGTTACAGGGTACAGGGAAAAGCAAGAACAAAGCCGCACCACGGAGGCACCCGAGGACACCCGTGATGATGGTTCGAGGCAACCTTGGTCGCTGCGATCAAGGTTGAGTTCCTTCGTTGTCAGTGCGGTTGTGTTGAAGCGAGGGTGGAATGGTGGACAGAGCGGACGTAATGGACAGAATGGACGCACCTTATTCCTAATTGCCTGCGGCCAGCCTCAGGACTACGCGGCTCAAGCCTTTAACCACGCGAGCCATTCTCTCAAAATCTACTTTGTCGGGTGTGTCATCGGGCCGATGATAATAACGGTAGCGGAAGGGGGCGGTATCCGTGACCATGATGCCCTGGTATTCCTGCTGCCAGAAGGACCAATGATCGGACCAACCGATTCCCGTCAGGCTGCCGGGCGCAGCCACGCCTTCTGATGGAAAAGCTGCGGACTCACGAAACGCCTTCACCGCACGAACCACCAGATCCCTGGAACCCGTATTGCCCACGAAACCTATGAAATTCCCCACGTCGGGATAGATCAGTCCGAAACCGGCAGGATACTTCTGGCTGCCCCTGGCATCGGAGTAATAACCGATGGTCTCCAGGGCGATCATCCCGGATACATTCACATTCTGACTGCGCAATTTTTTTGCGTATACCAGGCTGCCCATCTGGCTGGTTTGGAAATAAGGCGGCTCCTCATTGCCAAAAAATACCAAACGGATGGTCTCCAGCGGCCTGCTGGTTTTCAGCAGCCGGGCCAGTTCCAGAAGAGCGGCCACGCCGGTGGCATTGTCATCGGCGCCGGGGCTTCCGGGCGCTGAGTCATAGTGCGCGCCCACAATCAGAGTCTGGCCCGGTGAGCTAGCGCCCTGAATCTGGACCTCAATATTTTTCACGAACTTGCCATGCACTGGATACTGGTAGGTATTGAGCACGTAGCCCTCTTGCCCCAGCGTGCGCAACAGAAAATCGGCGGCTGAATTCAGCGCCTCCTCGTGGTCCAGGTTGCGTTCGCCAATGGTTGCAGAGAGCTGATTCACATAGCCGGTGAGGTCCTCGCGGATCTTCTCTTCATCGGGAGTCAGAGGCTGGAGCGCGCCAGAATAAGATTGCAGCGGCATCCGGGTGAACCAGACGATGCTGGCTGCAGCCAACACGAGGAACAAAAAGACAGCCAGGAATGCCCATTTGGCGGGAGAGATTCGCATGTGGCGACATTGTAAGCAAAATCCACCACGGAGGCACCGAGACACGGAGACCACACGGAGAAAGACAAAACCTTTGAGGCGCTGAGGAAAGGAGTACGCAGCGAAAAATGAAAGAGACGTTCATTTCGGGCATAGAACGCGGCGTTCGCCATATCGGCGTTCTCAAGCTGTGGCGAATTGCGTCCGCTCTTAATATCCGGGTCCGCGATTTATTTGATGATTTTTATATTTAAAATTTGTGGCTCGCATGATTCTCCCCGGAGCGAGTAGTCAGTATTATATTGATCGAGCATTCCGCCTAAGGAAAGAACTTGTTCCGATGTTCAAGTACATGTCCGCCGAGGTAGCTCCTTTATTCGCCAAAACGTTAAAGGTTCGATTCACTCAGCCATCTGATCTTAACGATCCTTTTGAATTTCGCCCTTTGATTGATTTTCAGGGTAGTGCGGAGGAACTCCGTCCTGAGATTGATGCTCGAATAACCGCGATATTCGGGACCATTGACGGCACTCTTCGCCGTGATGGAAAAACAACAGGCTACCGACCCTAATTATCCTAAATTGCTCGTCCCCATTCCAGTTTTCCGTAAACTGGTTACTGCCAATCCTGCTTTGGAGCAACAGTTTATGGCAGAGATGCAGCGACACAAAACTGAAATATTGGACGGCATAACTAAGGGGGTTGTATGGGAAACTCAGTGGGAGAAATTTCAGCAGGTTTTGGGGCAGTTGATTGGCATATTCAGCCTGACTGAAGACCCGGCTCATACGCTCATGTGGAGCCACTATGCCAGCCAGCACTATGGAATTGTCGTGGAGTTTGACAAGAACCATCATTGGTTCAATCAGAAAATAGTTCCTGCCGATGAGTTCCGGCATCTCGTACAAGTCACCTATACGCAAAACCCGTTTCCCCGCACGTGGAAACAGTTAAACGGGGCAGATGTGCTATACACGAAGAACGCTGAATGGAATTACGAGCGCGAGTGGAGGATCATTCGACCATTGAAGGATGGCACTGAGGTCAGTCCAGGTAAATTCTGCTTTGATGTTCCAGCAAGTGCTGTTCGCAGCATTATCTTTGGAGTTCGCACAACTTCGACTCTTGACAAGGAAATTCGCACTGCCATTGCGGGCAATTCGGACCTCGCTCACGTTTGTTTCAAACGAGCGAAATTAGTGGCTGGCGGGAAGATTGAAGTGGTCGACGCCCCTTAGCAGCCCAATGTTTTACCGGTTTTTCAAAGCTGACAGATACGGGTAAGACGCAACTTTTCTTTGGCAATGGGGTTAAGATGGACAGCATATTATGCCTTGGGAGGGAAGACTTTGAGGGCTTTGCCGTTGCTTTCGAAATCCCGCCGTAAGCGATCTTCTATTCTTGTTCGATTCCTTTTAACCTCTGGTTTTTTGCTTAGCGTGTTGCCGCTTCATGCGCAAAGAGATAACTATCCCCGCGACAGAGACAGAGACCAAGACGCCAGCGTGAATGCCGGCGGCAACTGGCTGGAGTACGACTCTGAAGACCGGATGACAGCCACGCGCAGGGTCAGGTTTGAGCTGGTCTCAGATAATACGTTGCGGGAGAACCGGTCCGTCCAATCGCGGATTGAGATTTTCTGCGAAAAGGGGAAATTCAAATACAGCGAGTTCACTCCCGGCGTGTCCCTGGGCCCGCCCAATCGTCCTGGTCTGTGGGGACAGCCACAAATGGAAGTGATGGTCCGGGTGGATGACACGCACCACAATCACGGCTGGAACTGGAATGGCAGAGTCCTATCGATGGACAAAGGGACCACCCGCGAATTGATTGGAGCGCACATCTTCAGAATAGAGTTTCTGGGACGGGGCGGGCCGGAAATCGCGAAGTTCTCACCCGGCGCTCTTGATCTATCCAGAGTGTCGCATGGGTGCGATCTGACGCCGAAGAAGCCGTAGGAAAGCAGCCCTTGGCCTCTGGCTCTTAGCCCTTAGCAAAACCAATCCACTGCCCTCACCATCTGCCGAGGCAGCGTTGCGCTGGCAATCGAGGACAAGGAAGTCTGCGCTTGGGATGTCACCTCTACGGGAGCTTCTGTTCGTCGAGCCAGTCGCGGGCAATTTCTTCCGGGCCTTCCTGGCGGAAGTGGCACCAGCGCTTCTCGCAGCGCCTTGTCAGGCCGCAGAGAGCGCACTGATCGTAACGTAATATCCGTCCGGATCCCGGAGGGAGAATTCCCTGGTTTTAGTGTTCGGATTCACGTGTGGCTCCTCTTCGAGCCGAGTGACGAGAGAGCGTGCCCTTTGAAGCGCCAAGTCGAAATCATCGACACGGAAAAACAACAGGAGGCCGTTGCCGGGTTTCCCGCGATCTGGGCTCATCAACGAGGGATGCTCGTGGGCGCCCCACTCGTGGAGGCAAAGCAAGACAGTTCCATCTGAATCGAGGATTTGCCCAAAGTAATCATGGTCAGGAAGGGTAGCCGGCTGACCGAACAGCGCCTGGTACCATTTGACGCTGCCCGAAACGTCGCCTACCCCTATGATCGTCCACGTGCGCTTCATCGCGTCCCCTTCTGCGAACTAATTCTTGTTTAGATCGGCCTGGATACAACGAGTCGTCGCTGCCAGCCGGGCTGACAGCCTCATGTGCTTACACTCGCTTGTAGCAAAACCCAAAAGCCTTAATACACATGCCTGCTGGTTTCAGCATACGCCCTGGGGCATTCCTTATGAGGCAGGGCTCTCTTCCCTTCGGCAAGCTCAGGGTTCGGGATGAACTACACAAGCTCAGACCACATCATTCATTTTGTACGGGAGCTTGTGTTCTTCGAGCCAATCGCGGGCGATTTCTTCCAGGCTTTCTGGCGAAACTGGCACCAGCGCTTCTCGATACCGAGCATGTGAATGGCGTTCTTGAAAGCTCGAAAGGCGCGTGGCACCATAAATGGCATTTAGCAAACCCACGCGCGCCTGCTTATCTGTTTGCTCTCCGGCAAATTTCCGCATGATTTCCCACTCATGAATATCAAACTCATCCGGCAATTCCAGTGTCCGTTCATTGGCTAGAATAGATCACCCATGAGTGGATCAAGAAGAATGAAAGACCGACACTGAAAAGAACAAGTACCGGAGGCAAAATGCAATTTCATACACAGACTCTCAGGGCCGTCGTGTTTGTTTTGGTGTTTTTGCAGGTAGCCAATGCTGCTGATCTATCGCCGGTCAAGTGGACACCTGCAGACAAGAATCGCGCAGAAGCATTAGAAATGGGTTTTTTCCCTTCCCAGGCGAGAACCATCGAGGGATCAGCCGGGCTAATATCCAACACCGGATCTCCAATCGCCGTTCATGCCGGCATCGAAGCCCTGAAACAGGGCGGCACTGCAGCCGATGCCGCTGCAACGGTAGCGCTTACTCAGATCTCGGTTTGGCTCGGCTCCATCGTTTCTTATGGCGGAGTATTGCATCTCGTTTATTATGAGGCAAAGTCAGGAAAGACCTATTCTCTGGACGCTGGGTGGAACTCTTATCGTGGCGAAACGAGTCCAAGAACCATTCCTGTGTCAAATCTCCAGGCACTGGGCGCTCCCCGGCCACCGACCAACGGCGCCGAGGGCCGCAAGACTTTAGTACCCGGTTTCATGGCCGGCATTGAGGCCATGCATCAGCGATTTGGCCGCCTGCCCTTTGCCCAGCTTTTCCAGCCTGCCATCTGGTATGCAGAGAACGGAGTTACCGTGACTACGGTAGAGTCCGCATGGTTTGAATGGTACGGAAAAACTCTTTCGCGGACGCTCGAGGGCCAGCAGTTCCTGCATCAAGCAGGCAACGATTTACCCAAACCTGGTGACCGGTTCGTGCAAGCTGAGTTGGCGAAAACTCTTCGCGGTGTAGCCGCGGATACCCACTAACAGCGGATTTGTTGAAAACTTTGGAGAGCTGCGACGATCGCGCATTCTTACGGAACCACAAATGGGCGCTGCTTTAAGTTCTTCTCTTGCTCTTTCCTGTTCCTGTTCCCTTTCTCTTGCCGGCTGTTTGCTTCTTCAACCGCTCTGCTTCGAGGAGAACGTCCGCGGGATCTCGGAGCGTCCGCTCCCATTGATAGCAGAGGTGGTCATAGTGAGCTGCGTTGCGGCTTTCACGCTGGCTGAGGATGAACAGCAGTTGGTGGTTGGCTTCTGTGCGCATGCGGGAGATCAGGTTGTACCAGAAGGTAAGCTGCTCGCCCGGCAGGAAGTGAATTTTCTTTAATTCCTGCAGATCGTGACTGACTTTTTCCAGCGCGACATTCAAATCAAAGACAGCCTGATAGACGCTCGGGCTTACCGGCTTTACTGACATGGGCGGGCCTTTCTGTGCTCTGAAGGCCACGGCTGAGGGTGAAGGCAAGGGCGCGAGGGTTGCGCCCAAAGAATGGAGCGTTTAAGTTCTTCAGTAGCCAAGTTGCCCTCCTTTACGGGGCGACGGGTTAGGGCGCGTTCGGTGCTTGTAACACCGGGCGCTGCCCGCTGTTATGGTTTTAACTTCCTGTTGGGTTGCTTCTTCTGTTTCAACTTGATATGCCGAGTCTTGCGGCCATCGGCGATCTTTGGCAGCAAGGCGCGGACCCGTTCGATATCGGTTTCGGTCCAAATACGAAGCTGTCCACCGCCGAACCGCTGCACCTCGGGAACCACAATTTTGTCTTGCGCGATATAGCGGTTCATGGAGGTAAGGCTGATGCCCAGCTTCTTTGCGGCTTCGCGGGTGGAGTAGCCTTGCATTGTGGTATATTCTTATACCATTTTATATTTAATATGTCAATAGTTATTTTAAAGTGTCGCCCCTCCGGGGCTCGAACTGCTTTTCTACTTTTACCCAGGGCTTACGCGCCTGGGCTAACTACTACCGCGCCTCCGGCGCTGGGGTACCATCTGGTTCGCTTTTCGAATCGAGCTAACGGAGTTTGTGTCAAACTCCTTGCGGGGTGCAGCGTTGCGCGCTGGATTATGGTGGTGGCGCACCTCCGGCGTTTCATCTTGGGATCGGTTTTGTGTTTCCGGTGGGGGGACATCAGGAACTTGTTACGAGAACGTTTTCGGGAGAATTTCCTGGCACAGCATGGTCGTTCAGGCAGCGCCGGGGTCCTTCGGCTGCGCTTTGATGACAGAGCGCGGTTTGTATGTAGCAAAAGGCAGGTTTTCAGCTTTGAGTTTCTCGGCTGATGTTGAAAAGTTTTTCGTCGGCGATCATCAGCATAACCAATTCACTGTCGCCCCTCCGGGGCTCGAACTGCTCTTCTACTTTTACCCAGGGCTTACGCGCCTGGGCTAACTACTACCGCGCCTCCGGCGCTGGGGTATCGTCTGGTTCACTTTTCGAATCGAGTTAACGGAGTTTGTGTGATCCTGGTTCATTTGTTCGTCTCCCGCTAAAAACCTTACCACTGATGAGAAGTAGTCCACTGATTTCAGGGATCAACCTACCGATGAGCCGGTTCCAGGTGACTTTAGTGCTCTTGACGAAATTAAGTAATTTGCCTTATTTCTCAAAACAATATTAGAAAAATTTAAGATAATTTTGTTGCTTCCGGTGTTATTGGACGCTAGGCTAAATACCTGAATTGCATGAAAGCCAGCGCCCAGCAGAGCAACAACCAGCAGGAGATGCCATTGCACGTCTATGCAAGGGCTGTAGGTGGATCTAACTTACGTCTGCCGTCCGCACACCGCGCCGGATGCATTTCTAAAGTACCAGGCCAGGTACATGCTGCCACGTACCAGTGGATGCGGCCAGGACAGAATCTCTGCAAACCGGCTGACCGGCGTCGAGTGTCGACTGGAGGGTCAACACGACGCTCAGCCGCAACCCATCACCCATCCCCACTGTTCAAAGAGGATATTCATGTATCAACTTCGGTGGATGTTTTTTTGCCTGTTCGTATTTCTGGCGGTAACCAGTACCACGGCTGCTGCCAGCAACAACAACCCAGCCAACCCGCAAGCACACAAGCCCACCATTCACTGCCCCAGCAACAGCCCAAATTGCGCCGATATTGCCAAACACCTGCAGGAACTTCTTGGCAAATACTCCGGCCACGATGAGCCGGCGGTAGGTTTTTATTCCAACCGTCCGGGATCCGGGAACAACCTAACAACGGTTTTAACCATTCCCACCGATCCGCCAACACTGCCCCAGCAGGACGGCACCGGCGGCACCTTCAATTTCCAGCTTCACGCGGCATTCTGGTTCAGCATGGTGCTGTGTGATACGCAATCGTTCCCTAACTTCACCCAGGTGTGCATTCCGAATACAGACGCCAATATCTTCGACAATCCAGATCCGAACGCGCCGGATTTTATAGGGCATCATCCTGGTTCGGCCTTTCTGGAGCTGCAGTTCTATCCTCCCGGCGGCTTCAACACCTGTTCCGATCCGACGCAATGGTGCGTGGCCATGGCCATTTTCAGTTTCAACGGTCAGAGCCTAACAGGCGCGTTGAACAATGCGGATTGCCAGAATAGAGTCAGCCTTGAGCCGGCAAATGCCGCCTTCCTGACGACCAACGGAATCTCGCAAGTTGTGGGTGATCCGTTGAGCACCAGCCCCAACCCGCTGTTCAATACGGTACCGGGACAGCAGTTCAAAATGAATCCCGGCGACAGAGTGCGGGTGACGATCCACGACACGGTGGACGGGCTGAAGACCGAGGTACAAGATTTGACCACAGGCATCACAGGATCCATGACAGCCAGCATCGCCAATGGATTTGCCCAGGTGAATTTTGTTCCGGACCCCGATCCGGCAAATCCTTCGGTGACCTGCTCCTCCACTCCTTATGCCTTTCATCCGCAGTTCTCGACGAGCAGCGAGCACACACGGGCGGATTGGACGGCACACACGGTCAATATCGCCTTCGCCGACGAAATTGGACACTATGAACTTTGCAGCGCAGTCGACTTTGAAGGGGGCGCATGCATTGGGACAAGCCCTGCCGACCCGGGCGGCCCGGACTTTGATGACCAGGTTGGCCTGCCACTATGCTTTAGCGGCGGGTTTTTGGCATCGCTTGGATTGCAACCGATTGGAGCTTGTACAGGTGGAGACCTGGATTTTGATGGAACGCCTTACAACTTCAACTGGCCCGGCACCGGCAATCCAGCCACCGACGCTTTGATCCACCCCAGACCTATACGGTTCACAGCTCCGCAGTTCCGCCCAAGGGAGGACGACGATGACTGGGACCGGGACAGGGAGCGCGGCCGGTTGCGAGACTTCAACCGCGTGGTCTTTGAAACCGACACACCGCTTTCGGAATTCGCCACGAATCCCACCTGCGATGTTTCCACGCCGCCTGGAACCGGTTGCACCAATCCTCCGGCGGGCACAAAGTTTTATCCCATTTACTCCACGACCCGCCATTACGGGGACGGGGATGACGACGGTGGGTGCTCATGGCAGTTCGGCGGCCCCAGAATTCCCGGGACCGAGAACAACTTTGGCGGGACATCCACCCGCGAGTACGGTGGCCCGCTTTTTGTGGTCATTCCGAGCGCGGCGGACGCCGACCATCCCAACGGAACGACCATTTCCAGACTCGAGGACTTCCGCAGGGTGCTTTCAGAGAACCCGTGCCGGCGAGACAGGGACGAATGAGCTACTCAAGCCTGGGCTGCGTGGCAGCCCGGGCTTTTTTGTAGAAACTTACCACTGATGACGGTGATTTGACTGATCTCCACTGATAGGGCCTTGCGGAGAAGTAGCTATGTTCGAGTGATGGTGGACTTAGTGGACAGAGTGGACGAAATGGACGATGTGATTCTTTGATACTGGTAGGTTGGTAAAGAGCATCCATAAAATGCCATAGCCGAGGGCACCTTTCTCCCCGCAATAGCGTTTCTTAATGAGAAATTGAATCTTCTTTAGTTTCAGGGCGAGACGCAAGAACACGAAGAGCGGTTACCCAATGATCCTCGAGGCTCCAGTATTGCCAACAGCTTGGTAGAACCGAAACTTGGGCGGAGCAGATCCCTCGGCCCTACGCCCGCGCTGATGAAAACGCGCGTGCGCTTTACGGGCGCGTCGGGATGACAGAGCGTTTAGGGTTGAGGAGGGCAACGACGAGGCCAACACCCGTGGCAGCTCGCTCTGATGCCTTAGTGGACGGTATTGACGGTATTGAGGAACCGGGCGGTTGCGGCCCACGCTCATTTCAGGGGGGCGGCGCGGACCTGTTTGAGAATGTCGAGGATCTCGCGGCCGTATTGCTCGAGCTTACGTGCTCCGATGCCGTGGATTTCACTCAGGGCGTCCAACGAATCGGGCTGCACGGTGCACAGTTCTTCCAGCGTGCTATCGTGCATTACGGTGAAGGCGGGAATGTTCCGTTTGCGGGCCGAGGAGCGCCGCCAGGCGCGAAGACGTTCCTCGAGTTCGATATTCAATTCCGACGCGGCGGGCGGCACTACGGGCCGGGTTTTCAAGTGGGAGCGGCCGTTTTGGGGCGCCGATGCCACTATCTTCTTATCATGCTTGTTATGATTGCGCGCGGGCCGCGCGACATTGTTATGATTGCGCGCGGGTCGCGCGGCATGGCCCGCCAGCCAATCCGGGACCGAGGTGCACACATCACACGCTCCACAGGAATCCCATTTAGGGTTCTCGCCAAAATGAAGGCAGATCTGGCGATGGCGGCAGGAGGCTGACTGAGCAAAGCGGCAAATTTCATGGTAGCGCTCCCAGGCGCGCTGCTTTTCCGCCGAATCCGTAATCTGGTCAATAAAGTATGTGAGCAGGCCTACATCCCGTTTTTGCCATAGCAGGATGCAGTCCGAAGACTGGCCATCGCGTCCGGCGCGACCGGCTTCCTGGTAATACTGTTCGATAGATTTGGGCAGCGCGAGGTGGACAACCGACCGGACCGATGCCTTGTTGATGCCGAGACCGAAGGCGATGGTGCCCACAAGCACGCGCACCTCGTCGGCCATCCAGCGCTCCTGATTGCGCTTGCGCTGGTCATTGTCCATTTTCGCGTGGTAGCCAAGGGCGGCTATTCCCTTCTGTTGCAGGAACTCGACCGTCTCGCTCACCCTTCGGATGGTGGGCGAATATACGATGACGTTGCTTCCCGCGTATTTTCTCAAGGCTTTTACCAGAAGCGCGGATTGCTCCTCCGCATCGCACTGGCGGACAAAATAGCGCAGATTGGCGCGATGGAAGCTGGCAATGTACTTGTGAGGATTGCGCAGCCGGAGCTGATCAATGATGTCATGACGTACACGGCGGGTGGCGCTGGCGGTGAAGGCGGCAATGGGATGACAAGGAAAATGTTCCCGCAGCGAGCTGAGCTGGCGGTAGTCCGTCCGGAATTCATGGCCCCATTCCGAGATGCAGTGGGCCTCATCGATGGCGAAAAAAGAAACAGGCACGCGTTTGAGCCAGGAGACAGTATCGGCGCGGGCCAGCCGCTCAGGCGAGAGATACAGGAGCCGATACTGCCCTTCCGCCGACCGGCGCAGAATCTGAGATTGTTCTTCGCCGGCCAGCGAACTGTTTAACATGGCGGCCGGAATTCCCATTTGGGCAAGCTGGTTTACCTGGTCCTGCATGAGCGCGATGAGGGGTGAAACCACGATTACGGTTTTGCCGGGCAGCATGGCAGCGGGCAATTGATAACACAAGGATTTTCCCCCGCCGGTAGGCATGACTACACAGGCGTCATGGCCGCCGGCAAGGCTGGCAACGATTCTCTCCTGCAGCGGACGGAATGAATCATAGCCCCAATAGCGGCGCAATATGGCCAGAGCTTCAGCCCCTGAACTCATGGAGCGAGTATAGTCGTTGCTACGGGAGTATGAGAATTCTGTTTTCGATGTCGTCATCGCCGGATTGATCCGGATGAGAATTTGGTAATTGGGTAAGTTGGTAAGTTGGTAATTGAAGATCAAAGGCCTGACTTCCCGACGTGATCACGGCCGGATTGATCCGGATGAGAATTTGGTAATTGGGTAGGTTGGTAAGTTGGTAATTGAAGATCAAAGGCCTGGCTTCCCGACGTGATCATGGCCGGATTGATCCGGATGAGAATTTGGTAATTGGGTAATTTGGTAATCGGGTAATTGAAGATCAACGGCTGAGGCTTGCGATGTGCTGGAGGCCGGAGGCCTTCAGCATGGGTTACGACTCCCATCTATGAACGGGGCTGGGCTGGGAATTGGGCAGGGCAAAGACGCCCTCCACACGGAGGGGTTGAAGGACTGATTCCGGGAGGCCGTTTTCGAGCAAGGCGGCAAACTGCTGTGGAGGCACCGGGCGGCCGAAATAGTACCCCTGGGCCTCGTCACATTGATTGACCTGAAGGAATGCGAGCTCTTCCTGCGTTTCCACGCCCTCAGCAATGACGCGGAGATTCAGGCTGCGGGCCATGCTGATCACGGCCTTGACGATGGTGGTCTCGTTGGGAGCGGTGGTGATCTGCCGGACGAACGATTGGTCGATCTTGAGGGCATCGATAGGAAACCTGCGCAGATAGCTCAAGCTGGAGTAACCCGTACCGAAGTCATCCACGGCCAACTGCACGCCTTTCGCCCTGAGCGCCCGGAGGATGGATTCCGCGGACTCGGCACGCTTCATGAGAACGCTTTCGGTGAGTTCCAGTTCAAGAGACTCTGGACCCAGACCAGTATCGCCGAGGACTGCGAATACACCTTCAAGAAAGTTTTCGTTGCGAAACTCCATGGCGGAGATATTGACCGCGATGGAAGGGAGGAGCAGGCCTGCATCCTGCCAGATCCGGGTCTGATTACAGGCTTCACGAAGAACCCAGTTGCCGATGGGCAGAATAAGGCCGCAATCCTCAGCAACGGGGATGAATTGCGCGGGAGAGACCGGCCCGCGAATGGGATGGTTCCAACGCAGCAAGGCTTCCGCGCCGGTAATCTTTCCCGTGATCAAGCTGACCTGGGGCTGGTAGTGGAGGGCGAATTCGTGGCGACCCAGGGCGCAGCGCAGACTCTCCTCAATGGATTGGCGCTCCACAGCCCGGACGTTCATGGAGGGTTTAAAAAACTGATAGTTCTGGCGCCCATTTTCCTTGGCCTGGTACATGGCGGTGTCAGCGTTCTTGATGAGGGTCTCGGCATCGAGGCCATCATCGGGATAGACGCTCACGCAAATGCTGGTAGTGACGTGAAGATCGTGCGGGTCAATGAAGTGGACGAGGGCCACCGAGTGCAGCATTCTTCTAGCGGTAATGGCGGCATCTTCCGACTGCGCCACTTCTCCAAGGAGCACGACGAATTCATCTCCCCCCTGCCGGCTTACGGTATCCGAGTTGCGGACGCAATCGACCAGGCGTTTGGCAACGGATTGAAGAACTCGGTCACCGATGGGATGTCCCAGGGAATCATTGATGTGCTTGAAGCCATCCAAATCCAAAAAAAGTACGGCCACTTTCTGTTGATGGCGCTGGGCCAGGGCGATGGCGCGATTAATCCTGTCATTCAGCAGCATGCGGTTGGGCAAACCGGTGAGAAAGTCATGCTCGGCGGAGTGGGCCATCTTTAGCGTCATGGCCTGGGCCGCGCTCACGTCGCGAAAGACGATTACCGCTCCCGTTGCCTCGCCTTCACGGTCGTGGATGGGGGCGACGGAGTCTTCAATGGGAATTTCAAGTCCGTCACGGCGAACGAGGATACAGTTCGACGGGAGGTGCATGGTCCGATCCTGACCAACCGCCAACTCCATGGGATCGGGGATGGTTTCGCGATGCTTGGCGTCCAGTATGCGAAAGACTTCGGCCATGGGCCGGCCAGCAGCTTCCTGCCAGGACCAGCCGGTCATTTTTTCCGCGATGATATTGAGGAATGTTACATTCCCCGAGATGTCCGTACAGGCGACCGCGTCTCCGATGCAGTTGAGGGTAACTTCAGCGCGTTCTTTCTCGATGAACAAGGCTTCTTCCATACTCTTACGCTCAATGGCATAGCCCAAGGCGCGCAGGAGGCCGCGGGCATCGACCTGGCCTTTGATGAGATGGTCTTGGGCGCCTTCCTGCAAAGCTTCCTCAGCCTGGGATTCATCGTCCAAGCCGGTAAGCACAACCAAAGGGATGTGAGGAGCGGCTGCGCGGACGCGGCGAACGGCTTGCAGTCCCTGCGCGTCGGGCAACCCCAGGTCGAGAAGAATAATGTCCGGCGTATGCTGCGCCAGGTACTTCTCCGCCTCTCTCATGCACCCCACGTGAATCAATTCAGTCCTGGGCAAGCCCTGCTGCTTGAACATCTCGCGCAGCAAGCGCGCGTCTCCGGGGTTATCTTCGACCAGGAGAAGCTTCTTGATGGGTTGGCGCTTCATACAGCTTGCCCGTGCGCCGGCAATTTGACTACGGAGAGCCAGAAATTATCGATGCTCTTAACGACTTTAAGGAAGCCATCCAGACCGACAGGCTTGGTGATGTAACAATTGGCATGGAGCTGATAGCTCCGCAGGATGTCCTCTTCAGCCGCCGAGGTGGTCAAGATAACCACTGGAATGCACTGCAGTTTGGGATCCGCCTTGATCTCCTCGAGAACCTCGCGGCCGTTTTTCTTAGGCAGGTTCAAATCGAGCAAGATCAAGTCAGGGCGAGGAGCGTGGGCCTGCTCTCCCTGGCGCAGCAGAAAAGTCATGGCCTGCGCGCCATCCGTCACCACGTTCAGGTTGACATGCATCTTGGCGTCTTTAAAGGCTTCCTGGGTGAGCCGGACATCGCCGGGACTATCCTCGACCAGGAGAACCTCTATGGGCAAATGTTCTACTCCATTGGATTTCATGATTTTTCCTCACCTTCCGCCAGGGCAAAGCGAAAGGTAGAACCCTGCCCGAGCTGTGACTCGATTGCGATGTGGCCGCCGTGCCGCTCCACAATCTTCTTGCAGATGGCCAAGCCTATGCCGGTACCGGCGAACTCTTCACGTTTGTGCAGACGCTGGAAGACGCCAAAGATTTTTTCAAAATACTGGGAGTCAATTCCCAGGCCGTTGTCTTTTACGGAAAACATCCAGCGCTTCCCGCCGTTCCTGGAGGCGGAGATGTGTATCCGGGGGACTCCGGGGCGCTGGTATTTAATGGCATTGCCGACAAGGTTTTGAAATAACTGAGTGAGCTGCATCTCGTCCGCCAGCACGCTGGGCAATGGATCGTGGGTCACGAGAGCGCCACTATCCTCGACGGCGCCACGCAGATTGATGAGGGCATGCTGCAACGCTTCCTCACTGGAGGTATCGAGCAGTTCCAGTCCTTTTGTCCCGACGCGGGAATAAGCGAGCAGGTCCTGGATGAGGCTTTGCATGCGGTTGGCCCCGTCCACGGCGAAGGCAATAAACTCATCGGCATCGGAGTCCAGCTTTCCCTTGTATCGACTTGAGAGAAGCTGAGTGTAGCTGGCCACCATGCGCAGCGGCTCCTGCAAATCGTGGGATGCAACCGAGGCAAACTGCGCCAATTCCTCATTTGAGCGTTTTAATTCCGTCACCTGCATAAGCTCGGCTTCCGCCTGCTTGCGCGCGGTGATGTCGCGAATAGCGGCGGTCACCAAGATGCCTTCCGCGCTTTCCAGCGGGCTGAGCATAATCTCGATGGGAAAATCGCTGCCATCCTTGCGCCGCCCGAGGAGTTGAATCCCCGTGCCGATCTGTTGCGCCAGGGCCTCGGCCGGGGTCCGGGTGCCATCTGCAATCAGCCGTTCGGCGAAGCCCTCGGGAATGATGCTCTTGACCTTGTGCCCCAGCAGTTCATCGCGGCGATAACCAAACTGCTTTTCCGCCTGAACGTTCAGCAGGACAATTTCTCCAGCCTGATCCACCACCACCATGGCATCCGGAGCCGCTTCCAGCAGACCCCGGTACCTGCCCTCCATCTGCGACAGGTGCCTTTCCGCCTGCTTGCGCACGCTGATATCGCGGATGGCGGCGGTCACCAGGATTCCTTCCGGGCTTTCCAGCGGGCTGAGCATAATCTCGATGGGAAAATCGCTGCCGTCCTTGCGCCGCCCGTAGAGTTCGATCCCTGTGCCGATCTGTTGCGCCAGAGCCTCGGCCGGGCTCCGGGTGCCATCTGCGATCAGGCGTTCGGCGAAGCCTTCGGGAATGATGCTCTTGACCTTGTGCCCCAGCAGTTCATCGCGGCGATAGCCAAACTGCTTTTCCGCCTGAACGTTGAGCAGGACGATTTCTCCAGACTGATCCACCACCACCATGGCGTCGGGCGCGGCTTCCAACAGTCCCCGGTACCTGCCTTCCATCTGCGAGAGATGCCTTTCCGCCTGCTTGCGCACACTGATATCGCGGATGGCGGCGGTCACCAGGATGCCTTCCGGACTTTCCAGGGGGCTGAGCATAATCTCGATGGGAAAATCGCTGCCATCCTTGCGCCGCCCGAGGAGTTGAATCCCCGTGCCGATCTGTTGCGCGAGCGCTTCAGCCGGGGTGCGAGTGCCATCTGCGATCAGCCGTTCGGCGAAGCCTTCAGGAATGATGCTCTTGACCTTCTGCCCCACCAGTTCATCGCGGCGATAGCCAAATTGCTTTTCCGCCTGAACGTTCAGCAGGACTATTTCGCCAGACTGGTCCACCACCACCATGGCATCCGGAGCCGCTTCCAATAGCCCCCGGTACCTGCCTTCCATCTGCGCCAAGTGCGTTTCCGCCTGCTTGCGCACGCTGATATCGCGGATGGCGGCGGTCACCAGGATGCCTTCCGCGCTTTCCAGCGGGCTGAGCATGATCTCGATGGGAAAATCGCTGCCATCCTTACGACGCCCGTAGAGTTCGATCCCCGTGCCGATCTGTTGCGCCAGGGCCTCAGCCGGGGTGCGGGTACCGTCTGCAATCAGCCGTTCGGCAAAACCTTCCGGAATGATGCTCTTGATCTTCTGACCCACCAGTTCATCGCGGCGATAGCCAAACTGCTTTTCCGCCTGAACGTTCAGCAGGACAATTTCTCCGGCCTGGTTCACCACCACCATGGCGTCCGGAGCGGCTTCCAGCAGCCCCCGGTATTTTGCTCCGGCTTCCTTGCTTTCACTGAGATCGCGGCTGATTTCAGAAAAGCCCCTCAGAGTTCCATCCGCGTCACGCCACGCCGTGAAGGTGATACCGGCCAAAAATCGTGAGCCGTCTTTGCGGACACGCATGCTCTGTTCCTGGTACCGGCCGCTTTCAGCAGCCATGCGGAGCACTTCCTGCGGCCTGCCTTGCCTGATATCTTCCGGGGGAAAAAAGCAAGAAAAGTTGTGGCCGATAATCTCTTCGGCGGTATAACCTTTGATCCGACCGGCGCCGGCATTCCAAGTGATAATCCTGCCTCGCGGATCCAACATGAAAATGGCATAGTCGTGGATTTCAGAAACAATCGTCCGATATTCTTCCTCGCTGGCCCGGAGAGCCTCTTCTGCCCGCGCGCGTCTCACACTGTCACGCGGGGCGCTCCAACCTGCGGCGCCAGCGATCAACAAGCCCAGGACGGTGCCGAGGATCAGAATGATCTTCGACTGGCCCAGACGGCGCTGCGCGTCCTGGCTGCGTAAGGCAAATAACCGCAATTCTTCGCCTTGAAACTCGTGGACCGCTGCTTGAAACTCATCCATGATCCACTGGCCCTGCCCGCCTTCAATGGCGTCTTTTGCCGCCTCTAACCCCCTGGACTGACGCAGGCCCATGACCATCTCTGCGAACTGAGCCTTCTGGCCGGCCAGCCTTTCCAGAGTTGGAATCCGCCGCTGTTGTTCGGGATTATCCGCCGTCAGATTGCGAATGCCCGCCAAGTGCTGCTCCACGCTTAGCTTGTCGGAACGGTAGGACTGGAGCCGGGATTCCTGGCCGGTTAATACAAATCCACGGTCGTTCGATTCCAAGCTGCCCATGGCGAAGAGCAGATCCTGAAGGTTCTCAAGGACCTCATGGCTGTGCCGCACCCATTGCTCGCTCTCAGTGGACGCGACCATGGTGCGATAGGAGATGATGCCCACGATGAGTAGGCTCACAATCGCGGACCCGAAGGCGAGCTGCACTTTTCGGTTCAAAAACGACCTGGTCTTCATAAGCACTTGTTTCTTATCTATCTATAAATATTCTGGTGTTCCCATTACGAGCAGGACGGAGGAGGGCCTTGGGAGGTGGGCCACCCACAAATTTTTACTGACTCGCGGAGTCTAAAAACGTCGACACTAATTCCGGCTCCGTACTATCTAAAGGTAGATACCGCTAGTGAAGGAAAGCTGGTCAGTTTTGAACATTTGCGATCGCAAAATTCAACATGGTACGAGTATTGGGTGGTTAGTGAGTATTTATACAAAGGACAAAAAGTATTTAGTACTTAGTATTTAGTATTTAGCAAATTCAAATGCGAAAGCTCGAGGGGCGCTGATCTTATGCATTAGGAACGGGGTATTTGGACAACCTAGCCTCATTACTGTTCACTTAAGTGGCCCAGGAGCCTTTTGCGTTGACGGGTGAAGCGCAAGGTCCCTCCGATTTACCGCCGCTGGCGCGTCGGCAAACCCTCGGGATGACGAACCTGTTTTTCGATGCGTCTTAGGTGTCGTGCAGGACCGTTGACCCGCGAAAGTTCATGAAAAACACTAAATCGTTATTTTCAGTACGGGCCGTTTTTTGAGAACTAATATTTTTCGACCCTGAACAGTATTCAGCTTAGGGCATGGTCCCTGGGATATTTCTTATGAACAGCATGGTTCCCTCTCCTTCGGCAAGCTCAGGGGATAAACTACAAAACACTAAACAAGTATCACTGGGTAAGAGTGGGCTTGAGCGGTATGGTGGAGAAGTAATCCGCCAATTCAACGGCAGGAATTGCTAATAACAGGTTTTTGTGGAGACCGCCTACAGCTTTACACGTTGCCTTGATCTCTTCCGGCGAGTGCTTGCTTTTCCAATCATCGAGGCCTGCGGTGAGGCTTTCACAGGCATTCGCAAACGCCAGCGCTGAGTATTCGTCAAGACGAAGAGGCGAGGACGAAAGCCTGCTATCACGAGCCAAGGCGACGATCTTGGTTGTTGCTTCCACGGATGGAATGTCCGTATCTTCCACAGAAGGAGGCGGAGTCTCTTCTAACAAGAGCCGTGTTTCTTCCAATGATGGAGCAGAAGCAACAGCATCCGCCAATCGAATCTTCCTGATCATTTGAGCAATCGTCTCCTCATCCTGTACCGACAAGTTGGTGAAGCAGAGCCCCATCCCCAACAAGGGATAACTAGTACAAACAATACCGGGCGTCTGCAACTGCCCAAGCTCTTCAACCGTCAGTTTGAGGGTGACGCGGGTTCCAACCATAAGAGGAGTGAGGAGCTCCACATAGACTCCGCCCGCCGAGATATCTTTGATTTCGCCATAAATGGGAAAGGTGGAACCATTGGTTTTAAGAGAAACACCTTCACTACACGGATAGCGTGGATTTTTCCGTTTTTCCAGGGGAAATTGCGGCGCAGTACTGACCGCCGCCATGGGATTGCGCATGCTCGTTGCATCTACGGCCAGATCGGCTTCGTCCGGGCAAAGAGGAACACTCCAAATGCACTTGGCCGGCTCCAGACTACTGATCCCCGCCTGGCCTGCCACGGTGCTTCCTGGAGCTCCCATCCAAAATACCTTGAACTTTGCTTTAAGAGCTCCGCGCTGGAGCTCGATGATCTCTCCGGCTTTCAGAACCGAGGAGAGGCCGCCCAGGCGGGCTGATGTCCTGGTTACATCCAGCGTATAGGCAAACTCCTTGTGCAGGCTGTTGTCCCGCGTGATGGTTACGGGAAGTACTGCTTTTCTACGCAACGAACTTCGTGATGACATTGGACCCTACCTGGGGGGTGTAATCGGCAGTATGATGGTGGAGACTTAAGCTGTGCCAACTTGAACTACTACCGGGTGGGCGAGACTTAAGTAACCACAGAGCAAAAGCATGCGAGAATGATGGCGCATGGAAATGAAACACGCTGAGCAGCTCTCCGCTTACACACAGTTTGATTTCACTTTTGGCCCATGGACGCGCAAGGTGTTCCGGCGCGGCGCGGGACCGGGCACCATCATCATTCACGAGATACCCGGCCTTCATCCCCTGGTGGTGCGCTTTGCAGACCGGCTGGTCGAGGCCGGCCAAACGGTCTTTCTGCCTAGCCTGCTGGGAGAACCGGGACGGCCAATCACCAAAGGTTATGCCATCAGCGAGCTGCTGAAGAGCATCTGCGTCCGGCGCGAATTCGCCTTGTGGGCGGTTAACCGCTCCAGCCCTATCGTCGACTGGTTGCGCGCCTTGGCCCGCATGGTCCATGGCGAATGCGGCGGACCAGGAGTCGGCGCTCTAGGGATGTGTTTCTCCGGTGGCTTTGCGCTGGCTATGATGACGGAACCAGCGGTGATTGCGCCAGTGATGTCACAACCCTCTCTTCCCCTCCCTATCACGGCGAGCCGGCGCGCTTCAATTGGTCTTTCCCCGTCCGAACTGGAATGCACACGACAGCGATTGGAGAAGGAAGATCTCTCGGTGATCGGGTTACGCTTTCATGGCGATCCTGCCGTGCCGGACGAGCGATTCGCCGCGTACAAGGCGTGCTTCGGAAAGCGCTTTGAGGCCATCGAGATCGACCCGGCAGACGCAGCACCGGGCCTGGGGGGCAAGCCACACTCAGTGCTCACGGTGAACCTCCGGGATGATGATCCCACGGGCCCAACCAAGCGAGCAGAGGCACGCGTGATCGAATTCCTGGGGCAACGACTTGGTTGCAGCGCTTGGAGCGCACTTCATAGAAGCCACTGACTGCCGTTTAGCATTTTGGTCGGGGACGCAATCGGGGCATCGGGGAATCGGAAGAAAGATCCAATGCCTCGATGTGGTAAGTACCTTGCTGATTCCAATGCTCACACGGGATTTTTGAATGCGACTTACCTCCCGGCGCGCCTCACGGGAAATCCAGGAAGATCGGTAGCCGGCATAGCAACCTGCCGCTCAAGCTCCTTTACAGTGTGAGCCTGCATGACGCGCCCGATGATTTGGTTGAGTTCAGTGAGATTGACCGGTTTAGCGATGTAGTCGTCCATACCGGCGCGCAGACAGTGTTCACGGTCGCCGGTCATGGCATGCGCGGTCATGGCAACAATGGGCAGATGCGCGTGGGTGTTTTGCTCTTTCTGGCGGATGGCCGCGGTGGCGGAAAAACCATCCATTTCCGGCATCTGGACATCCATGAGAACCAGGTCAAAAGACTGTTCCTGCAAGCGAACCAGGGCTTCTTTTCCATTGTCCGCCAGCACGACACAGTGTCCTAATTTCTCCAGCAGGCGCAATGCCAACTTCTGGTTCACCAGGTTATCTTCAGCCACCAGGATATTCAGCGCTTCACTCGCCCGCGCACGCGGAGGCACCGCCGCAGGCGTTACGTTTGCCGCTGCGAGTGACGGCTGTGAGCAGAGAATGGCCAACTCCGCCTGGCTTTGAGCCGTGAAGCATGGCTCCTGTCCAGAGCCCTGGCCAAAGGCGGCGGTGAAATGAAAAACCGATCCCTGGTTCGAATCGCTCTCCACCCAAATCTCTCCACCCATCAATTTGACGATGCGCAAACAGATTGTCAGTCCCAAACCGGTACCGCCGTAATTGCGCGTTGTGGAAGCGTCAGCCTGGGAGAATGCCTCAAAGATGCGTTTCTGTTTCTCCTGGGGAATGCCGACGCCGGTGTCAGAAACCGAGAATTTCAGCCGCACCTGGTCTTTTGCACCGGCCGGCGCTTCGATAGATTCAACACGCAGCATTACTTTCCCCTGCGCCGTGAACTTGACGGCGTTGCCCACCAGATTGCTGAGAACCTGCTTGAGGCGCGCGCCATCGCCTAGAACGAGGCGGGGAACCTGCGGGGAGAGTTCGCACGCCAAGGCCAGCGTTTTCTGGTGGGCACGAATGGCCATGCTGCGCATGACCTCGGCAACAGTTTTTGCAAGATCAAACTCAGTATGCTCGAATTCGAGTTCACCGGCTTCAATTTTGGAAAAGTCCAGGATGTCTTTGATGACGCCCAGCAAGCTGTTGGCCGATTCCTGCGCCATACCCAGCAGATCCCGCTGGTCGGGCGTAAGGTCAGTCGAGTTTGCTAATTCCACCATGCCGATCACGCCGTTGAGTGGAGTCCTGATTTCATGGCTCATGTTGGCAAGAAATTCGCTTTTGGCCCTGCTGGCCGTCTCGGCTGCTTCTTTTGCCTTGGCCAACTCGATTTCACCTTCCTTACGCCTGGTGGAATCTCGAGCGATGATCATAAATCCGATGGGATTACCCTGGGGATCCTTTCTCAGGGAGACGGACTGTTCGATAAAGACCGTCTTTCCATCGGGCCGCGTGGTTGAGTACTCGAGTCTTGCGGGTTCACCGGTCAGATAAACGTTATGGTACGTTTCGCGAAACATCTGGGCATGCTCAGGCGTGAAGATTGCCTTGTAACTCGCGCCTAAATGCGCACGCGCAGACCACGGAAAATACACCTCACGATAGGTCTTATTCAAAAACGTGTAGCGCCCACGAAGGTCAACCTCGATATAGGCCTCCCCAAGCTGGTCCATGATCGCCTGATGCCTCTCCTCCGCTTCCTCGTCCATATGCTTCGAGGAGTCGGGGATACGTGCAAAGGCGGCCATGCGGCAGGCCTCGCCGAGGGTGGTGGAGAACATGCTCAACTCGATGGGGAAGACGCGCCCATCCCGGTGCAAAGCCGTGATCTCGATCCGTTGGTTTTGCGCCGATCCGGCTTGCGAGGCAAGGAAGTTTTGCACGGTCTGCTCAAAGGCATCACGCTGGTCAGGCGGAACGATCCATGCGGCAAGTGGACGGCCGATGGCTAAGGCTTGCGGCCAGCCGAAAGTGCTTTCCGCCTGTAAATTCCAATCTGTAATCAGTCCTTCGGCATCTACTGCAACGAATGCATCCAAGGCCATTGCAAGGATGGTGCGGATTCGTTCGCGGCCGTCTTTACAAGCCGTTGGAACCACCGCGTTGTCAATCCGTTGTTTAGCCTCCATTCAGCGTCTCCTCCAGAATGGACCAGCTTTCGCTACGAGTCTCTATCACCCGCCCCTTGATTGGTTTGAGTTCGTTCCAGCTTGACTGGCTTGATGTCAGCGACATAGGAACCCCAGTAATTCTGTCTGGTTTTCAGCAGTGGATCCTGGCGCCGGGACCTGGCCCAGGGCAAAATTGGCGGTGAAATGAAAAGCTGATCCTCGTCCGGCATCGCTCTCCACCCAGATCTCTCCACCCATCGATTTGACGATGCGCAAAGAGATTGCCAATCCCAAGCCAGTGCCACCGTACTTCCGTGTGGTGGAGGCATCGGCCTGGGAGAATGCCTCAAAGATGAGTTTTTGTTTTTCCCGGGGAATGCCAATGCCGGTGTCATAGACTGAGAATTTCAGCCGCGCCTGATCTCCCGCACCGGCCTGTGCTTCCACAGATTCAACACGCAACGTTACTTTTCCCAGCGCAGTGAACTTGACGGCGTTGCCCACCAGATTGCTCAGTACCTGCGTGAGCCTGCCGCCATCGCCAAGAAGGAGGCGAGGAATCCCCGGAACGACCTCGCAGGTTAGCTCCAGATTCTTCTGGCTGGCACGAATGGCCGCGATACGCATGACTTCCGCCACAATTTTTGCAAGGTCAAACTCAGCACGCTCGAGTTGCAGTTTGCCGGCTTCAATCTTGGAGAAATCGAGGATGTCGTTCACGATCTCCAGCAGGGTCTCCGCCGAATCCCTGGCCAATCCCAAAAGTTCTCTCTGATCGGAGGTGAGGCCGGTCGAGTTAGCCAATTCCAACATGCCGATGACACCATTGAGGGGCGTCCTGATTTCGTGGCTCACGTTGGCGAGAAATTCGCTCTTGGCCCTGCTGGCGGTCTCGGCGGCTTTTTTTGCTTTGGCCAACTCGATTTCGTTTTGTTTACGCTTCGTGCAATCACGAGTGAAAACCATAAAGCCGATGCGGTTGCCCTGGGCGTCCTTTCGGAGGAAGACGGACTGCTCACTGAAGACCAACTCGCCATTCGGGACCGTGATTGGATATTCGTGCCTTGCGGGTTCTCCCGTCAAATAGACCTGATGGTAAATTTCATGGAACATCTTGATATCCTCAGGCCTGAAGAATGCTCTAAAGTTCACTCCTAACCGGTCACTGCTGGATGAAATGCCATAAATCTCGCAATGCGGTTTATTCAAATAGGTGTAATTCCCGCGCAGATCAACCTCGTGATAAGGCTCAGCGAGTTGGTCCATGATCGCCCGATGCCTCTTTTCGGCTTCCTGGTCAATGATCTGTCTACGACTGATATCCCGCATGAAGGCCGCCATGCGATAGGCTCGGCCCCAGGGGGTGGCGAAAGCGCTCAATTCGATGGGGAAAACATGTCCATCCCGGTGCAGAGCCGCAATCTCGATCCGTTGGCTTTGCACCGGCCCGGCTTGCAAGGCAAAGAAGTTTCGCACGGTCTGGTCATAAGCATCACGCTGGTCAGGCGGAATGATCAATGCGCCAAGCGGACGTCCGATGGCTAATGTGCGCGGCCAGCCGAAAGTGCTCTCCGCCCGCTGGTTCCAATCTGTAATGAGCGATTCAGAATCTACCTCCACGAATGCAGCAAACGCCATGTCAAGGATGGCGTCTTGTGGTTCGCGGCGGTATTCCGGAGCTAGCGGAACTATTTCGCCGTTCGTTTCTTGCTTACTTTCCATTCAATGTCCCGTACAGATTGGGATTTATGGATCCAAAGGGCCATAGATCAACGCAAGTGTGCTTAAGGTCAGCAGTGGTTGGACAGTCAGGGTGACCCACCCTGTAAACGCTCGACTCTGTGGCCCCCATGAGAAATAATTCTCCTAATGGAGGTATATCGGAAGGACAGGCCAAACTCTTTAATCCATCGATTCTGCACAGCGTATGCGCCTGGGAACCACGATGAAATCTATGCCAAATCCTGGCTGCAATGGCCAACTGCCGGGAAACGGATGATTGCGAGCACATCCGAGACAGCGGTGAAAGAGCAGCGACGTTAAAGCAAGTACTGCGCCCGCGAGGAGCAAGCGAACGCTCGAAAACATGATTTGCTTCTTGCAGATCAGCCTTTCCGCCTTCATCCAAGTGTGCAATATTGAGCAGATTTGCCGATATCCACCATCTAACGTTGTGATGCCCGGCCACACACCTTGAAGTGGGGGCCCATCAGAGCCACGAAGGAATCCGGAATCTAACAAACTGAGGAGAGTCCTATGTCAAAGACCTGGGAACACTATCATCACGCTGCCCGCCATCATGAGAAGGCAGCCTACCATTACAACGAAGCAGCAAAATACGATGAAGGCCAGGAGCACGAAAAGGCAGCTCACCACGCATACCTGGCTCACGGGCACAATCAACACGCAATGCATCATGAGACCGAGGCGGCAAAACTGCATGCTGAACAATGTGCCAGCCCAGAGACGCCCGCTTCCAAGCACGGAGGGAAGAAGAGTGCTGCGTGAGACCTAGCGGAAGCGCAACTTAGGGCGCACCAGCCGAGGACGGGGATGGTGCGTCTTGAAGCGCCCACAGATCCTAGAGCACCCGCCCGCGCACGAGAGCCAACGGCAACAGCATTCGCTGACATTAACACGTGACTTCTCTTGCTGAGGCCGGCTTAGGCGGCGGCTTTCTCATTCCGCTCTCTCAGCACCAGCACGGAACAGGGAGCCCGGTGCGCTATGCCCTGAGCCACGCTGCGGTGGAGGAACCTGGCCACTCCCTTGCGGGCATGCGAGGTCACCACGATCAGGTCCGCACCCCATTCCGAGGCCACAGTAAGGATTCCCTCTTTAATCTCACTCTCTACCACGCGCGAGCCCACCTTGAATCCGGCATGGCGCAAGGTCTCCACAGCAGAGTTGAGAGTATTTTCCGCACCCTCCCGACGCTCCTTCCGCCGTGACTCCATCTCCGGCTGATAGCCAGGAGACATTTCCGGCGGGGCCGAATAGAAGAATGGCTCCACGACTTGCAAGACCAGCACTTCTGTCTGGTCGGGGCGCACCTGCGCGGGCAGTGTTTCAGCTACCAAGTCAGACAGGCCGGTGGTATCGATGGCGACAAGAACTTTATTGGTCATACTCAATCTCCTTCAAACTGATTGTCCGCCGGTGGCGAGAAATTTACCGTGACGCTCGTCACACGTAAATGCATGGGAGGCGGTGCTGAATTTGCCAAACACACATTCATAATCCAATTTCTCGGCTGATACCGCTGTCACCAGGATCACAGGGACATTAATCTGGTTACGGCGTCCGTCTGGGCGCGTACCTATCCGGTAACCTCTTTAGTGGTAGATCACCCGCAAGCAGTGAGTGCCGCACGAGAGTTCGAGATATTGATCACTTTCCCGAGATTGTACCCTTCAGGCTGGGCGTTGGGGTTAGGGCCGGAGTTGGCGGTCGGGCCCGAAGTTACGGTCATGCTCAGGGATGACTTGAAGACCGTGCCACTCGAGTCCCACGCCTGCACCACCACGTGATGCGTTCCCGAGCTTACGGTAAGAATTACGTCGAGATTGGCTGTTGACGTCAGGTAAACCGAGACATTGTCGATGTAAATCCTCATCGCGGTGATGGGCAGCGTGGATTTGGCAGCCGCAGTGAAGTGGACAGGCGAACTCTCAGTGCTGCCTGAAGCCGGCGAACAAACATTGACTCCGGCCGCAGTGGCCGTGCAGGCGGAAGGAGGAGGAGTTGGGGTTGGGGTAGGTGTAGGGGTAGGTGTAGGGGTTGGTGTAGGGGTTGGACCGGCAGTTACGGTCACGGTCAGTGATGACTTGAAGACCGCGCCACTCGAGTCCCATGCCAGCACCACGACGTTATGTGCTCCCGAGCTTACAGTAAGACTTATGTCGAGATTGGCTGCTGAGGTCAGGTAAACCGAGACATTATCGATGTAAATCCTCATCGCGGTGACGGGCAGCGTGGATCTGGCAGCCGCAGTGAAGTGGACGGGCGAATTCACAGTGCTGCCTGAAGCCGGCGAGCAAGCATTGACTCCGACCGCAGTGGCCGTGCAGGCGGAAGGAGAAGGAGTTGGCGTGGGTGCTGGTGTTGGCGTCGGAGTTGGTGTAGGGGTTGGAGTCGGGCCGGCAGCGGAGAGATAGAAATTCATCTGCGTGTCCAGGCTGTCACTCACGCTCTCAGTCAGGCTGCTGCTGTTCCAGCCGGCGCCGGACGCAGTGATTGTATATTTTCCCGGAGGAACCGACAGATGATAGCTTCCATCGGCGGCCGACGTGGTGGAGGTGCTGCCTGCGTTCACCTGGATTCCCGCAACGGCAGAGCAGCTCGACGGGTTACGGACTCTCCCGCTGACACTTCCGATGCCGGAATTCGGAAAATTATTGTGATAGATCAGCGTGAACTGGTTGGTTGTATCCGTCATGTACTGATTCAGAAAAGGAGAATAGGTCTGCACTGAGATGCTGTTTGTGACCGGATGAAATGTTATGATGCGCAGCCAGCCGTTGCCGCCGTTGGCGAAGTCCTGAAAGTCAGCAAAGAGCTGATTCACCAGGTTACCGTTGTCTCCCAGATCGGACCGGCGCCCACCAGTCGCGCTACTGAAGTGGCCACTCAAGAACATGATGATGTTGCGATGCTTGCGCAGCCGCATCCACGTGGCCTGTCCGGTGGCGTTGCCGGCCGGCATGTCCTGATCGTCGTACAGGTCCTCACGCATGTTGTTCTTCATCACAAAGGAATGGTCTACGACGATCACTTCTTTGTCCGGATTTCCCGCAAGGATGGACTCGGCCCAGTCCAGAGATGCACTTGTTGGCCGGTACTCAAGCCCCATGAACAGGTATTGCTGTCCATTGATGGTAAGCACGCCGTACAAGTTTGCGTTGCTTCCGGCGGGAAAGTTGCCCTGGAAATAGGCCTTGCCGGCGTAACGCCCGGGACCAAACCATTGATTGAAGCCTGTGAGATCGCGGCTGACCTTGGGGTTGAAGGCGTTGTAATCATGGTTGCCGATGGGCAGCAGGTAAGGAATGCCGGCGTTGTCCAGCAGACGGAAAGCGGCATCAAGGTTCTGCAACTGTGGCGTGGAGGCACCGTCATTGACGTTGTCACCTTCAGAAAGCACCATCTGGATGTTCAACGCTTTCTGGTTATTGACTACCCATTGCACCTGGCTGTTCAGCACCTGGGGGAAGTTCTGTGTCGCATTTTGCGGGTCGGGCAAGACGATAACTCTGAAATCCGGCGCGCTGACCTGCGCATTTGCGGCCGCTGCAAGCGCAGGTAAGATGGTAAGAGCTATAAGAGCACGGATCATAAGTGCGAACCAGATATTCGGAGGTCGCGCAGAAGTGTTGCAACACTTGATGGCCTGGCTATTTGGTACTATCTGGAGATTGGCTCGACTGTTTCTTCCGATGTTTTGGAGAATCATAGAAATGCGCTCCTTGCATCACGCTACTCAAAGGGTAGGCCTTGCGGCCCGGCCCTCTCCGTGATGGCCGTCACGTTCGCACACCTAGAGGGAACTTAAAATGGGAATGAGGAAGAATCTGCTCGCATTTGTGAGCCCGTTGATCATCACGGCCAAACCAGGCGAGTGATTTTGATATAGGTCTTAACCAAGCAGTTCGAGAAACACCTGAAGGATACTCAATGCCAGCATCAAAGCCGTCGCCAGTAGCCCAGCACGTTGCCGGGGAGAGATCTCCCGCGGACGTTGATTGGGGAAAGACTTCTTCGACGAATGACGAGCAGATCTTCCTGGAAGGGCCGCGATCCCGTGGCTTCGAGTTGCGGAGAGCGTTGCGAATCTTTCGAGAGCTGATTTACGGCTTCCGCAGGCTCCACTTTGTCGGTCCGTGCATCACAGTCTTCGGCTCAGCTCGATTTACGGAGCCGCATCCTTACTATGCGCTAACTCGTGAGCTCGGCGGCCAAATTGCACGGGCAGGTTTTACGGTTATGACAGGCGGCGGGCCAGGTTTGATGGAGGCGGCGAACCGGGGAGCCAAGGGGGCCGGCGGGACGTCAGTGGGCTGCAACATTACTCTGCCCAAGGAGCAAAAACCAAACGCATATTTGGACAAGTGGGTAGAGTTTCGATACTTCTTTGTCCGCAAGTTGATGCTGGCCAAATATTCCTACGGTTTCATCGCCATGCCCGGAGGATTTGGCACGCTGGATGAGTTTTTTGAGATAGCGACTCTGATACAAACAGGAAAGATCAAGAGCTTCCCTGTGGTTCTGATGGGGGTTGCCTACTGGTCCCCATTAATCCAGTTTCTTGACAACACCGTACTGAAGAATGGCGCGATTGATGCCGAGGATGTGAGCCGGCTGGTGATGACGGACTCTCCATCGGAGGCAGTCGGTCACATCCAGAGATGCGCGCTTGACCAGTTTGGCTTGAAATACAAACTCCGTCACCGCCCTCGCAAGATCTTCTTTGAGACCGGCTTCGTTGACAAAGGGAAGTAGTTCCGTCTGCTATGTGACAGGGCTCACAGCTTCCATTCGCATTCGTGCATATCGTGGATTCAGATATCCGCTGAATGGAGAGGAACTATGAACACAACTGATCTAATGACGAGCTTCCCTTTGCAAATCACATTTCGGAATCTCAAGGCAACACCGGATGCCGAGTTATGGATCCGTTCGGAGGCCGCAAAACTCGAGGCTTTCTACAAGAGAATCATGGGCTGCAGGGTGGCAGTTGAAAGCCCGCGTGGCCACCGAAAAGGCAGTTTGTTCCACGTTCGCATTGACCTGACTGTGCCGGGGGGTGAACTCGTGATCAAGCACGAGCCTAGTGTGAGAACCCGGGCACGACAAGCCGGCGAAAGTGAGATCAGGAAGCATCTGGAGACCCGGAATCCACACAAACATCTTCGCCAATCCATCCATGACGCTTTCAAGGCCGCCGGCCGCCGCTTGCAGGACTATGCGCGCCGCCAGCGTGGGGATGTAAAACATCGGGAACTGCGTCCAGCGGCGAAGGTGTGCCAGTTGTTCGAAGATAGAGGCTACGGTTTTCTTGCAACACCAGAAGGACGAGAGATCTATTTTCACAAAGACAGCGTCCTGAGTCGGGCTTTCGGCCGTCTGAGAGTTGGAACAACCGTGACTTTTGTGGAAGAACAAGGAGACAAGGGTCCCCAGGCCAGCAGCGTGCGAATCGCAGCCAGACGGGGCATTCGACAAGCAGCCAAGCAGGCGGCCGCCTGACCTGGCTGCCTGCGGAGTGGTTTGATAGTAAGCGGCATGAATCCAACTCACTGACACCTGTGACGGCGGTCACAGCAGTAGCAATGCTTTGAGTCCAATATTGGTGATGAAAGGAAACAACTATGACTACCGCAAATGCCTCTTCTTTCGGTGAACAGTTAAGGAGCAATTTTACCGGTGCTGTCGACAAGGCCAAAGAGATCTCTGAGGGAATCCGGGACCATGTTGATTCGAGCTACCGAGCGATTGGTCGCGGGATCAAGGAGGTGAAAGCGGGAACCGAAGATGCAGTCAGGAAGACCCGTCATGCGATCAAGGAAAGGCCGCTAACTACAGCTGCCACAGTTGGAATTGCCGGATTTGCCCTGGGCTTGCTTGCCGGATGGGTCATTGCCAAGCGAAGAAGCTAGGCTTCGCCTCGCTTTGACGATCCGCGCATTGTGTATGGCTCGTGATTCGCTCGTAAACCGCCAACGCAGGGAACGAATCTCTCCATCGATGCGCGGGGGTTAATGCGTCGCGTGTCTACACCTCGGTGTCCGGGCGTAATCAAAGCCCGTAACCGCGTCGTCTGGCACAGCACAGGCCGCAATTTCGATCAGGCCATCTCTCCCGGTAGATCGCGAGGCGGGTAGTATCTCTTACCGTTGAGTTTGGCTACCTCTTCACGGAAGGTAGTGCCGTAATCCCGCTGGGAATCGGAGAGCAGCCAGGCCTGACGCTTATAGTTCCAACTCTCAGGGTTCAGGCGCTGAGCCTCTTTGAAATGAGAAATGGCTTCAGGCAAACGACCAGTCCTATAAAGATACTCCCCTAAGCCAAATTCCGCGGCCGCCAGCGACCAATCCGGATTTTGCGGCGCGAGACTCTCCCGTAGACGCTCTTCACTGAACACATACGCGCTCTGGCTGCCTCTTTCCGCCCAATCGCGCAGGGCAGCGATATAGGGAGCGGACTCCAAACCGTGGATGTGCTTCAAGCGGTCGTCCACATAAGCGGTTTCATTGGGACGAACAATTCTTCCCTGCTCATTGATCCACACCGCGGTAGGAACATTCACCATGTTATAGAGCCTGGAAATCAGATGCTCCTGGTCAATCAGGGCCGTGTGGGTCAGCCTGATTCTCTCTGCCGGCGCAGGCGATCTTACAGGCGCGCTCATGGGTAACATGGCGGCTGTCATCCAAGGGCCGGCATCTTGCACACCGCGGGTATCTTCGGCCACAGTAATAATTTCGAAATTCTTGTCTTTCAGCTCTTCGTAGATTGCCTGCCAGCCCGGCAAGTCAAAGTGGCAGCCTCACCAGGAAGCCCAGGTCACCAGAAAAACCTTCTTGCCCCGGAAATCAGAGAGCGAATGCAGTTTCCCGTCGATATCGGGAAGGGTGAAGTCCGGCGCTTGCAATGAGGACAATCGCCGGCGCTGATCGGAGCGCACTCCGAAATACCAGGCGGGAATGCGCGGCATCGTGGGCTACCGGCTGGCTCATCAGCCGGGCAAAGGCGGTCAGGTTGAACCACGATTTGCCGGATTGTTCCTGCACGAATTCGGATTGCCTCGACGGCGGCAGCGGGTAACAGAGCTCGCCCCGGCAGACGCCTCGTGGTTTCAATTCAAAACGGGTGGCGCGGGACAGATCACCACTCTCGATCCAGAGCTGCCCGGCCTGGGATTGGGCAGATAGTTCCGTAGCAACATCGTCATAGATCACCGTGGAACGGATTTGGATCATGCATTGGCCTCCCCAGTTTGAGCGAGCCATTATACAAAAGAAAATTCCAGCAACAGGTTGCGGGAAAAGTCAAAATGATCGGGTTTTATGAGCGCTCGGCTCCACGAAGAATCAGGTTTCCGCAAAGCTCTCACGTCAAGCGCTTGAGCCGGCGCAAATACTGACCCGGCGTCCCAACGTTGAGATAGTCGTGCCCATCAAACAGAAACGGCCTGGGCTGCACGGTCCCAGTGTAGGCCCGCATCACATCGGAAAACACTGTGTGGTTGATGGTGCCTCCGCGTGTGGGATTTTTGCTATCCAACTGAACCGTATAGGCGCCGAAATAGGCATAGGGTGCGGCTGTCGAGAAGGTCGCGATGAGTAACTCGTAGGGCACCTTCCATGGTGCGGCCGGACTGAGCCAGCTGGGCTGATTGGTGGCGCCCGGACTGGGGAATGGGCCTGCCGGTATTGCCAGCGGCGGGTTTTGCGAAATCATGAGACTGAAATGACCGCTGCGATCATACACCCAGTACCCGGCCGGGGGATTGCCCCAGGGATAGGTCTTTTTCGTTGGATGTTTCGGATCGTCTCCGATATCCCATGCCTCCACCAGAGCCCACGTGCCGACGACGCTCAGTTCGGCAACTTTGGATTTGCCACTCATCGTAAACTTCCCTTCCGCCACGGCGATGGCCGTCCATGAGCACTCACCATTACCTTATTCCGCTTTGCGTGGCATTGAAAGTGCCTTGTGGTGCGGATGCAGGAATCCCGTCAACGTAAGGCCTTATCCGGGCATACCGCCGGCGGTGTCCACGAATTCGTAGCTTGGGCCGACGGTCAACCCGCCACCGGCCAAGGCATCCGTCTCCATGAGAGATACGGCAAAAACGCGGAGGTCATACATCATGCTGATAGCGGCGTTGATCCGTTCCGGATGGCCATTAAAGGTATCATGCAGCGAGTTCAGTAATGTGGAGTAGCTGTAGGCGAAGCGCTCAATGCGGGTGCGCGCTTGAGTCCCTTTTTTGAATTGGTCAATCTTGCAGTTGGGCTTCAGGGGCCAGACACCCGCCGGGTCAAAGAGCACGGCTTCACCCGCATAGGCATAACCGCCGTTGGGAGTGCGGACGATGCGGCGTCCGTTCACGATTTCGCCGAACTTATAATAGTGCGCCGGGTCGTGTCCCGACTGGAATGGAGACGTGGACGTGCCCTCCCCTTCCGTCTTGATGATCTCAATGGCTGCGCACGCGATCTCCGGACCGGTGATGGGGAACAGTTTGGAAGGCGGAAACCAATGATGGTTGACCACCTGCGGGGGAGCGGTCTTGGTCACGAAGATATCTGACCCCAAATCCAGAATTTTTTTCTCGATAGCATCGTAGAACTGGCCAATGGTTGCGTAGGAGGGCTGCGCGGCCGCGGCGAACGTCGGGGGCGGCTGGATGTGGATGGGATCTTCCGGCTCCTCAATCGCCATGAAGGTGTTCTGAACCAGAGGAATCGAAAAAGCTTCGATACCGACGATCAGGTCGCCGATGTTCATGGGCAAAGGTCCGGGATATTCCGGTATGAAGCCCCTCTTATTGATCTCCGGGCGACCCCCGATGGCGATAAGGATATTGGCCGCGATCGTCATGTGCAACATTTCTTCCACCACAATGGAGTGGATGAGCGTCGCAATGGTGTGATTGACGCCAGGCTTGAGCGAAAACATCGCGGTGAGGTAGGGCGGAATGGTGCTGTGCTCGAGTTCAACCGCCTTCTGGAGGTAGTAACGCAGATCGGGCAATCCGCCCAACTGGATTTTGGTGAGGATCTGGGGATCGAGCTTGATCATTTGGATGGGCCTTTCTGGCTGAAGGGAGCAATCCTGCCCCGCTTTTCCAGGTTGAGGAGGACGGCAGTCTTGCCCGCGGCTTGCTCGGGACGCAGTTCGGGGAGCGCGGCCTCGGCCTGTTCGTCCACGATGGGAGGAGGCACCGGAGGCGATTGCGACGGTGTTCCCAGCGGTGGAAGCCCGTCGGGGCCTCGTGAGCGGAGCCATTTGAGGATGGTGGCGCGATCACCCGCCCCGAGATCGCGCGTCACGGGCATGTGGTCGGGCTCTTCGATGGGCAGCGAAAACGCGAGCTCCAGGATGCTGATGCGTCGCACGACATCGTGATAGTCAGCCAGGTTCACCACATAGCGTCCCATAATCGGATAAAGGTTGCCGTATTGGGTGAAGAGATACTGAATATCGCGATACCATGTGGGCGTTTCGGGCGCTTCTTTCTTGCTGTAGGCGAGAATGCTGACATAATTCATCGGATTGGAGACATAGCCGGCAGGCTGCGAGGCCAACTGGTATCCGATGCCATAGATCTGGCTACTGAGGTAGCCGCGCGGCGTGCCGGGACCTTCAGCGGAAGCCACAATCGGCGCCGTTGCATGGCCTTGGTTGTCGGCGGTCACGCTGGTGGGCCACTGGACGGCATCCGCCGGCGTTGCAATCGCTGGAATGGCTGCCCTGGGGCGCGTAACAGGCTGGACGGTTTTGCCTCCACCGGCGCCGCCCATGAAGCCCTGCGTCACACTCAGGTTGATCGTGGCGTTCGCAATCGGCGCCCCGAAGCGGTCGGCATAGAACTCAATGTGCTGCGTCTGGCCAGGATCGATGCGGTAGACGAAGTTGTCCGCACGCATGTATTGGCCATCTATGGTTTCCTGCAGGCGCACGGTGTAGCTGCCGTCGGCTGCCGGTGAAACTACGACCAGAGGGTTAGCCGGGATGAGTTGTCGCGCGTTGGAGTTGAGTTCGAAGTCCACGACCCCGGCGGTCCGGTCGTACCAGCCGCCGGTACAATATGGGACTTCGCCGATGAGCGCCACCTGACCTGAGCTGACGGTCGAAAGGATGGTAGGCGGATTGGTGGCGAGCACCCCGAGAAAAACCTGGCCAATATCTTTAAGACCAGAGTTCGCCCTTTCGATAGGGAAGCTGTTCCCGAAATCAGCAGTGACCGTGTTGCCGTTGCTGGAGACCTTCGCCTGCATGTTGCCCATCCCACCGGCCGGCACCGGCCAGTTTCCGGTATAGATAAACTGCCGGCCGCGGACAAATTGTTTGGGCTCGCCCTGGAGGTAGGGGCCAATGGTGCCCACAACGTGGCCCATGGTGTAGCGAGGAACCATGTTGTTACGACTGTAGCCGAAGACATTGAAGTTGATTGAGAGCTGGCCGGCCTGCGTGGCCGATTGCAGGGACTGGAGAAGAGGAAAGCGGGAGATGTCAAACCACTGCACGCCCTCGATCACCGATTGATAGACCGCCGCCAGTTGCTGATCATTGGGCAAGCCCTCATCCTGCTGGCGCAGCCAAAGATTGGTGAACGCCGCGGGTTTATATTCGCCCTGGACCAGGGTTTTGCCAGCGGCGTCGACCAACCGGATCTGCATGCCCCAGATCTGCGAGACCATTTGCTGCTGCGGGTCCAGATCGACCAGCTTGCCGGGCGCGCGGGCGGTGGCGTTTTGAACCGTGATGCCGTCGAGAGAGGTCACTGCGCAATCGAGAAAGCGAAAGACTCCGGTGCCTTCCGGATTCCAATTGTTCTGGATCAGCCCCTTATCGTTCTGGTTAAGCTGCTGATACTCGGGGACGAACGATGCGTTCTGGAAGAAGCGGACATCGTTATTAATGGTGGAAACATCGGCCTGAAACCAGCCACGGAAGTGGAGACGGGGGGAATCGAGATAGCTCATGAATTAACCAACCACAGGAACGAACAGCATATGTCATGGCGGAGCAATTGACAATATTCGGGAATGTAAAAATATCGCGAATGGAACAACTTTTTGATTTCTTGTGAACTTCTAATTAAAAGACCAAAACGGTACAGCTATATCAAGATTAATGAATATCTGCCTAGCTGTTAGATTTCTGGTTTGAAAGCCTATTTGGCGATACAAAACTTCGGGAGCGCAATCAGTTTCGCTTAGGGAAACCTCTATTCTGCTGTTTTCTGTAAAGGAAGTAGTTATTGCGACCAGACTCAAGTATCTGGCGCCGCAGGAAGTAAAGCTACGGGGCGTAGCTCGCCGATCGGCTACGCCCGCCAATTCTCCACACCCTCATCAATGGGCAAATGCGACTCGAATCGATTCCGCAATTTCCGCGCTTGAGAGAATAAATCAGGGGCGTAACGCGTCCACTTGCCTTAGGGCGGGAAGTTTTCCGTCATCCACTGCTGAAAGGTTTTGACCTGGACAGCGGTAAACGCGGGAAAAGGCTCCGGGGGCATGCCGCCCTGGCTGGGTTGCACGCTGATCATGCTGTAGATGGCCGAGGCGTTAGCCTTGACGTCCTCATATTTTGTGAGATCAAAGCGCCACAACATGGGCCCGCGAAATTCGTAAAACATCGGCACAATGTCTTTGCTAAAAGAAACAGTCGCCATAGTTCAGGCCTCCATAGAATCCGGGAAAAACTTCCACAGGCTGCCGCTATGCTGGCGGGCCTGCACTCTCTTCTCCGGCGTAATCTCAAATTCACCGAAATCGAGGACGTACGCGGAAGGCTCCCCGGGCGTAAACAACACATCGATCGGACGGTGCAGCGGCCGGGTGGGTACCGGGTGCACCGACCAGTCCGAGGGATCGACGCGAACCAGGCAACGGCCGGCACGCGGTCCGGGCTGGGCCGTGAGAGGACGTTCATCGCCGAATAGCGCTACGAGCAGATGGCCTTCCCACGATCCGGCCTGCCGCGGCGCAAAATCAAATTTTGTGGCGCAGACATTCTTTTCAAATTCCATCAACGCACGCTCGGGCGCCGGCAGATCATCATGGTTGGCGAGAAGAAACCGGGGCCCGCCACCATTGCCGAAGCGCGCATCGGTTACGGGAACGCCGCCCATGAAGTCAGGCCATCCGTACCATGCGCCAGTCCGCACTTCAAAAAGGAAATCCGGACAATTGCTGATAGGACGGCTTCCGCGATCATCCGCGCCCTGATCGGTGGCCAGCAAGCGCCCATCGGGCGCGAAGCGCAGACCATAGGCATTGCGCAGACCCCAGGCGACAACTTCGAGCCCGCTGCCATCGAGATTGCAGCGCATCACCGCAGAGGTGCATGGAACCCGCCCCGCAATCCGATCACCGGGTCTGGTGGCCTTTCCGAAGGGAGAAAAAGCTCCGGTACTGACTTTGTGTCCATTTCCTGAAACCGGGTCGGGGCTTTCCGCATTCACGCCGGCCAGCACCAGATCAAAGGCGGGAATGTCGCAATTGTGCTGAACACGTTGCAGCCAGCCCAGATCGTTGGAGTCGAGACCGATGATTCCACTGTTGGTCATAGAACCCTGGCTGAAATAAAGCTTCCCTTCCGGACCGATGGCGGCCATGTTGGTGTGATAGTTGCCGAAGCCAGGCAAGTTATCCAGCACGGTGGCGGTTTCACCGCGGGCAACGGAGAAGCGGGTAATGCGTCCTGGAAATCCGCCTTCGGAAATAAAGAGCGAGCCCTGGTGAAAGACCACGCCGTTGACCGGCGCACGCAGGCGATCGAGCAGACAGACGCGGCTGCCGTCCGGAGCAATGCGAAGAACTCTGCCTCCGGAAGGCGGTCCCGCAAAAGACAGACCCGACTCAGCCACGTAGACACCTCCCTGCGGATCGAGGGCAATGCCCGTGGGAAAATCAAGATGGCCGGCAACTTGTTTCATCATAAGATTCACGCCAGCAACATACGCACTCCCAGCGCACACAAGAGCGCGCCGGCCGCGAACTCCACACGTCCGGGAATAAAGCGGCGCAGCCACGCGCCAAAGTACAGGCCGATGCATGACATGGCCGCACTGGTGAGCCCGATGATCAGAGCGGAAAACATTACGGGCAAGTGCATGGAACCCAATCCAATCCCGGCCAGCAGGTTATCGAGACTGAGCGACAACGGAAGACCGCAGAGCACGCCCCGGCTGCCAGCAACTTCAGATACATCCTGCTTGCGCAGCGCGATTAGGATCACTGCCAGCCCGCAGAGCAGCACGGCCACGGGCCCGGCCACGGCGGCGGCCCGACCGGCGATTTTGAGCAGCAGGTGGCCGACAATAAGTCCAGCCAGGGGCGCGAGGGTCTCGCAGGCGCTGAACGCCAGCGCAAGCAGTTGCTTGCGCGCACGCCGCATAGGCAGAAGCCCGAGCGACGAGCAAACCTGCAAATTGTCCAGCCCGGCCACCACACCGAGCAGAAAGACAGCTCCGAGCATAAGCGCCTCAAGGTTTCAATGTGTAGATACGGAGAACGCCGCCGCCTTTTTTGCCGAACACCAGCGCTCCCGCCACAACGAAGTTGCCGGACACCGCTGGGCCGAGGCAATAACCATAGCCGCCGTTCATTCCTCCGGTTTGCTCGCCCAGGCGGTCCTGCCAGAGCATCTTGCCGCTCCTGACATCGAATGCGTAGACGGCCACCAGCGAAGTGGAGCAGAAGACCACATCATTGACGACCGCCGGAGAGCTTAACCCCGATTCACCGGGCGTTGAATACATGGGCGGGCGCGCGTTTTTGTAGCGGCGCGGGTCATGGTTGTCCATGGGCCATGCATCTTCGAGGGTGTTGCAATCAAGAGCACGCAGGAACGGCGTGGTGGTAAAGTCGATGCCCGGGGCCACCGTGTGATAGTTGTTGCCGCCCACTCCGATAAAAAAGCGTTTCAATCTGGGATGCACGGCCGGGGTGCTGTACGTCCCGTAAAAATTCTCCCAGTCAACCTCATCCGACTGCTTGTTCGGTACGAGCGGATCAAGCTGGGTTTCAATGCTTTCGTTCACGTGTGGGTCCACAGTGGGAATCTGCTTGCCGTTGTTATAGTAGGGCAGAAGCTGACGCGGCGGCAGTAACAGCTTGAGCGAATCGGCATCCAGCAGGAAGAAACCGCCGTTCTTGCATCCGGCCGCCACCACGCGACGGCCATTGAGGGTAATCACTGTGGGCGAGCCGCCGAAATCCACGTCGCTATCCGTGGCACGATAGCTGCTTTCCGGCGGGGCCTGGAAAAATGCCTTGCAGGCGCCGGTGGTGGCATCGAGCGAAAGAATTCCATTGGAAAATCCGTTGGTCGGCAGGACACCATCCGGCGCGGGATTGCCGGTGGCGCAATAAAGGCGGTTCAGCGAAGCATCATAAGCAATCGAAGACCAGACGGAGCAGCCGCGCACCGAGGGATTCACTGGCCCCGCGGAAAATGGCGGCGGCGTGCCCATCGGCAGAACCGCCGGCGGCAGCATGTTGGGAGCATTGGGCACACCCAGATTGAACTGGCATGTGCAATAGATCCATTTCACGTTGCCGGTCTGGGCATCCAGACAGAAGACAAAGCCGAACAGCGCCGGATTCTCTCCTTCCCCAATGCCGACATAGACATTACCATTGACAACGACCGGCGAGCTCCAGCCGGCGGCCGGCGGATCACCCGCGTTCCACACGAGCGTATTCGAAACCGGCTGATTGTGCGCCAGGTCGGTGTGGCGCAAATCAGTGATCCAGACCGGCTTGAGCGTACTCTGGTCGAGACAGTAGAGTTTTCCATTGAATGCGCTGAAATAGACCTTGCCGCCGGTCACTGCCGGCGTGCAGCCCATTCCCATAAAGCCATGAGAGTCGCCTTCCTCCGGCGAAATGGCCCACTCAAACTTGCGCTCGATGCGACCGGTGCTGGCCTTGATCCTGAGAAAAGTGCCGCCGGTCGCTCCCTTGACCTCCTGACTGTTGGCCAGACCCACATAGACGTAGCCATCAACGACCGCGGGCACAGACAATACCGGCCCTGGAATGGGAACATCATGAAGCAATTTCAGCCGGGCGACATTCTTGCTGGTGATGCCGCTGCCAGTCACCAGCCCGGTGTGCGCCGGGTCGCCGTGAAACATCCACCAGTTCGACACGCTCATGCCTTGCTCCTGACTATGTGAATTTCCAAGTGACCTCCGGGTGCGCCACGCGCTTTGCCGGCTCAGTCGTTGACCGGGCGATACTCAAAAGTGGGTCCCGCATACAGACCGGTCCCGACCTCAACCGTAGTTAAGTAACGGACCTGCAGCTTCATTGATTCCATCAGCGCCACGGCGGGCGCAATGCGATCGGGCTGGCCGTTAAAGACCTGGTGCAACGATTTGAGCATGCTGGTATAGGTGAAATTGAAATTGTTGTTGGTGTCAGCCACCTGGCTGCCGGCGGGGTAGTCCTTAGCCTTAGGATTGGTCACCAGCGGCGTCACGCCCTTGGGGTCGAAGTGAATTGGAGCGCCTCCGTACACGAACGCCGGTTCGCCAGGACGGGGATTGAGATTCCTGATCAACTTCTTTCCATAATAGATTTCCGCGAAGCGATAGTAGTGCGCCGGCTGGTCTTCGGGATCAAGGGGCGAAGTGGTGGTGCCTTCACCCTGTTCGACAATCAGATTGATGGCCTGCACCGCCGAGTCGACATCGGTGACCGGAATCAGGTCACTGAAGCCCACGGTCAATTGTTTGCGCCGGTCCCCTGTAAAGATGTTGCGGTGCTTCGATATTTCGATAATTTCTCTCTTAATACGATCGTAGAACTCACCGATGGTCTCGTGGGGGGCAGTGGCCAGCGCGCCCGCACGCACGGGAAAATTCAGCGGATCTTCCGGTTCTTCGATCACCATAAACGTATCTTTTACCAGTGGCTTTGTGAATCCGCTCAGCCCGACAATCAGGCCCTGTTCCACCGAACCCGGCAGCGGCCCTGGATAGTGCGGTATGAATCTTGGACGGTCGATGACCGGCTTGCCGCCAATGGCGTTGAGAATGTTGCATGCCAGAGACATGTGCAACATCTCCTGGGTAACGATGGAAAAAATGAGCTGATAAATTGAGGCGTTCCTGGCTGGATCGAGCGAGTAGAGCGCATACAGGTATGGAGGTATGGTGGAGTGCTCCAGTTCAATCGCGGTCTGCAGAGCCTTATACAGCCCTTCAGGCGTCATGTTGAAGCTGGCAAAAACTTCGGGCTTGAGTTGAATCATGCTTTGTCCCTTGTTCTCTTCAGGAACATGAGCGCCTCACAGCGCGTACAAGCCTGCTGCCGGTAAGGCGGAAAGTCATCAGAAAAAAGGCCCATGCACAGCCTCGTTCGAAGACGGTAAAGCATGCCGAAATGGGAGGCATGCCTAACTCCACCAGCAAGGCGCGCAACGGTTTTGTGGTGAATGGTGAAATGAGTCCCTGCAAGTTCCAAGCTGTTCCTGGTTCTTTCGGCAGGGAGAAAATGGTGAGACGTACGCCGATCATCTTGTCGCAGCGATCCAGAGCAATTTCCGATGCCTCTCAAGTTTGCGTAGACTACACTATACGGTTTTTGAGAGTTGTCAACGTGAATCGCCTGCCTTGCGGCGGCGAACCCGCAAATCTAAAAAGCCTCTAATGATCGGTTACAGAAATGGAACTCAATACCAGAATACGTCTATGTTCGTTTACATGATTTATCTCGAATTCCGGCGATTATCCGGTAGGACGGGTCGTGACTTGCTCACTGCCCAGGGATGCCAGGAGCACGAAACTCATCGCCAGCAACAGTTCGCCTGCGAGGTGGAAGAACTTAAAGAAGATCTTGAAGGCTCAGGTCAGACTTGTAGTAAAAAGGGAGGGGGCAACGAAAAGGAAAGGGGCAGACGCCTTTCAGCATCCACCCCTCATTTTGCCCAGGTATAAGGAGAAGTTGGAAGTACTTTAGCGGACAACTGGAGAAATCAATCAAAAATTTTATCTTGTTCGAAAATCCGAACAAACCTGGGCCCTTTTGGATTTAAACCTTGCGAAATGAGCATGTTGAATCCCGGTTTGAATCGTTGGCTAGAGATGTCCCGCCCTTGCATTCTCTGGGAAAGTGGAACTAGGAAATACGGACTTTGCTCGCCGTGGGGATCCCTTGATGAAGCAGGGTTCCCTCGGTCCGTTTCGGGATAACTGCAGAAGCCGGCCTTCACTGTGGGTCGTAGATGACGCCTGCGAACAGGACGGCGCCGGTCTGGATGTCACGCAGGAGCAGGGCGAAGGGGCGGTCGAAGACCAGAGTCTTCTTTTCCCTCTTCCTTGGCATTGCGGAGGTGGCCGCCATGATAACGGAGGTAGCTGCCGCGGCCCGTGTGCCTTCTTCATCCACTTCCAGCCGGGTTTTGTGGAGCACGTCGCTGATAAAAAACTTGGGTGAGCCCATAGGCGTGAAGTCGCCGCCCTGAAAGGCGAGGGCCATGCCCATGCGCTTCAACGAATCGCTCAGCGAGACGGAATAGTCCAGCGTGAAGCGGGGCAGCCGCAACTCCAGGTCAACGGGTTCAGCGGGAGCATCTATCTTGTCCAGAGACATTTTTGCCAGCACCTCCTCAGGGCTCTTTCCTGGCGCGGGCAAGATGGCGTAAAGCCGCATTTCTGAGGATTCGTAAGGCAGCGCGGCGCCCTCGTAACCGTCGCCGCTGCGGTATGCTCCCGGAATCGACTCGCGGTGCATGAAATGAACTTTCTTTAGCCGGTTTTCCCTGCCGTTGGCCAGGTGAAAATCGCCTTCCTGGGTTTCGTTTTTGCCAAATTGGTATTCCCAGCGGCCGCGAAAATAGACCGCGTTGGTGAGTACCGCCAGAGACCCGGCCAGGGCCGCCTGACTTACGATGGCGGGGATCATGCCCTGCGTCTTTTGCTTGACCCAGCCGTTAATGGTGTCAGCGGCTGCGGGATTGGCAAGGTTGAGCGTGGTGGCGTCAGCTTCATACAGTTTGCGGCAGCGCTCGACGAAAGCGGGGGACAGCGGCAGCCTGGGATCCGACCACAAAGCGTTGGCGATGAACAGATCCACACCCTTCTGGGCGCGCAGTGACTGCAACAACGCTGATGCCGATGCGTGCAAATTATCTTCACTCAAGTCCGCGGGCACGGCCAGCGCCTGCCGCATGGCCGCCTGCGTCCGGCCGGCCGCGCCGCTCTCAGTCATGGCCAGAGCCATGAAGACGCTCAAAGGCGACAGGAAGACATTTTTGTGCTTCTGGCGCGCTGCCAGGTCGGCCAATAAATTCAGCCCGAAGGAATTGACAGCAGTGGCCGGCATGGTTGCCCTTTCCGCCGGCACTGCTGGATTGCTGGACGCCAGCAGCGCCAAACACAAGCACAGACGCGTGCAGGATTTTGTTGTCGGCATTGGCGCTATTCTGCGCCAATGGGGCGCGGAGGAGCAACATGTTTAAATACTCAGCCCTTGGCCTTTAGCCTTTAGCTTTTGGCTTTTGGCTCTTGGCTTTTGGTGTCCTCGCGGCGCAATTTTAGTTCCGACTTTCTGCGTTTGGTTTTTATTTGATCCTTGGTAAGGTCATGGTGGGCGTGAAGTCTCCTTCATGTCTCTTATGGTGACTCACTACTAAAACGTGCTTTCAATTGACCTGCCGCTTCGTCGCGCTGTGGTAAAAAGAGGGAGATGACCCGAACGATTCTGGTCTTGCTATTTTTGCTCTGTCTGCCTGCAGGGGGGCAGAATGCTCCCACGCCAACGACCGAACAGCCTGCGGTAAGCGGAAGACAGACTACCGCCTACACGCTTCCTCCAGACAAGCTGCGCCAATCTGAAGCACTCTACAAGTTGGACCAGAAATTCCTCATTTTCGGCACATTGTATTCATGGCTGGTGCTGGTGGTGGTGCTTTACTCAGGTCTTGGCGCGCGCTATCGCGATTGGGCAGAATCGGTTTCCTGCTGGCGGTACATTCAGGCGGCAATCTTCGTCCCACTGCTATTCCTTACACTGGCGCTGGCCGAGTTGCCACTTCGCATCTATGGACATCACATCGGGCTGCAATACGGACTATCCGTGCAAGGCTGGGGCTCGTGGCTTGCCGACTATGGTAAGGGCGAACTCCTTAGCATTGCTCTTTTTGCCATCGTGCTGTGGATCATGCAGACCGTCATCCGCTGGAGCCCCGGACGCTGGTGGTTTTATTCCTGGCTGGCGTCTTTGCCGATCATCATCTTCCTGATCTACATCGCGCCCTTGGTCATCGATCCACTGTTCAACAAGTTCGAGCCGCTGGAAAACACCAATCCCAAGCTGGTGGAGGCCATTGAAAAGGTCGCACAGCGCGCGGGTGCAATGATTCCGCGCAACCGCATCTATGAAATGAAGGCCAGCTCAAAAGTCACCACGCTCAATGCCTATGTGACCGGCTTTGGCGCAACCGGGCGGGTGGTGATATGGGATACAACCATCCAGAAGACGACCCTGCCGGAGACCCTGTTCGTCGTGGGCCATGAGATGGGCCACTACGTTCTGCATCATATCCTCAAAGGGCTGGTAGCCACAGCTGTTGGACTGCTGATCGGCTTATACATCCTGTTTCATCTGTCGAGGTGGGCGTTGCGACGGTTTGGGCCGCGATGGCGCATCCGCGCTTTGCAAGATTGGGCCGCATTTCCCATGATTCTTCTGCTGGCGGGAATCATGGGATTCTTTGCCGAGCCGCTGGGCAACGCTGTCAGCCGCCACCTTGAGCACCAGGCCGATGTATACGGACTGGAGGTGACGCACGGAATCAATCCCAATTCGCAAGAAGATGCTGCGCACGCATTTCAAGTTTTAGGAGAGCTCAGCCTGGATTATCCGTATCCCAACCGGCTGGAGGTTCTCTGGTATTGGGACCACCCGCCGATCTCAGATCGCGTGCGGTTCGCGCATGAGTATGACCCCTGGGCAAAGGTGAGAGTGCGAGGTATGTGAAGTGACGGACAGCCGTTGGCCCTTAGCCTTTGGCTCTTGGCTTTATTGCGGGAATGTTGTCCCGCTGATTCGCACACAGCGATTTCGTAAAAATCAAAAGAGCCTGGATTTGCACCCAGGCTCTATCGTGAACACCTTTTCTTACATTCTTTAGCTTCTTCTTACATTCTTTAGTTTTGCAGGCTAGTCATCATGGCCGTCATGACGGCACGGGTTATGAGGAATTACTTGACGGAAGTCAGGGACAATGGTGGTGGAGCTGCCGTTGGGATGGGTAGCGTCAATCGGCAAAATTACCAGAACCTGAAGCGGACCTCCGTATTCGGTGGTTGAAGTCCCGCCGAAGTTATTCTCCGTGCCGGGAATATTAGGACCACCCAATTGCCATGAGCACACGCCATCATCGCGATCGTGGCCCCTGGTAGTTGAGTAAATGGGATAGAACTGGTCACCGGCAGGAGGATTGGTACAGCCGTTGCCGGTGACGAAGTCGCAATTAGGATTGGTCAGGAACTCGTTGATGGGCATGTCCGTCTCGAAGGCCACGCGGGCGAAATCGTGCAGGCCGCCGCGGCGATCATCGCGGTCATTGCCATCCTCATCCCCTTGCTGGCGGAACCTGGGGCTGGTAAAGCGAATGGGGCTGGGTTTGAGCAAGGCGTCCGTGGAGGGAGCACCGGTGCCCGGCCAGGTGAATTTGTAGCCGGCAGAATCAAAATCGAAGTCTCCGACGATGCACGCTCCTATGGGCTGCAATCCAAATAGAGCAGCGAAAGCTCCGCTAAAGCAACCACCGATCTGGTCATCAAAGTCGGGGCCCCCCGGGTCAGCCGGACTGGGTACGATGCAATTTCCACCTTCGTGGTCCACGGCAGCGCAAAGCTCATAATGCCCGATTTCATCGGAGAACGAATTATTGATGGTATGCGCGGCCCATGTTGCCCGGGTGCGCTCGCTGGAGGTGGAGTACATGGGATGAAAAGCATAAGGAGCGGATGTGCAGGTGACTGAGGGATGGGCCGGATCAGGATCAGGAACAAAATTTACCTGCGCAAATCCGTTGGCGATGCTGGCCGTCATGGATCCGGTGCTCCCGGTGGTGAGATCTTCCACTACTGTCCGTATGCCATTGGGAGTATCGTGAATCGTCACCCGCACTCTATCACCGGGATTCATCTGGAAAGTAGTTCCGGGAATCACGGTGAACTGCGCATTGACGTTCGGATTCAAGGGGTCAGCGGCCGATTGCGCGACTCCGGTGGTAGTCAGGAAGGCGAAGTTGATGGGCTCAAGACCAATGCGATTCCGGCAATCGGCGTTATTCGGAGTATTGGTGAGATCCTGGAAGTTGAAGCTGTCAATGGTGAGAGCTGCGCACCACAATGCCGGGTCAGAACAAGTGTTCAGCCCTCCAGGGGGATAGAACTGGAGCTCCATCACCGCTGCTCCGGGATGATGTCCAACAAAATGGCGCGAATTGGGGTCCGGATCCTCAAAAATATTGGCGTCGGTGTCCGGGTTGCAGACATGAGTGAAGTTGGGTGAAGACTGGGTATCGCACAGGACCATTCCGAACCAAAAGGCCGGGTGCAATTGAAAGTTGAAGGTTCCACCTGTGCCGTTCTGTTGTGGCGGCGTCGGCGGATCGGTGGGAATGGACAGTGTAGTGCTCAAGCTGTTTCCTGCTCCGGAGCGGTCAGAATAGAAAAGTATGGCCGGCTCATCGTGTCCGGTGTAATGACCAAGAGCTTCCTGGTAGGTGCGCTGAATATCAGTGCAAAAGCCAGTGTTGTTAGGACATTTGAAAAGGTTCTTTTTGACCTGAGGGTCGACTTGACGGTTATTGGCAGCCTGGGTAATGGCTGCGCAGAAGAGTACAAACAGCGATAGACAGATGCAACGTTGCTTCAACATTCTAATTCTCCTGATAAGACATGAAAAAACAATCGTGACTCAGCCCCAATGGATGAATGGACCACACCGCTAACAACAAAGCGAGGTACGCACTCCCTGACCGGAGCATTTTTCCCCGGCATGCAGCTCCCTGGCCGGGATGGATTTTTCTTTGCAGCCTAGAAAATACTGATTCAGGAACTCTCGATTCAACCCAATAATGTTTAAGTTTTCTGAAGTTTTGTAACTGCCTGATTGTCCTCTTGTATGGTAAGTGATAAATTTGCTCGAAGCGTTTCACATAATCCCGGCTTTTTTTGCAATGCGAGGATATGGCAATTAGCAACTGGCAACTGGCAACTGGCAATTAGCACTACAATCCGACCAGCCGAAGAAGTGTTTAGCCTTCAGCCCCTCAATTTTGCCGCTGTATAATTTTTCTCACCAATGATAAAGCATATAGAAGACACCAGTCGCCCTCGCACGTACCGCATATTGCTGCCGCTGCTCATGGCATTAACTGCCGTTGGCGTTTCGGCGCAGGCTTCTAACGCGTCCAGCGCAGCCGCTGAGAGCGGCAAGTTCCGCCTGCACAAGTTTGAACAGCCTATTGGAGAGGAGAGCTATACCATCACCCGGCAGGACGAAATCCTGACAGTGAAATCGCAGTTCATCTTTACCGATCGTGGCGGCAGAGTGCCTCTTACGACGACTTTGAAGGCCGCTTCCGACTATTCTCCGCGGGCCTTCAGCACCCAGGGAAGGACTTGCCGCTTCTGCCCCATTGATTGGGAGATCACAGGGGCTGAGAAGTCCTTCCGTATCCGCCAGGAACAAGAGACACGCACGGTCGCAGCGCCGGACATCTTCTTTATTATCTCGGGCTACGCTCCGGTGGCGATGCAGATGGCCATGATCCGTTACTGGCAAACCCATGGCTCTCCCGCCCAGTTGGCGATTGTTCCTTCCGGCACAATCCGCATTCAGGACCGTGCGCAAGAAAATTTCGATCTCGCGGGCCGCACCGTTCCGCTGCGCCGCTACAGCGTTCGCGGCCTAATCTGGGGGATGGAGACGCTGTGGATGGATAGCGACAACAATCTTGTCGCGCTGGTCACTACCGATGCGGAATTTGACCACTTTGAAGCAGTGCGCGATGAATACGAGCCGCTTCTGCCCAGATTCATTGCCAGCGCCGCACGGGATGAGATGGCGTCGCTCACGGAGCTGAGCGCGAGGCTTGCCGGTTCGCAGGCCGGAACACTCGCTTTTGTGGGCGCAACCGTGATCGATGGCACCGGAAGGCCTGCGATTGCCAATGCCACGGTGGTCACGCGTGGCGGCAAGATCGTTGCCGTTGGGCCAAGCAGCCAGACGAGACCACCGGCGGAGGTCACACAAATTGATGTTTCGGGCAAATTCATCATCCCCGGCTTGTGGGACATGCATGCACACTACGAGCAGGTGGAATGGGGCCCGATCTATCTGGCGGCGGGCATTACCACGGTCCGCGATGTAGGCAACGAATTTGACTTCATCACGACCATACGCGACGCGCTAAACAGCGGCCACGCCATTGGGCCGCGCATGCTGCTGGCGGGAATTGTGGATGGTGACGGTCCAATCGCGCTGGGAATCCAACGCGTGAACTCCGCTGCCGATGCGCAAACGTGGGTGCAGCGCTACCATGATGCCGGGTTCCAGCAGATGAAAATCTATAGTTCGGTAACTTCCGACAATGTGAAAGCGATCTGCGCCGCGGCGCACAAATCAGGAATGACGGTGACCGGTCACATTCCCGAGGGGATGACTGCCTATGAGGGGGTCAACGATGGCATGGACCAGATCAATCATCTCCACTACATCTATGACCTTTTGCTGCCAAAAAACTACAACCGAAAGAAGCTTCGCCAGGAAGAGCTGTGGCAGATCAGAGCGTCTGCTGATGTGAACTCCGAGGCCGGGAAGGGGGTTGTACAGTTTTTGAAGAACCACGGTACGGTGATTGACCCAACCATGGCGCTGTTGGAGATGACCTTTCTGCGTACGGCTGACGTACCGGTGGCGAAGATGGAACCTGGCGTAACCAGGGTGGCCCCAGAGATGCGCGAGCAATTAACCACAGGCGGCCTGCCGCCGAATCTTGCTCCACTGACACAAAAAGTCCGGCAACACTATCTGGAGCTGATAGGCGCGCTCCATCGCGCAGGAGTCCCTATCGTCGCGGGGACCGATCAGAGCGTGCCGGGATATTCGCTCTATCGCGAGATCGAATTGTATGTGGAAGCCGGGTTCACGCCTATGGAGGCCCTGCAGGCGGCCACGATCGTTCCGGCGCGGGTGATGAAGCTGGAGAGCGAGAGTGGCAGCGTGGAACCGGGTAAGCGCGCTGACTTTGACATTCTGGATGCCAATCCGTTGGATGACATCCATAACGTACGCAGCGTGCGATCTGTGGTGAACCATGGTGTGCTGTATCAGAGTGCTCCGCTTTGGGAAAGCGTGGGGTTTCGACCTTAAGCCGGCTCCCCGAACTTTAGTTGTGTTTGATTGAGACAGTATGGCCCTATCAGAGAATTTGGTAATTGGGTAAGTTGGTAAGTTGGTAATTGAAGAACCGAAGGCGACACCTGCCACGGAGACACTGAGGCACCGAGCGAGCACGGAGATAGGGAAGAGCAAAGTCAAATCTAAAGGTGTGCTGCGGACGGTGTTTGTCTGACATAGCGGAAAAAACGATGACCTCCCTTCCCTTTCCAATATGCCGAGACATACGACGAGACCTTGACTCCAGTGCGCAATGCACTTACAAAGCTGTGCCCTTCCGGATCAACCACAATGCCAACGTGTCCGCGCCATACGATCAGGTCGCCGCTTTGCGGCTGAGAGACGCGCCGGAAAGCCTTAGTTCCTTTGTACAGGGTAATTGAATTGGCGTAGTCATAATCCAGGCCGGAGCGCTGGTATAGATAGTGCACAAGGTGAGAACAATCCAGGTCTGTCTGCTCGATCTCCAGCGCAGAGATCAGCAGCAGGTCCGTTATGTTGACAGGCGTATCGAACAGACGAACTGCCATGTCATCAGCCCCAGAAACACTGGTGGGCCTGAATAAGAACAACACTAAAAACAAAAATGCTCGTAGTACTGACTTTGGACTTGGCATGCAGTTAACTGGGGACTGCTGCTATGAGCCTTAGTTAATTCGATGCCTTGTCCAGAGATAATGTGAGTACAAATCGAGAGTAGCTGCCAGCTTCTAGCTGCTGGCTCCTGGCTAAACCCAAAAAAATCGCCTACTACTCCCAACATTTGATCGCACGGCCGATTTTATCTAGTGTCTCGCGGTTAGACGCTCGTAGCTGCGTGTTGCAACGCTTCGCGTATTGCTTGCACCACCAGTTCTGGCTCATCCAGATGGATGAAATGCGCGCTCTGGGTGGCTATGAGATGTCGGGTAGCCGTGCTCGCGTGTTCTGCCAGGCGTTCCGGCGGCTGGTGTGCGCCGGAAAGCACTGTTACGGGAATCCGCGGCGGAATCGGGCAGCTTGATACGGCCCTGGCGCATGCCGGCAAGGCTTTCAGGTAAGAAGCCATGGCCCAGTAGAATCCTGGGCGGCTCCAATGGGCGCGAATCAGAGGCAGCAGTTCGCGCGGGATTTTTTTTACTTCGAAGCGGATTCTCTGCAATGTTTGACTGAAGCGAGAGATGGGGCCGGGGGTATCTTTGGTTCGGAGCAGGAGCAGCCACAAACCGATGCGAACCACGCCGAAACATGCCAGCACGCCTGCGGCGCGGGTGAAGAAGATGGCGCGGCGCAACCGCCAGCGCTGCTGCCGGGTGGGATTCATCCACTCCTCCGGTGTGGCCGGGTCCACAAGCACCAGCGCGGCGACCTCGCCGGGAAAACGGTGGGCGTAGAGGCGAACAACATAGCCGCCAAAGGAGTGTCCTGCCAGAATGAGAGGCCGGGGAATCTTGAGGGAGTCCACCAAAGCGTGAAGATCTGCGGTGATCTTCTCCAGTGAGCAAGAGCCTCCTGAAGCGACGCTCCAGCCGAAGCCGGCGCGATCATAACTGTAGGTTGCGGTTTGCTCGGCGAGTTGCGGCTGAATCAAGTTCCAACTCATGGAAGAATTGGCAATGCCGGACTCAAAGACGATGGCGGGCAGTCCTTCACCAAGCTTGACCACGTGCAAGCCGTTCACCAGCATTCCGGGAGGAGGATAGCGATGGCGGTCGCGATGGGTAAGCAGCGCCTGGATGATGGCAAGCGCGACGAGGACAGCGACGGTGATGGCGACACCGGCCACAGAGACAAGTTTAGACGGAAATAGCAATTGGCCAATTAGCAAATGGCAAATAGCCTTTGGCCCTTGGCTTTTTTGCGCTAAACATCGAGCTTGTGTGAAATACGCATCAACATGATTTATTCGGGTAGGGACCTCTCGCTTCGCTCGAGGTAAACCAAGGAAAAGAATAACCGCTAATTGCTTTTCTTCCTGGCGAAATTTTGGCGAAAATCCATTACAATAAATCCGATGTCCCTCTCGGTTGCTGTTCCTGAATCGCTGGCCTGGGCGCACCCGCTGGTGCAGGAGTGGTTTGTGCGCAAGTTTGGCACGCCCACTGAGCCGCAGGAGCAGGGCTGGCCCCACATTCTGGCGGGACGAACTACGCTGATCTCCGCACCGACGGGTTCGGGCAAGACCCTGGCCGCATTCCTGATCTGCATTGATGGCCTGGTGCGCAAGGCCGTGGCCGGCAATCTCACCAATCGCACCGAAATCCTGTACGTCTCTCCGCTGAAGGCGCTGGGCAATGACATCCAGAAGAATCTGGAAGCGCCGCTGGGGGAGATCACAGCTTTGGCCGGCGAAAAAGGGCTGCTCATGCCAGCCATCCGGACAGCCGTCCGCACCGGAGACACCCTGGCGCAGGAGCGACAGCAGATGCTGCGGCGGCCTCCGCACATTCTGGTGACCACACCGGAATCGCTCTATATCCTGCTCACGGCGGAGAAGAGCCGCGCTATTTTGCGGGATGTGAAGACGGTGATTGTGGATGAGATCCACGCCGTGGCTGATGATAAGCGGGGCGCACACCTGACGTTGTCGCTGGAAAGGCTGGAAGAGTTGGTTGGACGGCAGGCCTCTCCGGAGGGAACACAGGCGGGGGCGCCCGTGCGACACGAGCGTTCCAGGATTCAACGCATTGGCCTCTCGGCGACGCAGAAGCCGATTGAGACCGTCGCCCACTTTCTTACCGGCAACGGACGGCCTGATCCGGTGGTGGTGCAGATTGGGCACAAGCGCGAGATGGACCTGGCAATCGAGGTTCCGGGACAGGAGCTTGGGCCCATCGCCAGTAACGAGCTATGGGACGAAGTTTACGACCGCATCTGCGAGCTGGCACAGCAACATAAATCCACGCTGGTGTTCGTCAACACACGCAGGCTGGCAGAGCGCGTGGCCTTCAATCTGGCGGAGCGGCTGGGTGAAGGCAATGTGGCAGCGCACCACGGCAGCCTGGCACGCAAGCTTCGCCTGGAGGCTGAACGCAAGCTCAAGAACAATGAGATCAAGGCGCTGGTGGCCACGGCTTCACTGGAGTTGGGAATTGATATTGGACATGTCGAACTGGTGTGCCACATTGGATCGCCGCGCTCGATTGCCGTGGGTTTGCAGCGCGTAGGCCGGTCGGGTCACTGGCGCGGCGCCATTCCCAAGGGCCGATTCTTCCCTACCACGCGGGATGACCTGATGGAATCCGCAGCGCTGGTGCGCTCCATTCATTTGGGAGAGCTGGACCGACTGATAATTCCGGACACTCCGCTGGATGTGCTGGCGCAGCAGATGGTGGCCATGTGCGCGGCGGAAGAATGGAATGAAGATGAGCTGTTCACAGTACTCACGCGGGCGTATCCGTACAGGGAGCTGAGCCGCAAAGACTATGACGACCTGCTGGCAATGCTCTCCGATGGCATTGCGGCGCAGCGCGGACGCTATGGCGCTTACCTCTATCGCGACCGGGTGAATAAGCGGCTGAAGGCGAGGCGCGGCTCGCGCATGATTGCCATCATGAACGGTGGCGCCATCCCGGAAACCGCGCTTTATACGGTGGTGGCCGAGCCTGAAGGAACTCAGGTGGGCACGCTGCATGAAGATTTTGCAGTCGAGAGCCTGAAGGGTGATATTGTCCTGCTGGGCAACATGAGCTGGCGCATCCGGCGCATTGAGAGCGCAGGCCGGATCCTGGTGGAAGACGCACACGGCGCACCGCCTTCAATTCCCTTCTGGCTGGGCGAAGCGCCTGCACGCACGGAAGAGCTTTCCCAGCAGATTGGCGAGTTGCGGCAGCGCATCAGCGAGCTGGCGCCCAACACGGTTCCTGGGTTTGTCAATCAAAAATCACCGGAGGTACTGCGGGCTACCGAGTGGCTGAAGCGCGAGTGCGGGCTGGATGATTCCGGCGCCGAGCAGGCGATTGAATATGTGGTGACCGGCAGGACCGTTCTGGGCGCTGTTCCCACGATGAAAACCATCATTGCCGAGCGCTTCTTTGATGAAGGCGGCGGCATGCAACTGGTGATCCATGCTCCGTTTGGGGCGCGGATCAATAAGGCCTGGGGCCTCTCGCTGCGCAAGCGCTTTTGCGTCTCCTTCAATTTTGAATTGCAGGCCAGCGCCACGGACAACGGGTTGAACATCTGCCTGGCTGAGCAGCACAGCTTTCCCCTGGCCGACGTTTTTAACTTCCTGCACGAAGGCACGGTCAAGGAGGTGCTGCAGCAGGCGGCGCTGCTCTCACCCTTGCTGGAGACGCGCTGGCGCTGGGACGCCAACCGTTCCCTGGCGCTGCTGCGCTATTGGAATGGCAAGAAGATTCCCTTGCAGGTGCAGAGAACGCGCTCGGCGGATTTGCTGGCGTCCGTCTTTCCGGATGCCGCCGCCTGCCAGGAAAACGTTGATGGGCCGATTCAGGTCCCCGACCATCCGCTGATCCGCGAAGTGATGAAGGATATTTTTCACGAGGCGCTTGATCTCGAAGGGCTCAAACAGGTGTTGCGGCAGATAGCGGCAGGCGAGATCATGTGCATTGCGGTGGATACTCCGGTGCCGTCAGTGTTTTCGCACGAGATACTGAATGCAAACCCGTACGCCTTTCTGGATGATGCTCCGCTGGAAGAGCGCCGCGCCCGCGCCGTGGAGATGCGCCGGGTGCTGCCAGAATCAGTCCTCAATGAAGTGGGTGCGCTCGATCCGGCGGCAATCGAACAGGTGCGCGCCGATGCCTGGCCGGATGTTCGGGATGCGGATGATCTGGGGGATGTGCTGCTGACGTTGGTTGCAGTGCCGGAAACATCCAACGAGGATCGGGGTAACGGGGCACCGGGGCATCGGGGCATCGAACACCAACACTGGCCGTCTCTCTTTGAGCGCTTGAGGATCTCGAATCGAGCAACGCGAGCGAACCTGAATAAGCGTGTGGCACAGCCGCCCTCGGCTGTGTTTTTTTGGGTTGCTGCCGAAAGACTTAAAACCTTCCACGCCATCTATCCGGAGGCAGGGTTTATTGATCAGCTTCCTGAGGTCGAAGTCGCTGCCCCAGCGCGTGATGATGCTCTTAAGGCCATGTTGACGGGATGGCTTGCGCATCTGGGTCCGGTGACGGCGTCAGCGCTCGCAGAAATGCTCGCGCTGCCGGTTGCGGACATTGAGAAGACGCTCCTGTTGATTGAATCAACTGGGCTGATCCTGCGCGGCAACTTTACCCGAAGCACACAGGAGACGGAGTGGTGTGAACGCCGCCTGCTGGCGCGCATTCACCGCCTGACATTGGGCTCGCTGCGCAAGCAGATTGAGCCAGTGACAGCAGCGGTATTCATGCGCTGGCTTTTTCGCTGGCAGCACGTTGCTCCAGGAGCGCAAGTCCGGGACGAGCATGGCGCGCTGGAGGTGCTGCGCCAGTTGCAGGGTTTTGAAATTCCGGCCAGCGCCTGGGAGCGGCAGATACTTGCGCAACGCATCAGCAACTATGACTCGAAGTTTCTCGATCAGCTCTGCCTGACCGGGGCTGTGGGTTGGGGAAGATTGTCGCCACATCCAGCCATGCTCAGCGCGCCGGCAAACGCTGCAGGCGATGGTGCGTCCGGGAGCCAGAGGCGGGTGATTCCCACCAGTGTTGCGCCTATTACTTTCTTTGTACGCGATGAAGCGCAATGGATGGCGCTGCCGAATGTCCGCGCAGCGCACCAGGATCTGGAGACGCAGGCGCGGGGGCTGAGCCCGGGAGCGCGTGAGGTGCTGGCCTTCCTGCGGGCGCGAGGGGCATCATTTTTTGCCGATATTGTTCGCGGGGCGGACAAGCTGAAGGCCGAGATCGAGACTGCGCTTTGGGAGTTGGTGGCGGCAGGCATGGTCACTGCTGATGGATTCGACAACCTGCGCGCTCTGATCGATCCCAAGCGGCGTTCCGGCCATGGCTCGGGGCGCAGCAGCCGTCCGCGCCATAGCGCTGGAAGATGGTCTTTACTCCATCCGCAGAATGACGCCGGCCATGAATCGAATGAGGCCGTAGAAGCTGTATGCCGGGTTTTGCTGGCCCGATACGGCGTGGTGTTCCGCGAACTGCTGGCGCGAGAGAGCATTCTACCCCGCTGGCGCGATCTTCTCATCGCCTTCCGCCGGCTGGAAGACCGGGGCGAAATTCGCGGTGGGCGGTTTATCAGCGGATTCATTGGTGAACAGTTCGCTGTTCCTATTGCGGTAGAGTCCTTGCGCGCCATGAAGAACGCGCAGCCCGCCGGGGACATCATCACCATCTCTGCCGCTGATCCGTTGAATCTGGCGGGCATTGTGGTTCCCGGCGATCGAGTGCCCGCGATTTCGGGGAAATATGTGAGTTTTAAAGATGGGGCGGTGGTGGAGGGGCAGGAAAACAAGCTTCTAGCCGCTAGTGGGCAGCTAGCAATTGGCAGCTAGTAGCAACTGGCTAAACCAACACCTTACCGGACGACACTGATTCAACTGATTGGCACTGATCAAGCATCTGAGTACGATGAACAACCTGCCAAAACTCATCGAGGGTGAAGATTATTACATTGAGAATGGGCTTTACGTCTTCACCGCTCGTTATCTCCTCAATCGTGGATATTGCTGTGAGTCAGGATGCCGGCATTGTCCGTATGGGTTTAAGAAGGAAGCAAATGGCAAATAGCAATTAGCAAAACCAAAGTTCACTACGGGCAAATAAAACTTATTCGTAGCGCAACGCGTCCACCGGGTCCAGGCGCGCGGCTTTCATAGCCGGATAAATTCCAAAGAATAAACCCACGCCGCTGGCCACAGCCACGCCGAGTACCACCGCCCACAGCGGCACGGATGAGGGGAAATGCACCAGATGCAGAACAAAGCTGATGGCGAGGGAGAGCACCACACCCAGAACGCCGCCTACGCCGGTCAGAGTCATGGCCTCCGTGAGGAATTGGAAGCTGATGTCGCGCTTGCGCGCGCCGATGGCTTTGCGCACTCCAATCTCGCGCGTGCGCTCCGTTACTGACATCAGCATGATGTTCATTACGCCCACGCCGCCCACCAGCAGACCGATGGAAACTACTCCCACGACCAGCGAGAAAATACCGGACATAATCTCACGAAACTGGTTGCCAAGCTGTTCGGCGCTGCTGATGCCAAAGTTATCCGGCTTGTCCGGGGCCACACGGCGGCGCATGCGCAAAATCCCGCGAATCTGGTCTTCGGCAGCATTCTTCATACCGGGATAGGCCATGGCAAGGATAAAGTTTTCATCATCCTGCGGGTAGTGCTTGCGATATGTCCGGTAGGGGATGAGCACCTCGTTATCGCCCCTGCCGGGGGCGGCGTTTTTCTTCTTCTCAAAGACGCCGATCACGGTGTAAGCATTTCCATCCATCAGCAACTGCTTGCCCAAGGCAGGTTCGTCGGGAAAGAGAGTGTGCTCGGCATCGTAGCCCAGCGCTACCACATCCAGCCGATGCATGTCTTCTTCCTCAGTAAAGTAGCGGCCCTCTTTCATACGACTGCTCTCAACATCGGCAAAGCTGGCGGTGGTGCCGCGAAAAATATTATCGGCAAGCTCGTGGTTTTTGTAGCGGGCGATGCGGGTGGGCATCTGGAAGCCCTCGCCGATGCGAGGCAACACCTCCACAGCCACATTCTTCACTGCGGAAAGCTCCTGAACGGCCATGGCATCGTCCCAGGTGAGCGACTTACGCATGCGCTCTTCCGGGCTGAGACGGCCAAAGTGAAATCCGGGATCAAATTTAAAAATGAACAGGTTATCAACCCCGAACTCATTCAAAGATGCCTGAATGTTGTCTTCAACTCCCAGGAGAATCGAAGCCACCACGATCGCAACCGTCACGCCGATCACCACGCCCAGCACGGTCAGGAAGGAGCGCACCTTATGGTTGCGGATGGTCTCGAGGGCCATCAGCATGTCTTCGCCGGCAAGGCTTACGCGACTCATGGCTATATCTCAAACCTCAGGGCTTCAATGGGGTCGAGCTGCGCGGCCTTGAACGCCGGGTACACTCCAAAAAACAGCCCGACCATAGTGGAGACTCCGATCGAAATGGCCACGGCGGAAGCCGGCACCGACATGGGCAGAGAGGTCAACCGGCCCACGGAAAATGCGATTCCCGCCGCCAGCAGGACTCCCATGAGGCCTCCACTCGCAGACATCACGGAGGATTCGATCACAAACTGGAGCATGATGTCCCTGCGCGTGGCGCCAATGGCCTTGCGCACGCCGATCTCGCGGGTGCGTTCGGTCACACTGGCCAGCATCACGTTCATGATCACGATTCCACCAATCACCAGAAATACGGAGACAATTGCCACCGAACTATTGGCCAAAGTCCCGGTCAGATTTGTCCACAGGTCCATGAGCGCGGAGGGCTCCACAACGCCAAAGTTGTCCTCGTCGCTGGGCGCGAGGTGGTGGCGCGCCCTCATCAGCATGCGCGCCTCATCCTCGGCGGGCTGCATCCACTCCTGGCCCAAAGCCTTGATGTTGATATTCGCAGTCTGCTGCGTGCCGTAGACCTTGCGGTAGGTCTGGATAGGAATATAGACAAAGCTATCCTGTGATTGGCCAAAGGTGCTGCCCATGTGCTTGGCTACGCCGACGACCTGGTAGGCTTCGCCATCAATATAGATCGACTTGCCCAGGGGATCTACGCCGGCAAAAAAGCGGCTGGAGACGTCCGTGCCGATCATGGTCACAGCCGCCCGATGTTCGTTGTCTCCATCACTGATGTATCGCCCGATCTCGGCCTCTTCTATATCGATCTCGCCGATGTTGGCGGTGACGCCGCGCACATCAATATCTTCCACTGTCTCGTTGCGGTACTTCACTTTTCCCGAGCGGCGCACCTCCAGCCCTACGGCCCTGGCCATCTGCATATTGTCGCGGACATACTCGAAGTCTTCCCAGGTGATGTTTTTATTGCGGCGCTCCAGCTTCACAAACTGCTCACGGCTGGTCACAATGGGAAAACGCATTACCAGAAACACATTGGAGCCGAAGTTGGCCACCCGTTCCGCCACATAGCGGTTGGTCCCCTCAATCATGGAGACCACAACAATCAGGGTGGAGACCGAAAGAATGACGCCCAGCAAGGTGAGAAATGAGCGCAGCTTATGCGTGCGCAGCGTCTCCAGCGCAATCAGCGCCGGTTCGCGCAACGACACACCTCTTCTGGAAATCATGGCAGCGGACATTGATTCTAAATCTTATGCCTTTTGTGATTGCATCACTGTATCAAAGGATACGATTTTTCTGGTGAATTGGTTCCCGGGAAAGCAATTGGCAAATCGCTTACTCGTAACGCAGCGCTTCCACCGGATCCATGCGTGCGGCCTTCATTGCCGGATAAATCCCGAAGAAGAGGCCTACGCTGCTGGCCACGGCCACGGCCAGGATAATGGCCCAAAGGGGCACGGCCGAGGGTAGATGCAGGGCGCGCATGAGGAAGCTGATGCCAAGCGAGAGCAGGACGCCAATCACGCCACCGCTTCCGGTCAAGGTCATGGCTTCCACCAGGAATTGAAAGCTGATGTCGCGGCGGCGCGCGCCAATGGCCTTGCGCACGCCAATTTCCCGTGTGCGTTCGGTAACGCCCATGAGCATAATGTTCATTACGCCCACACCGCCGACGAGCAAGCCGACCGAGACAATCCCGATGACGAGCTGAAAAATGTTGGCCATGATGTCCCGGAACTGAGTACCGAGCGCTTCAGCGCTGCTGATGCCGAATGTATCCGGCTTGTCCGGCGCTACGCGGCGGCGTTGCCGCAGGAGCCCGCGAATCTGATCTTCGGCCATGTTCCTCATTCCGGTGCGAGCTTGAGCCACAATGAAGTGCTCGTCGTCCTGCGGATAGTGTTTGCGGTAGGTGCGATACGGAACGGTTATGTTATTGTCCTGGCCGTTGCCGATCGCGGTATTTTTCTTTTTCTCGTAGATGCCGATCACGGTGTAAGGCGTACCGGCAACCTCGAGTTGCTTTCCAATGGGACTCTCATCGGGAAAAAGAGTTTTGGCAACATCGTAGCCAATCACAGTCACGTCTTCGCGATGGAGATCTTCAGCTTCGGTGTAAAAACGCCCGTCAGAAAGAGTGAGAGAACCCACTTCAGCAAAATTGGCTGTTGCTCCCTCAAAGTCGATACTTGTGAGTTCATGGTTTTTGTGGCGCGCCGTGCGCACTGGTCCGGGGCCCTGACCTGCCCGGGGAAAGATTTCGATGCTCACATCTTTCACAGACGGAATCTCCTCCTTGATGGCCATTCCGTCTTCAAGGGTGAGCGGCTTGCGCATGCGCTCTTCCGGGCTGAGGCGGGTAAAGTGGATCCCAATATTGAAGCGGAAGATCCAGAGATTGTTTACGCCGAATTCGTTGAAAGATTCCTGCACGTTCTGTTCAAGGCCCAGCAGCATGGAGGCAACGACAATGGCAACCGTCACGCCAATCACCACACCCAGCACGGTCAGGAAGGCGCGCACTTTATGGGTGCGAATGGTATCCAGCGCCATTCGCATATTTTCCGCCATTAACTTGGAGCGCAGCATGACTTATACCTCGAACCTCAGGGCTTCGATCGGGTCCAGCCTGGCCGCTTTGCGCGCAGGATAAACCCCAAAGAACACCCCCACCAGAGTGGAAACGCCCAGAGCAATGATGATTGCATAGACAGGAACAGCGGTGGGAAAGGAAGCAATGCGTCCGATGGCGGGCGCGATCACAACAGCAAGAAGAACGCCAACGCCGCCCCCGATGGCGGACAAGACACAGGCTTCAATCAGAAACTGGAGCATGATGTCGCGGCGGGTAGCTCCGAGTGACTTGCGCACACCGATTTCGCGGGTACGCTCGGTCACGCTGGCCAGCATGATATTCATGATGACGATTCCGCCAATCACCAGAAACACAGATACGATGCCGATGGCGGTTTGCGCAATCAAAGAGGTCAGGCTCGTCCACAGGCCCATGATGGCGGAAGGCTCAATGAGGCCGAAATTATCGTCGTCATTTGGGGGGATGTGCCGGAAGGCGCGCATCAGCATGCGCGATTCGTCCTCCGCCGCAGCCATGAACTGGGGCGCCCGGGACTGAATCCTCAGAGCGCCACTTTCCTGGGTTCCATAGACTTTTCTGTAGGTTTCCACGGGAATGTAGGCAAAGGTGTCCTGGGGCTGGCCCAGAGTGCTGCCGATCTCCTTGGCAACGCCGACTACCACGTAGGGCTTGCCATCCAGGAAGACGGTCTTGCCCAGGGGATCAACGCCAAGAAAAAAACGCTTGACCAAATCCGTGCCAATGAATGTCACCTCGGCGCGATGCTCATTGTCCGCATCGCTGATGCTGCGTCCGTAAGCAACCTCCACGGGATCCAGGTCCACCATGTTGCCGGTCACGCCCCGAATGGTAACGTTCCCCATGTCTTCGTTTGCATACTTGGCATCGCCTGTGTTCCGGCCCATGGTAAAGGCGATGGTGGTGGCCAAAGTCATATTTTCCCGCACGAACTCGTAATTTTCCCAGGTAATTGGTTTGTTGCGGCGCTGCAACTTTACGAATTGCTCCCTGCTGGTAACGATGGGATATTGAGTCACCAGGAATACGTTTGCGCCAAAGTTGGCTACCCGGTCTGAGATGTACTGGTTGGTGCCACGAATCATGGAGACCACTACAATCAGAGTGGCTACCGAGAGAATGACTCCCAGGAGCGTAAGAAATGAGCGGAGCTTGTGCGTGCGGAGCGTCTCCAGAGCAATCAGCGCAGGCTCGCGCAGTGAGACTCCTCGGCGGGAAGTGCTTTGGTTGGACATCTAAGACTCTATGTTAGACCATAGTGCCTGAACTCGGTGAGCGCTTCAAGGGGGGTTACGGCTTTCAATACCCTGCTCACTGTCCTGCCCTGCTGCCCCCTGTTTTCTCAGAAACATTGCGCTTGTACCTGTGCTGCACCTTTTTTTGCAGCTTCTTTACACGATTTTCGGTGAGGTTTCCGGTAACATTAATCTGTTAAGAAAGTCTATACTTGTTGCCCCAGGCGGCAGCCGCACTCGAACCAAATTTTGAGTGGGCGAGAGTATCAGTCCCGCAATTTTTTCAAGTGTGATACCGCAGCATAATGGCGCAACTCTGGCTGGTGGAAATGATGCAAGGATTGGAGCTCAACGAGTGGGTCAAAGATCAAGATTAGCGGCAGGGCTGGCCCTCTGGGTTAGCGTGACGGCGATCACGTGGGCGGCGCAGCAGCAAGCTGCGCCTGAACCTGTTGCGCGTAAGATCGGCGCCGTGAAAGCCATCAATGGCCAGACAATTACTTTGAAGGCCGATTCAGGCCCTGACGTAAATATCATCGTCCAGGACTCAACCCGCGTGGCGCAGTTGCCTGCCGGACAAACCGACCTGAAGGCTGCGGTCCCGATTCAGTTGAAGGATGTCCAGGTGGGCGACCGGATGCTGGCGCGCGGCAAGCCGGGAGAGGATGGCCAGTCCGTGGTGGCATCCCTCGTGATTGTGATGAAGTCGGCAGACCTGGCCCAGAAGCAACAGCACGACCGCGAAGACTGGCAAAAGCGCGGCGTGGGCGGGATCGTGACCGGCATTGACGCCTCTGGCGGAACGGTTACGGTCTCTGTAACCCCGACTTACAGCATTGCGATCAAAACCTCGCCTAAAACTGGATTTCTGCGGTACGCGCCGGATTCGATAAAATTCAGCGATGCCAGGCACGGAACATTCGACCAGATCAAGGCTGGAGACCAACTGCGCGCGCGCGGCGATCGCAGCGAAGATGGCAAACAGGTCACCGCGGAAGAGATTGTTTCCGGCTCCTTCCGGAACATTGCTGGCACCGTGACTTCCGTGGATGCCGCCGATAATACTATTCATGTGATGGACCTGATTACCAAGAAACCAGTGCTGGTGAAAGTGACTTCAGACTCGCAATTGCGCAAGCTTACGCCGCAGATGGCGCAGGGACTTGCCATGCTGTTGAAGGGGCGACCTGAACGACCTGAAGGCGCTCCGCCGGCGCCTGCTCCCGCGGGTGCGCCGGGAGGCCGTCCGGGTGGGCCACCCGATCTGCAGCGAATGCTGGGTCGAGTTCCCGCGGTAAACGTTGCCGACCTGCAGAAGGGTGACGCTCTCATGATCGTGTCAACCCAGGGCGAGGGAGCTTCTCCAGTCAGCGTAATCACACTCCTGGCCGGAGTTGAGCCGGTGCTGACGGCGTCCTCCAATGCGAGTGGCGCTGCCACGCTCCTCTCCGGATGGAACATGTCCGCCTCGATGGGAGATGCCGGGTCGCAATGATCCCAATGATTCAATCGAAAGGCCCAAAGACTCACTCAATAGGAGAAAGATAGAATTGCTGCCGCTTCGGATAGTTCGATACTGCTTCCTTCTCTCCCTGGCACTAGCGCTGTTGCCGGGCCAGATTCTTGCTCAGTCGTCTTCTGTCAGACTGCGCGGCGTAGTCACTGATCCTTCGGGAGCAGTTATCCCCGGAGCCACTGTCACGGCCAAAAGCGCAGGTACTCCACCAGCCACTACAAAAACGGATGGCGCTGGGGCCTATGAGATTAAGGGGCTGCAGCCGGGGAAATACACCGTCAGTGTGGCTGCCAAGGGGTTCAGCGTAGTGGCGCGCGAAGTGGAAGTTCCGGCGGGACAAGACCAAAAGCTTGATTTTGCGCTTGAGATTTCAGCCCAGCAGGCGGAGATGGTAGTGGAAGGCGAAGGAGCCCGGGTCAGCACGAATCCGGAAAGCAATGGCAGCAGCGTGGTATTGAGCGGAAAAGACCTGGACGCGCTCTCCGATGATCCTGACGAATTACAATCTGAACTTCAGGCTCTTGCGGGTCCCTCTGCCGGCCCTAATGGCGGGCAGATTTATATCGATGGATTTACTGGTGGCCAGTTGCCGCCCAAGTCCTCCATCCGTGAGATCCGCATCAATCAGAACCCATTCTCGGCTGAGTACGACAGGCTAGGATTTGGCCGGATTGAAATTCTCACCAAACCGGGCACTGACAAGTTCCATGGCCAGTTCTTTTTCAATGACAATAACGAGATCTTTAATACCAGGAATCCTTTTGTGCCCAACCAGCCGGGTTACCAGTCGGAGATGATCAACGGTAATATAGGCGGGCCCATTAACAAGCACGCGTCCTTTTTCTTTAACGTAGAACGCCGCAATATTAATGACACCAATTCCGTTGTTGCCACAACGCTCAATTCGAACCTGATTCCGGTGAGCACCGCGGAGGCTGTTCCCAATCCACGCACCCGGACCAGCGTCAACAGCCGCATCGATTATCAGCTCGGCACGAACAACACGTTGACCGCTCGATACCAGTTTACGGACATCAACGAAAGTAATGATGGTGTGGGCCTGTTTAGCCTGGCTTCGCAAGGGTATAACCGCAATAGCACCGAACACACTTTTCAGTTGACGGACACGCAGGTCCTGAGCCCGCGCACGGTGAATGAGACCCGTTTCGAGTACGAGCGCGGAACAAACAACCTGATTGCTCAGACGAGCCTCCCGCAAATCTTCGTGGAGGGCGCTTTTACCGGTGGCGGCAATCCCCTTGGCACGTCGCTTACCACGTCAGATCATTATGAGCTGCAAAACTATACGTCGATGGCTGTGGGCACGCATCTGGTAAAGTTCGGCGGGCGCTTACGGGTAACATTCGAATCCTTCAGCTCAACCCAGAATTTCAACGGTACTTTTACTTTTGCCTCACTGGCCGCGTATCAGGCTACGCTGCAGAATCCGGCGGCAAATCCGCCTGCCCAATTCTCCATTGCCACCGGCCAGCCGCTCGTCTCGGACACTTTGTTTGATGTGGGCGTCTACGGCCAGGACGATTGGAAGATCCGTCCCAACCTGACGCTCAGCTACGGCTTGCGGTTCGAGAGCCAGAATGACATTCACGATCACGGAGACTTTGCTCCACGGGCGGGAATCGCGTGGGGTATCGGCGGAAAAAAGAACAAGACGCCAAAGACCATTTTGCGCGGCGGCTATGGAGTCTTCTACGACCGGTTTGCGCAAAATCTTGTGATTCAGGCAGACCAACTGAACGGCATCAATCAGACGCAATTCCTGATCAGGAATCCCGCTTTCTTTGATCCCAACACCGTGCCTTCGGCAAGCCTGCTTGGGACCCCGGCGAACTCTACGATCTACCGGATTGCTCCGGACCTGCGCGCACCCTACGTCATGCAAATGGCGGTTGGGGTGGAGAGACAGCTAACCAAGAGCGCGACTTTGACCGTCAACTATCTCAATTCGCGCGGATTGCACCAGCTTATAACCGAAAACATCAACGCCCCTCAGCCGAATGGCACGGTCGCATTTCCCGGGCAGGGACCGATTTATCAGTATCAGTCAGCGGGGATCTTTAAACAGGAACAGTTGATGACCAACATCAACGTGCGCGCTGGAGCAAAGCTCTCTCTCTTCGGATATTTCGTGATCAATAACGCGCACAGCAATACCGCGGGGCCAACCAGTTTTCCTACGAACCAGTTTGATATAAACCAGGACTACGGCCGCACGCCGTTCGACGTCCGCTACCGCTCATTCTTTGGCGGCACCATCTCTTTACCTCGCGGCTTCCGCGTAAGTCCTTTCATGATATTTAATTCGGGCCAGCCGTTTAATATCACCCTGGGACAGGACAGGAATGGCGACAGCATCTTTAACGACCGGCCATTCTTTGCCAACAGCGCGACGCAACCGGGAGCGGTGGCTACGCCGTGGGGTACTTTCGATCCAAGCCTGACGCCGCTACCGGGCGAGCAAGTGATTCCACCTTACCTGGGTACAGGACCCAACCAATTCACCTTCAACCTGCGGCTCAGCAAGACCTTTGGCTTTGGACCACAACGCGAATCCGCAGGCGACAACCCGCAGAACCAGAATAGAGGCGGTGGAGATCGCGGGCGCGGTGGTCCCGGTGGTCCACGCGGCGGTCCTGTATTTGGCGGCCCTGGTGGTCCGGGAGGTCCTTTTGGTGGCGGACCTGGGACAAACCGGCCTTACAACGTTACGTTCAGTGTTTCTGCGCGCAATCTTTTCAACAATGTAAATCTAGCGACTCCGGTGGGAATCCTTGGCTCACCTAAATTTGGTGAATCGATCAGTCTTGCGGGTGGCCCGTTTTCCACCTCAGACGCGAACCGCCGCGTAGATTTGCAGGTGATGTTCTCCTTCTAAAGACGGCATTGCCACTTCATTTGACGATTGCTGAGCGCTCAGAGAGAATAGAAGCAACAGTACTTGTGGGCCTGTGGCGCAGCTGGGAGCGCGCTTCCATGGCATGGAAGAGGTCGTCGGTTCGATCCCGACCAGGTCCACCATCTAAAACCTTCTTTAATCAATCACTTCCAGAGCATTTGCGCGAATCGTACAGTAAACGTACAACGAATCGGTTAATGGTCTCGAAAAATGCTCTCTGTTTACAGTCGTCATTACGCCCCTTGTATGCACACTGATATCAATTATCGGCGCTGCCATCATGTTCTGGCCACGCTCAAATGCTGACGATTGGGTAGTGTCTTAATAGCATGTTGCTGGCTAAACAGCGAGCGGTTGCTTTTCCTTGCCGATCTGCCGTAATCTTTGGCTCATGGCATCCATACGAAACGAACTGACCACCCTAAAAAAGCTGCTGGCCGAAACCGATCATATCCTAGAAACCACCCCGCCACTCCCTGAAAACCGCACCGCACGATGCCGGGAACTTCTCAGTTCTGCTCTGGCCCTGACCACTGATCTGATGAGGCAATCCAAGCCCTCTGCCCTTGCTGCTACTCTGGGCAAAAAGGGAGGCTCTACGACTGCCAAGCGGGGGAGTGATTACTTCCGCAAGCTGGCGGCCAAGCGCAAGACGTTTGGAGGGGGAAGACCGCCGAAAGAACAGTAGGCGGGGTCATGTTGAGTCGTCACGCTCGATACCCAATAGTTTCCGTAAACGTTTAAACATTTCCTGGCCACAATATGGACAAGCGATGGTCTGCCCAATCATGGTCGAGTAATCGACCTTCACAATGCCCCAGAAGAAACGACCACATTTACCGCACTCCACTAAGTCTCGGTCCTGATCTGCTTCCGGCATATTTCGGTTGGTAGCTGAATGCCCAGATCGCTAAAATGGGTTGCTTAAGAGAGACGAAAAGCCCGGCACGATGGCCGGGGCATTTCGGTGAGTGACCTAGACAATCCTCATCGTAGCCCTTCATCATGCCGGATGCAAGGGAGCGATGCCAAAAGAGACATCCCCGCCACGATTACCGCCGTTGCCGTTAAACGTGCTTGATGACGTGCGAGACATTTTGGACTATGCCGAGGATGAGACCAGAGGCGGTTTCAAACCCCCTCCGCATAATGCAGTAAGGACAGTTGAACTCCTGCGCTCTTGCGCCGTAGAGATCGTTGCTGTAAAAGTTAAGCACTATTTCTCGCTACCGAACCGCCGCTCGGAATGGTTAGCGCTCATCAAAAACCAGACAATCGATTCCCTGCTGGCATTTGTGCTAAATCGCAACCTGCACAAGGACATATCAGCGGAACTCAACCGCACGATTGAGGACCATTACGTCTCCTTGAGGCGAGAATGGGAAGAGTCGAAAGAGCCAACAGTATACTCGGCCCCCGTTGACAGGAAAGCGCTGCGGATTGCTTACTTCGCCAAGTTTCCAGAAACGGAGATTCTTGATGTCTGTTGGGCTGCTGGCCAGCATTACTCAGAGTGGAAGCGCTGGCTTCGAAACGCTGTCAAAGACGACTCTGCTCCCGATAGGGCGTTCCGAGCAATACTGGAAAGCGGGAAACCGCCCAGCCAGTACAAGACCAAACCGCGCCCGCATGGATGGAAGTAGCGCATAATTTCCCACCCTTCCACCCATATTTCCACCCACGTTCTCCACCCATCTCCACCCACGGGCCACTCATAGACATGCACCCACGATAAGGCTCTATTCTCCAAATCAGTTGGAGACCACATGATCTACATTAGAGCGCCACCAATGCGAGGCCCAAAAGGGCCGTTATAAACAAGCGTTTTATTCTTGACAAACAGCGAGCGGTCGCAGTATATTTTAACCATGCTGAGCGAGACAATGAATACGGAAACAGCGACTTGCAGCCATCCTAAAATAAAGAAATTTGGCAAGTATGGCCGCATGAAAATCCAGCGTTACCGCTGTTTGGACTGCGGTGCAACGATCTCAGACCCTAAACCGCAATCACCCCTTGGCAAGATGCGGGTTGATATTGACGACGCTGTTAAGGCTCTCCAATGCTTGCTTGAAGGTTGCTCCATTCGTTCCACTGAGAGACTCACCGGAATGAACCGCAACACGATTATGAGTTTGCTTGTTCTGGCCGGGGAGCGTTGCGCCGATCTGATGGATGCAACAATGCGCAACCTGAAATTCAAATTCATTCAGGCCGATGAGATTTGGTGCTTTGTTGGCAAGAAACAAAAGCGAGTTCGCAAAGATGATCCCGCAGAATTTGGCGACAATTGGATTTTTATCGCGATTGATTCTGACACAAAACTCGTTCCCTGCTACGTTGTCGGGAAGCGTGATAAGCAAACAACTGTTCGTTTTCTTGAGGCACTCAAGGGGACAACAACGGAAGATCGTTTCCAGTTAACAACGGACGGTTTCCACTTTTACGAGCGGGGCGTTGAAAACGTGTTTGCTGGCCAAACCGATTTTGCCCAACTGGTAAAACTGTATGGCGACTATGGCCAATTCGGCAATGAAAGGTACTCCCCAGGAAAGATCATGGAAGTTATCTCCAAGATTCGAGATGGCAGACCGGACCCGGAACACATCAGCACTAGCCACGTTGAACGGCAGAATTTGACGGTGCGCATGATGATGCGGAGACTGACCAGATTGACGAATGCTTTCTCGAAGAAGGGCCTTAATCTGAGAGCAGCAGCCGCATTGCATTTCGCTTATTACAATTTTTGCCGAGTCCATCAAACTTTGAGAGTGACTCCGGCAATGGAGCACGGAATTACAGATCACATCTGGACAATCCGCGAATTGCTGGAATCGAAGTAAATCCCGCGTGGTATTATGTGCAAGGCAATTGGGGCATAAAGCAAAAGGCCCGGTGCCAGCCGGGTCCATGAGCTTTAATCTTTGGGCGATCAATCCGAGGATATATGGAGTTGTGCCCAAATGCAAACTGAACTTCTGTACGAGGAATCCGCAAGTATGGCAGAGGAAAAAATAGATTTAAATATGCTTTCGCGGGTGGACTCGGATCTTAAAGCGATTACATTTCGCGTAAATGATTTTGAAAAAGATTTGCGTAGTCTGGGACGAGAAGTCAGCGAACTTAAAGGGTCTATAAAGGCTGCTGAAACTCCTTGGTGGATTAGGTACATTGTTGCGCCTCTTTCCGTCATAGCAATAGCGGCGACCACGGGAGCCGTAATTCATCTTGAGATCGTTGTTGCTGGCATAGGAAAAAACCTAAATGGCATTCAGGTTGCCCTATCTAAAGAAACTCTGACAAATTACTCTCAGTTGCCGCCAAGTGCATTCGAGGATTCGCTGCCCGAAGTCAGTAAAACCATAGACTTGGCAAGAAAAAACAAGGTCAAGGTGCCGGAAAAAGTCGTGGACGACTTGTCTAAGCAACTCAACGCCACAAGCCATAATGCTTCTGGTTATTGGCCAGCAGCCGCAGAACTCATTACTTACCGTTCTTCCATTAGGCATGAAGACATAGAGAAATTGAAGACATCGTTGCCAAAGTGCGTTGATTCCGAACCACACCCAGCGCGGTTAGCCCAAAGCATTTCTCCTTCTCCAGAAGAGCAAACCGTTAACGTTTCTCCAGCCTATTACGAAAACTGCCAGTTCGAATTAGACAATCCCGAACAGGACGCCAAGATGAACGAATTCATTCAGAAATTTCCGTTCTTGACGTTGAGGCATTCCCTCGTCGTTTATCGCGGCGGCAACGTGCAATTGAAACTTGGTCTTCCCCCTAAAATTTTGCGGTTCGAGGACTGCCTTTGGGAGTTTTCAGTGTACGGAACCCCTCCGCCTAGTGGACAAAAAATAGCGGAAACGTTAATTGCCAGTAACCCGGATTCATTCAAGATGCCCAACCTGTAAACCGCGCCAAAGAAAAAACCCGCCATTGCTGGCGGGTGAGGTCTGCGTGATGGCGGGGTTACTTGCTCTGCCTGAATGCTGGCCTTTCAGGATTCAGGTAGTGCTCACGAGCGATGCGGACTTGCCCGAAGCGAAACATGTCCTCATCCTCAAGCGCGTGCATGGAGTCACAAACGTCATGGCTGATTTGAGACTGCAATTCCAGCACGAATCCGCGAAAGACTGTAAGCGTCAGAGGAACCGCAGACTTTTCGGCGAGCAAAATCTCTGCTAGTGACACTCGGGTGAATTAGGGGCGCGGCTTTGCCAAGCAGCGGGTGTCAGTTCCGAGAGTCTCTGAATCGGGCAATCAGCTAGGCCGGGAA
>DATGJZ010000123.1:0-11038 GCA_035294925.1 Candidatus Angelobacter sp. | reverse complement strand
TGTTTCTGCTTCCCCTCTCTCCATCCGACTGTGAGCCCACCAACCACTTGTCTCGAACCGACACCCTCGCTTTTCGGCCCACTCACGCACAAAATCTGCAGCACTTATGGTCAGTACACAGCTTACGGACGGATTACGGACTGATTGGACCACCGAAAAATGGGAGATCGATTGTACGCACCGTGGTTTGGGGCGAGAGGTCTAAGATCACGCCGCGACATTGGCCAATGAGGATAAGCCAACTGGCGCAAACAGGCGATTGCCGCTAGCCGCTACCAGCTTCTTGAGAGTACAATTCCCCCAACAAAATCCAGTCTGTACTTGAGCTTTTCCAGCGGCAAATCAAGAGGAGAGATACGATGCCAGACGAGCACGACCATGTTGACGTTTCCACCCAGCAGCATCAGCACCAATGCGGCAACCTGTTTGGCTGCGGCGATGAAAAAGGCACGGGAATCGTCCGCGAAGATATCAAAGATGCCGCAGTCACCCGGCGATCCGCGGACCGCCTGCTGCACATGGACGAGGTAGACCAGGAAAATCTGGACGGGTATCTCACGGTGCGTGGCCGCTCGCGGCGCACACTGCTGCGTGCCAGCAGTTTCATGGGCGCTCTTGCAGCCGTGGGGCCCTGGTTTGAAAAATTGGCGCATGGCAAACTCGCGCACGCCACGGATCTCTCCCTGGCCGCCACGGACGACAAGAAACAGAAATCCGCCGGCTCCGCCCACAAGTCCGGCGACCCAGGCAAGGTTCACGTGGTGGAATCAAACAATGAGACAGTGCATCTCGGAGTTTATGACACGACGCTGGCTCCCATTCTCACAGTTGATTCCGGCGACACCATCAGCTTTCCCAACACCTGGTCGCACTTCTTGAACCAGATGCAGCCCGGTGTTCCCATCGACAAGCTGGCGGAACTCCGCAAGAGCAATCCCGGCCGGGGACCACACTCCATCATCGGTCCGATTGCGGTGAACGGCGCCGAGCCGGGTGATGTGCTGGAAGTCCGTTATAAACGATTTCGCCCGTTTCCCTGGGCCGCAGTTTTCAATAATCCAGGCGCACTGGGGACCGGCTTGCTAGCGCAAGATTTTCCCCAGGGACAGATCAAATATCTTGATCTTGATCTCAAAAACATGAAGACGGAGTTTGCTCCCAACATCCAGGTTCCGCTCCAGCCCTTTCAGGGAACGCTTGGCCTGGCGCCACCGGATGGTTACTACCCACCGCTGAGCCCCGGAATCACCAGCTCTGTCCCACCTGGCCCGCACGGCGGGAACGTTGACCTGCGCGAGCTTACTGAGGGCTCTGCGCTCTTTATTCCCGTCTGGAAAGCGGGCGCGTTGCTCTACACCGGCGACTCACATGCGGTCCAGGGCGACGGTGAAATCAGCCTCACGGCACTGGAGACGCGCATGCAGGAGATGCGCATCCAGGTGGTCCTGCACAAGCAGCAGAACTTCAATTGGCCGGTGGCCGAAACCCCGACCCATTGGATCACACTGGGATTTGACAAAGACCTTAACGCCGCGATGACCATGGCCGCCCGCAATGCCATCAAATTCCTGGCCGCTCGCGCTCACCTCACCGAGCTGGACGCATATGCGCTGTGCAGCATCGCTGTGAGTTTCCGCGTGACCCAGGTGGTGGACATCGTACGCGGCGTCCATGCCATGATTCCCAAGAGCCTGTTCACCGGAGACCTGCGGAAACAGATAGCGGTGGTTTGAGCAGCTTCAGGTTGCCTTTGGGAGGATTCTTGCATGCGCTCTGTCCGTGTGATGCTATGTCTCGCTGCTGTTGTGGTTGTGGCTCTCGTTCGGCCCGCAGGCGCGCGCGTAACGCGCGTGGAAATAACGTCACGGTCTGACATCAACAACGGCAAGCCATTCGGACTGGCAGGTCCCTACGAGAAAATCGAGGGACGCGTTTATTTCAAACTAAATGCCGACAATGTCCACAATCGTCAGATTGTTGATCTGGACAAAGCGCCTCGCGATGAGCATGGTGAAGTTGAATTTTCCGCCAGCCTCTACTTGCTGAAGCCGAAAGAGATGGCCAAGGGGAATGGCGCTGTTTTGTTTGAAGTCTCAAACCGTGGCGGCAAGGGTATCCTGCGCATTGTGAACGGCGGAGGGCCGGGAGCCGAATTTGGCGATGGCTTCCTGATGCGCCAGGGATACACTGTGGCCTGGATCGGCTGGCAGTTCGACGTTGGGCCGCAAAACCAGAACCTCTCTCTTCAGGCACCCATCGCGCGCGAAGCCGCCGGAGCGATTCGCGGCCTGGTGCGCTCGGACTTTACGCCCCCGGAAAAACGCTCTGACATGCCTCTTGGCCACATTCTTCTTGGCCCTGAAGGCGGCAAGAGCTATCCCGTGGACGATCCCGCCAATCCGAAAAATGTGCTTACGGTTCGCGACGCTCCTGAGTCCCCACGGCAAGTCATTCCGCGAAGCGAATGGGGCTTCGCCCATCAGGTACAAGGCCAGCTCACGGCTGATCCTCATTTTATTCATCTCAATTCCGGTTTTATGCCGGGAAAGATTTATGAGGTTGTGTACAGCGCCAAAGATCCAGCGGTTGCCGGATTGGGACTTGCGGCGGTGCGCGATTTCCTCGCGTTTTTGAAGTATGATCCGCAAGCGGTTGCTCCGGTGCGCCATGTTTACGCTGTCGGCATTTCCCAGAGCGGGCGCTTCCTTCGTCATTTTCTTTATCAGGACTTCAATGCTGACGAGCAGGGGCGTCAGGTGATGGATGGCGTGATTGCCCACGTCGGCGGCGCGGGCCGAGGGAGCTTCAACCATCGTTTTGCGCAGCCCTCGCGCGACAGCCAACCTATGTCCAGTATTTTCTTTCCTACGGACCTCTTTCCCTTCACCGATCTGCCGCAAACCGATCCTGAAAGCGGAGAAACCGCAGGTCTGCTCGATGCCGTGACGCAATCGCACACCGTTCCCAGGATTTTTTATACCAATACGTCCTACGAATACTGGGGCCGTTCCGCCGCGCTGATCCACACCTCCTCGGATGGCGCAAAGGATGCTCCCATTGCCGATAACACGCGCATTTATTTCTTTGCCGGGTTACAGCACTTTTCCGATGCATTTCCGCCGCAGAAGACAACGGCCGGCAATCCTGACTACACCGCGCAGCAGCGGCATAATCCCAACCCGATCCGCTGGTTCTGGCGTGCCCTGATCACCGATATGAATGACTGGGTCAGCGACGGGACAGAACCTCCTGCCAGCGTCTATCCAAGGATTTCCGATAAGACGCTGGTACCGCTGGCTTCCTGGGCCTTCCCCAAAATTCCCGCAGTGAATACTCCGCACGAAATGAACCTGACGTACCGCCTCGATTTCGGACCGCAGTGGAGACAAGGCATTGTTTCGAATGAGCCTCCCAAAGTCGGCAAACCATTTCCCGCGCTCGTTCCCCAGGCCGATTCCGATGGCAATGATCTGGGCGGCGTGCGTCTCCCGGAGTTGCAGGTCCCGGTTGCGACCTACACCGGATGGAACCTGCGCGACCCCAGCATCGGCGCATCCGACCGGCGCATCAGCTTCCTGGGATCATTCATTCCTTTCGCCAAAACGACGCGGGAGCGCCAGAAAACTGGCGACCCGCGACCATCCCTGGCCGAACGGTACGCTTCACGCGATCAATACATGGGCCAATACGCGGACGCTGCCCTGAAGTTGATCCGGCAGCGCTTCATGCTCGCCGAAGACCTATCGGCAGTGCTGGCGCGTGGGCAGCAGGAGTGGGAAGAGGTCGTGCTCGAAAACCGCTAGGCAGCTTTCCAACATAGAAACTTTGCCGTGGAAGACTTGAATTGTGGGTGTCTCCACTGTCGATGCGGATTCGAGCCAGCTCTTATCTTCGTCTTCTGCCTTCCGCTCGCTTGACCTCGGACGTTTTGTGTTTTTGTGCTTCCATATACCTGCGAAGAAGAGCATTAATCACTGTTTGATATCCTTTTCCCTGGCTCCTCAGAAACGCTAATACATCCGGGTCAAGCCGCAACGAAATGAGTTCCTTGTTACCTGGCCATGATGCGGCCTTCTCGAAGAACTCGGATGTGAGCCTTGGACTGTCCGAATAATCGATGTCTTCATCTCGTAGCTTATCAATGCGCTCCCAGTTCGTCTTTGATTGCTTGCTCATATGCCTGTCGCTCCTCTTGGTTTGCTTTTCTCAAAGAAATGAATCGAATCAGATTCGGCTGCCGCTCTGTAAACACGACGACAACGACACGATTTTGGATCGTTCCAATGCCTCGCCATCGGTTCTCTTCGTGCTGGTTATCTTCCTCGGCCGCCACAAGGAAGGGCATGTGTCCGTGGAACAGTTCTGCGCCATCTGCAAAGTCAAAACCGTGTTTCTGAATATTCGTGGCGTTCTTGGCGGCATCCCATTCAAACTCCATCCCGGTCCTTTTCTGCTGCAGTTATGTATATACATTTGTATATATAATAACCATCCAAGGAGACGGCAGGCAACTGGAAGAACCCACTCCGCTTAATGTTGTTGAATCATCTATATTTCTGTTATTCTGGAAATATGAATTCAGACGTGAAGCCGGCGAGAACCACCAAGCCAGCCACGCATGAGATCGTCCGGTATGCCGATATGTTCTCTGCCATAGGCACCGAGCCGAGGCTTCGGATCATGCGGCTTCTGCTCTCGGCCCATCCGGAAGGCATGGTCGTTGGAGAGATTGGCGAGGAGCTTGAGATTCCGAACTCCACGCTGTCACACCACCTGGACAAGCTCAAAAATGAAGACCTGGTGCGCGTAAATCGCGAAGGCACGTTTCTGCGCTACACGGCCAACACCGGCGCGCTGGAAGAGCTGCTCGGCTTTCTCTATGCCGAGTGCTGCACACGCAATAAGGCGGTGGAACCGCAAAAGATCGTCTGCTGCCGCTGACTGGGGACAGGTTACCGGGACATCGGAGCGAAAGGAAGATTATGGCGACTGAAGAAATCATTAAAGGTCTTAAAGAGGTGGTCAAAGAAAAATATGGAGAAGCGGCCCGGCGCGTGGCTGCCGGCAGCGGGAGTTCCTGCTGTGGCGCTTCACCGTGTGGCACTGAGCCCGATCCGATCACCAGCAATCTCTATAGCAGCCCGCAAACCAGCATCCTGCCGGAAGAGGCGGTTCAAGCGTCACTGGGCTGCGGCAATCCTACAGCGCTGGCGGAACTAAGGCCGGGTGAGATCGTCCTGGATCTGGGCTCCGGTGGCGGCATTGATGTTCTGCTTTCAGCCCGGCGCGTTGCGCCCGGAGGCAAAGCCTACGGACTCGATATGACCGACGACATGCTTGCCCTGGCGCGCGAGAATCAGAAGAAAGCCGGGATTGAGAATGTTGAGTTCCTGAAAGGTGAAATCGAGCACGTTCCGCTACCCGACGGGTCCGTGGACGTAATCATCTCCAACTGCGTAATCAATCTCTCCGCGGATAAAGACCAGGTTTTGCAGGAGGCATACAGGGTACTAAAGCCAGGAGGGCGGTTCGCCGTTTCTGATGTCGTTGTCCGGGGCGAGGTGCCGGAAGAGGTGCGCAAGAACGTGCTCCTCTGGGCCGGCTGCGTGGCCGGCGCACTTACAGATGTAGAGTACACCGCCAAACTGGGCGCAGCGGGTTTTGTCTCCGTTGATATCGAACCAACCCGTGTTTACCGGGCCGACGATGCGCGCAGCTTCCTGACCGGCCATGGGTTCGATGTGGACAAAATAGCGTCCCTGGTGGATGGCAAATTTATGAGCGCTTTCATCCGCGCCACCAAACCGTAGGAACCGTCGCGCAAAGTCATGAAGAACCACTACAACGTCCTGTTCCTCTGCACGGGAAATTCTGCGCGCTCTGTTATGGCGGAAGCCATTCTGAAGAAGAAAGGCTTTCCGAATTTTGCAGCATACAGCGCCGGGAGCCACCCATCCGGTAGCGTCCGCCCCGAGGCGTTGACGCAATTGCAAGCCGCACACTTGCCGGTGGAGGGGTTGCGCAGCAAGAGCTGGGAAGAATTCGCAAAACCGGGAGCGCCGCAGATGGACTTTGTGTTTACGGTCTGCGATAACGCTGCCAGGGAGGTGTGTCCGGTCTGGCCAGGCCAGCCGATGACCGCACATTGGGGAGTCCCTGACCCTGCGGCCGTGGAGGGGACGCCGGAGGAGATCGCACGCGCTTTTCGCGATGCCTTTGTCATGCTCGATCGACGCATCGGTCTGCTCCTCGCCCTGCCTCTCGGGTCTTTGAACAAACTGGCGATTCAAAAAGAAATCGAGCGGATAGGAGGAGAATGAGCATGGCAACTCTCCTGCAACGCATTACGGCAGAGTTCACCGGCACCGCATTTCTACTGGCGGCGGTAGTTGGCTCAGGCATCATGGGCGAAAGACTGGCCGGCGGGAATGTCGCCATCGCCCTGCTCGCCAATACCCTGGCAACTGGCGCGGCGCTCGTGGCCTTGATACTTGCGTTAGGCCCGATCTCCGGCGCTCATCTCAATCCCGCGGTAACTCTCGCCGATGCAACTCAAGGCGGCCTCCCGTGGAAGCTCGTTCCCGCCTATATTGCCGCCCAATGCAGCGGAGCACTTACCGGGGTCTACGCAGCCCACCTGATGTTCGGCCAAGCGGTGTTCCAGGTTTCCATGCACATTCGCAGCGGGCCTTCGCAGTTATTCAGCGAGCTTGTTGCCACCTTTGGGCTGTTGATGGTGATCTGGGGATGCGTGCGGGCGCGGCCGGCTGCTGTCCCGTTCGCCGTGGGCGCATACATCACGGCAGCCTACTGGTTTACGGCTTCGACCTCGTTTGCCAATCCGGCAGTTACGATTGCGCGTTGCTTCACCAATACTTTTAGCGGTATTCGTCCGGCTGATGCCCCCGGATTCATCGTCATGCAATTCCTGGGAGCCCTTGCAGCCACGGCACTGTTCCGCTGGCTGGCGCCGGTACGTCCGGAAACTGCAAGCAAGGTGCTGGTACCGCATCCAGCGATAGAAGAGATGGCGTTTCGGAGTTAATCGGCCCTGTTTTCTGTAATGCTGCCCGGGATTAGATATGGCCGTCTGATCCAAGAAACCAATGTCCCGACCGGGCAAGACGTTGCCGCGGAAAGAAATTTTCACTATATTCCGTTGTTCCTGTTTCACAATCGCGCAACGATTTCCGGGGAGACGTAAGGTGGCGCGCAACCAACCGGCCGATGCGGTGGATGCATGCTGGGATGCCGATGGCAACAAAACCGTAGAGCCTGCCAGCTTCAGCGGCCAGGGCAAGTGCAACAGTCTCTATCCAGTGCATGGCGAGCCGCGCCTGGTCGCCGGAGCGCCACTCACCAATGATGTTCTCAAGTGCCAGTTGAAGGCCATCCGATACAGCGACTATAAGGTTGAATTTACGGACGCGCAAAAGGCTCGAATGGCGGCGGCGTTCCCCGCAGGAGTGTGCGATTTCACCAAGCCCGGCGTGGAACAGGTTGGCATGAAAGGAACGTACCAGCGGTATTAACTACGCGATCATCCGGCGCAAGTGGCGCACGTGTTTGGGGATTTCCTTCGCAGGGGTACTGCCGAAACCTAAAATGAAACCCTGTCCCCGGTTCTTGTCCACATAGCACGGGGAGAGCGGCCACAACCAGAGGTGCTCACGCGCCGCGCGCTCGGAGATCTTACGGTCAGGTACAGGTTTTGTCATGGTCACAGCCAGATGCATGCCGGCGTCTGCGCCCTGCACTTCCAGTTCTGATCCAAACTCACTCTGAATGGCCTCGATCAACGCGTTTCTGCGTTCACCATACACCATGCGTGTTCTTCGAATATGACGCGAGAGGTGCCCTTCATTGATAAAGTCCGTCAGGACCGCCTGATAGAGGTAGGGCGGATATACATCCATGGCATGGCGGATGGCGACAAACCGGTCGACCAGATCCGGAGGAATGACTATGTATCCGAGGCGCAGGGATGGGAACAACGTTTTGCTGAACGTTCCGATATAGATCACCCGGGAATTTTCATCGAGCCCTTGTAAAGACGATATGGGCAGGTCCTCGTAGCGATATTCACTGTCATAATCATCTTCAATGATCCACGCGCCATATTTTTGCGCCCAGTGCAATAGCTGGAGGCGGCGCGATGCACTCATGGTTACGCCAAGAGGAAACTGGTGGGACGGCGTCACGTAGGCACACCGCGCGCTGCGGCAGAGCTCTATGCCGGTGGCAACGTTCAGTCCCTCATGGTCCACCGGCACGGGTATCAGCTGGGCGCCCGCAATCATGAGAACGTGACGGGCCAACCGGTAGCCGGGCTCCTCAATCCATACCGAATCCCCCGGGTCGAGCAGAACTCGAGCCGAGATTTCCAAAGCCTGTTGGGAACCGCTTACCACCATGATCTGCTTTGGGTCGCAATTTACTGCCCTTGCCGTTCTCAGATAGCCGGCAATCGCCTCCCTAAATTCGGCGGATCCCATGGGATCACTGAAGTGGAGGGCGCTCACGCAGACATTCCGGGAGTATCGTGCTATGAGCTTGGCCCAAACCTGAAATGGAAAATGCTCAAAAGCCAACTGCCCGACGCTAAATGCTCCCCACCCCAAAAGCCAAGGCGCCAGCTTGAAAGGCGGGAGAATCGCCGAACGGCGCGAAACGGGCCTGGGACCGGAGTGAATTTTTGCCTGCTGTCCATTGTGGCTGCATGCGGGGAGTTCATCGGTCATCGAGCTGGATACAAATGTCCCCGATCCCGATCGGGTCTCAAGATAACCTTCGGCGAGAAGCTGGGCATAGGCGTTAAGGACGGGCACCCGGGAAATTCCCAATTGCAGAGCCAGATCACGAGTTGAAGGCACCCTCTCGCCTGGGCGCAGATTCCGCCCTGCGATGGTAGTGCGGAAGGAATCGTAGATTTGCCGGTGCAATGGCTTAGCCCCGTGCCGGTCCAGCGCAAGAATAGGCGCGAACCCGTTAGGAACCTTCTTCATCGTTGCATCATAGTGGTTATATCGGTTGGATCGCAAGTGGCTACTCCCGCCGACCACTTTTGGCCGAACCATCCCAAAAGAGTCTCCAAGGGACATCACACTGCTACGTGCGCTACGTCACATCGCAGCGCTTCTCCATCTGCGACTCTATGCATGGCCGTCGGGTGCACGCGAAAAACGAGCGCACCATGTCCTCTCCGCTACGTGACGTTGGCGGTCCGGAGGCGCGGCCCGGCACTTGCATCCGGCGCTAAAGCCAATCAGTAACCCTCAGCTTGTGTGGTTTTCACTCAAGCTCTGCATTGCATCAAGAAAGGAGCATTTTATGTTTGTCCGTATTCTTGAATTTGGATTTAAACCAGAGAAGAAAACAGAGTTCATCAAGATCCTCAAGAACGAGGTCGTACCCATCCTCAGGAAGCAGACTGGCTTCCTGGAGATGCTGCCCTTCTTCCCGGAGAAGGTCGAAGAGACCGCGTTGAACATCAGCTTTTGGACAACGAAAGTGGATGCCGAGCGTTATCAGAAGGACTGCTATCCCAAGGTGTACGAGATCCTGAAGCCCTTCCTGACCACCCCGGTAACGATAAAGTTCCAGGTGCTCGAGACCACACTGTGCGAGCATTTTGTGGAGAGCCTCGCCGCCTGACGCCGAACCATCAACAATTACAAAGCCCGGAGCCGAAAGACTCCGGGCTTTCCTGTTGTTTCGCCTCCGTCCGACGGACACCCAACTCGCAGCGCCACGAACCGCTTCGCAAGCACTGCGCCGGAGCGGACCCACCGCCGCGACGGCAGGCGTCAGCAGCGTCAGGCACTCAAGAGGATTTCCTCAGAGTTCCCTAATAAAAGCAATTCCTTTCTTCCCAATCATCTATCCTGCCGGTCATCTTAATGGCTCTGTATAATATAGTTCCAAAATGGAACTATATGTACACTTTCTTTTTCCCACCACAAGCCTGCGCCACATAATCGCTATATAATCCGCGCCGGAGTCAGGTCACTCTGCTCCCGAAAGGAACCAATCATGAAGAAAGCACTGTTTGCCGCGGCCCTGTTGGTGATAGCCGCCATCGGCAGCGTCCCTGCCTTGGCTCAATCAACGAATCCTCCTCCACTGGACCATTTCCGGTGCTACTACATTCCCAACCAGATTGCGTTCACTCCGAACATCCAATTGCAGGACCAGTTCGATGCTGCGGTCTCTTCAACGACTTTCGAGCACATCGCCCAACTCACCCTGGCCCGGATCTGCAACACCACGCAAAAACTCATTAACAACGTGACTACGCCCATGACCAACCCCAACCATCACCTGGCCATGTACCAGCTCAGCCCCCAGCCCATCACTCCCAGAATCGTGGTGGTCACGAATCAGTTCACACCGAGCACCGGGCAAACGCTGATGGTTTCCGACGCGCGGTTTCTTCTTGTGCCTTCGGGGAAAATACCGCTTCCCGGCACGCAGCCGGACCCATCCCCGGATCTGGACCACTACAAGTGTTACGCTGCCGGAGGCCCGCAGCTCAATGTGCTGCCGTTCCTGACAGACGAATTTATTACGGAGAGAACCTTCGTCTTGTGGCCGGTGTTGTTCTGCAACCCGACCGTCAAAATCCATACCAATGTGACCACCAACATTCAGAATAACCGCGATCACCTGACCTGCTACGCGACCGTGGGCACAGGATTTGCGGGGATCGTCAACCCTCCGGGAGTAGGCATTCGGAATCAATTCGGGACAGTCGGGGTCCCCGTAATGCAGCCGGACATGTTCTGTGTTCCTTCCATCAAAGTTTCCTGGTCAGTCGTGGTCCCGCCACCGTCAACATCATCATCTGCGACCAAAACGGCAAAACCAGCGGGTGGGAACCTGATGTAGCCGGCATACTGTGAGCGATATCTGAACCCCATCTTGCTTGCGCACGTCGGATGCGGCAACCTTCTGGAATGGTCCAACCTAAAGAGCAAGGATTGTTGAAGTGGCAGAGCCTGTGTTCAGAACAAGAACAAAGCGGCCAGAGTGCGGGTGC
>DATGJZ010000122.1:0-82674 GCA_035294925.1 Candidatus Angelobacter sp. | reverse complement strand
GGACTTCATCCTCCACGCGGCGTTGCTGCGTCAGGGTTTCCCCCATTGCGCAAAATTCCCCACTGCTGCCTCCCGTAGGAGTCTGGACCGTGTTTCAGTTCCAGTGTGGCCGTGCGCCCTCTCAGGCCGGCTACTGATCATAGCTTTGGTGGGCCGTTACCCCGCCAACTGGCTAATCAGCCGCGACCCCCTCCTTCAGCGAATTGCTCCTTTGATCATAAGGATTTTCACCTCATGAAATTATGCGGTATTAGCCCCGGTTTCCCGAGGTTATCCCCCACTCAAGGGTAGGTTAGTCACGTGTTACTCACCCGGTCGCCACTTTACTCACGGAGTTGCCCCCGCTTTCTCGTTCGACTTGCATGTGTTAGGCACGCCGCCAGCGTTGATTCTGAGCCAGGATCAAACTCTCGTTTGAAACCTGATTTGTCACCCCACGGGTTGTCGGGGTGACTGCCACCACGGCTAATAAGACATCCGAAGATGTCCGGAATTCACCGCGTGGCTCTTACCTATTTTGTGAGAAAACTCGGATTTGAACCCTCGTTTCATCTCACGACTGGCACGTTCAACCTGTTTGTCAAAGACCTGAAATTGGGTTTGCCGCCTAAGCGGTCCCTGCTCCAGGTGTCCGCTGACTTTCACCAGCGAACTCCTCGAAATCGATGTCCCCTGTGGTTGATAACCTCTGGAGACGAACCTTTCAAACTTACCGCGAACTACTGCTGCTTGTCAACGTCCACTGCCGTTGACTCTCTTGATTCCATGCCATTTTGGCTCGATGCGAGCAGCAAGCTTCGCCGACTCAACCCTGGCGCGCCAAAACAAACGGCATCAAGCCAGCGGAGAGCCTTATTCAAACTTAAGTAAAGATCTTATTGAGGTCTTTTAAACCCTTCAGGAAACGCTGTTCCCGAATGCTGCCCCGTAGGGTCCTGCCGAGGGGCGATTTTGGTGGCTTATCTTTCGATGACCAAGCAACCAATTGTGACTCACTTTTTTGATGGCTCGATCTGCGCTGCATTTTGACTGGTTGCAGCTACCTTCTTGGCCACGTTCCTTACTGTCTGTAATCTTTATACCAGTGTTTTTTCCTCCGCGCAAGGGTCTGCAGCAGTTTTTCTCGATAAAGGATGTAACCATGCTGAGGACGAGCAGGTCTGCTCAACCGGCCATCCCCTCCACTGATCAAGCTACGGACTTGCCGGAAAGAATCAATTTGCATGAAGCCATTTGTGATTCTAGACAAGTTCCTCGCCTTCCCATCCAGACCTCGGGCGGTTGCGGCCACCCTGCTTCAGCAGAGCTATTGGCGAAAGGGTGACGTGCCTGCGTTTCGGGAAGCTCCTTTGAAACTCCGCACACTCCACCGGAAAACGCGAGAGGCGGATTTGGACTGGCGGTTCTACCAGGACTTGCGCAACGCCGATGCGGGGATAATACCGACAACTTCGAATTTGTGTCGCGCGGCTGAAAACGTGGGTACTGGGCTAATGGTGCGTTGCCAGTGTAAAATGTGATGATACTGAGAAAGGAGGTACAACAAATGAATCGAAAAAGAAAGCGACGCAGAACCGCCAGAATAGTCGAGCAAAAGATGGCCACTACGGGGGCTGATTTGTTGGCTCGATCCTTCGTCGCTCAATTCTTAGCATACCCCTACAACGTGCAAATGCTACAGAAAGCGAAGCAGGACTTCCAAGACCAAACTATAGCCATCGCGCTTACCGTGGTCGTGGCAGCATTTGCAGGTCGTGGGTAAAGAGTTAACAACCAAAGGCTAAAAAGCCAACCCCGCCGAAAGGCGGGTTTTTTATTGGAGAAAAATTCATGTGGCTCAAAGGAATCGCAACTCAGCGCTTTCCGGCGACAACGGCTGGCGGCAATACTCGCAAGGCACTTTGGTTCGGTCTAGGGCGTAGACCTGTCGCTCAAAGGCTTCGGCGGTGGTTTCACTTCTCCCTAATACGACTAGCTCTACTGGAGAGCCGCAGCGCCTATTACCGCATCCGGTCTGAACGATGCAACGCCATGGCACTGGAGTTTCAGGAGGTGCGTCGATCACTGCCGCAGGTTTCCTGTTCAGATAGTCGTAACGAAACGCAATATTGCACTGCAAGCATAACAAAGTCATCCGAGGATTTTCCCTATCTGACTCTTGGAGATTATCGACTATTTGCCGCAGGCTTTTTTCAAGCAGAGAAATGGTTTCTCCGCACTGGCATGCAATGTCGTAACGGGCAACAAGATTCACCGATTGCCTCCAGTCAGGGCATTATAGCGGGAGCGACGACTACGCCGCCCCAATCAACTCAGCCAAACTCCAAACATGATCTGTAATTCCCGCTTCCATGGCGGGTGTAACTCGTAAGGTCTGATGAGTACGGCAAAAGTTATACCAAACAACCCAGAGCGCAATAGCGGCTTTGAGGTTCACAAGCCGCTTGCTGATGGCGTTCATTTTGCGGGCATAGCGCCGATTGTGCATCCTCACACTCAAGTTGCAACGCTCGATATGAGAAGTAGAAATCCGCGAAAAATCAGGGCTTCCGGTTTTGACTTTAGGCACTGCTGCAATGACGGTTCCGCCGCCGTACCATTCTGGGCCGGACTCCGAACGTCCGTAAATCTTTTGAAGCTGCGCAAAATGCACGTCATTTCCGTACCACTCTTCAATCGCTCCCACGTACCCGCGAAGCGCGTCACTGGTGATCTGGTAAACGCCAAGCGTCCGCTCACTCAGATCGCGCACAAACTTGTACGCGCTGACCGTGTTCCTGGGGCCGATGTGGTACGAGAGAATCATTTTGGTGTCAGAGTCCAGAGCAAGCCATGTCCACTGATCGCCCCAATCAGCGGGAGAGTCAACACGCACGTTCTTTCCGTGACAGCCGACCATCGCCCAGAGTTCGTCAAGCTGGACAAACTTGGGCCGGACGTTGCGGACTCTGGCATCAAACACCCGCTGCGCGTTCTCCGATGCCGTGAGCATCAGAGAAAGAATCGTGTTTTTGTGCAAGCCCATGATGCGGGAGATGGAGCGAACGCTCATTCCTTCCAGCATCATGAACAGCACTTGATTTACAGTGTGTTCGTCAATCGTGTGTCCCGCCAGGAATGGAGCGGGGGCGGAATCGCTGAAGGTAGCAGAGCAGGTGGTACAGCGATAACGGCGAGTTTTGTTGCGATTGAAGCCGAACTTCTTAACGGTTTGATGCTGGCATTTGCGGCACGTCATGGGCTTTTCCCTCTTGAGTTTTGCGGGGAAAAAGCCGACAATGAAGTTGGGTCTGAATTGTGGCTAACCCCGCGATTTGGATTAGCCCTGCCTACGGCGTCAACCGAAAGCAGGGCGCTTCTTTGCAGCATCAAATCACGGTGGTGGTTCTATCGTAATCTCGATAGTCTGAGCGGTAACGCGAATGGTAATTCTTGCTCTGCGCACTGTCTCAGCCTCCTCTCTGGAAGCCCTGTTTCCGCAGGGCTTTCGGGCTTAACTCCAAAATCATTCGTTGCCCTTCTTTTGTCGGGCTTCTCTGGCCTGCGCCAGAATTTGCATGGCTCTCTCTTTCCTCGTTTGCGGAGCCGTCGTCAAACCCATCATTCGCAGTGCCGCATCTGGGCCGGATTCAAGCATAGACAAAAGGGAAACACCCTTCACGCGCCAAGCTGTCCTTCCATCCTTCTCTACTTTTTCGATCTTCCCTTGCTCAACAAGCCTCTTCGCGACAGCGTTGATAGTTGCCAGAGGGTTGCTGTGTCCTTCCAAAACCTGAGTGAATTTGCTCAACTCATTTTTTATTTCTGTGCTGGTCAGTGGACGCCCGGCATTGGCTATCGCGGCGAGAATTTCATCAGTCAGCGATGCTTTCTGAATAGGTTCTCCCAATTTGCCCAAAACCGCGAGAGTGTTTTGCAGCCAACTCTCTTTTTCGCCCTGTTCGCGCAAAAGAGTAGAAAGCACATTCACGGTCTTGCGAAGCGACAGAATGCGAGCGTCAATCTGCTTTCTTTCGGCAAGGGCATCGCTCAGCTCCTTGGCTGCGGCTTCATAGGCTTTTCGGTAGCTCTTATTCGCCATCGTGATTTCTACTTTAACGCGGAGTTAAACAAATGTCAACTAAAGAAGTAAAACAAAGTACAACTGGCTGGAAGTCAGCGATTGAGGATGCACAACGCCGGATTGATCGGCTAAAGGGAGTAATTGCCGCATGTGAAGAAAAGATAGAGAAAGGTGAGCCGTGGCCCGGAAACGAAAAAGCGGGAACAGCAGATGCCATTCCCGCTCACTAACCCGTAACAGCGTAACAGGTTAACGCTGCCTGAATGCCGGACGTTCAGGGTTCAAATGATGCTCCCAAGCAATACGGGTTTTGCCGAACTCGAAGCCGTCCCGGTCTTCAAGAGCGTGCATGTGGTCGCAAACATCGTGAGAAATGTTGGACTGCAATTCGCGGATGAGTCCTTGAAAGACCCGCATTTTCGCAGTGGGCACGAATCCGGCTTGCTCCAAGGTTTGAATGTTATGCGAGATGGCCGCGAAGTGGTGGTTAAGGCTGGCAAGGCTCTGGTACGTCCTGAGCTTGCGTTTAAGATGGTGTCTAGCCATGTTCTCTCCTGATTCGAGGGAATTTGGTCAGGAATCCGTCAGCGTGTAGCGCGTTGGCGGGTTCCGTTTCCAGAGTCACACAGTAGGACGAACACAAGGCGAAGTAAAGAGTCAATGCCGTATATAACCGGGGCAACGCAGGATTAGCCCAGTACCAAAACGTGAAGAATTTTGACTTGGCCTGAAGCGTATCAGCAACTTTCGCCGCTTATCCCTCTGATCGTCACTGCTTTATGGCCTAAGTCGCCACACGCAGGATCCGCCAATTCGCAAATGCAGCGCCCCCAGCGCCCCCAGGACACTCTGAGTTTCTTCCAGGTAGCCGACATTTCGCCTCTGCCTCATCTGGATTGGAAACAAACAATCCTGCACGGGATTCACAATACCAGACCAGCTTCGACAGCTTTGGCAAATCGATAGAAAACGTCCCTGCGCTGTAGCGCCTTTGATGACGCGACGACCGGATGATCTGCTTTTTAGATCACCCGATTCGCGCCGTTCTTACGGCCAAGAGCCAGGCTACTCTTAGTTCACATCAATGCATCCTCGATTTACCTATGTTGCTACCGTTCACATCCAGCACCTTTGCCGCAATGAAAGAAAAGAAATGGAGAGTTGCACTTTGAGCCGCAGGCACATTGATCGACGACACCGAAAAAGGGGCGGAGAATGTTTCTGCCCGCTAAGTAGGTTAGAACTCCTCAAATGTCGTAACCTTGACAGACAAATTTACTCCTTTTCGAGATCTTGCCCATGGTGTAATCTAACGTCCTACATGTTCCCATCGCGAAACTAATATGGTTGCTGATGTCACGCAAATTAAAGCGGATGTGGTCATTCTGGGCGGCGGTATTCAAGGGCTGTGGCTTCTTGCTGATCTGACTGATTTAGGTTATGAGGCAATGGTTTTGGAGCGCGCGCAACCCGGTTACGGACAAACCGGACACGCCCATACATTCCTTCACGAAGGCCACATGCACGCATCAAGCCTACGGGGAGAAGAGGTTGCTAACGCGGCCATGTACATTGAGCCTTTTCGGGAAGCGCACAAGCTTTGGATGCAAGAGTTGACGAAAGGAAGATTGCAGGCAGCCCGGCAGCCATGGAGGCGCTTCTACATTGGAGCTCGTAATGAGACAGAATCACAACAGTTCGGCATAGCTTGCACCCAAGGAGGAATTGATTCCAAGAAGCTCGAAGACCCGCCGCCTCTTTTTCCGGATTCTAATTGGACCCGCGAAGCAATGGGTACCTGTCTGGAATCGCAAGCGGTGGTGAGGGCTTTTCTTGATTATAAGGACTTAGGTGTCAGAGTGGTTCCTGCGCAGAACATCCAGTTTCACGATCAAGCCCCGAAAGGCTTTCGCATTCTTGTGGAGCCGCCAAAGCAACGGCGAGATGAACAGCCGAAGCCGCGCCTAGACATTGCTTGCCATGCCATCGTGCTGAGCGCCGGGGCCGGCAACGAGCGATTGATTCGGGAAGTTGGCAGCAGCATCCAAGCGGACCTTTCCGCTGCCCGCCAGCAAACGGTAAAGACGTACATGCTGGTGGTGAAGACCCTTGCGAAGGGCCTGGAGCCAGTATGCGGATTTTTTCCCTTTGCGGGCAGCATCTTCCTCGCCCACCGTTCCGGCGCTGACGAGAGTATTATCTGGCTGGTGGGCGACAGGCAACGCAACCCTGTTAACTTTCCCGGTGAATGGACAGTCCTGGATGCTAGAGGCTGGTTTCGGAAGCTGCGTCCTGAACTGACGCGACTTATGCCTTGGTTGTGGAAGAATCCTGAACACCACGAGTGGGGAATCTATGAAGCGGCGAAAGCAGAGCCTTGGGGCAACAGCGAAAGGTATCCTCACGGTGGAGCTCTGCCGCAGCGGCATCAGGTAGTCAAGGACCCCTGGCTTAACGTGTGGGCTGCATGGCCCGGCTTTTTAACTCTAGCCCCGCTGGTGGCAAAGGAGATTAGCGATCAAATTGAATCTGCCGCCATTCCAAAATCCAAGGGCAAACCGTGGAATATCAGCACTGCCGATGTTGGAATAAGCGCGGAGCCGGACCGTTGGCAAGCTACCCCATTGCTTGACTGGGAAACGTTTGAGCGTTGTTATGCCTGAGTCTGATGTGTGCGGCGAGGTATTAAAGGCGGCGCTGGCCGTGGCCGACGCAGACTCCATTGATGAAGTACTGGAGCGCGTGGCGGTTTGCGTTGTGCAGCACCTGACGGGCAGTCAATGCACCGTGTGGTGGCGAGACAAAACGCGTAATGGGTTCACGCCTCGCTTTGCGTACGGCCCCTCCAGCCTAACAAAGTTTCCTGCCGCTTTTATTGCCTATGAGGCTGCTCGCGACACAGGTATCCTGGACTGCTCCAGCACAAGAGAGGCCGAATCTGGATCGTCTAGCAGCACCCGTGAATTGGAGGGCTGCCAACTCGCGCCGCTCCGTTACGATGGGCAAACGAACGGGATTCTCGCCATCAGGCGATCTGAACCAAATTCCTGGTCGGAGGCGGACCGCGCATTCCTTACCTCCGCCGCCGCGGCTGCTTCCGGCGCGTGTTGCCATCTTGAGCAACTGGCCAAAAGAACGCAGTTATCCGATATTCTCCACAAAATCAGCGAAGCCACTTACGATGACCCTATCACCGAGATTGCTTTGGTGGACTGCAAAGCTCTTGTGGAATGCGACAGGGCGGTTCTGCGCCGCATCAATCCGGCCGACGGCGCGCTGGAAGTGGAAAAGGCCAGCCCGAGGCCTACAAAAGGATTCTCCTTGCCGGCAGGGGAGGGAATTACCGGCCTCGCTCTCAAGATTGGCAAACCTTGCCGAGTGGATGATGTCACCGATGAGCAATGGCAAGACTTATACCGTCCCCTGTGGCCTGGATCTCGCTCAGAATTGGCGGTTCCCATTCTATTGCCTCGCGCCCGGGCACGCGTTGGAACGGGATTCGAATCCGTAGATAAGCCATTCGGTGTTTTAAATTTCGAGAGCCCGGGCGTAACAGCTTTTTCGAGCTTCGACGAGGAATGCACCGTTGCCGCAGCCCAGCATATGGCGCGTGTTCTTGAGCGGATCGAGTTTGACAAAAAGCTGGAACGCCTAACAAAAATCGAGCAAAAGATAGCAAGCTTCCGCGACTGGGAGTCTATCGCTGAAAAGCTGATGGAGGTTATCCGCGACACCCTGGGCTTCGAATATGTGAGCTTCCACATTGTCAACCGCGAAGCAGGAGTTGTGCGCTGCACTCACGTAATAGGCATTGAGGATGCGGAGGGTTTTAAAAGAGCCGCTGTCCATAATCTTGACGGCCCCAATATCCAAGCAGACATCGTGCGCACGCGGCAAATCGAGGTTCCAGCCCCGGATGATCACCGGTTAGACAGTGAAATCAATAAGCGCTTTAATCTCGGGCGCCTGACCCGGGTGTTTCTGCCGCTCTTAGCACCCTCGCGCAATGAGGTGCTGGGAACGGTTTCCGCCGGCTATGACCGCAACCGCCGCCCACACATTTATGATCGCGACGTACAAATCCTGAAACGCTTCGTCGATTTCGCTGCAGTGCCGATGGAGGTAGGGCGGCGCGGTATCATCACGCGCGCGAGCCACGAGATGAATGCTCCTTTGTCCGCTATTCGCAACAATGTAAGCTGGCTGCTCCGAAGACGCCGAAGCAGAAGCGAACAACACACTGACCGGGTGCTTGAGGATATTGCAACGGACGCTGAGATTCTACGCTATCAGGTGCAGCAGTTGGAGTATGTTCTGGCCGGCCGGGCAGAGCCATCCATCAAGCGCCCACTCAGGACTGAACCTGTGCTCCTGTTCCGCGACGTCATCATTAAGACCATAAACCAGCTCAAAACCATGGTGCGCGACAAAGGCCTGGATCCAGATCGCGTGACCTACGACTTGGCGGACGTCTACAAGATCAAGACGGTCCACGTGGACAAAACCAAGATCAGCCAAGTGATCTTTAACCTATTTGTCAATGCGGTAAAATATGCGGAAAGTCCACAGACTTTTCAGATTCGAATTGGAGCTGAAGAAAGGGCTAATTCTTACGTGATCAGCATCAGCGACTGGGGTGTGGGCGTGCCTGCAGGACTGGAGGAAAAGATTTTCGAGGAGTGGTTCCGCGCCCCAGACGTCCGACGGGAAGTCAGCGGCTCGGGCCTGGGCCTCACCATAGCCCGCCAATTAATGCGAGAGCACGGGGGAGACGTGCTACTCAGGAACCGCACCAAACCCACTCGGTTCGAGGTAATCATTCCTAAGAAACTACCAGAGGATATATGAAGGTGCTTTTCGTAGACGACGAGGGACGCCGCATGGAAGCGGTGGTGGAAGAACTGAAAGAATCCGGCCACGAAGTTAACTTCCAGGCCAGCATGGATCCAGCCCTGGCCATTCTGGCCGATCAGAATCAACGATTCGACGTGGTGATTTTTGATGTCTCAATGCCTTCTGGAAAAACCTTTCAGGCCGAGGATACCGATGGCGGAGCGCGCACCGGACTGAATTTCTATGCGGCCCTCCGCCAGCTTCGTCCCAAGCTGAAAGCCGTGGTATTCACCAATGTGGCGGACCGTGGAGTAGAGGAGCATTTTAAGAAGCAGGACCGATCGCTGTGCCTGTTTATTCGTAAGCCTTCGGTGCTTCCTTTCCAATTTGTTGAAGAATTAGAGGGTTTTGTGGGTGTTACCGAAGTTACCTAGAGGATTAACCCCTAAAATGCATTAGATGTAGTAAAATTTACACACTAAATTTTGTATTCATATTAAATTTTGGTTAAACTTGGACTCAAGCAGTTTTACGGAAGCGAAGCGTCGTTTTTCGGGAGAAAGGATGTAGAAATGAGCGCCATCTTTGATCTCTGCGCTGTGCTTGAGGCTGGTGAAGTTGAATCGTCGCGCCTTGAAGAGTTTCGTCGCGATTGGGAGACCTCCCATTATGAACAGGTGAAGGCCGAACCAGAATTATGGGAACCGGGCCGGCATGTCAGGAATTTGATAGTAACCAGAGAGTATCGCTTAGTACTGCTCTCAATTTTGTATTTAGAGGCAGACCTCCCAAAAATCGAAGCAGCCATCAGATATTTTATTGACGCCGCGAGCAGTGATGCTGTAGTAGCAGAGACACTTCGTCAACCAGAGTTGTGGGTTAACGAGTGCCTATCAATCCGAGTGCCTCCCCACAAAAAAGATTGGATGTGGCTTATGAGGAAAGTCCTACAACGGACACGCGAGGTTCACCTCTCGGATCGACCTGCCGGCCCTCGTGGTACAGTGGCAGATTGCGCCAGCGTGCCTGCTGAAAAAACGAAATTCGTTGACAATCTGGTGGAGAAATTCCGGGCGGCCAAAGGTAAGCTACGCGCTGAAATTGCCTTGTCTTTGGGAGAGATGGGAGGGGACACCGGAGCAGAAGTGTTGCGTGCAGCCTTGCTGGACGAACCCCATGAGGACCGCAAATTCAAGCTCAGTGTGATCTCTGCTTTGGCCAATCTTGGCGGACCGCTTGCGGTGGATACTTTGTTGCAAGTCGCCGAATCAAATCCAGAAAAAGTGGGCGCGGCGGCGCTCTCCAGCCTGGAGTTTTTGTCCTTAGGCGGGTCGACTGCGCTCACCGAAGCTCCTGAGCCGCCAAAAATTGACAGCCCTGAACTCCGGAAAGCCTACGAAAATCTAACTGAGCGCCTCTATCAGCTCTCCCGGTCGCCCAGAGCGGATGAGTACGTTCGCCACAAAGCCGACCAATTGCGCCAGGACATCCTGCCTGCCCTGCGCGGCGTTTCGGCAGACGTTGCTTAGGATTTGGCATGAGCGAACTCCTGCCCTGATAGCCACAGGGACTACTAAGCCAAGCACTAAAGCAGATTCCTCAGCCCAGCGTCCGCACGGACGAACATGCGCGGACGCTTAGTTAGCGGGCTGTGCAGGGACAACCTCTGGGAGCCGGTGAATATGCCGGGCCGAAAAATGATTTAGATGATTTGTAGTCTGACAACGCAGATTGAGCCGGATTGAGCCGATTTTCCGCCTTAACGATTATGACGCGACCGCGTCAATGAAATGGTAGGCCTTGATTTGGGGAGCATCAAAATGGGCGAGTGGCTGAGATCATTGTGGCAGGCCGTGCGTTACGGCGGGCGTATGTTGCGCCGCAGTCCCGGGTTCGCTTTGGCGGCGGTAGTCACTCTGGCGTTGGGCATCGGCGGCAACACCGCGATCTTCACCGTTACCAGCGCTTTGCTGCTAAAGCCTCTTCCCTTTCACAATCCGCAGGAACTGGTTGGCATAGACCTCCAGCGTAAAGGCAACGGCGGGACCAGTTCCTCCGGCTTCTCACTGAACCGTTATGAGCAGATCCGCGACCGCAATCATTCCTTCTCCGGCCTTGCCGTGGCCGCTGAGGACACCCTGAATCTTACCGGGCATGGTGAACCCGTTCAGGTGCCGGTAGCGCGTGTTTCTCCCAACTTCTTCACCGCGCTTGGCGTGATCCCCGAACTCGGGCGCAGCTTCTCGGACGAAGAAGGGCGGCCGGAAGGCAAGCCCGTGGTCATGATCAGCGACTCGCTCTGGCATACGCGCTTCGGCGGCGATCAGAAAATTATCGGCCAGACCATCAATCTCGACTCAGCTCCGTATTCGATCATTGGCGTGGTGCCGCCTGGTATCCAGGCGCCATTTATTCCACCGGCAGACGTGTGGTCACCCCGTTACTTTGAGTTGACCCTGCTGACTCCGCAACATATCCGCGCCGGCGTTGGATATTTGAAGACGGTCGCGCGGCTGAAGCCAGGCGTCTCCATCCAATCCGCGGGCGCTGAGATGACCGTGCTCAACCAGCAATATTTCAAGGAGAACCCCAAAGCGCCTGATTCCGGCGTTAACGTAGACATCGTTGTAGACAATCTTCAAAAACTGACCGTTGGCGACCTGCGCAAGCAACTGTTCTTCCTCTCCTTGGCAGTGGGTGCGGTTTTGCTGATTGGCTGCCTCAACATTGCCAGCCTGTTGCTCTCCCGCGCACTTGCCCGCAGGAAGGAGATGGCCGTGCGCGCCGCTCTGGGGGCGCGCCGCGGCTTGCTCGTGCGCCAGCTGCTCACGGAAAGCGTGCTGCTGGCCCTCATCGCCGGACTGCTCGGTCTTGGCCTGAGCTTCGTTGCCACCAGGTCTCTGTCGCTTTGGAGCGCCGGCAATCTGCCCCACGACACCCCCATCCGCATGGATGCAGGCGTGCTTCTCTTTGCCTTGCTGGTCTCCCTGGTGACCGGCGTATTCTTCGGGATCTTTCCCGCGCTCCAACTCTCGCGCACCAATGTGAACGTAACCTTGCGCGATGAAGGCCGTGGAAGCACCGAGAGCCAACGCCGCGCTCAACTCACGAGCCTGCTGCTGGTCATTCAGGTCTCATTCTCGCTCCTGTTGCTGATCTTCGCTGGGTTGCTGGTACGCAGCTTCACCCATCTGCTCAGCATCGATCCCGGCTTTGATCCCCGCAACGTCCTCAGCATGAACATCTCCCTGCCCACCGTGAAATATGCCGACGGTCCTAAACAGATCGCGTTCTTTGACGAACTGCTGCGCCGCGTCTCCACCTTGCCCGGCGTGCGCTCCGTAGCCATCTCCGCTGCGCTTCCACTTAAGTTTGTCCGCATCACTCCCATTCTTCCGGAAGGACAACCCGAGGTGCCCCTGGCTGAGCGCCCGTTCATCATTATTGAGGCGACGAGCCCCAGGCTTCTCGAGACCATGCGCATCCCATTGCTTCGCGGCCGCACCTTTGCTGACGCCGATAATGCCCAGGGCCCCCGCGTAATCATCATCAACGAAACTCTGGCACGCCGGTACTGGCCCAATGACAATCCTGTTGGACGTCATATTGTGGTTGGCAGGCAGCCTCCTTCTGAGATTGTTGGCGTGGCTGGTGATGCCAGAAACAGCGGTCTGGCGCAAGATACGCAGCCCCAGATCTATCTTCCTTTCGCCCAATTGCCGTGGGCCAGCATGAACATCCTGGTGCGAACAGCCACGGATCCGCACTCCATGATCTCCAGTGTGCGCGCTCAGGTAACCGCCCTGGATGCCGACCAGCCGGTCACCGATGTCCAGACCATTGATGAACTCATGGACACTTTCCGCGCCCAGCCCCGCTTCATCATGCTTTTGCTGACCGGCTTCTCGGCCACGGCGCTGGTGCTGGCTGTCGTAGGGATTTATGGCGTGCTGGCTTATTCTGTTGCCCAACGGCGGCAGGAGTTGGGAATCCGGCTGGCCTTGGGCGCGGAAAAGCTCGACATTTTGCGATTGGTTGTCGGGCAGGGCCTGGGATTGACTGCCATCGGCATTGCCATCGGCTTGGTCGCTGCTTTCGCCTTGACCCACCTGATGGCCAGCTTCGTCTACCAGGTTAACGTCTACGATCCGGCAACCTTTGTGCTCGCTCCCATCGTCTTCATGGCAATTGGTTTGCTAGCCAGCTACCTCCCCGCCCGCCGCGCCACGCAGGTTGATCCCACAGAAGCACTGCGAAACGGATAAAGAAAACAATTGGCAGATGGCAATTGAAAGTCGGCCTCTTGCTCCTGACCCGCCCTCAAGGGCCTGAATCTGGGTCCCTGTCGTGATCTCGCGCCTCTGTGCTGGATTTTGTTCCATAATGTGGTGGATGCCCGACCTCCGCACTCTCTTCGCTCACGCCAACGAAGAAAAATCCGGCGACCAGTTGGCTGGCATTGCCGCCCGCTCTGAGCAGGAACGCGTAGCCGCCCAGTGTGCGCTTGCTGATCTCCCGCTGGCGGAGATCGTTGCCAACCCGCTGATTGATCCTGATCAGGATGACGTCAGCCGTTTGCTTCTTGAAACCCAGGACCAGGAAAATTTCGCCTCGATTAAAAGCATGACCGTGGGCAAGTTTCGCGAGTTCATCCTGCGCGATGAAACCACTGAAGCGGAACTCAAGCGGCTGCACTGGGCCATCACCCCGGAGATGGCCGCCGCCGTGGCCAAGATCATGAGCAACAAAGACCTGGTGCTGGCCGGAGCAAAGATTCGCGTCGTCACTCGCTGCCGCAACACCATGGGCGAACGCGGCGTGCTCGGAATCCGCCTCCAACCCAATCATCCCGTCGATGATATTGGCGGCATCCTGCTCTCCACTCTGGACGGCCTGCTCTATGGCTGCGGTGATGCCGTGATCGGCGTGAACCCCGCAACGGATTCCGTCGAAACCGTCAGCAGTATTCTCCATGCTCTCAATCGTCTGATTGAGGCGTACAGCATTCCCACGCAATCTTGCTGCCTGGCCCACATCTCCACCCAACTGGCAGCGCTGGAGCAAGGCGCTCCCATTGACCTGCTCTTTCAATCGATAGCCGGAACAGAAGCAGCAAATCGGAGCTTCGGCGTAACCCTATCCATGCTCCGCGAAGGCCGCGAAAGGGTTCTAGCACATCAAATAGATCGAGGCGCCAGAAAAACCAAAACGCCTGAGCCGCGAATCGGCGCGAACGCACTCGAATCATGCCAGAAGTCAGAACACCAAAGCCAAGAGCTAAGAGCCAACAGCCAACAGCCAAACGTCATGTACTTCGAAACTGGCCAGGGCAGCGCCCTCTCCGCGGAAGCCCATCACGGCGTTGACCAACTCACTCTGGAAGCACGGGCCTACGGCGTGGCCCGCGTCTTCGAGCCGTTTCTGGTAAACAGCGTTGTCGGCTTCATCGGGCCGGAATATTTGTATGACGAACGTCAGATCATCCGTGCCGGCTTGGAAGACCACTTCATGGGCAAGCTGCTGGGCCTGCCCATGGGCTGCGATGTCTGCTATACCAACCACGCTGCCGCCGACCAGAACTCCGCGGACAATCTGTTACTCTTGCTGGCGGCCGCCGGCTGCAACTACTTTATGGGCGTCCCCTGCGCCGACGACGTAATGCTCAACTACCAGTCCACCAGCTTCCACGACGCCCTGGCCGCTCGCAAGCTTTTCAATCTCAAGCCCGCCCCGGAATTCCTGCAGTGGCTGAATGAAATGAAGATTTACGTCGGCAATCAACCACGAAGCCTTACCGCAGAAGCCCGCAAACAATTAACAGCAGGATTAAACAGTGCAATAAACGCAATCAAATAAATGCTTCTATTCGCGTCTTTCGCGTTCATTCACGGCTGAAAGGTTCGGGTTGCTATTTGCCAATTGCTCCTCTAAACTCCCGTTCAGCCTTTCCCAGGAGGGACTCCATGCCCAGCTCATTTCGTCTGGCCGCCACAGTTCTGTTACTCGCGGCCGCCGCCTGGCCGCAACAAGCGACTGACAAAAAGAAAACCGCTCCACCCGATCCGTGTCCAGGGGCCCAGTCGCAGATGGACATAACCAGCTGCTGGGAAGATCTGGCCAAGAAGTCGGACGCTCACCTCACCGCTGTCTATCAGAAAGTTCAGAAAGCGATTCGCGCCAAGGTTGCCCAGGAACAACTAGGCCCGCTGAAGGGCTACCGGGAAAGGGCACTGGAAAAACTCAAAGCGGCCGAGCTTGCCTGGATCCATTATCGCGAGGTCGAATGCGACGCCGTGGAGCAACAGAACGAAGGAGGCAGCATCGCCCCGTCCGTTCATGCAGGCTGCATGAAAGAGATGGCCGACCGCCGCGCGGATGACCTGCAGAAAACTTACGCTATTTATCTTCTACCATAACTAAAATGCCCGTGCGCATGAACAAAGACTGGATTCCCTTGACGCCGGAGAGCGTCAAACGGCTCAAAGGCCAACTGGGGGTTTACCAGATTCAAGACCCAGCCGGTCAGGTAGTCTTCATTGGCTATGCGGGAGGACGATCTTTGTATGGCCTGCGCGGGGAGTTGGAGCGGGAGTTGGCAAGCCGTGGTCCCGGTCACAGCTTTCGTTGCGAGGTCAACATGCAATACCTTACACGCTGGAAGGAACTGCTGATGGTCCACGCGGCTGACCACCGCGAACTGCCGGCAGAGAATCGCAAATTGCCTGCGCCCGGATTAGGACGAATAAGTCCTGTCTGAAAACCCGCTGAATGAAGCAAGCTCACGAGGGCTACACCATGGAACTGGAACTCACCGACGAGCAGCGCCTGCTGCAGCAGACGGTCCGGCGCTTCGTCAAAGAACAGATCGTCCCCCTGGAAGACCAACTGGATCCTGATGCCGACGAGATCGACCCCCAAGATCACAACCGGCTCGTCGCGCAGGTGAAAGTGATGGGTTTGTATGGCCTGGGCATTCCGGCCCAATATGGCGGCCCGGCCATTGATCTGGTCACTCACAGCCTGTTAGCCATGGAAACCAGCCAGCACCGGGCCGGCCTCTATGCGCCGTGTTACGGCGTGTTCGGCGGCTCCAGCCTGGCGCAACTGTATGAAGCCAACGAGGACCAGAAGCAGCGCTACTTATATCCCACGCTGCGCGGAGAAAAGACGGCCTTCTTCGCTCTCACGGAAGCATCCGGCGGCAGCGATCCCGCGCGCGCCATCCGCACCACCGCCGTACGCGATGGCGATGACTGGGTCATCAATGGCAGCAAACTGTTCATCAGCGGAGCTGACCGGGCGGACTACGGGCTAATCTTCGCGCGCACAGATCCCTCCCAGGGACGCAATGGCATCACCTGCTTCATCGTGGATACTGATGCTAAAGGTTTTTATGTTCGGCGCGTGGTGCATACCCTGCGCTCTGCCGAATATGCCACCGAGCTGCAATTTGAGAATCTGCGGGTTTCTCACCGTAACGTACTGGGTGAGGTCAACAAAGGCTTCGCTATCGCATCCGATCGGGTCAGCCGTGCGCGCATTCCTTATGCCGCCGCCTGCCTGGGCGTCGCCATGAAAGCGCAGGAGATGAGCATTGAATACGCCAAAGTGCGCAAGACCTTTGGCGACTTGCTGGCCACCCGTCAGGCCATCCAATGGATGATCGTAGATAACGAGATCGATCTCCGCAGCGCCCGCTGGCTGGTGCTGGAAGCAGCCTTCAAGGCCGGGCATGGCCAGCCCTTTACCACAGAGGCTGCGCTGGCCAAGCTGGTGGCAACCGAGGCGGCAGGACGCGTTGTCGACCGCGCCATACAAATTCATGGGGGCAACGGCGTCACCAAAGATCTGCCACTGGAGCGATGGTACCGCGAACTGCGCATCCGCCGGATCGGCGAGGGCCCCAGTGAAATCCAGAGGCTGATCGTAGCTCGCAACGTGATCGGCGGCGCATTCCACTAAGCGTGGGAGATAATCTCTCCATGGCTGATGAGCTCCAACCCGGTTGGCCTGATCTGATCGCGAAGATCAAAGCGCGGACGCCCGCACGCGTGCTGGTGGACCGCGCCGGAGCGGCCTACCGCACAGCCACCCAATTGGAGTTGCGCCATGCCCACGCTGCCGCCCGGGATGCCGTGCGCACAGAACTTGACCTGGAACAAGACCTGGGCGCGGAGTTGGTAAATGAATTCAAGCTGTTTGAAGTCTCCACGTTGGCCCGATCCAAAGACGAATACCTGCTTCGTCCTGATCTGGGCCGGCGATTGAATGAAGCCGGGAAGCGCCAAATCCTGGCGCGCTGTCCTGAAGAAGCCGATTTGCAAGTCGTGATTGGCGATGGCCTTTCCGTTACTGCCGTCGCCGTCCAGGCGCCCAGGCTGTTGCCGCTGATCATGTCTGGGTCAAAAAAACGCGGCTGGAAATCCGGACAGCCGTTCCTCGTGCGCTACTGCCGAGTGGGCGTGTTGAATGATATCGGCGAACTGCTTCGTCCCAGGGTAGCAGTGCTCTTGATCGGCGAGCGTCCCGGCCTCGCGACCGCTGAGAGCCTCTCTGCATACATGGCTTATCAGCCAAAACACGGAGATCATGACGCCAACCGCAACCTGATCTCAAACATTCACCAGCGCGGCGTGGCGCTGGATGAAGCCGCTAGGCGGATCGGAAATCTGGCAGAGCAGATGATGAACTCAAAGCTCAGCGGGGTAAGGCTCAAAGAGCAAACCCACCGCCAGATCACCGGGGACACAGGATCGGAACATCAGGAAATCGGTCCATCGAAGAAGTAAATCTCCCAACGGCGAAGCCGCCGGAGGCAACCTGAATCAAGCCAAAGGCTAAGGGCCAAAGGCCAAGGGCTACTTTGCATCGGTGGTAGGCTTCTCCAGCTTCGTCTTCACCATCCGGTAAAACGACCACACATTGTCACTCTCCCCTTCAGTCAGGCGGCGATGGACCTTAATAGAAGGAAACAGCTTGTTGCCGTTCACATTCAACGTCAGGGTCGCGAATTGTTTCCCCGGATACGTTTCAATACTCCATTCACCACCAAACCGCCGGCGGACCACCTCGCCCAGATAGCTGCCCCAGACCTTGCATAGCTCGCTCACATCATCGTCCGATGGCTTGCTGGCCGGCATCTCACGCGAAAGCCGCGCCAGGATCGTCTCCACCTCCATGAGCGAGTTCTCGCTGTAATCAAGTTGCGCTGTGAACTCGCGCGCCAGGACAATGGCCTGCGCGGCGTAAGCGGTCACCATAGCGTCAACAGAATCGTGGTTGGACATGAATATTGAGTTTTTGCTAATTGCTAAATACTAACTGCTAAGTACTTCTTTCGCCGCCCTCTTCCCGCTGGCAATCGCTCCATGCACCGTGCCATTGTGCCCGCCGGAATCTGTGGCCTCTCCCGCAAAGTACAAAGTCTGCGCAACAGGAACGCCGAGTTCGCGTCCGGCATCACTCCCACCGGCTACAGCATAACTGTAGGTGCCGCGGGCAAACGGATCAGATTGCCAATCGTGCGTGAACCCGCCTTGCATCTCTGAGTTGAGCAGTGCGGGTTCCATCTCCAGAATGTTCGCCAGCGATTCCACCGCCTGCCGGATAACCTGTTTCGGGCTGAATTTGCTCAGCGCCCGCGCATAACTTCCTGTCGCCCAACCGGTCAGAACAGGGAAAGGCAGCGGGTTGCTCGTCCACCAGACACGAAAGTGGGGATCATCTGTAAACAGAAAACTCAGATTTTTGAAGCGCGGCTGGTCCTCCCAAAACTTGCGCTTGAAGCACAGATTGGCCCGGCCCACAGTCCCCATCTCCAGCCCCCGCAACGCCGTTTCTTTCTCAGCCAGCCTAGGACTAAAACGAATGCCGCCTGACTTCAACACGCCGAGGGGCACGGTGATGATGGCGCGAGGCGCGCGGAACTCCGCTCCGGAAGAGGTCCTCAAAAGCGTCTCACCTGGCTTCCATTCCACTTCTGTGACCGTGGTGTTGAGTTGAAGCTCGCAGCATCTCCACTGGATGCGTTCTGAGAGGCTCTTGACCAGCGTGTCATAGCCATGAACAAAGCGGAACTGGTGGTCGCTATCAATTTCCTGGTCAGCGGCATTGCTCCTCACCAGGGAATGCACGCTGATGCGGCGCGGATCGGCAGCGTGAAAGCCCTCAATAAAACCCAGTGCCTGCTCCTTCACCTCGGGTTCGGCAGTCACCTGATCAAGGAACTCCTGAAAGGATTGGTCCGGCTGATCGGTAGACATCTTCTCAAATAACCCATCCATGCCGGACAGGATCTCACCCGCCGCATGCCAGCCGTTGCCGTCGCGGCGGAGCACGTTCCACTCGATTGCCCCCAATTGAAGGTTCGCCTGCTTCACCAACTCAAAAATCTCCGGAGAGCGCCCATGTATGAACTCAGCGCCCAGTTCCACCGGATATTCCGCGGTGTGATGGGTAAATATTCTTCCACCCATGCGGTCGCGGCCCTCCAGCAGAAGCACGCGCTTCCCCGCTGCAGAGAGTTCGCCGGCCGCGGTCAATCCGGCAGCGCCTGCCCCGAGAATCAGCACGTCCGCGGAAGGAGTCTTAGGGCTTGTATTCGTCATGTCTTATTTTTCTGCCGCTAGAAAATCATCTGGCACAAGAATAGTCTAAAGCGGATTGGGAATTTGCAACTGGAGGACCCTGAAGGTCAGGCTATACTGCTGAAATTCAAACCTGATCGCCGCCCATGCCTGACTCAGACAAATTCGAACCGCTACGATCCTGCACCGAGCCTGCTTTTGAGGAGTTTTACCGGATCTACGCCGGGTCTATTTCGGTACGAGAGCAAAAGTCTAAGGCCTGGCTCTGTGAAATGGTCAGCAGATCGGATTGCAAGTTTCTCCTCTTGAAACGCAATGGGCGCGTAATCGGTTTCAGCATACTCTTCCTTCCGGTAGCCGAAGCATTTGGACTCCTGGAATACATGGCAACCAGCGAGGAATATCGCAGCCAGGGATTGGGCGGCGAGATCTTCCGGCGTAGCATGCAGATGGTGCCCCCGCGCCAGGGACAGCCCCTGCCTGTACTGCTTGAGGTTGACTCCGACGGGGAAGAATCTGCTGACCGGGCATTGCGGGCACGCAGGCAACAGTTTTATCGCCGGTTGGGCTGTTTGCGGCTGTCAGGCCTTCACTACATTCTGCCGCTGCCGGGCGGGGGCCCTCCTCCGGAGATGGACCTCATGGTGTACGCTGCCGGCGGCCTCCAGCACATTGCCAGGTCCGAACTGGAAAGATGGCTGAAGGTGATCTATCGCGATGTTTATAAATGCTCGCCCGACGATTCCAGGATTCACCAGATGTTGCTGGGTGTTTCCGATCCCGTCCGCCTTGGGTAATTTGAAAAGTTGAGGAGAACAACCATGGTGTGCATGTTGCTGGAAAGCGTCAGTCGATGGACCCAAGCCCAGGTGATTGCTGAGGCGGTTGCTGCCATTGGCATCGTTATTACCCTCTTTTATTCACTCTGGAGCTTCACCAGGACGCTCCGCGACAGCTACTATGCCGAACTCGACAGGGTATATTTCGAGTTGCTGAAAATCGCCATGGAGCGGCCCTATCTCATCGATTTCCCCGCGGCGCCCGATCCCAACAAGCAGCGTGAGTATGACGCCTACGCATTCATGGTGTGGAACTTCATCGAGACGATTGTGGACCGTTGCGAAGGTCACGGGAAAAAACATCTCCGCGCTACTTGGTATCCAATCGTGGCATCGGAAAATGCCCTTCATCGCGAGTGGTTCAACAACAATAGGGCCAGGTTTAAACAATCCTTTTGCCAATTCATGGAAAAGGAATATCCCAAGCCCTCATAAAGAGCAGCGTTGAGGTAGGTGGGATCCTAAAGCCAAAAGCCCCTCCCCTGGCAGCTAGGAGCTAGAAGCTAGCAGCTGCTCTTTAGCATCCACAAACGCCACCCCTTCTTCCAGCATCTCCTGCACCAGCTCCGGTGATGCGGCTTCCGCGTAAAGACGCATCAGAGGCTCGGTCCCGGAGACGCGCATCAGCAGCCAGGCCTCCGCGCCGTTGCCATTCGTGGGTGCGTCGAGGAAAAGTTTGATGCCGTCAAGGTTCTCTTTGCGCAGGATTTTATAACGCCCCAGGCTGCGAAACTCATCGCTGGCGGCGCGCGCGATCGCCGCCTCTTTGATTTCGTTGGCTACATGCAGATCGCGCCGGGCATAGTAGTGTGGCCCATATTCTTTCTGCAGGGCCGCAACCAGTTGTCCCAGGCTCTTGCCCTCATCGGCCATGATGTTGGCCAGCAACAGGCAATTGAGAAGGCCATCGCGCTCCGGCAGATGGCGCTGAATCCCTATGCCGCCGGACTCCTCTCCACCAATCAGGATCTGCCGCTCCAGCATCAGGTCGCAAATGTACTTGAAGCCGATGCCGCACTCGATCAACTTGCGCCCATGTTTGGCCGCAATGCGGTCCAGCATCCGCGTGGTGTTGAAGGCGCGCACCACGTCTCCCGGCCAGTCTTGATGATGCGTGAGCAGCCATTGGAGAATGATGGAGTAAATCTTGTGGGAATCCACAAAGCTGCCGTCTTCGGCCACTGCGCCCACGCGGTCGGCATCTCCATCTGTGGCCAGCCCCGCGTGGCACGTCTCGCGCACCACGGTTTCCTGCAGCATGCGCACGTGCGGCTCAATCGGTTCGGGATTGATGCCGGGAAACAGCGGATTCACCTCACTGCGGATCTGCACATGCCGGATGCCGCGCTGGGTGAAGATGCCGGAAAGCACATTGCGTCCTGCGCCGTACATGCAATCAATGGCAAATTTGAAGTTGGCCTTGGCGATTGCATCAAGATCGACAAACCGGCTGATGGCATCGATGTACGGCGGGTTGAAGTCAACCTCTTCAATCCTGGCTGGTGAACCCTTGGGCATGGCCCCGGCTCGCACCTCGTCCTCAATCTGCTTGATGATGGCCGGAGTCGCCGAGCCCCCATACGTCGCCTTGAATTTCACTCCATTCCAGCTCCAGGGATTGTGGCTGGAGGTAATCATCACTCCGCCTGCTGTGCCCATGTGCTTCACCGCGTAGGAGAGCGCCGGAGTGGGCGTGTAATCTTTGGCCAGCTTTACCGGAATCCCGGCAAGCGCGATCACCTCAGCTGTGGCCTCGGCAAAACGGCGTGAGCCAAAACGCGTGTCGTAGCCGATTACGATGCCGCGCTTGGGGTCCTCTTTTTTCAGGACGTAAGAAGCAATGCCGCCGGCCACCCGGCGAACATTCTCAAAAGTGTAATCATCGGCGATCACCCCGCGCCAACCATCCGTGCCAAATTTAATCTCGTCAGCCATCTACTCTTTACCTTGACTTTCGAATTTACCAACTTACCAAATTACGCAATTACCAAATTTTCATCCCAGGCACCCTGCCTTGATCGCAACAAAAAACTTCCGTAGTCGGCGGCATGATGACCTAAACCAGGTCCGTCATCTTCTTCTCATTCAGGTACTTCACAATCTTGCCCACGTCCTGGGAGTGCTCGCGGGTGGTCACCAGGATGGCATCATCCGTCTCCACCACAACCAGGTCATGGACGCCCACGGCGGCCACAAACTTCTCCGGAGCATAAATGTAATTGCCACTGGCATGAAGCGCAAAGTGGTCTTTGCCCTCCACCACGTTGCGGCCATCCTTCTTACCGGCGGCAGCGGCATGATGCTCATAGAGCGCAGCCCACGAGCCAAGATCGTTCCAGCCAAAATCGGCTTTCAAACAAAAGAGATTAGAAGAATGCTGGCCCTTGGCCGAACGCGGCTCTAGCACCGCATAATCTATGCTGATGTTCTCGCACCTCGGGTAGAGGTCGGCAAATTTCTTGTCAAAATCCTTGCTTCCCCAGGCCCCCGCGATTTTCTCCAGGTAGGGCGTGGTTTCAGAAAGATGTTCGCGCAGTGCGCGCGTGAGGGTGCGTGCGCTCCAGATGAACATTCCGCTGTTCCAGTAATAATTCCCCGCAGCCAGAAACTCTTCTGCCCTCTGGTGGTTAGGCTTTTCCGTAAACCGCTTCACCAGAGAAAGTCCGCTCTCCAGGCTGTCCCCGGTTTCAATGTAGCCATATCCAGTTTCGGCGCGGCTGGGCTTAATTCCCATCACAATAATGTTTTCGCCCTTGCCGGCAATCTCCACCGCTCGTTGCAGTAGCTTACGGAATTTTTTCTCATCCGCGATTACGTGATCGGCGGGAAACATGCCAATGATGGAACCCGGATCAACTCTCTCCAGAAGAAAAGCAGCCAGGCCGATGGCGGGCGCGGTATTGCGCGGCTCCGGCTCGGTCACAATCTGTTTTGCCGGAACTCGCGGGAGCTGGCGCTGTATCTCTTCCGCAACAAATTCGTTGGTGATCACCCAGAAGTTCTTTTCATCGGCTGCCAGAGCCAGGCGCTCCACAGTCTTCTGGATCATGGTCTGTTTGCCGTCCAGAGCAAGCACCTGCTTGGCGAGCCTGCGCCGGCTTCTCGGCCAGAAACGGGTCCCGCTTCCACCGGCCAGAATTACCGGATAAAAATTGTGTTTGTTTGTCACTCTTTATTTTTTCTCTATTATTTCGTAACCGCCACAGTGGTTTCCACCAGCGTGGTCTTTGGATGTTCAACTCTTTCAACTGGTAATGAGGAGCACAGGAATTCAAGGTCCCACTGCGGCGTGATGGTGAAACTCTCTATCGCGGCCGGCGCCACCACCACCTCGCCGCAGTTAAAGCCGATTGCTTCTGAACCGGTGGACGAGATCACGCCCGATCCGTTGATCGCCACAAGGCACCACACACTCCGTTTGGCGTGTTGCGGCCGGCGAAACTCCCACGAGCGCTGTAGCGTGAACTTGTCCACGATAAAGCACGGAGAAGTTACCAGGTTCACCTGGTTCTTGCCGTTTTCCGCGCCGGAGTGCCGTTGCTCCACCTTGCCCGCATGCGTCCATTCCTTCATCACCTGGAGTCCGGCCTCAATATGCAATTCACGTGGACGCCCATAATCGTACAGCCTGTAGGTGGTATCAGAGTTCTGCTGGATCTCGACAATCACCGCTCCCGGGCCAATGGCATGAACTGTGCCCGCATCCGCGTAGATCAAATCGCCTGCCCTCACCTGGATCCAGTTGAGCAACTGCTCCATCCTGGTTTCGTGGATGGCCTGCTTCACTTCTGCCTTGGTCGTTCCCGGCTTCAGGCCTAGACCTATCTGCGCCCCTGGCTCGGCTTGCAAAACATACCAGCACTCGGTTTTCCCGCAAGGCTCGCCCGCCCGGGCCGCAGCCTCATCGTCAGGATGCACCTGGACGGAAAGCTTGTCTTTGGGAAACAGGAACTTGATCAGCAGCGGAAAGCGGGAGCAAACGGGCGCGGCCTCTCCCAGCAATTCAGGGCCGAATTGCCGGCTCAATTCGCCCAGCGTCGTCCCTGCCAGAGGCCCGTTCGCAACTTTGCACGTGTCTCCAGTCAGCCAGGCTTCGCCGATTGGGCTGCCGGGAATCTCTCGTGAATAGATCGGCGCAAGATTATTGGCGCCCCACACTCGCTCGTAAAACTCCGGGTGCAGCCGCAATGGGTAAAGATGAGACATTTAAGAGTGAACGCAAACAGATCTTACTGAGCCCGGCCCGAGCTGCTGTTTTTTAGAATCATCCCGAGACGATCGCGTTGTCCCACGCCGCTGGGTATGCTGGGATGTTGCGAAGAGTCGAACGCTGCAGCCCTGGCGCCACTCACAGTTTGCTGAACCAGGCTCTCATCCGCTCCAGGCCCTTCTTGATCTCTGCCGCCGAGGTAGCGTAGGAAAGGCGGATATGGTCCTGGGTCCCAAATGCCTCTCCGGGGACCGTTACCACATGTGCCTCATGCAGCAGCCGCTTGGCAACCTCCGCGCCAGAGTGGATGCCGCTGCGCCCGAAGTAAGCCGAAACATTAGGGTAAACATAGAATGCACCCTGTGGCCGGACGCAGGTAAGCCCGGGAATGGTGGCCAGTTCCGCCAAAACCAGGTCGCGGAGTTGGATATACCCGGCCTTCATCTCGGCAACGCAGTCCTGCGGTCCGGTCAGTGCGGCCACAGCCGCCTTCTGGATCATGTGGGCGGTGCTGGAGGTGTTCTGGCTCTGCAGCTTGGTGATGGCGCTGATGATCGGCGCTGGAGCCATTGCGTATCCCAGTCGCCATCCGGTCATGGCATAAGTCTTGGAGAGCGAGCCGGCAATCACCAGGTTTTCCCGCGCCTCGCTGACGGATCCAGCCGAGAAGCTCCCGGCAAAATTCAGGTAAACATAGCACTCATCGGCAATTACATAGATGCCACGCTTGTGGGCCATGCGCAGGATGGCGGTAAACTCGTCCGGCGTGATCACTGCGCCGCTGGGATTATTGGGGCTGTTAATGATCATGGCGCGCGTGCGCGACGTAACCTGGCGCTCGATCATCTCCGCCGTAAGCTGGAAGCCATTCGCCTCATCGGTTTCAACATAGACGCACCGCCCGCCCGCATACTCGACGATGTCCTTGAAAGAAACCCAGTAAGGAACGGGCAGAATCACCTCATCGCCGTGGTCTACCAGCACCTGAATGGCATTGAACAGCGCCAGCTTGCCGCCTGTAGAGGCGATGGCCTCTTCGGGTTTGTAGTTGGAGCCAAAATCTGTGGCGTGGCGCTTGGTGATGGCCGCGCGCAGCTCGGGAATGCCGGCCACCGCGGTGTACTTGGTGCAGTTCTGCTGGATGGCGGCAATGGCCGCGTCCTTGATGTGCTGGGGCGTCGGGAAATGTGGCTCTCCGGCGCCGAACTCCACCAGATCGGCCCCGGCGGCCTTGAGCTTGGCCGCCTCAGCAACCACGGCCATGGTGGCGGAAATTTCAATGCGGTTAACGCGATCGCTGAACTGCTTTACTGCGGGTAGGGTAGCCATTTAAGGGGTCCTCACTTCACCTGCGAATTTTTCGCGCAGCTTTTCTTCCACCAGGTCGGGCACAAGCCCGCGCACTGAGCCGCCAAGACGGGAAATCTCTTTTACCAGCCGGGAACTCAGGTAGGAATACGCCTCTGCCGGCATCATGAAAACCGTCTCCAGCTGCGGTTGCAGCTTGCGGTTCATCAGGGCCATTTGCAATTCGTATTCGTAATCGCTGATGGCGCGGATGCCTCGCAGCAAAACCTTCGCTTTCTTATGCATGGCGTACTCCACCAGCAGACCTTCAAACACGTCCACGCGCACATTGGGGTATGGCTTGACCATCTCTTCCAGCATCTCACAGCGCTCCGAGGGGCTGAATAGCGGGTCCTTCTCCGCGTTGCGCAGGATGGCCACAATCAGCTCTTCAAAGATCTTGCTGCCCCGCTCGATCAGGTCCAGATGACCGTTGGTAAGCGGATCAAACGAGCCGGGATATATGGCGCGCGATAAGTTCAAAGGAAATTCCTGACGATTGCCGGACTGACTTTTGATTCTAAGCCGGAAAGGGCACAGGGGCAATGCGACATTTTGTCACTGCAATTTTCCCTGTCCTTAAAGGGCAAGGGCCAATTGATTTCCTTGCTCGGGTTCGTCTTATCAGTGAAAATCAGCCAAATCATTGTCATCAGTGGTAAGGTTTTTGAGCTTTCGTTTCCAATGCCCAAGCACCTTCTTGAGGACTGCCAAACCGTCACGCGGGCTACTTGCTATTGCCAGTTGCTAATTGCTTAAGTGGTACTAAGCCGATTTTCCCACCGTCCCGAAGCATCTTCTTTTCCAGCAGCAGCATTCCAACTTCATAACAACGTCTAAGTGGGGTCTTATGAAATTGGGCCGAATCCTGGGTTTTTGCCTCTTCTTGCTTATCAATGCCTCAACAATCTTTGCCGCGGTAACCGTCACCGTTCACCCGGCGCGCGCGCCGCTCACGCTGACTCAACCGCAACAATTCACCGCCACGGTTGTGAATACGACAAATACAGGTGTGATCTGGGCTGTGGATGGAATCACCGGAGGCAATTCAACCGTGGGCACCATCAGCTCCGGTGGGCTATACCACCCGCCGTCGAGTCCTGGTACACATACGGTTACGGCCAAGAGTGTGGCGCAGTCCACGGCGGTCGGCTCGGCCAAGGTGTGGGTGACGAATTATCCTGGAATGTTCACCCACCATGCCGATAAATTCCGCAGCGGTGTCAACTTCCAGGAATTGGCCCTGTCTCCGGCCACAGTCAATTCAAGCACTTTCGGCAAGATCTTCTCCCGTTCCGTGGATGGCCAAATCTACGCACAGCCCCTGATTGTCACCAATCTCGCCATCGCCGGAACCAAACACAATGTGGTCTACGTGGCCACGGAGCATGCCAGCGTCTACGCCTTTGACGCCGACGGCAAGATCGCAGCGCCCTTCTGGCAGCGCAGCTTCATCAACCCTTCAGCCGGGGTCACCACCATTTCCAAACCGTCGGCGGGGCTCATCGAACCGGAGATCAGCATCACCGGCACCCCCGCAATCGATGGCGCCACCGGAACCATCTATGTTGCCGTTTCTACTGACGAGCATGGCAGCATCGTCCATCGCCTGCACGCGCTCAGCATTACCACTGGCGCGGAAAAATTTGGTGGCCCGATTGTCATCCAGGGCTCCGTTCCCGGCACCTATCCAGCCCTGGCCGTGAATGGACGTGTCCCCTTCGCACCGCAGCGGCAATTTCAGCGTCCGGCCCTGCTCGCGCTGAATGGGATTGTCTATGTCGCCTTTGGTTCCTTCGGCGACGCATTGCCCTACAACGGCTGGGTATTTGCTTATACCGCGCAAACCACAGGCGTGCTGCACCAGGTGGGAATATTTTGTACCAGCCCGGATAAAGGCGCGTCCTCCATCTGGCAAAGTGGAGGAGGCCCGACCGCCGATAATAACGGCAACATCTATGTGGCCACGGGCAATGGGATCTTTGACCTGAATTCCGGTGGGCGTGATGCCGGAAACAGCGTGTTGAAGCTCTCTCCCAGCTTGGCTCTGCTGGATTACTTCACACCCGCAGATCAGGCCCAGCTTGATTCCAACGATTTGGACTTGGGAGCCAGTGGGCCTATGCTCCCTCCCTTCCAGAGCGGCGCTACAGACCCTGACCTGGTCATAGAAGGCGGCAAGGACGGCAACCTCTATCTGGTGAACCGCGACAACATGGGAAAGTTCAACTCCGCCGCCAACAGCAACGTGGAGACGGTGCCGCTCGGCCGCCCGGATCCGACCAACGGGGTATTTTCCACGCCCGCGGCGATCGGTACCTCCATTTATATCGGGGAAGTGGGAGAGCCGCTCGAACTCTTCACCTTCAGCCGCGGCCTGCTCTCCAGCGCTCCCACGGCCCGGACCGCCAACTCATTCGCCTTTCCGGGAACCACGCCCATGATCTCGGTGAACGGATCGAGCAACGGAATCGTCTGGGCGCTTGACGTCGCCCGCTATATTGGCAACAACAATCCCAATCCCGGTCCGGCAGTGCTGCACGCCTACAATGCCGCGAACCTTCAGGAACTCTACAACAGCACCCAGGCAGGAACCCGGGATCAGGCCGGAATAGCCATAAAGTTCACAGCCCCAACCATCTCCGACGGACGAGTCTATGTAGGCACAGCCAACCAGTTGGATGTATACGGCCTATTGCCGTAAAAGGGGGAGTGGCGGCCGCGCGTCCCGAAGCGGTTTAACTTTTCTACCTGGTCTATCAGTGGAGATCAGCCAATCATTGTCATCAGTGGTAAGGTTTGTGAAGTTTTCGTCTCCATGCCGACGATCTTCTTGAGGTTGCAAAAGCGTACGCGGGCCGGATGCTGAATGCTAAGTGCTGACTGCTTTCTTCAGAATTGTATCGATCGAACTTCGTGAATTTCCGGCAATTCCTGCAATTCGCGCAGCGCGCTCTCCGGGGGGTCGGTATCCACTTGGACCACCGCCATTGCTTCTCCGCTGTCTGCCGTCCCCTTGCGGCCCAGGGCAAGGTTGGCAATGTTCACGTGATGCCTGCCAAGAATGGTGCCCACTTTGCCCACCACACCTGGCACATCGCGGTTGTGCATGTAGATGAGCTTGCCTTCCAGGGGGACCTCAATGTCGATGTCGTCCATACCCACGAGGCGCAGGGATGTCCCTTGCAAGACCGCCCCTCTTGCCACGCGCTCGCCTGAAGTTGTCTTCAGCACGAGGGAAATCACGTCACGGGCTCCGCTCGAAGTTTTTTCGTCCTTGCTCTCGTGGACGTGGATGCCCCGTTCCTGGGCGATGGTCGCGGCGTTGACTACGTTCGCGCGTTCCGCAATAAGCTGATTGAGCACTCCCTGGATTGCGGCATTGCGTATCAGCTCGGTCTTCCATTCGCAAATCCGCCCGCTGTAACGGATCGAAATCTCCTGCAGTGAACCTGAAACCACGTGAGCCAGAAACGCTCCCAGCTTCTCCGCCAGCGCAATGTAAGGTTGCATCAGCGCGTATTGCTGATCGTCAATCGAGGGCATGTTCACCGCGTTCTGGATCACGCCCCGTTTGAGGTATTCGCGTACCTGGCCTGCAATCTGCACTCCCACCGCCTCCTGCGCTTCGTGCGTCGAACCCGCGATGTGCGGCGTCGCAATCACGTTCTCCAGCGCCAGCAGCGGAGAATTCTTGGGTGGCTCTTCCGCAAAAACGTCCAGCGCCACGCCGGCCACATGCTTGCTGGTCAGCGCAGCCGCCACCGCCGCGTCGTCCACCAACTCTCCCCGCGCGCAGTTGACGATGCGCACGCCGCGCTTCATCTTCGCCAGGGCCTTTTCATGAATCATCCCCGTCGTCTGCGGCGTCAGGCCGACGTGCAAGGTGAGGTAGTCGGCTGCGGCATAGATTTCATCCAGCTCCGCCAGTTGGATTTCGTGCTGGCGCGCCACCGGGGCAGCCACGAAAGGGTCATGGGCCATCAGCTTCATCTCAAAGGCCTTGGCCCGTTTGGCCACCTCCAGCCCGATGCGCCCCAATCCTATGATGCCCAGCGTTTTGCCGCGCAATTCTGAACCTTGAAGTGATTTCTTGTCCCACTTGCCCGCCCTGGTAGTGGAATCCGCGCGGGTGAGATGGCGCGCCATCCCCAGCATCAGAGCAAAAGTGTGCTCGGCCACGGCTACTGCATTCGCGCCCGGAGTATTCATCACCGCGATACCGGCCTTGGTCGCGGCATCCAGGTCGATATTGTCCACGCCGACCCCGGCGCGTCCAATCACGCGCAGCTTTCCCGCGCCCCGCAGGATCTCCGCATTCACGTCCACAGCCGAGCGGACAATCAACGCATCCGCATCGGCCAGCGCGGCAACCAGCTTGCCATCAACCTGCTCCGGCGTGACAACAGTCCAGCCCGGCTCTTGCTTGAGCAGTTGAACAGCGTTGGCCGACACCTTTTCCGCAATCACAATCTTCATGGATCTTTGGCTTTCGGCTTTGCCTTCCTTCGTGTCCTTCGTGGTTAAAAGTTTGAGTTTGACCTTCCCTATGCCATGTTCCCTGCTGAAAGCCCGCCGTGGCGGGTAACCTGTCCCCTAGATTGCGCAAACACCATCTGCGCCGCCCGCAGTCCCGCTCCTAACTCCACCTTTCTGCCAATCTCCACCAGCGTGTGCTCCAGCGCTCCAATAATGGCGATGGTATCAAGGTAATCGTAGAGACCCAGGTGTGCGATGCGAAAGAGCTGCCCTTTCATCTCGCCCTGCCCGTTGGCAATCACGGCCGCAAAACGGTTGCGAAAAATCTTGGCAATATCTCCGGAATCTATTCCATCGGGTGAGGCAATGGCGGTCAGGGCCGCTCCCGGAGAACTCACTGCAAACAACTTCAACCCCAGCGCCTGAGCGGCTGCACGGGTCATGGCGGCCGCGGTCTCGGCATTGCGAATCAGCAGATCGCGCCCTGTGGCCAGATCGCCGCCGCCTTGTTCGCGCAAGTAGTCAAGGGCCGTGCTCAGTGCGGCAATCAGCGCGGTCGAGGGCGTATAGGATGATTCCCCTTTGGCCCCGCTTTTGCGTTCTTTGCGCAGATCAAAGTAGTAGCGCGGGTTCTTGGTGCTCTCCATCCTCCGCCAGGCGCGTTCGCTCACCGCGCAGTACGCCAGACCCGGAGGAATCATCACGGCCTTTTGTGAGCCGCCAATGATCACGTCAACGCCCCAACCGTCCACATCGAAGGTGGTGGTGCCAAGGCCGGTGATTGCGTCCACCACCAGCAGCGTCTCAGAGCCTTTGAGCACTCGCGCAATGCCTTCCACATCGTGCCGGACTCCCGTAGAGCTCTCCGTGCCCTGCATATAGAGCGCCACATGCTCAGGCTTAAGCTTTTCTTGGATCTGCTGCGGAGTTACGGTCTCTCCATAAGGAGAACGCACCATCTCCACCTGGCAGCCGTACGTCTTGGCCAGCGACTCCCAGCGCTCCCCAAATTTTCCCGCTGAGAGCACCAGCACTTTGTCGCCGGGAGAAGTAAGATTGCTCACCGATGCTTCCATCGCCCCCGTGCCGGAGGCCGTGAACAGGACAACATCGTTCTTGGTGCCAACAAAAGTCTTCAGGTCAGCCAGCACCTTGCTGTAAAGCGCGCGGAATTCCGCGGTGCGGTGGTGCATGGTTGCTCCCGCCATGGCAAGCTGCGCGGATGGCAAGAGCGGCGTGGGACCGGGAGTAAAAAGACGGTTCTTCTTGATCATTGTTTCCTGCCGCCGAACTTCTCATTTAACCTTAGCTGCATTTCGAAAACCCCGCAAGGCAGAGCGCTGGGTGTCAAAGGAGAAGAGTTACAACAGGTTGCAGTTGTTTGGGAATTTGTAGCGGTTATCAGCATGTCGGCTTTGCTCAGAGGTTTGCAATGGCTCCCGGCAACATCGAACTCTTCACTATGAATTTTTCGCCAACGGGGGCACAATCCGGTGCCGACACTCGTTCGTCATTCGTGTATCGGGGGCAGCAGAGTCCAGCTCAGGGTAGGCTGTCGAAAAAGAGATAGACCGAAGCAATGCGACCGTTGCGGGCGACGATAAAATCGGTTCCCGCGTAAGCTGGTCGCTTGCCGGGAGCGCCAGATACCCATCGAACCCGTCCGGCATCACCTAACTCCTCGGGAGGGAAGAGGGGCTGATATTCGAAATCAGGATGTGTTGCTTTTATCACACCAGCAATACGATCAATCTCGTCTCGGCCATGAAATATACCGCCCTTGGGGTCATAGAATACTGCATCTTCGTGAAAGATCTCGTCGATTGCAGCGCGACGACGCACGGGGTCATTTTTGCCAAATACGTCGTTCAGATTACGAAGCAGCGAGGTCGATATGCTGTGGGACATGGCTTGTCTCCTCTCGTCAGCTCATCCCGAGGAAGGGAATCGGCCCTCGCTGTCTAGATGCACGCATCGAGGGAAAGTTGCAGCAAGACGCGGTTTGCTGATTGTTCAAAATCATTGACTGCCGCACTCAGGCGACTACGCTCACAAATGGGGCTGGGAGCGGTGGAAGTAGGCTCGTCAAAAAGGTTTATCGCCGCAGATCGTAACGCGATGACCATAACGCTTGTGGGGAAAGTAGTCCCAAAGCGCCTGGTGCTGCGTGCAGCGGTTGTCCCAAAATGCGACTGAGTCTGCCCGCCACCTGAAACGTACGCAGAACTCGGGCGTCTCAATATGCCGGTACAGCATCTCCAGGATCGCATCGCTTTCGATCTTCTTGAGACCGGCGATGCGCATCGTGAATACCCGGTTCACGAAGAGGCACTTCCTTCCGCTTACCGGATGGGTACGAACTACGGGGTGTTCAGAGCTTGGGTACGTCTTGCCTGCGTCGTTGACGCCGTATCGTCCTCGATAGTAGCGCTCGCCCGCGTGGATCGCGGTCAAACCGGCAAGCATCTTCTTGACTGGGGCGGAAAGTGTCTCATAGGCCAGGTACATGTTGGCAAACATCGTGTCGCCGCCGCCGTCAGGAGGCACCTGCGTCAGGTATAAGATCGAGCCCATCGGGGGCTCAAGGTCGCACGACACATCGGAATGCCAGTCCTCACCAGCAACCTGGGTGGACTTCTCGTCCGCCTGGATGACGAAAATCTCGGGATGATTCGGGATTAACCCTGGCGCTGCGGGGTGCACGTGAAGCTTGCCAAAGCGGATGCCGAAGGCCTTGTGCTGCTCCACAGTCAGCTCTTGATCGCGAAAAAACAGGACCAGATTATCCATCAGCGCATCATGCACCGCCTGGAATTGCTGGTCGTTGAGCGGCTGGGACAAGTCGATCCCAAACACTTCGGCGCCGATGCTTGGGGTTGATTTGCGAATCTCTAAATGGGGATTATCCATGCTATCTTCCTAACCGGGGCGTCAAACCGATCATCCCGGCCCACGATAATAGCAATGGCTGAAAGCCAAAACAACGCCAAAGCGCTCCACAGGGTCGAACCAGACTCCACAGAACTCGCTCGTTATACTTAACCCATTCTACGATCTGGAGTGGGGCTCACAGTCAAGGCGCGATTGCAGTCATATCACCGGCTATCCGGAAACAAGCCTAGCGGATTCGTGGGTTAGGCTAGAGCTCACTCCTTGCCCCGCCAAAAAAATCCGCAATCATCGCCTTGGCTTCCGGCGGTCCTGTGACCTCAAAGCAAATTGGTTGATTGCCCGCCTCGACAAGAATCTTAAACGTGAGGAACTGGCAGCACTGGCGCTCCAAATCCACAAGCTGGCTGAGATGGGTCAGCACTTCAGAAGTGGGCTCAAAGCGGTACGCATAGCCCAGGGGCAACTCTGTTACCTTGAGGGCCGCGCCGCGAACAACATCCAATATCGTTTGGCGTCGCTCCCGCATTTCCGCTTCGCTCAGCGTGCAGGCGATGGGCAGTTCCATGAGCGCAGCCTAGCCGATTGGTCAGAAAACTTCAAACCACCCTCCCGTCGGGATAGCGGCAAGACTACAAAACGTGCAGCGGCGGGCCAAGCCTCGCACATTTCATAAGTTCCCGGCACAGCTCTTCCCGGCGGACGGGTTTGGCCAGGTAACTGTCCATGCCGGCTTTAAGGCAAATCTGTTCGTCGTCCGGCATGGCATGGGCGGTCAAAGCAACGATCCGAATATGACCACCAGTCCCGCGTTCCTTCTCGCGGATTTCGCGTGTGGCCTGGTAGCCGTCCATCTCGGGCATCTGTACATCCATCAGGACCAGGTCAAAGGGCTGCCGCGACCACTGCTCAACGGCCTCCCTGCCATTCGATGCAACGCCAACTTCCTGCCCCAGGCGTTGCAGCATGGCAACCGCGACTCGTTGATTCACGCAATTATCTTCCGCCAGCAGGATGCGTAGCTTAGGCAGCTCAGGTATCGCGTCCTTTTCCGGAACATCCACGCAGGTATTTGCCGGCACGGCGGCTCCCAATGCCTTACATACGGTCAGCATCAACTCCCGCTCGAGAATGGGTTTTGCCAGGTACAACTCCACCCCGAGCCTGCGGCAGTCAGAAGCCTTAATCACCAGGTCCGCGGAAGTCAGCATCATGATTGCAGTGCCTGACAGGCGGGCATCGGTTTGCATCTGGCGGATGAAATCAAAGCCATCCATGCCCTCCATTTCTTCATCCACCAGGATCAGCGGAAACCTGCGGCCTTCATCTGCCGCTTGTTTCAGTAGCGCCATAGCATTCGGCCCGCTGTCGCACTCCGTTGCCCGCATCCCATAATGTTCCAGCATCGTTGCCAAAACCCGGCGATTAGTCAAATTATCATCTACGATTAAAACTTCCACGCCCTTGAACTGCTTGAACTGGAAGAGCTGGAATTCAGGGAGCGGTAAACTGCTTACCCCGGCAGGTGCAATTCCAAGCTCTGCGGTGAAATGAAAGGTGCTGCCCTTGCCTGGTTCGCTCTCTACCCAGATTTGCCCGCCCATGAGTTTCACAATGATGGCGCAGATCGTCAGGCCCAAACCTGTTCCGCCATAATTGCGGGTGGTGGACATATCAGCTTGTTCGAATGCGCCAAAGATGCTTTTGTGGTGGCTCTCCGGTATGCCGATTCCGGTATCCTTCACCGCGAAATGCAGCAAACCGCCCTCCGCAGAACCGGCGCGCACGGATACCGAGACCTCGCCGCTGCTTGTGAACTTGATGGCATTGGCAACCAGGTTCGTGATCACCTGTCTCAACCGGGCCGCATCGCTGAAGAATTGCTGTGGCAACTCCGGCGCAACATCCAAAATGAGCTCCAGCCCCTTCTTATGGGCTGAAATGGCAAGCGCGCGCAGGGTTTCTCCCAACACCCGCCGCAGATCAAAGATTGCCGGATCCAGCCCGGCCTTGCCCGCCTCGATTTTCGAATAATCCAGAATGTCATTAATCACGATCAGAAGCGAGTCAGCGGACGACCTGAGCACGCTTAGAAACTCACGCTGCTCCGGCTCCAGATCGCTAGCCAGTAGCAGGTCGGCCATGCCGAGCACACCGTTCATCGGAGTGCGGATCTCATGGCTCATTTTGGCCACAAATTCACTCTTGGCATGAGTGGCGGCTTCGGCAGCTTCCTTGGCCAATGCCAGTTCATTGGTGCGCCTTTGTAATTCCTGGGTACGGGCATCCACCAGAGATTCCAACGCCGTCTCGCGTGCTCGCAGGCTGGCAACGCGGAAGTAGTAGGCGCCCACCAGAAGTCCACATAGGGCTAGCGCCACCGCGGCATCAAACCAAAATGTCTGGTAAAGGTGCGGCTTCAGATAGAACGTTAGTGCGGCCCCTTTCTCATTCCACACGCCGTCATTGTTACGGGCCATCACCCGGAATGTATATGGGCCGGGAGGAATATTGGTGTAAAACGCCGAACGCAGGGAATCCGCGTCCGTCCACTTGGTATCGTAACCCTCCAGCATGTGCCTAAAAACCACCGCGTGCGGTGTGGTAAAGGTGGGGGCCGCGAACTGAAACTGGAGGTCTGCTTTGCCCCGGCCTGCGTATTCCCGCTCCGGAAGGCCATTGATGAGAGATTCCTCCAGAACTACCGGTGGCGCAAGCAGGTTAGTTGGCAAATGGTCAGGGTCAACAACTACCAGCCCGGCGATATTTGCAAACAGCAGTTTGCCGTCCTTGGTATGTAACGAGCTTCGTCCAAACCCTCCGTTGAACTCGATATTCACCAGACCCTCAGCCGTGCCAAACGGGCGGTAGGTAACCGAGTGGACGCGATGGGCGGCAAAATCGTTCAGCTGCTGCTTACTCACCCGGGATAAGCCACGGTCGGAAGTCAGCCAGAAATAGCCATGCCGGTCTTCTTCCAGCGCCCATACATCGTCGTCCGGCATCCCGTCCCGACTCATATATTGGGTCCACTCTCCCTGACTGAATCTCAGCAACCCGCTTCCGCGGGTCCCGGCCCAAAGTACATGTTCACTATCTTCATACGTGAACAGAATGGGAGCTTTGACAAAGTCAGGTTCCGGGCTGGAGGAAAGCGCATGGAAGGATCCATTGCGCAAGATGACCAGACCTGCGGAAGTCCCCACCAGGAGTGAGCCCGTGGGGTCCTCAAGAATACTCCTCGTATTGGAAGAAGGCATGCCGTCTTGAGTGGTGTAGGTCCTGAATCCCGTCTGTTTCACCTGGATCAGCCCGCCACTGCCGCCAATCCAGGTCGTGCCGAGTCGATCCGTCATCACATAGCTTAAGAGGCCCGCCGGGAGGCCATCATGGCTGGTGTAGAGCCTCACACGCCCATGAGAGAGCCTGAGCAGGCCCTGAGAGCTTGTTACCCAGAGATTGCCCGCGAGATCTTCTGCGCCTCCCCATAGATTCGAGCTTCCTTTAGATGATAGCCAGGCAGGTGTAATCTTTCCGCGCTTCAGATGGTAAAGCCCGTTGCTGGTGGCGATCCAGATACTGCCGTCACGCGATTGAAAAAGGCTTTGCACCAGCGGGTTGGAAAGTCCGCGCGATGGACCAAGGGTCGTGATCCCGGCCTCTGTAAACTGGTTCACGCCGCCACCCAGGGTTCCTGCCCACATTGAGCCTTCACGGTCCTGAAAAAGACACTTGACGTTATCGTCGCTCAGGCCGTCTTTCCGGCTGTAGCAATCCGCTCCCTGGCCCACGATTCTGCAAACCCCGCTTCCCTCAGTGCCGAACCACTCGTTCCCGAATCGGTCCTGTTGAAGCGCGTTGATGGGAGCATTGGGCAGACCCTGGGGAGCGCCGTAATGATTCATCCTGCCATCAACTGCAATCCTGTAAATGCCATTGGCTCTCGTGCCGATCCACAATTCTCCATCTTGGTTGGCTGATATGCTGCTAATGCTGACCCCACGGGGAAGAGGGGCTGGGATTCTTGAGAAATGGCTGCCCGTCCATTGAAAGACTTTGGTTGCCGATGCCGCCCACAACCGTCCTGAGCTGTCTCCGGCGAATCCCATCACCGCCTTGCTGTCAAAATCGCCGTTATCTCCCAGCGGATCAAAGGTCCCGGAATGAAAGCGAGTCACTCCAGAAGTAGTTGCTATCCAAAGAGTGTGGCTGGGATCCTCAAACATCTCGATTACACGGTCGCTCAACAGGCCGTTGCCAGGATGAAATACCTCAAACTGCCCGTCTCGATAGCGGACGAGAGTGCCTTCCATGCTGGCTATCCACAGACTGCCATCACTGGTTTTGTACAGAAGAGTTATGTTGTTCTTGCCGATGGCGGGGGTACTTTTCTTGTCGAAGACTCTAAATTCCACGCCGTTAAAGCGCACCACGCCGGCCTCGGTGCCAAACCAGAGATATCCATCGTCCGTCTGTGCGACGGTCTGAACTGTGTTTTGGGGCAATCCATTAGAGGCATTCCAGAAGGCATGACCGTAGTCAACTAGCGGCTTGCCGGAGTCGAATGCGTCCAGCCGGGGAGCGAGGAGGAGAAGCCCTGCCAGTAGTGCCAACCTGCCATGACGGCGCAGCCAATCACCATTGTGTGCCATAATCGCTCTTCACACGGTCGTCCGCGAGACTGCAAATCACCAAAGGACCTAAGGAGCCAGCCTGACCAGCACCCGGGAATCCATAGCAGGTCATCGGTTCGAGCGGGGGAAAACCGTGGCACTTGGAAGGATCCCGTGCGCGGAGCGGGCGAAGTTTAGAAATCTAAAGGGCTTTGCCCACTCACTGGATGAATATTCACTGGATCAAAGCGCATACTATCATTTCCGTCGTTAACAGATACGACACGAAAGTAACAAGTTGTGTTGGGGCGTACCCATCTGAAACTGAATGAGAGCGCGTAAGGTTCCCTCCCTCCGATGGGGATGAACTACAGAGCGTTCGAATTGAAAGGGCGGATCAATGGGCATCAGCGAGCAAATACAGAAAGATATGGTGGCAGCCATGCGCAGCCGCGAAGAACTCAGGCTCTCTACTTTGCGCATGGTCAAGTCCGCGCTCAAGAACAAGGAAATTGATAAGCGCGCCCCGCTGGACGAAAAAGAAGTTCAGCAGGTGCTCAGTACTCTCATCAAGCAGCGCCGCGACTCCATTGACCACTTCCAGAAAGGTGGCCGGCAGGAGCTGGCCGATAAAGAAGCAGCCGAAATCGCCATCATCGAGAGCTACCTTCCCAAGGCTCTGGGCGAAGAGGACGTCGCCGTTACCGTGAAGGCCACAATCGCAGAAATGGGTTCGCCCACCATAAAGGACATGGGCACCGTGATGAAAAACGTGATGGCCAAACTCCAGGCCTCCGGCGGCCGCGTAGACGGCAAGATAGTAAGCGACCTGGTCAAGAAAGCCCTGAGCGGCTCTTAGAACGCTTTCAGACTTACCTCAACCGATCCCGAAAGTTTCTCTCGGTGTCCTTTGGTCTTTCTCTTCAACCGTGTTGTCGGTGGCCAGCCAGTTCTGATCGCGCAGCGCCATCTCATTGTTGTCCATGGGCATGATTTCTGCTGCACCCATGCCTTCTTAACCTGTCAGCCGCAAGGACGTCGAGGTTCTTGGTTTTGATTTTGCTAAATACCAGATACTCCAGATACTAAGTACTAAATACCCGACCTTGTTCTCGCTCTTCTCCGTGTCTCGGTGGTGAGAATCTGACTTTCGATGCCCCGAACGCCCCAATTCTCTCCAAAGGTCGTACGACCCCTGTGTTTAGCACTCGCGCCAGGTTGCTGCCAAAATGCACATAGCCAAACAAATCACTTGCTAAGAGAAAACTAATCTGTCGATACTTACGTTCAAACTAAGTAAGCATCCCCTGCGTCTGTGCGAGGAGCCGGCAGAAACGATTCCGGCGCATGGTGAAGTCTACGAAAGGAGACTGGCCAATGATTTCTGAATCGAACCCGTTGCAACGGTTCTTTCACGAACTGGTGGAGCAAAACTATTCTGAGGTAGGAGTGCGCAATTCGGAGATCCAGGGCTATGTTTCCAACCTGCTTACCGAGTTCTGTGAATCTGAGAACCTCTACAAGATCAAGGATGAGAACGGGCAGCCGCTGGATGACGTTGGCGCCATGATCCTGGCCGCCGACCCCATCTTTGGCTCGGCGCCCTCCTTCGACCGCGAACGCCAGGTGCGCAAGCACATTGGCGATTACGCCCTGTACTTCACTGGTATGCAGCCGCAGGCTTTGAATCACTTCCGCCTGCGCAATGCGCGTATGGAAGGCCCGGTCGACTTCATTCGTGCCGGTAAGGAAAGCTACTTCATTGTCTCTAAGTTCGAGTATTTTGAGTACGCCAAGGTGGCGTCCCTCTTCCGCACAATGTCCCAGGAATTTGAACAACTCGTGTACGGCCTGAATCAGGTCAGGAACCAGCTCGAGGAAATGCAGCACCCCATTGTCCACAAGACCAAAGAATTCCTGATGTAGAATTCGTGCTATGCCTCCCTTACGTCTTGTAACTTTGTCCGGCGTTCCCATTGAGATTGCCGAGCTAAAGTGGCCTTTTCATCAGTCCACCTCAGGATCGGACTGGTTTATCCTGCATGGCCGGATTGATCTGCTGGAAAATGCTGACGCCGAAGCCCAGACTGAAGTCCAGACTAAAGACTCGGGAAGCTCCGATAACGTCCATGCTCAGGTCGCTGTCGCCGTCACTCAGACCATGAAAGAGGCGCTGGGTTCGCTTGAGCCCCAGCATGCGGAAGGCATGGTGGTGAATGGGATTCGCAAAACGATCGATAATGGCCAGCTTGCGTTCCTTAAGTCAGGCAAACTCCAGCCGGTGCATGTAACCAGCCGCTTTTATAGCTTTGTGTCGAAGAAGGTTCAGTTTCCCACCCAGTCGGAGCCGGATGTCCGGGAACTCATCAAGCGCCGCGTATTCTGGCTGGGCGCTCAGGAGCCGGTTGAGATCGCTCACCCGTACGATTGCGAATACGTGAATTTCCCCCGTGAAAAGATGATCGAGATGGCAGGCCAACTTGCCGCGGAAGGTCTTATTGTGCTCACGGGAGACTCCGCCCGCGCGACTGACGCCCTGCGCAAAGAAGAAGCCGCCATCCACGCCGCCATGCACAACGCCGTAGAGGCAGGCAAAGCAGCTACCAAAATCAGCGCCTGAATCGTCAAGGACTACCGATTCCTCAAATTCTCGTGAACGCCTTGCTACAAATCGTGAACCTGAAAGTCACCTTTCCCACTCAAGGAGGTGACGTGGCAGCAGTGCGCGATTTGAGCTTCAGCATTCCCGAGTCGGGGGCTCTAGGACTGGTGGGGGAATCCGGATCGGGCAAATCAGCGACTGCGCTGGCCATCATGCGCTTGCTGCCGCCACAAGCCAGGATCAGCGGCCAGGCGCGCTTTTCCAATGAAGATCTCCTGTCTCTGCCGGAGGAAAAGATGCGGAGCGTCCGCGGCGCCGGCATCAGCATGATCTTTCAGGAACCCATGACGGCCCTGAATCCCGTGATGCGTGTAGGCGACCAGGTTGCGGAGGCAATCCGGGCGCACCATCGCCTTCCCCGGAGGGAGGTCTGTCAGCGCACCCTGGACGCCATGCGCGAGGTAGCTATTCCTGACCCCGAGCAGCGCGCCCGTGACTATCCTCACCAGCTTTCAGGAGGCCAGCGCCAGCGGGTCATGATTGCCATGGCGCTGGTGAACCATCCTCAACTGTTGATAGCCGATGAACCCACCACCGCCCTGGACGTAACCATTCAGGCGCAAATTCTCGAATTGTTACGTACGCTCCGCGATAAGCACAAGCTGGCCATGCTCTTCATCTCCCATGATCTGGCAGTGGTCTCGCGCGTGGCAGACCACGTCGCCGTCATGTACGCCGGAGAAATTGTTGAGGTGGGTGAGGTGGAAAAGATTTTTTCTTCTCCCGCCCACACTTATACGCGCGGATTAATCGGGGCCATCCCTACCTTGAAAACAGACCGCGCTCAGCCGCTGGCCACAGTGGAAAAACAACCGCGCACCGGCATTTCCATTCCCCTGACGGAAGTCGCGCCAGGCCATTGGGCCAGGATTTAAATGAAGAAAAGAAGAGATTAAGAAACATATAAAGATAGGAGACCGGCCATCAAATCATGATTTAGGCTACACTGGGTCTTCGGTCCGCTAAAGAAACTCTGTGCGAATTCTTGTCCTGTCAGATATTCACGCCAACCTTGAAGCGCTCGAGGCCTGCCTGGAGGCTGCGCCCGCTTTTGATCATGTCTTCAATTTGGGAGATGTGGTCGGCTACGGCGCAAATCCCAATGAGGTCACTGACCGCTCTCGTCAGTTGGGAAACGTCTTTGTTCGCGGCAACCACGATAAAGCCTGCTCCGGCATCTCTGATATTGAGGGCTTCAATCCTATCGCCGGGCTGGCTGTCGTCTGGACCCAGAAGCAGCTCACGCCTGAGAATCTCGAATTTTTGCGCGTGCTCCCCAACGGACCGGTTTCACCCCTGGCGGGCCTGGAATGCGTTCACGGTTCAGCCCGCGATGAGGATGAATACGTGCTGGTCGCGCGCGACGCTTACGGCCTCCTGGCGCAGGCCAAAGTTCCCCTCACTTTTTTCGGCCACACCCACATTCAGTGCGGCTTCTGCGTGGACCAGAAAAATGATCTGGGGCAGGCGCTGGTGCCCAACTACCGGTCCACGACGGGCAAGCAGCAATTCCAGATTTATCTGAAAGAGAGCACAAAATATCTGATCAACCCAGGTTCCATCGGGCAGCCCCGGGACAACGATCCGCGGGCTGCGTTTATGCTCTATGACAGCGGCGACTCCTCCATCACTTTCTATCGCGTCCCGTATGATATTCCGGCGGCGCAGAAGAAGATTCTTGCCGCAGGCCTTCCCGACCGGCTGGCCGATCGGCTGGCGGAGGGACATTGAACCAGAAGCCGCTATTCTCTGAGCCGCAAGCGCCCTCTTCGCCTGCCACCGCCTATATTGACGGCGGCGCCCGTGGCAATCCTGGCCCCGCGGCCTATGGCGTGGTGATTCGGATGCCGGATGGAAAGGTTACCGAACTATCCAAGTATCTTGGCAGCCAGACCAACAATGTCGCCGAATATTCCGGTTTGCTGGCGGTGCTGGAGTACGCGCAAGAGCACAGTCTCTCCAGCCTGAAAGTATTCAGCGATTCTGAGCTGATGGTGAAGCAGATGAAGGGTGAGTACAAAGTGAAGCACCCCGTCCTGCAGACCCTGTTCACACGTGCTAAGCAGATGACCAGCCGCCTCCAGCATTTTTCTATTCAGCACGTCTTGCGCCAGTACAATCGCGATGCTGACCGCCTGGTGAATGAAGTGTTGGACCTTGAGGAGAAAAAACGGACGAGATGACAAGACAGAACATTTCTACTGGAACCAAATGGGAGCCTCTGGTGGGTTACTCGCGCGCCGTGCGCGTGGGAAATGTCGTCCACGTCTCCGGGACCACGGCAACCGATGCGAATGGCCAGATTGTTGGCGTGGGCGATGCTTATGCCCAGGCGGTGCAGACGCTCCGCAATATTGAGTCTGCGCTGCAACGCGCAGGCGCCGGATTAAAGGGCGTGGTGCGCACGCGAATGTACCTGACCAACATCGCCGCCGACTGGGAGAAGGTCGGCAAAGCCCACGGTGAATTCTTCGCCAACATTCGTCCTGTAACCACCATGGTTGAAGTCTCCCGGCTCATCGCGCCGGAGATGCTGGTGGAAATTGAGGCGGAAGCAGTCATTGAGGAGGAGCGACAATTCGACGACATGCTCACCCTAGTTTCGCCGCCCGAGGCTCGGATATAGGCACTCGAGTCTCGGGAGGACGGACTATGCTGGCTGAATAATGAAGGCCCGCTTGCACAAACTCCGGCGAAAGCGTATTCCTATTGGCTTCACCAAAGGAGCCTCAACGTGCTACGCCGAACTGCCGGTCTCTTGATTTTCTCTGCCTTGATGCTTTCTCTCGCCTTGGCGAAACAGCCGCAGGCAGCCGCGCCTGAAAAGACCATTGCCATTCACGCCGCAAATTTGATTGACGGCTCCTCAGCGCAGCCCCGGCATAATGTCTTGATTGTCATTAAGGGAAATAGGATTGTCAGCGTTGGTGAAGGCGGCAAAGCTCCGGACGATGCCGAGGTAATCAATTTTGGCTCTGACGTCACCGTCCTTCCCGGCCTGATTGACACCCACACTCATATCTTTCTTCAGGGTGAGGATCCAGCCGAAGGCGGGTATGACATCCAGCTCCTCAAGTATCCGGCATCGTGGCGGGCGGCGCGGGCCACCGTTTCCGTGCGCCGGTGCCTGGAGCAGGGCTTCACCACCATTCGCGATGTGGAAACCGAAGGCGCGGGCTACGGCGATATCGGAATCAAAATGGCAATTAACGGGGGCTATATTCCCGGACCGCGCATCTTTGCCTCAACCAGGGCCATCTCCGTTACCGGCGGCTATCCCCTGGAGGGCTACAACCCGGACATTGTGGTTCCCAAGGGCGCGCAAATCGGCGATGGTCCGGTGCAGTTGCGCAAGATCACCCGCGAGCAGCTTGAAAATGGCGCCGACTGGATCAAGGTGTACATGACGCATCGCTCCTGGGTCGACAAGCAGGGGCACCTCGTCTCCCAGCCAACCCTCACGGTGGAAGAACTGAGGGCTGTTGTGGACGAAGCCCACGGCCAGCAGCGCAAAGTGGCTTGTCACTCTTACGGCGGCATCGGCATGCGCCGCGCTCTGGATGGCGGCTGCGACTCCATCGAACACGGACTCGACCTCACGGACCAGGATATCTCCCAGATGATGAAGCAGGGCACGTGGCTGGTCCCCACGCTGTCCGTTTACTACTACGATTGGTCGCCGGAGAACACGCCGGACGGCAAGCGCGATCGCGCGCGTGCATCCGCCCATGAGGCTTCATTCAAGAAAGCGCTGCATGCCGGAGTTAAGATTGCCTTTGGCACAGACATGGGTGGCATTCCCTGGACGGATCCCATCGCCCAGGAGTTTGGCTACATGGTTAAATTCGGCATGTCCCCCATGGATGCAATCAAGTCAGCCACCACCAGGGCCGCCGAACTGCTGGACATGAAAGGCGAACTGGGCGTGATTGCTCCCGGTGCCTATGCCGATATTGTCGCTGTACCGGGCGATCCTCTGGCCAATATTGAAGTCTTAACGCAAATGAATTTCGTCATGAAAGATGGCGCCGTGTTCAAACAGTCAAAGTAAAGACTGAGGGCTGCAACGCACGACTTAAAGATTAGAGGCTTATATAAAATTATGGGTTTTTCCAACACTGGATCGTCTTCAATATGGATGGCAGTCGCGCGCATTGCCGTCGGCGTAATGTTTTTGTTTTTCGCTCAATACAAGCTCATGCACAAAGACTTTGCCCACGGCGGATATGAAGGATGGGTGAAGCCCTGGGCGGAGAATAACTCCCTTCATTTTTACCGGCCTGTGCTGCGCTTCACGCTGAAGCATCCGGTGATTTTCGGCTACGCAACCGGCGTAGTTGAGCTTTTGATCGGGCTTTCCATGCTGCTGGGATTGTGGGTCCGCGCTTTCTCCGTCATCGGCGCACTTTTCATGCTCAGCCTTACTTTCGCCACCTGGTATCTTCCGTCCGGATCGCCAGCCTGGCAGTATTTGGGCCACGAACTCGACCACATCCCCTTGCTCCTGCTTTTCATGATCTTTGTGGCCCATAACGCAGGTCAGACGTTGGGATTGGACTGATCCGGCTCCTGGGCCACTCCGGTACTCTGAGTTGGCCCCCCCAGATATTCGACAAACTCGCCCACAGGCTTGGGGAAAAGCTTCACTTGAAGCTGACGGATCGCCAGCTTCACTTCTTCAATTTCAGCCGTGGTGCAGGTATTCTTCCATTGATCGAAATCCTCCGCCAGTTTTCGGCACGCTTTGACTACTGCCGGTCCGGGATTTTCCTCAGATCGGAAGTCCGGCAAAGGCGACTTCACTCTGGCCGTGTGATCTGTTGCGGGACTTGAAGAATGCTGAGGCGCCAATGCAGCGGCCGCCCGTTCTTGAGACGACCTTCGCTTTGCCCGCTCTACCACCAGGGCCAGTTTTTCGGCGTTTTCCGGGGTCAAACTCTGAAAGCCGATACCCATTCCCAGGAACGGATAATTGGTGCGCACAACTCCAGCCGCTGCAAAGGGGATGTCTTCAACACATAGATCCAGGTTCACCTTGGTGTTCTCGGGCAAAGGCGACTTCAACTCCACATACACGCCGCCTTTGGAAATGTCTTTCACCTCGCCATCCACAGCAAACATTGAGCCGGTCGTCCTCACGGCGGCTCTTCCACTGCACGCGTAGCGGGGTTGCCAGCGCTTTTCGCCCGGAAACTTTGTCGAACTGTGTACCGCCGGCACGGTCTGCCTCAGATTGCTCACGTCCACGTTTGCGTCAGTTTCGTCCTGTGGCAGGTTCACATTCCAAATGGTTTTGTCCGGGGTCAGGCTGCGGATGCCCGCCTGTCCGGTCATTGCCCCACCTGGGGCTCCCATCCATACCACCTGGAAATTGGCCTTGTTTGCTCCCCGATGCACCTCAATGATCTCGCCCGGATCCAGAAGTGAGATCAAACCTCCAATCCTGGCTGACGTGGACGTCAGATCCAACGTATGGGCGAGTTGTCTTTCCTGGCCCTGACGCCGGATGATCGTAACCGGAAGCACCACTTTCCTGCGAAAGCTGCTCCTTGATGACATACGTCACTCCCTGCCAGATATATCGGTAAACGCGCCGGTTACTTAAAAGAAGGCATTTGACCTGTAAAATGTAGACAGGACACATGGTTAAGTTCACCGAAAGCTACGACGTGGTGGTAGTTGGCGCCGGTCACGCCGGATGTGAGGCAGCAATGGCGTCTGCCCGCATGGGCCTGAAGACCGCCCTGTTCACACTGAATGTAGACCTGATTGCGCAGATGTCGTGCAATCCAGCAGTTGGCGGCATCGCCAAAGGACATCTGGTACGGGAAGTAGACGCCCTGGGCGGAATCATGGGCGAGGTTACCGACGCGGTTGGCATCCAGTTCCGCCTGTTGAACACCTCGCGGGGCCCGGCAGTGTGGTCTCCGCGCGCGCAGTGCGATAAACAGCAGTATCGCGTGAAAATGCGCGAAGTACTCGAGAGCCAGGCCAATCTCCACATCAAGCAGGCTGAAGTGGCTGAATTGATTGTGGAAGAGATCGAAGCAGAAAATCCACGGACACAGAGAGACGTGGAAGAACAACGGGGAAGAATAGCCCGCGGCATCAAGCTGCGCGATGGACGCACCGTGGGAGCGCAGGCTGTGATTATCACTACCGGCACCTTCCTGAATGGGCTCATCCACTGTGGGGAACAGACTTATCCTGCCGGACGCAGCGGGGAGCCACCATCGCAGCTTCTGGGAGAGTCGCTCAAGCTGCTGGGCTTGCGCGGATGCCGCCTGAAAACCGGGACGCCGCCGCGTCTCGATGGACGCACCATTGACTGGTCAAGATTTGAGCTTCAGCCCGGTGATGCTGACCCTACGCCGTTCAGCTTTCGTACCCGCAAGATCGTGCAGAAGCAGGTGCCGTGCTATATCGCCTTCACCACTCCGCAGACCCATCGCATCATTCAGGAAAATGTGCACCGCTCTCCCATGTACTCAGGACAGATCAAGAGCATTGGCCCGCGCTATTGTCCCAGTATTGAAGACAAGATCGTCAAGTTTCCGGACAAGACCACCCACCAGCTTTTCCTCGAACCCGAAGGGCTGAACACCCACGAGATCTATGTGAATGGCATGAGCACATCCATGCCTATTGATGTCCAACTCGCCGTGATCAAGTCCATACCGGGGCTGGAGACCACGGAGATGCTGCGGCCCGGATATGCCATTGAGTATGACTCCATTGATCCCACTGAATTGGAACGTACACTGGAAACCAAAAAGATCGGGCGGCTCTTCCTCGCCGGTCAGATCAACGGGACCTCCGGCTACGAGGAGGCAGCGTGCCAGGGGATCATGGCCGGAATCAACGCCGCCCTGAAGATCAAGGGTGAGCCGCCCCTGGTGCTGGACCGCACAGAGGCTTATACCGGCATCCTGATTGACGACTTGATCAGCAAGGGAACCAATGAACCCTACCGGATGTTTACCTCGCGGGCGGAGTTCCGTCTGCATCTGCGCATTGACAATGCCGACCACCGGCTGACCCCGCATGGCCGGCGCATCGGTCTGATCGGTGATATCGCCTGGGCTGAATTTCAGGCCAAGCAGCAGCGTTCGCAAAAACTTGCAGCCATGCTGGAAACGACAAAGGCGTCTTCCGATCTTTTGCAGAAGATCGCCAACACTCGCCAAGTGCGATTGAATGATGCTCGGTTGACCACCGGCACTCCTGCATCCGAAGAAATCTCAGCGGCTGAGGCGAATCTGGGCAGCGCCGTAGGCGGGTCGCTGGCGCAATTGATGCGGCGTCCGGAAATCGTGATTGAAGACTACGCGGAGATAGTTCGGGAACGCTATCCTGAATACTTTGCCGAGATCGCGGCTCTCTCCGCCGAAGCGCCTCCAGAGCGCCTTTCTTCAGCGGCCCGCAACGAGATGAAGACCGTGGAGACTGGAATCAAGTACGCAGGTTATCTCGATCAGCAACGAAAATCCATCGAGCGCTTGAAGAAGTCCGAACAGCGCGCGATCCCGGAATGGTTTGATTACTCCAAAGTCAGCGGCCTCTCCCGCGAGATGAATGAAAAGCTCCAGCGCGTGCGCCCGCGCACCCTCGGCCAGGCGTCACGTATCCCCGGCGTTACGCCCGCGGCGGTTTCGCTGATTAATGTTTTTATCGAGATTCAGGCGCGTCGATTCGCGCAGGCAGGGAATCTGGCCGGCTGATCTAACATCTACGACAAGGCATTCAGTGCTTATCCGATGTAAGCCTTGCTACCGCCGCCATGAATTGATGGTCGCGTGGCCCTGCGAGTTGAATATCTGGAAGCTGGATCTCCTTGACCTCAACATCCGGTGCAATGCCCTTGCCTTTGAATCCCTGGCCGTTCGGAGTCAGAAATTGAACGGATGGTATCTGGATTCCATACCCTTCAGCGAGTTCCATGAAAATCTGCGCCTGGCCGCGCCCGTAGGATCGCACCCCAACAAGCGTTCCCCGCTGGAGACCTTGCAAAGCACCGGCCAGGAATTCTGAGGCACTGGCCGTCCCCCCATTGATCAATACGGCCAAGGGCTTCTGCGTCAGAGGGGTACTTCGGACCTCGATTGTTTCCTTCTGGTCATTGCTGCGGACCTCGTATCCCAGCGTACCGGTAACGAACATCGCGGCAACATCTTTGGCGGATTTTAAGAACCCTCCCGGATTGTTGCGCAGATCGAGCACATAACCATCTACCCCGTTCCTCTCAAGCTCGGTCACGGCCTGGCGGGCAAGCTGCCCCAGGTTGGGAGGGAATAGCGCAATGCGAATGTACCCGATGTTCTTCCCTGACACCCGCTTGACGGCGAATTGCAATGTTTCAAGTTTTTCCTGCGAAGGCTGCAAAACCTCTCTTAGCGTTTTTTCACCACGCTCAATCTGGAGCTTCGTGCCGTCTGGAGCCGGTTCGCGAAGAGCATCCATGACTTGCTCGTGGCTCATCTCGCCTGTGGCTTTGCCATTGATGGAGACAATCACATCGGCAGGCTCTATGCCGGCTTTCATGGCAGGCGATCCCACAAGGGGAGTGACGACCCGTGCTCGTCCTGTTGTTATCTCCATGTCGATGCAGAAATCACCCAGCCCTAAACCAACCTTCTCGCCCGTGGCCTCGCTCAGCACCGCTGTAATTTGGGTCGGGGTGAGCAGGTTCAGTTCGGAATCTTCCATGTAGGGCAATTGCTTTTGTATGGCCTCAAATGCCTGGGAAGAATCCTTAAACTTGCCCGCCAGGAGTGCGTCTCTGGCAATGTTCCACAGGGGATTGGCGCGGGCCTTCAGGTAGTGCTTCTCAATGGCATCCACCACGCTGTGAATAATTGCGCCCGGGGTATTTGGCTGGGCTTGCTCCTGAGTGACCACTACACCCAAGGCCCCACCACGGAGTCGCGGAGACACTGATAAAAGCAAAATCAAAATCAAGACCTCAACACGGATGCAACCGAAAAAAGACTGGGAATGGAGATGTATGCCGGATTTGGAAACGCAAGAAGATTTCGAAGGCATCATGATACGTCCGTTATTTAGACGCTAGCCGGCGGATTTGGTACGGATGACCCGGTGACCCGATATCCCGATGACCCGATCACAAGGGTATGTTCCCGTGTTTCTTCGGCGGATTTTTGTCTCGTTTGGTCTCCAGCATCTGCAACGCATCGATCAACAGCCTGCGCGTGTCCCGCGGGCGTACAACGCCGTCCACATAGCCACGCTCCGCCGCTACATAGGGATTAGCAAAGCGCTCGCGGAATTCCTCAATCTTCTGCTGCCGGACCCTGCTTATTACTTCTGCCTTTTCCGCCTCTGACTTAGCCGCCGCGGCCCCGCGTTCCAGTTCCCGCTTGTAGACGATGTTCACCGCGCCTTCAGGCCCCATGACTGCTATCTCTGCTGTTGGCCAGGCGTAGTTCACGTCCGTACGGATATGCTTGGATGACATAACGCAATAGGCGCCGCCATAAGCCTTGCGTGTAATCACGGTGATCTTGGGCACTGTGGCTTCGGCAAACGCAAACAGCAGCTTGGCGCCGTGGCGAATGATGCCGCCGTATTCCTGCTGCGTCCCCGGCAAGAACCCAGGAACGTCTTCAAAGGTGATCAACGGAATATTGAAGGCGTCGCAGAAGCGCACAAAGCGTGCCCCCTTGGTCGAAGCATTGATGTCCAGCACCCCTGCCAGGAAGGCAGGCTGGTTGGCCACCACGCCTACCGGGCGTCCGTTCATCCGGGCAAAGCCCACTACAATGTTTTTCCCGAAGTGCTCATGTACTTCAAAGAAGTATCCATCATCAATCACCCGCCGGATTACGTCCTTGATGTCATACGGCTGGTTGGACTCCGCAGGAACAATGCTGTCGAGTTCGGGATCGGCGCGATCCACCGGGTCCGTACACTCACGGCGGGGCGGGTCGTCGAGATTATTGGATGGGATAAAGCTGAACAGCTCGCGGATCATGGAGAGGCACTCGGCGTCATCGTGAGCCATAAAGTGCGCCACACCGGAGATCTCGTTGTGCGTGGTGGCGCCCCCCAGTTGCTCTTTTGTGACCTCTTCGTGGGTTACAGTCTTGATCACATCTGGGCCGGTGACAAACATGTAGGCCGTCCGGTCCACCATGAGAATAAAGTCCGTAATGGCCGGTGAATAAACCGCCCCGCCCGCGCACGGCCCCATGATCGCGGAGATCTGGGGAATCACCCCGCTGGCCAGCGTGTTGCGCAAAAAAATGTCGGCATAGCCGGCCAGTGACATTACGCCTTCTTGAATGCGTGCCCCGCCCGAATCATTCAAACCTATAAGCGGCGCGCCCACCTTCATCGCCATGTCCATGATCTTGACGATCTTGGCCGCATTGGCCTCAGAAAGCGAGCCGCCAAACACAGTGAAGTCCTGCGCAAAAACAAAGACCAACCGGCCTTCGATGCGTCCGTAGCCGGTGACAAAACCATCACCGTAGGTCTTTTGTTCCGCCATGCCGAAATCTGCGCAGTGGTGGGTTACCATCTTGTCGAATTCTTCAAAAGTATTTTCGTCGAGCAGGAATCCGATCCGCTCCCGCGCGGACATCTTGCCTTCTTTATGCTGGCGTGCGCGGCGCTCCTCGCCTCCACCGGCTTCAGCCAGTGAGTCGCGGCGCTTTAACTCCTCAAGCTTTCTTTCCAGGTTCATTGTCGAGGGAATTATAGCTGTCGAACGAGTTAAACGGCACAGCAGTCTGGGCTGCATCGGTCCCGCTCAGAATTGAGTAAGAGAACTTGGTGATTGAAACGGTGTTTGTGTTTTGGGGATTGAACGGGGGCACGGGGCTTGATCGCGGTTCGCGGCGTATACGTCCAGGGGTAGGTTTTGCCAAGGGCTAAGAGCCAAAGGCTAAGGGCCGCTTTCCTACAGTGATCCCGTGTTTCCCGGCTCCCACTTCCATCGCTTCTTCTTAGCGTCCCACCAGACAGCGGAGTCCATGATCTGGGATTCGTGGGCTTTAATCACAAACACCGGCGGCTTGTCCTTTTTGATCAGCATGCGCCCCACGGTAATATCATCGAAAGGAAGATTGATGATCACGAACTTACCTTTGGGGGTAGCGGCGCGCCAGCCTTCGGCGCCCGATCCGAAGATGACCAGCAAATCGTGGTTGTGGGCTGGGTCGGCTGACTTGAATTGTGCGCTGAGAGCGGCATTGCCCATGCCAAAATACGCGTTGTAGGGATCAACCACCTGGTACTTTAAGGCAAATGAATCGGGGAAGGGCTCCGTGCTGTCAGCCACGATTACGGCGTCTTCGACGCCGTCACCGTCAAAGTCAGCGGTGATCAGCGGAGTAGAGAATTTTCCTGCCAGGGTAAAAGTAGCGCCAAACTGCTGTTTGATCAAGGCCGCCAGATCAGGTGCCGCACTTTGCGGAGAATTCGGAGCTGATTGCCCCTGTCCGGCAGCAATGCAGGCCGCCACTCCAAAACATAGACACAGGAGGAACCTGCTAATGGAATGCATGAGCAGAGTCTATCGCGTTTCGGCCTCGCTTTTTCTAGAATTCGCCCGCTGCATCCCCCTTAACAACAGCGGCGGCGGCTCTGCGGCGCGCCAGCGCAAAACTAATGGTTACGGTGGCGCCCGATACCAGGGCGGCAAACAGGATCAGCACCACCGGTATGGGAAGATAAAATTCCATGCTCAAAATCCAGAGTACAAACAAAACCAGTACGGTCCACATGAGGGTTGTTTTCGGCTTTCTTATTAATTAACTTTCGACAAGTACGTCAACTTGGATGGCTACTCTGGACCGCGGGTTTACCTGAAAGTCAGCAGCCGAGGGAAGGCCTACAACTTACAATATGTGGTGCGGACGGCAAGGCGTTTGTCCATTGCATCAAACCAGGTAGTTGCCGATGATTCCAATCGCTAAGCTCATGCAGAGAGCCGGTGGATTTCTCTTGCCGTTTGCTCTATTCACGCTGATCGGCTGTGGTGGCAGCTCCAGCCACTCTACCAACCCATCCGCCGGGGGTGGCCCCGTTCCAGCCGCGGACCACGTATTCCTGGTTGTACTGGAGAACCATAGTTTTTCCCAGGTGATCGGTAGCCCTGCCATGCCCTACCTGAACTCCCTGGCTACGCAGCACGCCCTGGCCGCCAATTACTTCGCCAATCTTCACCCTTCGATTCCGAACTATTTCATGCTCACCGTTGGCCTGCCGGAAACGATCGATGATAATTTCGCCGGGACGGTGACGGATGACAACGTGGTGCGCGCACTCACGGGCGCGGGCAAGACTTGGAAGGCATATATAGAGAGCCTGCCCTCCCAGGGATTTACCGGCGGCGATGTACCACCGCTTTATCTGAAGCACCACAATCCCTTTGCCTATCTGTCAGACGTCCTGAACTCGAGCGCTCAGACGTCCAATATCGTTCCCTTCTCCCAGCTTGCCACTGATCTCGCATCCAGCAGCCTCCCCAACTTCGCATTCATCGTTCCCAATACCCAGGATGACGCGCACGATTGTCCCGGGGGAGCGGTGACCTGCGCCGATTCCGCCATGCTGGCGGCCGCCGATGCGTGGCTCAAGAGCAACATCGATCCGCTCATCACCAGCAGCGCGTTCGGTAATAGCGTCCTCATTATCACCTGGGACGAATCGACATTGAGCGATATCACCAATGTTGGCGGCCAGGTGGCAACCGTTCTGGTAGGCCCGCGCGTGAAGACCGGATTCCGCTCGACTACTTTCTACCAGCACCAGAGCACGCTGCGCTTGGTCTTGGATTCATTGAGAGTCAGCGATCTGCCCAACACGGCGGCAACCGCGCCTTCAATGTCTGAATTTTTCCAATAGGAGAAGTGGCAAGGTTTTGAAGTTCTCATGCCGAGAACTTCTTTAAGAATTGCCAAAGCAGTCCGCAGGCTGATGCTGAGAATCTGAGAAAAAATCCCCGTCCAGGCGATCTCACTTTTCGCCTTGGTCTTATCAGTGGAAATCACCCGGATCACCGTTATTAGTGGCAGGGGTTTTTGAACTTTTTGATTCCATGCCCACGACGCTTTGAAGGGTTGCCGAGGCAGTTCGCGGGCTGAATGCCGATTGCTGACTGCTGATTGCTTCTTCAGAACGCCGCAAACATCATCTTCTGCGGTTTGCGCTTCTGCGCCAGCGCCTGGTTCATAAATTCGACCATGGGCGTCATCATTTCAAAATGTTTTGCCAGCTCCGGCAGCAGCTTGGATGAAGTGACCGCACGGATATCCAGCATCTTTTCCAGATACCACTGTTTGTTCCGCAAGAGAGATTCGGCTGGATGATCGCCAGGAAAACCCTTCGGCACGCGTGATAACTTTTCGCCCTGGAGTTGGCCACAAGTCCGGCGCAATTTACTGTCACGCAGGATTTCTTGCAGTTCCCGGTAGCGTTCCTGCAGCAGAGTGCGATATGCCAGCAGCTCTTCCCGCTCCGGCATATAAACGCCGCCGAAGACCAGCAGCTCCTTTTCTGTGAAATGAAAATAGAAAACTGCGCCCTCTCTTTTCACAGCCGTGCTCCGCGGAAATATGGCGGAGATGTGCGTTTTGTAAGGCGACTTGTCTTTGGCAAAGCGGGTATCACGGTAGATGCGGTACGTGGCTTTTTGCGGTGGAGTCACATAGTGGGGCGCAAAGCGGGCAAACTCTTCATTCAGGCATCCAATCAACTCCAGCATCGGCAGTTTGATCAGGGTCTCGTATTGGTCTTTACGCGGCTGGAACCACTCGCGCCGGTTGTTGCGCTTCAAGCTACGCAGAAAAGTCAGGGCCTGAGGAGAAAAGCCGGGGAATTTACATTTCATAGAGTTATTAAGGCCAGTTTGCCGCTGATTTACGCCGGTGCCCGCTGATCAATACAAGAAACAGAAATGGATTACCGACCTGCAAAATCTGCGTTGATCAGCGGCAAAAAATCCTCAGTCCAACGAAACTGCTTTGGCGGCAATCAGCTTCTTCACTCTTTCTACAAACTCGCTCACCGGCACCGTGCCCTCCGGCTGCTGCTTGCCACGCGCACGTATGTTTACCGTTCCCGCTTCGGCCTCCTTGTCACCGGCCACCAGCAGGAAAGGCACCTTTTGCAAAGCGTGTTCGCGGATCTTGGCGTTCATCTTCTCATTGCGGGCATCCAGGTGAGAGCGGACACCGGCATCCATAAGCTGCTGGTGGACCTTCTGCCCATATTCCGTGTGCTTCTCGCTGATGGGAATCACCACCACCTGCACCGGAGAGAGCCATACTGGAAACGCCCCGGCGTAATGTTCGATCAGGATGCCAAAGAAACGCTCCATGGATCCATAGATCACGCGATGCACCATGAGCGGCCGCTTGCGCGTGCCATCCTCAGCAACATATTCGAGCTGGAAACGCTCCGGCAGGTTGAAATCGAACTGCACGGTACTGAGCTGCCACGGCCGGCCGATCGCGTCCACCAGCTTGATATCAATCTTGGGACCGTAAAACGCGGCTTCACCGGGAACGGTCTTGAAGGGAATGTTACGGCGCTTCAGAGCGTTTTCCAGGGAACGAATCGCCAGTTCCCATTTGTCGTCGCCTCCCAGGAAGTTTTTGCGGTCGTTGGGATCCCAAATGCTCAGTTCCACAAGGTATTCGTCAAAGCCAAACACCTTGAACATCGCCAGAGCAAAATCAATGCAGCCGATAACTTCATCCTCAATTTGTTCCGGCGTGCAGAAAATGTGGGCGTCGTCCTGGGTAAAGCCGCGCACGCGCAGAAGGCCGTGCATGACCCCGGAGCGCTCATAGCGATATACGGTGCCCAGCTCCCCCAGGCGCACCGGCAGATCGCGATAAGACCGGAGAGCGTCTCTGTAGATCAGGATGTGTCCCGGACAGTTCATAGGTTTGAGGCGATAGTCGGCATCGTCCAACTCCATGGGCGTGAACATGTTCTGCGCGTAGTAGCCTTCGTGTCCGCTGGTCTGCCACAGGTTCACGCGGAAGGCATGGGGCGTATAGACGAGGGAATAACCACGCCTGAGGTACTCTTCGCGCATCCAGTCTTCCAGCTCTTTGCGGATGATCCCGCCTTTGGGATGCCAGAAAATCAGCCCCGGCCCCGCCAACTCCTGGATGCTGAACAGATCGAGTTGCTTGCCCAGCACGCGATGGTCGCGCCGCTTGGCCTCTTCCAGTTGGTGCAGGTACTGGTCTAGGTCCTTCTTGCTGAAAAAAGAGGTGCCGTAGATGCGCTGCAGTTGCGGGTTCTTCTCGTCTCCCAGCCAGTACGCCCCGGCAATGTTCAGCAGCTTGAACGCCTTGATTCGTCCAGTCGAGGGGACGTGGGGACCCCGGCAGAAGTCCACAAACCTGCCATTGCGATAGGTGCTGATCGGCTCTCCCGGTTTGGTGAACTGCTCGATGAAGTGGACCTTCATGAAGTCGCCATCAGAGCGGAAGCGGGCCAACCCCTCGTCCCGGGGAATAAACTCGCGCTGGAATTTCTCGTCGCGGGTTACTACCTCCTGCATGCGCTTTTCGATCTTTTCCAGGTCCTCAGGGGTGAACGGGGTAGACCGATGAAAGTCGTAGAAGAATCCGCTCTCGGTCGGTGGACCATGTCCCAGCTTGGTTTCCGGAAACAGCTCCAGTACGGCCGTGGCTAGCACGTGAGCGGAGGAGTGCCGGTAGACCTCCAGAGCGTCAGCGTCTTTCTCCGTAAGCAGGCGCAATTCAACATCCTGCTCCAAAGGCTTGGTCAAGTCGGCAAATTGCCACCCATCTTTGGACGGCGCAGCATGCATGCTCGCCGGGGCCTTGCCTCCATCCGCTGATTGCTGGCTGCCTTGGCCAGGATCGTTAAGGGTTGAATTCTGAGCACTGGGCGTCGGGTGCTTGATTTTCGCTACCAAGGCAGCATCAGCCAGCCTGGGACTGATGGAATGGGCAATATCCAGTGGCGTCGTCCCTTTGGGCACTTCTTTCTTGCTGCCATCTGGCAGGGTAACGCTGATACTCGTGGTTTGGACTGCTTCTGACATGAGATTTCCGGTGGACTGAATTCCTTGCTTTTTGAGGCCAGGTTGATTTAGTTCGACTGATAACAGAATAAGTTGTTTAGCAGGACTACGTCTACAGTCACGAGCGATGGAACTTCTCCGGCTACTCCGTCGGCTCGCACCGGGACGCTCGGCTCTGATTTCACAGCAGTTGCGGGTAAAATCTACTCCGGGGGCAGATCTTGGGTGCTGAAGGACTTTCTCTCGAAGCAGCCTGCGACCGCGCGGCCGATAGCGGTATCCCCTCGTGTCCTAGTTGTGGCCGGGCTCTCCAGGAAAGATTTTGCCCGCACTGCGGTGAAAAAAAGTTCGATCCGGACCATCTGACGCTCCGGCATTTCTTTGAACAGGTGGTTGAGGTTTTCACCCATGCGGACAACCGCTTCTTTCGCAGCTTCAAACTGCTGATCACTCGTCCTGGTTTTCTTACCAACGAGTACATGAATGGCCGGCGCAAGCCGTACTTGCAGCCGGTGCAGCTCTTCCTGGTCGCCAATCTGCTGTTTTTCTTCGTGCAGACGTTCAGCGTGCTTCAGCCCCTGACGACGGCGCTGTGGCTGCATACCCACAACATGCCTTATCAGGAACGGGCCCAGAAGATCGTGGACGAGGAGATCTCACGGCAGCATCTGACGTTGGAGGAATACAGCGCCAGATTTAATGCCAAAGAAGAAACTGAGTCCAAGGCATGGGTCATCGTCATGGTTCCGTGCCTGGCAGTAGTCCTGGCCCTTGTGTACGTGCGTAAGCACAGGGTCCTGGTAAAGCATCTGGTATTTAGTTTTCATTTCCATGCGTTCGCCCTGCTGGTACTGGCCGCAATGGGCGTGCTGCTCTCACCAATAGCATTTGCGCTCAGCAGTCCGCTTAGGCAGTCAGAGGCCCAGGTCTATCTTCCATGGGTGGATCGGGCGCTGACTATGGTTCTGGGTGCCGTCCTCATTTATTACCTGTATCGATCGATCAGGGCCGTCTACTCGAGCGGCAAAGCAGCTTCATTTCTCTTAGCCTGGGTCTTTGCTCTGGCCATGTTTGAGATCCTCCTCCTGTACCGGCGTTTCCTGTTCTACGTGACGGTACACGCGTTGAGTTGAAGTTGTGCTCGCCAGATTTCCTTCTCGTTGCGTTAATCAAAGCAAGCGCGACCCGGAATGAGCCCAACCAATATGGCCGCCTATTTGTGGCCTCGAGAATAGATCCCCTACGGCGTGATTACAGTTTCTGCCGTAAGTGTTTATAATCCCTGTTTCACATACGAGGAGAATGCATCATGAAACGGCTTTCACTCAGTCTTATTGCTGTGTTTGTCTTATCGATCGCGGCGGCTGCTCAGTCGGATACCTGGCAGATTGACCCCTTCCACTCAGCCGCTCAATTTGCGGTGCGCCATAATGGAATCTCAACCGTGCGCGGCGCTTTTGCCAAGCTGAACGGGACGGTCCAATATGATCCGTCTGATGTGACGAAGACGGCGATTGACGTAACCATTGACGCAACCTCTGTGGACACGCGGGTTGAACCACGCGACAAGGACTTGCGCAGCCCGAACTTTTTTGATGTAGAGAAGTTTCCCACCATTACATTTAAATCCAAGCGTGTTGAGGCGGCCGGAAAGGGCAGACTCAAAATCACAGGCGATTTGGGTATTCACGGTGTGACCAAGGAAGTCGTGCTCGATGTTGACGGTCCAAACGGCCCCAACAAAGACCCCCGCGGCAATCAGCACATGGGCGCCTCGGCCACCACACAGATCAGCCGCAAAGACTTCGGCGTCAATGGCGCTCCGGGTGCGGTGGGGGATGATATTCAGATCACCATCGATGTCGAGATGGTGAAGCGTGCCGCGGAACCTCCTAAGTAGCACTTCCTGATACTCTCTGGGATTGGCAGGGAGTGAGCATCGGCAGCTCTCACTCCCTGCTATAATCCGCCTGCTTCCGCCATGACTAAACAAATATCTTTCTATTGCCTCCTGCTTGCTTTTACCATCTCCTGCCTGGCGCAACAGGCTCCCGCGCCAACCGCCACCACCGTGATTCATGCCGCCCACCTGCTGGATGTCAAGACCGGGCGCATGCTGGACAATGTCACAATCACGATTCAAGGCGGCAAGATCACAAGGGTCGGCTCTAACGCAGGTTCTGCGCAGGCTGGCGCGAACTCCATTGAGCTGCCGGATGTTACTCTGCTGCCCGGTCTGATTGATGCCCACACCCACATCACCTCTGATCCTGACTTCGGCTATCAGGAGTTGGGCATCTCAGTCCCCAAAGAAGCGCTGATCGGGGCCAAGAACGCGCGCGTGACGCTGGAGGCGGGATTCACCACGGTGCGCAACGTCGGCGCTCGCGCATTTACTGACGTGGCTTTGCGCGATGCCATCAATGAAGGCATGGTCCCAGGGCCCCGAATGATCGTAAGCGGACCGGCGCTGAGCATTACCGGCGGCCATTGTGATAACGACCTGCTGCCGTACGAGTATCACGCTCAGAGCGATGGCGCCGCCGACGGAGTTGAAGCCGTCCAGCACAAGGTGCGCGAGATCATCAAATATGGCGCGGACGTGATCAAGATCTGCGCCACCGGCGGCGTGCTCTCCAAGGGAGATGATCCTCAAGCCTCGCAGTACACCCTGGAAGAGATGAAAGCCATTGTCGCGGACGCCCACCGGCTCGGCCACAAAGTTGCGGCCCACGCTCATGGCGCGCAGGGAATTCTGTGGGCCTCGGAGGCGGGGGTAGATTCAGTGGAACACGGCTCTTACATTGACGATGCCGCCATTCGCATGATGAAGTCCAAAGGCACTTACCTGGTGCCCACACTCTATCTGGGTGACTGGATGACCGAGAATGCAGTTAAGATCGGTCTCCCGGAGATGTACGCAGCCAAGATGCGTACCATCATCCCCACTGCCCGTGCCAATGTTAAGAGAGCCTTCGACGCGGGCGTGAAAGTGGCCTTCGGCACAGATGCCGCAGTCTATCCTCACGGATTGAATGCTCACGAGTTTGCAGTTTACGTGAAGCTGGGCATGACTCCGCTCCAGGCTATCCAGACCGCAACCGTGAACGCTGCTGATCTGCTTGGCTGGTCCGACCGCATCGGATCGCTGGAAGAAGGCAAGTTCGCAGACATTATTGCCGTGAGCGGCGATCCCACAAAGGATGTGACCCTGCTCCAGAGCCCCGTGTTTGTGATGAAGGGCGGCGTGGTCTACAAGCAGAGGTGAAATCATGCAGTCAGGAAGATCGTTACCAGTGATCGATACCTGAAAAATAAGTAAAGGGATTGCCAGCTACTAAAACCAAAGGCATCTTGAATTTTCCGGCCCTTAGGGTGATATATATTCTGGGTATTTCGCCCTATTGAGGGTCCGTCCATGTCTGCAAACACTCGCAAAACCGCGCGATTTCATGTGAGCCTGAAGGTTACCGTCAGCTATCAATTGAACTGCCAGCGCCATCCTCCGGAAGAGGGGATTCTGATGGACATAAGCGAAACCGGATTGAAATTGAAGACGGATAAGGCTCTCCCGAAGGACGCGGTGGTGTTCGTGGATCTGGAGCTTCCGGGGACGAACGAGAAAACCCGTGCCATCGGTAAGGTTGTTTGGAGCAATGCGAACGGTGAGGCGGGAGTGGAGTTAGGGTACATCCCAGCCAAGCAGTTCGGGTTTCTCGTCCCTTACTTGCATTCAAGACGTTCGATCAAATCTGAAGTGGGTGTGTCTACACCCAAAAAAGGCGAGTAAGAAAGCATCCCCAAGAATACGGCTTGCACTGTCGAACTATCTTGGAAATGGGAACGTCTGTCAGCGGCGAAACCTCGCGGGGACACGATCAGCGTCACTGGTAAAGTGCCGATTCTGGTGGTCCCAGGTCCTTAACTAACGGTTTGTCCTTGATACGACAAAATCCGTAAGTGCAGCCCAACGACATGTAGCGCGGCCTGGTTCTCAAATTGACAACTACTGACACAGTCGCAGATACTGCAATGTGCGCATGTAGGATGCAACGGCGCCTCGCCGAAGGGCAATGCCCACCTACGATCTCATCGTGGAGGCCCACATGCCCAATCTAGAGAACCTCAAAAAGCAAGCCAAGCTCATATTGCGGTGGCATCGCGAACGCCACTATCCTGTTGCCGCGCAGATCCGCGTGCATTTGCCTCGTTTCCTCAATATGCCCGACTCCAAGATTCTTACAGCGAGCTTTAAGCTCAGCGATGCGCAAGAAATGGTCGCAAGACAGCAAGGCTTCGATAGTTGGCAGGCCCTGAAGACTGGACTGTCGACCACGTCGCTCAAGATGAAATTATCCCCATCCAAAGCGACGATTATCAGTGCAGAGCCGCAACTGTTCGTCACCGATATCCAGAGATCATGCGAATTTTTCCGTGCGAAGTTAGGCTTTTCGCTTGTATTCATTTACGGCAAACCTCCCTACTATGCACAGGTGGGTCGCGACATGGCGCGTCTCAATCTAAGGTGTGTCGAGCGACCAGTAATCGAGTCGACGGTCCGCGATCGGGGGGAACTGTTGTCGGTATCTATGACCGTCGCTACAGCGGACGAGATCAAGCTGCTGTTTCTTGAGTTTCAGTCCGCTGGTGTTGCCTTTCATCAAACTCTGAAAAAGCAGCCTTGGGGAGCCAGGAATTTCGTCGTCAAGGATCCCGATGGGAATCTGCTGCTGTTTGCTGGACCCGCAAACTAACAGCTACCAGGCCGAAGTGTTCTGATCGAGCATGTAGAGTCGGTCAACCGGAGACTGGAAAGCAAAACGGCCCCATCTTTTCGGGAAGGGGGTTCCGGTCTCCGTCGCCCCCGGATATCTGCATCTCGCGCCTACGGCCCACCATCGTTGAAAGATCAGCCATCTATGCCGCGCAAAAGCTGCAAGAACCGGGGCAACAGTGATAGCCTCAATGGCTTATGCGGCTCAAGGAAAAAGTAGCGATCATCACCGGTGGTGGAAGCGGGATTGGACGTGGTATTGCCGTGGCGTTTGCGCGTGAGGGCGCGAGCGTAGTGATTGCCGGGCGCGATCGAAAAAAGCTGGATTCTGTATCCAGGCAGATTGGCCCCGCATGTCTTGCCCAGCGCGCGGATGTGAGCGACGCTAACGACGTCAAAACGCTCGTCGACTCGACGCTCGCCCGTTTCGGCGCCATTCACATATTGGTCAATAACGCCGGCGTGCTGCTTCCGGGAACGGCGGAATCCATCACGCAAGATGATTGGGACCAGACCTTTGCCATCAATGTGCGCGGGCTGTGGCTGCTTTCTCGTGCCGTGTTGCCTCACATGCGCAAGGCCGGCGCGGGATCCATCATCAACATCGGCTCGGTGCTAAGCCTGGTTGCAGCCAGGAATCGCGTTGCCTATGCGGCGTCAAAGGGCGCCGTGCTGGCCATGACTCGGGCAATGGCCCTGGACCATGGAGGGGAAAAAATTCGCGTCAACTGTATCTGCCCGGGAATTGTGGATACGGAGATGGTGGCCCAATTCAACCTGGATGAGAACGCCCGCCGCCAGCGCGTTGCCATGCATCCCTTGGGACGCTTCGGCCAGCCCGAAGATATAGCCGAGGCCACTGTTTTTCTGGCCAGTGACGAATCCTCGTGGATGACAGGTACAGCCTTTCCCGTGGACGGAGGCTATACCGCGCAATAAACCATCACGGCGGCGTCGATTTTGTTTTGCTGTAACCTCTCCCCTGCTGAAAGCCCGCTGTGGCGGGCGACCTGTTCCCTGGTTGGTTCTCAGTTAGGCCGCGCTGGTGGCGCACCCTGGTCGTCTTCCCTGGCTGGTGGTGGCGGCAACTCCTTCTCAATGGGTTTGCGCGGAAACATCTGGTCGCGCATGGCCGCGTTGTACACAAACGAGGCCACAATCACCGCCATCTGCTTCAGATCATCCGGCTGCAACCGGTCGTAGACATCCATGTTGGAGTGATGAGTGCGCGTATCGTAATCGATCGGGTCCTGAATGAACTGGAATCCGGGAATGCCTACGGCGTCGAAGGATTGATGATCGGTGCCCCCTGTATTGCGCATGGTGAGTGTATCCATCCCGAGGTCGTGAAGCGGCTTCATCCACGATTCAAAGATAGGCTTGACTGCGGCATTCTCCTGCATGTAAACGCCGCGAATCTTCCCTGTGCCGTTGTCCACATTGAAATACACTGAGACCTTTGCCTGTTCGGGCTTGGTGGTCATGGGCCCGTTGTCACGCCGCATGACCGAGGGATCGCCTTTCCGGTCCGGATCATTCGATGGCGGCCGGGAACCGAAGTGCTGTGCAACGTACCATTGCGAGCCCAGCAGGCCCTGCTCTTCACCCGTCCACAGGCCGATGCGGATGGTGCGCCTGGGCTTGATTCCAAGCGCCTTGAGGATGCGCACTGCTTCCATCATGACTACTGTGCCGGCGCCGTTGTCCGTGGCCCCGGTTCCCGTGTACCAGGAATCCAGGTGCGCCCCCAGCATCACCACTTCATCTTTTTTGTCCGTGCCGGGAATTTCCGCGATGGTGTCCCACTGGGTCATGGCATCGTCATAGAAGGTATTCTTGACGTTCAGTTCCAACTGTACGTCAGTCTTGTGTTGCAGAAGCCTGGCGATCCTGGTCCAGTGCTCTGCGGCTAGGATGAGCCAGGGCACGTTAACAGGTTGATCCACCTTGTAGGACCCTCCGTCTACATAGACGGTTCCGCCGCCAATTGTGCCCCGGCTGTGCTCAATCACAGCCACAACCTGCTCGTCGGCAAAAAACTTGTATAGCTGTCGTATCAGCCCCGCGCGGCGCTGAAACTCGCGGAATCGCTGGTCATTGCGGTCGGCGGGAATCGGATATTGATTGATCTCCCCTAACGCTTTTTCATCGTAACGGCGCACCAGCGGATCCGTTGGCAGTTTGATCTCGGGGTCATCTCCGAACAAAACAACTTTCCCCGCCAGCTTGCCTTTGTATCTCGCCATGTCCCGCGCCATATCTGCCGGGGTAAGGCGGATCTCCACGCGAACCACCGATGCTTGTTTTGCGCCATCGGTGCCTGGCGTCCAGGCCCTGGGATAAGCGATGAGTGTAGTGGTGTCCGGAGCCACCATGCGTACGTTCACGTATTCATTGGACCAGCCGCGCCCGAAGGGGCTCCAGGGCTCCAGGTGAGCGTTGGCGAGGCCAAATTCGGTCAGCTTGTCACGGGTCCATTCATTGGCGCGCTTCACGTTAGGAGAGCCGGTGAGCCGCTGCCCGATTCCGTCCATCAAGCCGCTGGCGATCTCCATGATTTTTGAATTGTGAAACCCCTCGTACCGAATCTTCGAAAGCATCTCCAGATCAACTTTTTCCTCCTGCTGCGCTGCGGAACTGAGCACCAGGACGAAGCAAACAAGAACAACACGGGCGATAGAGCGCTTCAACATTGCGTGGCTCTCCTTTTTGATTTGACGGAAGTACAAGGCAGAGAAGTTTAAAACGCAGAGGAAAGAACGGTCAAACCTCCGCCGCTTCTGGAAAGGCTCGTCTTAACGAAGAAGCTTTGTCGCCGATTTTAGCTGATGAACGCTGATTAAACTGTCCGTTAAAGATTGAGTGTTCTCCAGCGGCCCCCAGGGCATCAGCGGGGGCTGGAATGGGCCGACGGGCCGCGCACGGCCCGCACCAGGCTCACGGTAAAGCCGGTAAAGGCCGCCAAAATGGCCACAGGAGCCGCGGCCTTGTAAGTGAGGGTCATATCGGGGTGGACGTGAGTCAACGCCCTCACCGTCAGGAGCAGGAAGCACAGGAACGCGACGGAAAGAAAGAAACAAATGAGCCCGGTAACCAGGCCGATCCCGGTACTTAGTAATAGTTTTCCCATAAGGTCTGTTTTCGGGCGGCTGAGACCGCCTGCTATAGAATGATACCGTGACTCAGGCCGCCCATGCAGAGTTGCGTACCGCGTTGGAGGTAATACGCGATGCGCGTGTAACCCAATCGCCCAATGGCATCTTGTATACCACGGCCGGGGATATCAATCTGCCAACGGCTGACCTTGAGACCATGATCGCGGCTGTCCCCCGCAGCGTGGCTGCCGCCCTGGATCGCAAAGCTTTCTACTTTGTTCCACTCACCGTGAGTGAAGGCGATAAGACGCTGATTGCCGAGCGCTTTGATGTGGCCCTGAAGGACCAGGCGATCTGCCACCGCAACATTGATTCCGGGGACTCGCAATGCGTGTTCATCTCCACTCGCCTGCTGGACGACAAGTTTTCCATCGCTTTTGAGTTCTATATCAATGTCGGCCATGCATTTGTGGAGAAGGCCGGCACGTCACCCGAATTTGCCGACCTGGTATGGAAGCAGGCTGCCGCCGGCGTTCGTGGTGAAACCAGCCTGGACGCCTTTGAGTTCCGCAAGCAAGCCTGGGGAGAGCCTTCCGGGCGGACGGACGAAAAGGCAAAATCAGATTACGCCACCGCGGCCTTTTCCGACGCGATCGCAATTTACCTGCTCTCGCTCTACCTGGACGTGGACTACTACGAGCTGCGGGAGCGCGAATATCCCCTCCTCGCCCCCTCTGCGCTGAGTGATCGCCTGAAGAAGGTGGCTGAAATCTTTCCACCCAATCCCGGGTTCCAGTTCAATATTTTTTACAAGCGCCGGACCTGATTTTTTCGCGGCCGGCCCAGCCGACTCGCGCGCCGGGCCCGCTGTTACGAGTGCAGACGAATTTAGGCGGGTAAAGACTGTTTAGCGGTTTTTGGAGCGGGGCAACATCATCGTACGACAAGAAAGGGCGCGGCCGACTTGCGCCCCCGTGCCCGCTGTTGCGAGTGCAGGCGAATTTAAGGGGATGAAGACTGTTTAGCGGTTTGGAGCGGAGCGACAAAAACCAATGATTGCACACCTTCGCGGAAAATTGCTTTCCAAACATCCGAACCAGGCCATTGTGGAGGCCTCCGGCGTAGGCTACGAGGTCACCATCAGCATTCCTACATTTTCCGCTCTCCCCGCGCTGGGTTCTGAGGTGTCCTTTTTTATCTACACTCACGTGCGTGAAGATGTGTTGGCGCTGTTTGGCTTCCTGCAGGCCGAAGACAAGCAGCTCTTTGAGAAGCTGCTCAGTGTGAGCGGCATCGGGCCGAAGCTGGCCATCACCATCCTGAGCGGGATGGCGGCGGATGCCATGGTGGCGGCCATCAAAGGCAACAATGTGGCTGCACTCACCCGCATCCCGGGCATCGGGAAGAAAACAGCGGAAAGAATGGTGTTGGAGCTGCGCGATAAGTTGGACTCCTTTGGCGCTCCGGCAGCCATTGCGGTGTCCCCGGTGGAAGAAGACGTAGTTTCTGCACTGGTAAACCTTGGCTATCACCGCGGCCTCGTGGAGAAGACTCTGGGGCAACTGGCAAAGAGCTCGGAAGAGTCGTTTGACACTCTCTTCCGAAAATCTCTGGCCGCATTAGCAAAGTAACTCTCGCACCGGATAGAAATGGTTGTAAACTTTTGCCTGATGAGGCAATTTCTACGGCAAAGCGGGGTTATTTTTTTTCTTCTGGTCGCCTCAGGCTGGGCCGACGACAAGAAAAATCAGACGCAGCTTTACGCGAAACCCGGACAAACGGTTGACCTGGAAGCCACAAAGCTGGTCACTGCCCGTGAGAATTGCGAAAACTGGGCCATTGCCGCCGGCCTGGAAAGCATGCTGAAACGTGAAGACGTAACCCTCGACCAGAACTTCTGGGTCATGCACATCAGCCATGGAGAGCTCTGCTCTCCGGAGATTCCTTCTGCGGACGTCCTCGCCGATGTAGTGAACCGCGAGTTTGTCGAGGAGGGCGGCCGCCACGTCACCCTCAACCTAAGCTACCTTCCGGGCGCTCCAAGTAATCCGGACGCGCTGATCGCAGGGCTAAAGCAACAGCGGCTTTCGCTGCTGCTCTTGCATGGTCACGTTTATTATCTGACAGGCGCTACATACGACGAATACGTCAACCGCGATGGTTCGCGAATGTTTATTATCACCGAACTGCGCCTCGCCAACACCTTTGCTCGCCAGCCGGGATTGGCGTTCACCAAAGGCCGCGACAACTTGGATGAGATCGGCGCCCTGATCTACGTGAAGGTAACGCCTGCGTTGACGCAACACTGGTAAGCGATGCCCCGATCTAATCGCCTCTGGGGTAAAGGTCTCGACTTTGTTTTTCTCTGTAACCTGTCCCCTCTAACCTGTAACCTATTCCCTATGCGTTTTCCCGGACTTTTTCTTTTTCTCTTTGCTGTTTACGCGTTGGGGCAGGCCAGGCAGGAAAAAGCCCCAGCCTCACCAGCTTCAAAAGACTTGCATGATCTGTTCACCGCGGAGTGGGATTATGACATGCAGGAACATCCGGAAGAGGCCTCCACGCAGGGTGACCGGCGCTGGAATGACCGCTGGACGGATGAAAGCCTTGAAGCCCATGCGCGCCGCAACCAGCACAATCAGGACGTGCTGGTCCGGTTGGCAAGAATTGATCGCAGCGCGCTTGCGCCTGCCGACCAGCTCAACTACGAGCTGTTCAAGAAGCGGTATGAAGAGCGTGTTGAGGGCTATAAGTTCCACTGGTTCCTGCTGCCGCTGAACCAGCGCGAGGGCATCCAGACCAGTGACGATCTTGCCGACGCCCTGCGCTTTGAAACCGTGAAAGATTATGAAGACTGGATTGCGCGGCTTCATACCTTCCCGGCTCTGATGGACCAGACCATCGCCATCATGCGGCAGGGCATCCGCGAGCGCATGGTGCACCCCAAGGTGATCATGCAGCGCATTCCTGCGCAGATTGAGAAGCAGTTGGTCACTGATCCCACGCGCAGCGGCTTCTATAAGCCATTTCTTCATTTTTCGCGGGACATCCCTCCCGCCGGGCAGCAGCGCCTGCAGACAGCGGCGCGGCAGGCGATTGAGCAGCAGGTTGTGCCGGCATTCCAGAAATTCAAACAGTTCTTTGTGAGCGAATATCTGCCTGCGTGCTATGACCAGGTAGGCGCCTGGCAATTGCCTCATGGCGATGAACTCTACGCCTTCGATGTTCGCCATTACACCACCACCAACCAGACCCCGGAGCAGATACACCAGACGGGCTTGAAGGAGGTGGAGAGAATTCGCGGCGAAATGCAGCAGGTGATGGTGAAGACCGGATTCAAAGGATCGCGCGAGGACTTTTTCAAATTCCTCAGGACTGATCCCCGATTTTTCTACAAAAGCCCGGACGAGTTGTTTGAAGCCTACAAGGCACTGGCCAAGACTGTCGATCCCAACCTGGTAAAACTCTTCCGCACGCTGCCTCGCCAGCCTTACGGCGTGGAAGCCATCCCGGACGCGGTAGCGCCCGATACTACAACTGCATATTACCGCGCCGGAGCGCCTGACGGTTCGCGCGCCGGAACCTATTTCGTCAATCTTTATAAACCTGATACCCGGCCCAAGTGGGAAATGACGGCGCTTACTCTCCATGAATCCGTCCCGGGACACCATCTTCAGATCGCCCTGGCGCAGGAAATGGGAGAGCTGCCCAAGTTCCGCCGCATGGCCGGTTACACTGCCTTTGTCGAAGGGTGGGGCCTGTATGCCGAATCGCTGGGTGACGAGATGGGTCTTTACACCGATCCCTATGCCAAATTCGGCCAGCTGACCTATGAAATGTGGCGGGCCGTCCGGCTTGTGGTGGATACCGGCATTCACGCCAAACACTGGACCCGCGAGCAGGCCATCCAGTACTTCAAGGAGAATGCACCCAAGCACGAACTGGACATTACCAACGAGATTGATCGCTACATCGCGTGGCCGGGACAGGCGCTGGCCTATAAAACCGGCGAGTTGAAGATCAAGGAACTGCGGGCCCGGGCGCGCCTGGAACTGGCGGACAAGTTCGATATTAAGGAATTTCACGAGCTCGTGCTGAGCTCCGGCGCGTTACCCCTGGATGTTCTGGAGCGCATCGTCAACGCCTGGATCGCAAACGACTGGCGGGCGGACAAACGCGGCCAGGCAGTGCAGAGCGGGCAATAGGCAGGTACTTCCCTGACCATGCAGGTGTGGCGCCGCCGCCCTCGGCGGTGTCTTACTTTTTGCTCTTCGATTTTCAATTACCCGATTACGAAATTCCCGACTACCAATTCCGTTCCAGGGTAACGCCGCCCACGTTTCATAACGGCCTAATCCCTAATCATGAAGTGCGCTCAGATGAATCAGTGGTAAGTTCTTTACTTCGCCATGCTCCACGCCAAATTGCTTCGCCGTTCATTCTTCAACCGAGATCCCCGCGAGGTGTGCCCTGAGTTGCTGGGCAAACTCATCGTCCGCCGGCAAGGGCGCAAATTGCTGGCCGGTCGAGTGGTGGAAGCCGAAGCCTACCTGGGCACAGACGATCTTGCCGCTCACGCAACTGCAGGACGCACTGCGCGCAACAGCGTCCTCTTCGGCCCTCCAGGCCATGCCTATGTCTATTTCATTTACGGTGTTCACTACTGTTTGAATATCTCCTGTCTGCCGGATGGTGAAGCCGGCTGCCTGCTCGTGCGGGCGCTGGAACCAGTAGCCGGAATTGAGCAAATGGCAGAGGCGCGCGGTTTCGTGGACCTGGATTTCAGCTCCGTTCGCAATCTGCGTCTGCTGGCCAGCGGTCCGGGCAAGTTATGCGAGGCGCTGGGCATCACCCGGCAGCGAGATAACGGCAAAAACATGGTTTCGACTCGTTGTGATCTTCAGGTGATGGATGACGGCTATAAAGTGGCGCGGGTCACCGTGACTCCGCGCATCGGAATCACCAAATCAGCAGAGATGCCATTGCGGTACGTGGTTGCCGGCAGTCCCTTTGTTTCGGTCAAAGCGCCAAGCTAACTTCCGGTGCGACCAGCCTTGCCGGCTCCATGGAGCACTACGTTGTCAATCAATCGTGTTTCCCCCACGTACGCCGCCACAGCGACCAGTGCGCCCCTGGAGATTTCCGGCGCCGGATCAAGAGTTTCCCAATTCACAATTTCAAGGTAATCCAGGCGCACCTTCGGCTCCTCGGAAATGACTTGCTTGCCGGCGGCAATCAGCTGGGTTGAGTCGCATTCGCCCTGGTCGGCCAACGTCTGCACCCTCATGAGCGAGCGGTACAACACCGCGGCTTGTCTGCGCTGCTCAGGATTCAGATACGCGTTGCGGGAACTCATCGCCAAGCCGTCTTTTTCCCGCACAATGGGGCAGACAACAATTCGAACGTCAAAGTCCAGGTCACGGACCATTTTGCGGACGATGGCCGCCTGTGCCGCATCTTTCTGGCCGAAAACCGCAAGGTCGGGCTGCACAATGTTGAACAGCTTGGCGACCACTGTAGTGACGCCACGGAAATGGCCGGAACGCGAACGGCCATCCAGTTTGTCGCTCAACCCTTCCACTGTCACGCAGGTTGAAGTCCCCGGTGGATACATCTCTTCTACCGATGGGCAGAACGCAACGTCAACTCTCTCTGCTTGCAGCAGAGCGGAGTCCTTCTCCAGGGTGCGTGGATATTTGGAAAAATCTTCTTTGGGACCAAACTGCATGGGATTGACGAAGATGGAAACTACCACCAGGTCCGATTGTGTCTGCGCGGCACGCACCAGTGATAGGTGTCCTTCATGCAGCGCACCCATGGTAGGCGCCAATCCGATGCGCCTCCCGGACCGGCGCGCTTCTTTGCTGACTGCCGTCATTTCTCCGGCGGAAGAGATGGTGAGCATAAAACAGTATTTAGTAAGTACTAAATACTCAGCACTGCTTTCCTCTGCTTCCGCGCCATGATTGCATCCAGCGCGGCCCGTGTCTCTTTGGGCAGATGATACGACTCCTCATCAGACGGATAGCTTCCAGCCTCCACGTCGCACTTGAATTGCTGCACCGCATGGCTGATAAGGGCGGCGGCATCGCCATAGCGCCGGACGAACTTGGCTGGCGCTGCAAAAGTCAGGTTCACAATGTCATGGAAGACCAGCACCTGGCCATCGCAATCCGGGCCGGCGCCGATTCCAATCGTCGGAGCGGTGACCTCCTGGGTAATCATGGCGGCCACCTCGCGCGGCACGCCCTCCAGCACAATGGAAAACACTCCGGCGCGGTCCAGGGCTATGGCATCTTTCATGAGCTGCTCGATGCCGGAGAGGTCTTTGCCCTGGACTTTAAAGCCACCCATCTTGTGGAGCGACTGAGGCGTAAGGCCGATGTGGCCCATCACCGGAATCTCGGCGTCCAGAATGCGCTGTACCAGTTCGGTGCGCTTCTCTCCGCTTTCCACCTTAACTGCTTCGGCACCAGCCTCTTTCACAAAGCGCAGAGCATTGCGAACCCCTTCCTGGATGTCTCCCTGATAAGCCCCGAAGGGCATATCAGCAATCACCATGGCTGATTTCACGCCACGCCGCACAGCGCGGGTGTGATGCAGCATCTCTTCCATGGTGACCGGTAACGTGTTCTCATAGCCCAGAACCACCTGGGCCAGCGAATCACCCACCAGGATCATGTCTATGCCGGCCTCGTCCACCAGCCGGGACGTAGCATAGTCATAGGCGGTCAGGCACGTGATGACATCGTGGCGTTGTTTTTTCTCTTGAATGGTGAGGGTTGTAACTTTAGTGCGGGCTGGGCCGGGACGGCCCCCGCCGAAAGAAGTAATGCTCATATTGCCTCCAGTGCAGTTCGGGGATGCCCCGATACCACCTGTTATCAGCTAAGATGCGGCAGGAGCTATTGTAGTCGCAAATCGCGTCTCTGAATCAATCAATTTGTGGGAGCGTCCGACCATGGCCAGCTTGGTCCAGCCGCAGCCTCGAGTTTGGCCGCCAGCGCGGGCCTGATCCTGAAGGGAACCTGTTCGGTGCGGCCCAAACGAAGCTCAATCATGAGCACGAGGAAAACACGTGTTCTCTGGAACGTGGTTTCACTCCACGGGACGAAAAGCGGCGGATGGCCCGCTTGAAAAAGAATCATGGGATGCAGGAACAGGCCGGTCTGATCTGCTCCAACCGTCAGGCAATTATTGTAGTTCGCGCCCCAGCGCATCTGCGCGCTCTGCCAGGACCATTTGGGGCCGGGAAACTCGCCCTGCAACCGGAAACGCGCGGCCAGTTGGCTCCAGCCGCTCATCAGAGCAACCAAATTAGCGATCAGAATCCATGCCGCAAGAAAGCCCAGCACCCCAATCGCCACGACTGCTTGTGGGTGTAGATTAATCCAGTCTTGCATTCATGCACCTGATGGGATTCTAGTGCAACTGCGCGTGGGCACTCCAGGATGCTTTCTGCCCGTTCGCACGGCGCCGGGATGAACTCTTCTAGGCGCTGGCCGTCCCGCTCGAGCTCAACGGCAGGAAATACTGGGTTCCCCGGATCGGCTCGCTCACTCGTCGCAACAATTCCTGAAGATCGGAGTGGTGCTCCACAAAGTCAATATCGTTGGTGTTCACCACCAGCAGGTCAGATGAAGTGTAGTGGAAGAAGAAGTGTTCATAGGCCCTGACCACTTCTTCGATATAGTCGTCGTTGACGGACATCTCCGCAGGCGCATTTTTCTTACGCAGGCGCTTCTTCAAGACCTCGGGCGAGGCTTGGAGGTAGATCACCAGGTCCGGCACCGGCAACTGCTCACGAAAATACTGGTAGTAGCGGTTATAGATTTCCAGCTCCGTATCGCTCAGGTTGATGTAAGCGAAGATCTTGTCTTTCTCAAAGATGTAGTCTGCCACCACGGCCTTCTGTGACTTGGGCCCTACCTCCAGCCGCTGGAGCTGCTCGAAGCGCCGTATGAGAAAGGCGAACTGTGCTTGAAAGCCGGCGCCGCGCTCCCCTTCATAAAATGCGCGCAAAAAAGGGTTGTTTTCCGGTTCAATCACCCGCTGCGCGTTCAGCCGGTCGGCGACAATGTTGGCCAGCGTGCTCTTGCCCACGCGAATGGGACCTTCTACGGCGATATAGCGGGGCGGTTCGAAAAGCTTGGCCATCGGGATTCTAAGTGACTGGCCGCAGCATAGCTCGCAAAGCGGGGAATGGCAATTGAAGAATCAGTTAACACTGTGGGAATCTTTCCTGAATCTCGGACTTCAAATTTAAAATGTGAATTCTAAGTGCTTTTTGCCCTCACAGCCCTGACGGCAACGGCTGCCGCCACGTCTTATGCCGGATACGCCTCCATGGCGCCGCAATCGCAGTTGTACGGGCACACGCTAACTCATGGCCGCGATCCCCGGGAGATGGCGCTTACCTTTGACGATGGCCCGAACGATCCGCACACCTTTCATCTGCTCGATTTGCTGGCCAAACACGGCGCCAAAGCAACTTTCTTCCTGATCGGAAAATACGTCCGCCAGCGGCCGGAAATTGTGCGCGCCATCCAGGAAGCCGGCCACGCGATTGGCAACCACACTTATAACCATCCCAACCTGATCTTTGCCTCCCCGGCTCGTGTGCGCCGGGAGCTGGAAGACTGTCGGGACGCGGTGGAAGACGCCGTCGGAAAGCACCAGCCGTTGTTTCGCCCGCCTTTCGGTGGAAGATTGCCGCACGTTCTGCGGGCCTGTCGCTCACTCGGCCTGACGCCTGTGATGTGGTCGGTTACAGCTTATGACTGGAACGCCAAATCTCCGGAGGCCATCGTCGGACACGTGCTGCAGCAGATGACCGCTCGCAAGACGCCCAAAGGAGAAATTATCTTGCTTCACGATGGCGGGCACCTCGCCTTTGGCGCGGACCGCGCGCACACCGTGGAAGCCACGCGGCGGCTTCTGGAAAAATACTCGGCGGAAGGCAAAAAGTTTGTTGCGATCCCTGAATTCAGCCTCTGATTCCGCATGCCATCAAGAACGTCTGGCTGAGCAGGCAATCGGTGCATCGGCTCATCGCATCATTCGGAAGACGGCGTGGGAAAAGGGCATGGCTCTTGTCTTTAGCCTTTGCTAAATACTCAATACTAAAGTACCCAGGGCTGCTTCTTTTAGAAACTCCCGCAATCATTTAACATCTAAAAAGTCAGTTTTCACACATCTGGAGCGGCAATGAAGTGGCCAATTAGATCAATCGTCGTCCTTTGCGCCGTAATAGCATTTTCCGTGTCGGGTTTCTCCGCAGACGCCTCATCCCTTAAGCCGCCTCCCGGCGCCAAGGTGGCTATTGTGATATTTGAGGATCTGGAGTGCCCGGACTGCGCGCGAGCGTACCCCGTTGTGTGGGAGGCGGCCAGAGCGCATCACATTCCGGTTGTGCTCCATGATTTCCCACTGTCCAAGCATCCATGGTCTTTTAATGCCGCCGTTTACGCCCGTTTTTTTGACACCAAATCGGAGAAGCTGGGCGAGGATTTCCGTGGATACATCTACCAGAATCAGCCGCAAATCACGGTAGATAACCTGCAACAGTACGTCCAGAGATTTGCCGATGACAATAAAGTGCCGCTGCCATTTGCGATTGATCCCCAAGGCAAGCTGAAGGAAAAAATCCAGACCGATTACGCCCTGGGGCAGCGTCTGGGCTTGGAGCACACACCCACCATTTTTGTGATCGGCAATGGTGGCGCCTCTACACCGTTTGTTGAAGTGGTAGATCGAGCCCAGCTATCGCAGATCATTGAAGACATGCAAAAGAAGGCTGGACCGGCAAGTCCGGAAAAACGCGCTTCGGCCAAGAGTCATAAGAAACCCAGCTAAGGAGCCTCTTGGCTGCCGGTTTGCGCTCTGTGTTCGGTGTGTAGCGTTATTTTGGCAGCTTGCGCAACGCCTCCAGGCATTCCTCATTATCCGGCTGCTGGCCCAATTCGTAACCTCGCGAATAAACAATATTCCCCTGCTTATCCACGATGAAAACTGTGCGGTCGTTGATTCCGGGCAGCGGAGGTCCCTCGCGCCGGACGCCGTATTTCTCCGCGATTCCTCCGTGCGGCCAGTAGTCACTGGCCAATGGGAAATCCTGCCATCCGAGGGACTTTTCCTGCCACGCAATATGGCTGTAAATAGAATCCGGGCTGATACCCACGACCTGGGCATTCTCTTCGGCGAACTTGCTCAAGTCCTTGCTGTACGCCGACATTTCGTTGGTTCAGGTCGGGCTCCAGTCCAACGGATAGAAAGCCAGCACCACGTTCTTCTTGCCCCGGTATTCACTCAGCTTAAAAATATGCTTCTGCTTGCCGGTGACTGCGGGTAGCTCGAAGTCCGGGGCAGTCTCTCCTGCTTTCAAAGCTGCCATCCAAACCTCCACGTGCAGTAATTACCAAAAATGGTGAACTGATGACTCGAAAAACCGCTTGAGGATGCAAGCAAAGCATTGTAGCTTCGTTCAGAATGTAAGGGCAACGGCTGGAGCAAGCAAACGCACAAGCGCCGCTTGCATCGAATCGAGGGGCTTCAAGTAAATTAGGAGTTGGAGCAAAAATGCTGGGATTCAAAGATTACAACTACGGTCGCTTCACCCGTGAACTCCTTGAGGAGATGGGCGCAGCCTCGTTTCCCGGCCCAGAGCCGGGCGGGCAGGCTCCTGACTTCAAGGCCAAGGCACTGGATGGCAAAGGCGAAACCGTGCGCCTGAGCGACTACGAGGGCAAGAAGAATGTCTTGCTGGTGTTTGGCTCGGCCACCTGTCCCATGACCGCTGGCTCCATCCGCGGCATCAATAAACTCTACAACGAGTTCCGCGGTGATGAAATTGAATTCCTGTTTGTTTACGTGCGTGAAGCCCATCCGGGAGAGAAGATTCCCGCCCACCGCTCTTTTGCAGATAAAACCCGCGCCGCACGCCTGCTCCGCGATGAAGAGGAGATGCAAATGCCAGTGGTGGTAGACGATCTGCGAGGCTCCATCCACCGAAAGTATTCGCGGCTTCCCAGCCCCGCGTTTCTGATTGATAAGTCAGGACGCGTGGCGTTCCGCTCCATGTGGGCCAATCCGGAAGCGTTGGGTGAGGCGATTGAGGAGTTGTTGAAGCTTCAGCAGGAGCGTCAAGTGGACCACGCGGTGGTTGGCGGTGGGCAGGACCTTTCCATGCCGTTGAGTTATGGCGTGCTCTTTTCCTATCGAGCACTGGAACGCGGAGGGGAAGAGGCGATCAGCGATTTCCGCGAAGCTTTTGGTGTGCCCGGCTCTGCGACGATTACCGCTTCGCGAGTGGTGGGGCCCATCCTGGAGAATCCCGGACGTGTGCTGGCGATCATTGCGCTGACAACCGCCGTTCTAGGCGGCGGTCTGTACGCCGGGTTCGAATTGCGCAAGCGCCGCCTGGGTATGCGGCGCAATCCATATCGCGCGTATGAGGACGAAGAAGTCCGCGATACGGAGACTGGGACGGACTACGGAGCGGTGGGAATTTAGAAGTAGAATCAGCTCGCTAGCGACAGTTCCGCGGGCTGTTTTACCTTCGGGACTCTTACCTGGAGTTTTTCTCCCAGATCAAGGAAGCGTTCAGTCCAGCGTCGCGAGGCATCGTCTGTTCCTTTGGCGATGAGAGGAAAGACTTTCATCAGGACGGAGTAGAAAATGTTCTGCGCCTGCCAGTAATTCACGCGGAAGGGAAACATCTGAAGCAGTGTGACCAACACGCCCATCTGCTCCAGTAACCCGCCATTCAGGGGCTCACGTTCAAACTGCTCCATGAGCCTGGCCAGGGCCTTGCCGGCGGCAAACTTCAACCCTGTTTCCTCCAGCCTGACCCCCTCTGACTTCACCACTTCCATCAGCATGGCGATACGCACGCAGTCCACAGGGTCGGACGCAAAGGTGCGTTTCAGATCACTGCTGAGGACGAATTCAGCCGTAATCTTCAAGACTTCCGGCAATGGCTGGTCCATCTCCTTGACGAATTGCAGCAAAGGCCCATAGCGCTCATAGACCTCGCGATACCTGGCCTCTGCCTCTTGGAGCGTTTGCCCAAGAATCAGGTCAAGAATGCGCTTTTGCTCGTCTTTGAACAGCGATTTCAGGGAGTAGCGCAGGCCGTCCACGTGGTGATCGAGCAGGCGCAGGGTCTCGGGAATATCTCCTCCGGAAAATGCGGCGCTGATCTCCGCAGTGATCTGGGAATAGTCTTCCTGATCGTTGAAGTCCCTGGCTCCGGCGTGAAGGATCTGATCGCCCACATAGATGACCGCAAAGGTCAGGTCACTTGAGTCGCGCGTAATCCGGGAGGTGACCGTGATATGCCCCAGGGCAAGCCTCGCCTGCCCTGAATCAAGCTGGTGATAGTCCTGAATGCGAATGTCGTAACAGAATTTCGGCGTGCCGTCATTTGCGCCTTCGAACAGGGAGCAGATGGCAAAGTGGGCGGCCACCTTGTGCAGGTCCACCATGGCAGGCTTGACGGCCATTTCGTAAATGCGCGCCCCATCGCCTTGTTCGGGAATATTGCTTTTTGCTTCCGCCAGCCGCTTCAGAAACTCGGGCTCCAGGTCCTCACTTGTCACTGCCCGGGCCAACTGAATCACCCGCCCCGCGTACTGGATTACCTGCACGGATTCAATGCCGCTGATCTCATCAAAGAACCAGCCACAACTGGTGTACATCAGCATGGCGTGGCGCTGCATTTCCAGCAGTTTGAGCACGGCGACGGTTTCCCGCGGCTGAAGCTGCCGCTGCGAATGCTTCTCAAAAAAGATCCACAGGCTTTCGGGAGAGCGGTCCAGGATTACGTCAATGTAGTCATTCCGCGCCATCCAGACGTCCCGAAGCAGCCCCGAGGCGCCGCGCTCATACAAGGCGGCGGCGGAGTCCCGCAAGTAGTCCAGAGCGGCCCGCAGCGGGCCACGCCACTGCTGGTTCCAATCGGTACGCCCCGAATTGCATCCGCAATCGCTTCTCCAGCGCTCGATGCCGTGAGAGCAGCTCCACGAGGTGTTCTCAAGGATCTGGACTTCATGTGCAGCAGGAAATCTTTCCAGAAATTCGCCATAGTTCGTCAGCCGCAGAGCGGTTTGCGACTCAATGGAATGCAGCGCGTACGCCAGCGCCATATCGCCATAGCGGTGATGATGGCCGTAGGTTTCGCCATCCGTGGCAATGTGCATGAGTTGCGGCCACTTGCGATCTTCAGAGAATCCGCTTTGCAGCCGCTGTGCAAATTGCTCGCCGCTATCCAGCAGCTTTTCGAAAGCCACCGCCTGGGAGATGGGGCCATCGTAAAAAAACAGGCTGATCCTGCGCCCTGAAGGCAACCGGGCAAGATAGGCCCGAGTAGGATCAATGCGTCCGCCGCTCACGTCTTTCCAGCTTCTTCCACCCAGTTTGCGCACCCGGACCGCCTGACGGGGCGCCAGCACCGTGAACTTGATGCCCAGTTCGGCGAGGACTTCCAGCGTCTTCACGTCCACCGCCGTTTCCGGCAGCCACATTCCTTCGGGAAGGCGGCCGAAACGGTGCTCAAAATCACGGATTCCCCATTTGACCTGGGTGTACTGGTCGCGCGAGTTGGCCAACGGGAGGATCATGTGGTTGTAGGCCTGCGCGATTGCCGATCCATGGCCGCCAAAACGTTTCTGGCTATCCCGGTCGGAGGAGAGGATGCAACGATAGGTTTCCGGTTCGTTTTCCTTCATCCAGGAAAGCAACGTTGGGCCAAAGTTGAAGCTGATTTTTGAATAATTGTCAGTGATCTCCGCGATCAGCCCCTCTTCATCCAGAATGCGGGCAGCACAGTTGGGCGCGTAGCATTCCGCCGTGACGCGCTCGTTCCAATCATGATAGGGATAGGCGGAGTCCTGGCGCTCCACCGCTTCCAGCCAGGGGTTTTCCCGCGGTGGCTGGTAGCAATGGGCGTGAATGCAGATGAAGCGATTCATGAGGAGAGCACGTTTTTCCGAAAGTTGGATGAGGTTTGTGGGGGAAAGGCCGTATGGGAAAAGCGGCAATTGGCGAAGAATGTCAGGCTTCAGCCAATTCGGCGGACTGGCCGCTTTCACTTCGCGTAACAAGGCCGAATCAGGCTAACTTGCGTTATGGCTAACAGGTTTGCCGCCCGAGCCTTCGCCAGAGAAATCACTTCCTCCTGCGTTCGCTTGGCTACTTGTCGAATAGGCGATTTACAAAATGAACTCCTTTCAGTGCATAAGATTTTGATAGACTTTCTTTGACGCTCCCAAATAACGTGAAACGAACGCGAGTCAGCCAGGGACTACAGTCAAGTTATCAAGTCGCCAACTGGTTTAGGATTTGTGCGCACCACCTCAACGCCCCGCGCCGCGAGTTCGGCTTGGACATCACCAGCTAAGAATTGTTGCGCTCCCCCCTGTCCCCTCAACGTGGCATCCATGTGGACCAGCGTGAGTCCCCGGACGAACAACTGAGCCTGTTCTCCGGAACAGAGTTCCGCAATGGGCAGCATTTCTTTCTGCATCTGCACAAGCTCCGCGCTGAACGGCATTGTCCGCACGGCCTCGTGCATCTCCTCGACATTGTCCATGAAGTGCATATGGTCGGCCCGGCGCAAGATGATCATTTGTTTTGTTGCCGGAGTCCGTTCGAAGATTTCGTACATTCCGGCCAGCGGCAGGGCAACATCATTCTCTGCAACCAGATACAGCGTGGGAACGTCACGACCCCAGGCGAAATTGAGCTTGACCGGAAGAATCCCCGGTCTCGGCTGGGAACTACCGCCCGGTGCGAGCGCCACTACGGCACGGATGCGGCGCTCGGCCTCGGTTACAGCGAGCGCCGTCCAACCGCCAAAGCTGTGTCCCACGATTGCAACCCGTTGCGGATCAAGTTTGGCTTCCGATTTCCATGCTGCGCTACAGAGGAGTTGATTGAGGAGAAAGACGGTGTCCGGCACGCGGCTGGCTATCACGGCTTCCCACCGTGCGGCTCTTTGCCCGGAGGTTTCACCCTCCGGGCGCGCCAGCTCCGCCGCCACCACCTCAGAGTGATCGAGTGCAGCCACGACATATCCGTGGCTGCTTAAGTGAGTACAAAGAAAGCTGGCAGCCCGCCGGTGGCCGCCACTATGATGCGAAAAAATGATCAGAGGGTAAGTTCCGGGCTCGGCTGCGGCATTGCGTACAGCCGTTTGCCTGCGCAGTGTATTGCCTGCAGGAAGGGTGAAGAGGTCCTGCCTTTCCAGCGCCACATCCTGGCCTGCATGCTGCGCAGCCGCCGGATACCAGATCTCACATGAGAACAATCGGTTCCGCGCCTGATCCAATGCCTGAATGGTACGCACACCAACAGGAAATCGTCCGCGAACGAATGGATCGTATGTGCCGGTCTGGGTCTCCACATCAGTTAGTGTAGTGTTTTCCGATCGCCAGTTCACGGCGATTACCTGATGCTTCGAACCTTCAGTTCAGGAAGTACTGCCGGTACAAGGTGTCCCGGCGCGCCGGGCGAAAGCCGGCATTGCGGATCATGTAGCGTAGCTCTTCTTCCGTGGTGCAGTTGGTCACGCCGGCGGAGCGGACCACGTTTTCCTCAAGCATGACCGATCCAACATCGTTGCCGCCAAAGCGCAGTCCGAGCTGGCAAACCTTGAGACCCTGCGTGACCCAACTGGACTGAACATTTTCGAAGTTAGACAGATACAGGCGGGAAATGGCCAGTACTTTCAAATACTCTACGGCGGTAGCTTCGTCCCAGTGCCTGCCGCCCAGAGCGGTATTTTTAGGTTGAAAACTCCACGGGATGAAAGCCGTGAATCCCCCGGTTTCTTCCTGGAGATCATAAATCCGCTGGAAGTGGTTGGCGCGATGTTCGCAGGTTTCGCCCACGCCAAACATCATGGTGGCCGTGGTCCGCATCCCCAGCTTGTGTGCCGTCCGGTGAACGTTGATCCAGTCTTCAGTCAGGCACTTGAGGCGGGCGATTTTGAAACGGACCTCGTCATCCAGAATCTCAGCCCCGCCACCCGGTATGGAGTCGAGGCCGGCATCCCGCAGCCTGCGGATGGTGTCCTCAATGCTCAGGCCGCTGATTTCGGCAAAGTGGATAATCTCCGATGCTGAAAAGCAGTGAAGATGCACCTGGGGAAAGCGCTGCTTGATGCCGCGCAGCATCTCCTCATACCACTCCAGCGTCAGATCAGGATGCAGGCCACCCTGCATCAGCACTCCTGTTCCGCCCATCTCCACCGTCTCCCGGATCTTCTCATAGATGGTTTCCAGCTCTAGAACATAGCCCTTAGTCCGGCCTGCGCCCTTCACCGGCGCGTAAAACGCGCAGAACGTGCAGTATTCGGTGCAGAAGTTGGTGTAGTTGATGTTGCGGTCAATGATGTACGTGACCACGCCTTCAGGGTGCAGCTTGCGGCGCAGCGCATCTGCCTCCATGCCGATCCCGATCAGGTCGTCCGAGCGAAACAACTCCAGGGCTTGTGCTTTGGTTAGGGACATGAACTTACTATTTTATAGCAGTGAGCGGCAGCGAGTCAGCAGGAGGCAAGAATTGGTGGCAGAAGCGCCTCGGACGCTCCAGAGACAGACTTTCACAAAATCTGCGCGGTCCCGCCGTCCAGGGATTATGCTTGTGATTCCACCCAAGCTCTTGGTTTAGCTGTAAGGAGGCCCAATTTGTTCAACCTAACGAAAGTGTGCCTGCTGCTGGCCTTTGTTGCATTGTTGGCAGGCTGCCAGCCGGTGGATTCGCTGAACCCTTTGTATCGAGACAAGGACGTTATCTTCGATTCCGCCTTGATCGGCAAGTGGGTAGAGAACGGCGCTACGCTCGAATTTTTTCAGTCGGGCGCGAACGCCTATGATGTGATTTTCACTGACGACAGCAATCCACCCGATCGGATGGTGCTTGACGGACGCCTGGTAAACCTGGAAGGGCGCCGGTTCCTGGATCTAATCCAGAAGAAATGGGTGGCCGATCCAGCTTCATTCCGGATGGACATTCAACAAGTGAAAGAGGGCTCAAGAATGGCGCCATCGTTCCTCCGCGCCGGGGATGGAGCCTATATCGAGTTTGGGCCGTCGATCACGCCGGCTAAGGATCCTCAAATGAAGATGCAGTTAAGGGTGGCGCACTGGTTCTTCAGGGTAACAAGCGACGATCATGCGCTTGGCCTCGACTACATTGACGACGAAAAACTCGGCAAGGTTCTGGAGCATAAGACGGTTCAAATCAAGCATCTCCTCGTCGGCCCTGCGCGGAAGCCTGGGGAAACCGACAACCGCCAGCTTCTGCTGACCGCCTCCACCGCCGACCTGCAGAAATTTGTTCTGGGTCACGCGAATGATAATCAAATGTTCGCTGACTCCCTGAAATTCCAACGCGCAGAAAAATAGCAGGATAGCCGAACATTTGCGATTTGTGATTGATCAGTTGTGATTTGAAAATCAAACAAACCAACAATCATTACGCAAATAATGGCCGCCGAGGAATTGTGCTCCACAAATCAAGAATCAAATTTCCCTACGCTGCTTCCAGGTCCTTCGACTTGGACAGAACCGACTTGCCCTCTTTCTTTCGTTTCCATACATAGGCTGCAGCTGCAACCAGTCCGCTTACGGTCACTGCAAGAAACGCCCAGAGAATGGGCCGGTAATATTCCTGAAAGAAACTGAAGAGTTGCCCGCCATAGCGCGATGCAAGGTAGGCGAGAGCGCCATAGCGGATGCCCCGAGCTGCCCCCACGGCGATCAGGAATTTATGGCGAGAGTAGTTCAGAGCACCAGCGGCAATCAGAAAGGGCGAGAATGGCACCGGAGGAGGCAGCAAACCGGGAACAATCAAGCTCCAGAATCCATATTGGTTGAATACTTTGTAGACTCGTTCCGCCCTCTGTTTGGACAGCTTTTTCTCCAGTCCTTCTTTACCGCCTTCCCGGGCAAGAGCGTAGGTAGCATATCCACCCACTAAGCCGCCGATGGTTGCCATAGTAGCGTAATAAGGCCACCAGTCCTTCTGGCTCGCAGAGAGGATGATAGTGAGGGCGTCCATGCTCCCCGGCAGCGGCACAGGGGAGTTATCCACGAATCCAAGCAGAATTAGCCCGCATTTCTCACGAGTGATTTGGAGGAGGGCTCCGGTCGGCGGTTAGGAGATGTTGGATGGGGGATTCTGGCGGCTAAACGAAGGAAGCAGGGATCAGTGGAACTTGCGAGGAAGGATTTTGCGTTGCATCGAGA
>DATGJZ010000121.1:0-5578 GCA_035294925.1 Candidatus Angelobacter sp. | reverse complement strand
CAGCCTGCGGGAATTGGGATACAGTCTGCAAGCCAACCGTAAAACTAAGGAAGGCGGCAGCCACATGGATCGGGACGCTCAGTTTCACTACATTAATGATCAGAACAGCTTGAATCATTTATTTATGCACAAAGCCTAAGTCAAATAGGCTGAAATAGCCAATGACAATCCAGGCCAGAGAAAGCACCCCAAAGCGAGGGATTCCGAGACCGCGGATTACCGGGGGGATAGCGACGACTGCCACCGCCATGGGCAACAACTGGCCCAGCAGGTTCCAGATGGTATTTCTGGCGAGAAACCGTCCGCTCGTAAGGTTCGAAATTGGGTATGCAGCGCTCACATGCATGATTCGCCCTCACGCAGCCAGTCATGACGCGCGAAAGAACGCGGGTAGAGAATAGCAAATTCCCTTGACGCTTTTAGAACTTCACAGGGAACAAGCGTCCACCAAAATGCTATAATTTTTACAAATGTCCACAGCACCCAGGATTTCCTCTACAGAGAAGGCAAAAGACTTACTGGCTAGAATTCAAGCCCGCACCGCTAAGGTCGGGATCGTTGGCATGGGCTATGTAGGGTTACCTCTTGCCCTGTTGTTCAGTGAACGTGATTTTCCCGTCACTGGCTTCGATATTGACGCCAACAAGGTGCAATCTCTCAATCGCGGGAAGTCCTATATCTACCGCATTCCCGAGACAGAGATAGCCACCGCGCGCGAGAAGAATTTCTCTGCCACCGCTGATTACAGCCAGGCAGCGCAGATGGACGCCATGATCATCTGCGTTCCCACGCCGCTGAATGAATACCGTGAGCCTGATTTGAGCTATATCGAAGCTACGGCGAAGGCAATTGCTCCACATCTTCGCGCGGGACAGCTCATCATCCTTGAGAGCACAACCTATCCCGGCACCACGGAAGAGGTGCTGATCCCAATTCTCGAAAAAGGTAATGCTTCGGGGCTCACCGCGGCGCGCGATGCTGCTGATTCCGGCAACGTATTTTTTGTAGCGTTTTCTCCGGAGCGCGAAGATCCAGGCAACGATACAGTGGCGCGGCGTGACATACCAAAGGTGGTTGGAGGCTTGAATCCTACAAGCAGTGAACTGGCTGGAGCTTTGTACAACTCCATCTTCAATCGCATTGTCCCTGTCTCCAGTCCGGCGGCAGCAGAGATGACCAAGCTGCTGGAGAATATCTATCGCTGCATCAATATCGCACTGGTTAATGAGCTCAAGATGCTCTGCCTCCGCATGGGTATCAACATCTGGGAAGTTATTGATGCGGCCGCTACCAAGCCGTTCGGTTTCCATCCTTTCTATCCCGGTCCTGGCCTGGGAGGTCACTGCATTCCCGTGGATCCCTACTATCTCTCGTGGAAGGCCAAAGAATTTGATTTCCAGGCCAAGTTCATTGAACTGGCCGGGGAGATCAATACGTTCATGCCCTACCACGTTGTAAATTCAGTGGCCTCCGCCCTGAACACTCACAAAAAAGCGCTCAATGGCTGCAAAATTCTGGTGCTGGGCCTGGCCTACAAGAAGGACATCGATGATTTGCGTGAATCGCCGTCACTGACCATCATTGAGGAGTTGCAAAAGCGGGGGGTTCAGGTTTGTTACAACGATCCCTACTTCCCCACCGTCGGTCGCGGACGCAAATACAACCTGCACATGACCTGCACTCCGCTGGATGACCTAGCCCAGTATGATTGCGTCCTGATTGTTACCGACCACTCTGACTACGATTACCAGCGCATCGTGCGCGAGTCACAACTGGTAGTGGATACCCGCAACGCCACCCGCGGCATTCAGTCACAAAAGGTCGTGCATTGTTAATACGTTCTGGTAAGCCAGGGTCTGGGACGGATCTATAAGAAGGCACGCCAACTCTTAACCGGGTCTGTTGATGGCGAGGTTGCTGATTCAGCCTATTACGGCAACAGCACGCTGATTCCCGCCGCTCCCAGAGCAAATTGCTGGAAGAGCTGGCTCCAATCCTTCAATCCTTGCAGGACCGCTCCTCGACCAATTTTTTGCGGCACAATGATCGTGTCCCCGGGCATAAGCCGCAGAGTGTTGAAGTTGTTCACCAAAAGATTACTGTGCTGTTGGTTGCTGATAGTGGCGCCGTTGGCCCGCAGCACAAACGCATGTTTTCTATCGCCTTCGCGTGTGACTCCACCGGAAAGCCTCAGATAGTCTGCCACCGTTTTGCCGGCCTTGAAAATAAATGCGTTGCTGTTGTAAACCGCGCCCACTACGCTGACCGTAGCCGGACGAAACGGGATAAATAAACGGTCCCCATCTTCCAATGCTATGTCGGGAAAGGCATCTAACGAGCTGGCAACGGGCTTTAGCTCCAGAACGATGCGCCCGGTTGACCGCAATTGCCGCATCCTATTTACCATCTGTCGTTGAGCGGCCAGGCTCGCCTGATCTTGTGGTGTTATAGGTTGCGCACTTTCGACCTCGCGCTGCAACCCGCCTACGTAATCGTCCAGCCGACGCTGCAGGTCTTCCCGCACGGATTCACGTGTGAATTCCGATCCGAAGAGGTATGCCTGGGGCGTTAGGTTTGTAACCCGGGTCACCAGGTGACGCAGCGTCTCTCCCGGTTCAGCCTGATAGATACCTGCCGCGCCAAATTCCCCTTCCAGCCGCACAAACTTGCTTTGCTGCGCGATTGGCACCTGCAGATCGGCTTGCGAAAAAATGGTGATGGTGTCGCCTGCTTGCAGCATCAGATTTTGGCTGCTATCGCCCTCTATCGCCTTGCCAAGGTTAAACGGCAAGAGATGCGAAGTGAGCGTACTCGAATCAAGGCGCTGGATCACCGCATACTCCCAGTTGATCTCGGCGGCGGAACGCTTGATCTGGTTTTTAAGCTCTTCCTGTTTCATGCGCTGCGCTTCCACCCTGCCCACGCGGTCGGACAGATTCTGGTCGCCCAGCACACCAGTTTGGCCGGCTCGCGCGCCGCCGGCAGCCGCAGCGGCATTTGGATTCATTCCCGGAAGAGCCGCGCCGTTGGCAGCCGCAGCGGCATTAGGACTCATCGCAGGGTTTGCCTGCGCATTCTCCGCGGCCGCCTGGACCCTCTGCTGTTCTTCAGCCGTTTCAAAGCTCTCAGTTCCGAGGTTCAAACCAAGAAGATTTTGCCGCTTCCAGTACTCCTCGGTAACCAGCGATTCGCGGTTGGGGATCAGATCCTTGACTCGCATCCCCTCATGCCACGGGTAGCGGCCAGGCACAGCCACATTGCCACGCAGAGTCACGGCATTTTCAAACCGAGTGGAGATATGCTGAAAGCGAACGATATCGCCATCTTCTAGTTCGCGTTTGAATCCTTCAGCAGTCAACGGAAACTGCGCCGCCTCACGCAATTGACGCGCATCGATTCGTTCAATGATCGCTTGCTGCCCTGCAGCCGTGCTCGCGAGTCCACCGGCATATCGAATTACATCGCCTAATGTATCGTGGTCTTTCAATTCGTATACAGCAGGAATATTCACGCTGCCCGCCATCGCCACCAGGCGGCCCACGGCAGGCACATAAATCACGTCTCCGGGCATGAGTTGCGCGTCCTTGGATTTATCGCCATTCACGATCAAGTCATACAGGTCAAAGGTGGTAATCAATGTTCTGCCGCGCTTCAATTGAATCTGGCGCATGGAGCCGCGTTTGGAGGGGCCGCCCGAGGCGAACAACGTGTTCACCAGGGTGCTCAAAGAGCTGACAGTATAGGAACCCGGCCGCTTGACTTGTCCGACTACAAAGACCTGGATCGATCGCAGCCGGCCCATGGTTACATCCAGATCAAAGTTCTTGTAGTAACGACCAATGGCGTGCTTTAAATAATCGTTGAGATGGTCGTACTGCATGCCGGCGACACTGATCGCTCCCACGGTCGGCAGATAAATGGACCCTGTCCGATCAACGACAGCGTGGTAGTTGGTGATATCGATCTGGCCCCATGCGCGGATCAACAACTCGTCTCCAGGGCCTATTAGATACTCAGGCGTCACCGGCACGTAATCCAGCGGAGCAAAAGTGGAAGGCACGTTCTCAAAGAGGTTTTGCCCGAAGATCGGCAAGTTATATCCCAGCGTGCTGGCCACAAATCTCTGGAACTCAATATCGGGCTCCGGAGCAACGGGCAACTGGCGAGCCTCCAGCCCCGGTTGCCCGGCGGGGACCGTCGATGTCTGATCGCCGGGCCTGTTGGTAATATTCACTTTAGGCGGCTCAATCACCCCAGGAAGCGGGGTTTGCCTTGACCCATTCTGCTGATTCTGCTGGCCTTGCTGATTCTGCTGACTCTGGCTATCCAGGCCCCCGATTTGCGCGGCCATACTTGAAGAGAGGCTGGCCAGGACAAAGAGAGCAGCTAACAGCCTTCCCGACATAACCTTGTGTTTTTCGCTGTTTAGAGGAGCGGGATGATTCAAGAGATGCGGTTTCCTGACATGAATTTATCGGACACAACAAGTCAGCGCGGCCAGGCGCTACGTCTACTAAAATCTTTTCCGGTTTTTGCTTGAACACAAAACTATACTCCAGCAGCTTTTCATTTGTACAGAATCCCTCAGAATCCCACTGGCTTTGGGGATGCCATCACCGGAAGTATTGCGCTGAGGCCAATTGCGGCAAGAGGGGTGTTGTTAGCTAGAAGGGCTGCGCTTGTGGCACGGGGAGTGTAGAACGCATGAGTGCAGCAGAAATAGCTGGTGCGAAAGGGGGGACTCGAACCCCCACGGTTTTACCCGCCAGATCCTAAGTCTGGTGCGTCTGCCAATTCCGCCACTCTCGCACGGCTGAATCAATTCTACCAAGGGTGTAACTTAATACGAGCAGGCATTGATCTGCTAACGTTTCCGGAGGAGAAACCATAGATGCGAACTCGCCGCCGCTGTGCATGGCTCTCTCTTGTGTTGGCCTCCATCGGGTGGACGCAACAACCGACTGCCACCCCAACGTCCGGCCCAACCAAGCAGCCGGATACAGGATCCCGCACCAAACTGCAAGCGTTGCTCGAAGCCAATGTCACGGCTGAATGGGAAGCATTTAAAAAGAAGGACAAGAAGGCGTACAGTGATCTGCTGGCTGACGATTTTGCGGCGGTGGAAGACGATAACCAGGGCATGCGCACCAAGTCTGCTGCGGCATCCGAGGTGGATCGGTCCAATGTGAGCAAGTATTATCTTTTTGCCTTGAAGGTGATTCCCCTCGAATCCAACTCAGCCCTGATCACCTACGAGCTTACCCTGGAGTTTCCGCCGAGGGCCCAGGTGAGATTCAAAAGAGTACTCGTCAGCGAGGTCTGGATAAAACGCAATGGCCAATGGAAAGAACGTTACTATCAGGAAACCCACGTCCGGTAAGGACTCACCAATTCTGCAGTGCACCATTTTGTTCGACATTTATAGTCCATTAAAAATTCTTGCTTCGTCTGGAAAATCTGTGGGTGAGAAACAGTATATGGAGCGATTAACTCGACCTTGCGTTTGATTTGCTTGCCCAATAGAAGAGGAGCAGTAGCCGTGGCGGTGGGAATGTGGGAAGCGCGGGGTTGGCGCTTT
>DATGJZ010000120.1:0-68678 GCA_035294925.1 Candidatus Angelobacter sp. | reverse complement strand
TCTCGATGCAACGCAAAATCCTTCCTCGCAAGTTCCACTGATCCCTGCTTCCTTCGTTTAGCCGCCAGAATCCCCCATCCAACATCTCCTAACCGCCGACCGGAGCCCTCCTCCAAATCACTCGTGAGAAATGCGGGTTAGATGCGGTTCAGGGCACGAAGAATTGTAGGCAAACCGGGTAAGGGAAGGGGAGGAGGGGAGCCCCAGATCGCCCCGGGAGGAGTCACGGAACGAATCACTTTGGTGAAGGCTTTGCTTTGGTTTTTACCAGCGGACTTCAACTCCCATTTATGCGTTCACTGAATCGCGGGCCGCAGTCCTTTCAAAGCACTTTCCCACCATTCGGGCGCATGCTTCCACAAACTTTCGCTCTTGAGCGGACTTGCACGTGGACATAAGTTACCCTCCCAAACTCTGTCTGAGTCCGGTCTTGCCGGCTATGGTGAGGCCTTCTCTGGCGACAGAGGCGGCAAGCACGTGACCGCCATAGCTGCGGAGGGTTTGGGTTACTCGCTCGCGGGATTCAGGCTCGGTCAGAAAGACCACGCAGCCTCCGCCTCCCGCGCCGCAGACTTTTGCGGCCACAGCGCCGTTGCGAGTGGCTATCTTCATAAGCCTCTCGATAGCAGGAGTGCTGATTCCGGGTGCGTTGGTCTTGCGCAGCTTCCACTCTTCGCGGATCAGCCGGCTAACCTCATTCCAATCCGCCGCGCATAGGGCTTTGTGAACGCTGCGCGCAATCTGGCCAATCTTCTCAAAGTTCCGGAACACATGGCCTTTGCCATTGATGTGATTCTGAAACACCTTCCAGTTGTTGATTCCGCTCTGGCGCGGCGCGCCTGTATATGCCAGCACAAACCTGCGGTCCAGCTCTTCCGGGGCAATGGCGAGAGGCTCGCGATGAATGCCGTCCACATCAAGATGGATGGCGCTTACACCGCCATAGAGAGCGGGATAGTAGTCCTGGCATCCAGTAGGCACTCCAATGAGCTGGGCTTCAACATTCTGCGCCACCACCCGGATCTGCTCCCGGTCCAGCTTGCGTCCGGTGTAGCGCGCGAGGGCCGCAGTCATGGCAATCATGAGCGCAGAAGAACCGGAGATGCCGGCGCCCGCGGGAGATTCTGAGTTGGTCTCGATTTCCAGGCCACCCTCGGGTGCAAAAAAACGCAGCAGATAAGCGGCCAGAGCGTGCTTGTATTTTTTCGCGCAGCAGAGCGCGTCCAGGCTGGAAAATTCTTCTTCTCGGCCGGTATCAATGGACTTGAGATGAATACGGGTGCCGGGCAGCGCAGTAAGTCGGCAACGGGTAAGAACGTTCACGCCAAAGTTCACGGTGACCGCGCCGGGATGAAAGAGGTAGAGCGGCCAGATGTCCATGGTGCCGCCGGCCAGATCAACCCGGCAGGGTGCGTGAGCAACAATCGTTCCGTTGTCTGACAATTTTATTCCGTGAAGAACTGTGCCATATGGCGGAATTTGTTGTAACGGTCATCCAGGAGTTCTGCGGCAGGTTTGCTCTTGAGCGCGGCATAGTTGCGCTGTAAAGTTTCTCCCACCAATGCGGCTGCGGCTTCGTGGTCCAGGTGGGCCCCGCCGTCCGGCTCAGGAATGATCTCGTCAATCACCCCGAATTCTTTCATGTCAGGAGCCGTGATCCGCAGTGCTTGCGCCGCAGTTTCCTTCTTCGTGGCATCCCGCCACATGATGGATGCGCAGCCTTCGGGAGAGATGACAGAATAAACAGCATTTTCCATCATCAATACACGGTCAGCCACCGCCAGCGCCAGAGCGCCTCCGCTTCCCCCTTCGCCGGTGATGGTGGTGATGATCGGAACCGTCATCCGCGCCATCTCGCGCAGGTTGCGGGCAATGGCTTCTGCCTGGCCGCGCTCCTCAGCCCCCAGCCCAGGATAAGCGCCTGGGGTATCTACGAAGGTGAAAATAGGACGGCCAAATTTTTCCGCCATCTTCATGCAGCGCAGGGCTTTGCGGTACCCTTCCGGATTTGCCTGGCCGAAGTTGCGGAACACGCGCTGCTTGGTGTCCCGACCCTTCTGGTGCCCGATCACCATCACCTCATCGCCATGATACCGGGCCACCCCGCAGACGATGGCCGGATCGTCGCCAAAAGAGCGGTCGCCATGGATCTCACTCCAATCGGTAAAGAGACGCTCTACATAATCCAGGGTGAAAGGACGTTGCGAATGGCGGGCCAGTTCCGTCCGATGCCAGGCGTTCACGTGCGCGCGAATCTGTTCACGCAGAAATTTGATCTGATGCTGGAGATGCTTGAGCTGAAGATGGGCTTCCTGGTCCTGACCGGCCTTGGCTTCAAGGTGCCCGATTTGCTGTTCGATGGCTTCCAATTGCCTTTGCGCTTTAACTGCTGGGTCCAAAAAATAAGCTCCTGGCTTCTAGCTGCCGGCTTGTGGCCAAAACCAAACACTCTCCGGCCTGATGGTCATGCGCCGGCACAATTTAGAACCATGACTCAAGACCAGCCGCATATAAGTAAAATTGCTCTCTGCAAAAACCGTTCTGCCAGACCCGTCGCCGGAAACTAATCTACAGTCCGCACACTGCCGCGGCCGCAAAGCTCTTCCACGCGGCTAATGAAAGAGCGGTCTGGACAAACATTATATCCGTCAGCTTCCATCACCACCATGAAGTCTCCCGCACGTTCCACATCAAACAATACCTTGGCCTCGCCTTTTTTTTCGCTGAAGATGGACTGGAGCGCATCCACCGTGGAAGATGTTGCAGTTTCCAAGGGAATGCGTATGCGAATGGAGCGCGGCAACTTGGGTTGCGCTTCTTCCAATGGAGTGAGCTGGCTGATGGCAATCTTCACGTTCGCGCCCTCTTCCACGCGCACGCTGCACCGCACGAGCATGGGGACCTCCAGCTTGAGCGATCCCTGAAGACGTTTGTAGGCCTCCGGAAAGACGATCGCCTCGACCGAGCCGGTCATGTCTTCCAGCATGGCCTGCGCGTACAGGTCTCCCTTACGCGACTTCGTCACACGTACGTTGGAGATTATGCCGGCGGCGTTGATCTCATCACGGCCGGTGCCGTTCTTCATGGCGTTGATGGCTTCAGAAGTCATGGCACTGAAGTCCAGCAGCTTGTCTTTGTATTTTTCCAGCGGATGGCCGGTGATAAAGAAGCCTAAGACCTCTTTTTCGTTGGCCAGGCGCTGGTGCTCGTCCCATTCAGGGACGCCGGGAAGTTTTTCGGCGTCGGCGGTTGAAGACTGTTCCTGGAAGACGCCGAAAAGCCCATGCTGGCCCATCTCCGCATCGCGCTGGGATTTCTGAGCGCGCTCCATCGCCTTATCCAGCACCGTCATAAGCTGGGCGCGTTTGCCAAATGCATCCAGAGCGCCGCTTTTGATCAGGGACTCCATCACGCGCTTGTTCAGCAGGCGAAGATCAACTTTGTCGCAGAATTCGAAAATCGATCGGAAGCGGCCCACTTCCTTGCGCGCCACGACAATGGATTCAATCGCCGTTCGGCCAACATTCTTCACCGCCGCCAGCCCAAAACGGATGGCAGCGCCGTGCGGCGTAAAGTTGGAATCACTCACATTGATGTCTGGCGGTTCGACCGCCATTCCCATCTCGCGGCATTCATTGATGTACTTCACCACATTGTCGGCATTGGATGCGGTCAGCAGCGCCGCCATAAACTCAACCGGATAGTGGGTCTTTAAATAAGCCGTGTGATAAGCCAGCAGAGCGTAGGCGGCGGAATGCGATTTATTGAAGCCGTATCCGGCGAATTGCTCCATCAGGTCAAACAGCCGGCGGATTTTCTTCTCTGGAAAGCCGCGCTGCAACGAGCCCTGCACAAACCGCTCGCGCTGTTCGGCCATGACTTTCTCATCTTTCTTGCCCATGGCGCGGCGCAGCAGGTCCGCTTCACCCATGGAAAAACCGGCCAGCAGGTTGGCAATCTGCATGACCTGTTCCTGGTAGACAATCACGCCCAGAGTTTCTTTAAGAATCGTCTCCAACTCGGGCAGTTCGTATTCGACCTTGCGCCGTCCCCACTTGCGCTCGATAAAGTCGTCGATCATTCCACCCTGGATCGGGCCCGGACGGTAGAGGGCATTCAAGGCCGTGAGGTCATCCACAGAGTTGGGCTTATAACGGCGCAGCACGTCCGTCATGCCGCCGGATTCAAACTGGAAGATGCCCGAGGCCAGCCCGGTATGGAAAACCTTCTGGTAAGTCTCTGCGTCATCCAGGGGAATCCGGTCCAGGTCAATTGGACCGTGCGTTTGTGCAATCAACTTGAGCGCGTCGTCAAGAATGGTGAGCGTAGTCAGGCCCAGAAAATCCATCTTCAGCAGGCCCATCTTCTCGATCGCCTTCATGTCGTAGGCGGTCACGATTTCATCATTCTTGGTCTTGTGCAGCGGAACCAGATCATTCAGCGGCTTGGGCGCAATCACCACTCCGGCCGCGTGAACTCCGGAGTTCCGCACCAGCCCTTCCAATCTTAAGGCCGTGTCAATGAGTTCTTTGACTTGCGGCTCGTTGTCATACGCTTCCTGTAGAGTCGGAGAATCCTGGAGCGCTTGCGTCAGGGTGATATTCAGCGTGGTAGGGACCATCTTGGCAATTCGGTCCACGTCGCTGTAGGGAATGTCCATGGCTCGCCCGACATCTTTGATGGACGCTTTGGCCGCCATGGTCCCGAAGGTGATGATCTGGGCCACGTTGTCCCGGCCATACTTCTGGGTGACGTAATTGATCACCTCGCCCCGACGGTTCATGCAGAAATCAATATCAATATCGGGCAGGGAGATGCGCTCCGGATTCAGGAAGCGCTCAAACAGCAGTTCATTCTGCAATGGATCAATATTGGTGATGCCCATGGCATAGGCCACCAGCGCGCCGGCCGCAGATCCTCTTCCCGGTCCGACGGGGATACTGTTTTCTCTGGCATAGCGAATGAAATCCCAGACGATCAGGAAGTAACCCGAGAAATTCATCTTCTGGATGGTTTCGATTTCCCGGGAAAGGCGCTGCTCGTAGTCGGCGAGGGATTTTTTCAGTCGTCCTGCGGCTTGCGGATCGCGCAACGTCTCCCAGCGGCGGGCAAAGCCTTCACGCGCTATGTGTTCAAAGTAACTATCCAGCGTGTACCCCTGGGGCACCTGAAATTCCGGGAATGGGTTTTTTACCTTGCTCAGCTTCATGTTGCAGCGCTCGGCAATGGTCAGCGTGCGCGTGAGCAGGTCTGTCCGCTCCTGGAACAGACGGGTCATTTCGTCTGCAGTCTTGACGAAGAAATGGCTGGTCTGGAATTTCAGGCGGTTCGTGTCGTGGATGGATTTTCCGGTCTGCACGCATATCAGGACGTCCTGCGCGTGGGCATCGTCTTCACAGAGATAATGGCTGTCATTGGTGGCAACCATCGGGATGCCAATATCTTTCTCCAACTTCAACAGGTCCGGACGGATGCGCCGCTCTTCTTCCAGCCCCTGATGGTCTTGAATTTCCAGAAAGAAATTTTCCTTGCCGAAAATATCGCGGTAGCACGCGGCAGTCTCGCGCGCGGCTTCATACTTGTTCGCCATCAGGTTCTCGGCGACTTCTCCGGCAAGGCAGCCGGACAATCCGATCAGGCCCGAGGCATGTTCCGCCAGAAACCGTTTACTGATGCGCGGCTTGTAATAAAAACCGTGCAGGGAGGCTTCCGAAGTAATCTTGATCAGGTTCTTGTAACCTTCTTCATTTTCCGCCAGCACCAGCAGGTGATTGTAGGTGTCGCCCTCGGGAGGGGCCCGGTGGTCATCTTTCTTGCAGATATACAGCTCGCAGCCGACGATCGGTTTGACTCCCTCTTTTTCCGCGGCATCGACAAATTCCACCGTGCCATAGATGTTGCCGTGGTCCGTCATGGCAACTGACTTTTGGCCAATCTCCGCTACGCGCTTGACCAGTTTGTCGATATTGCAGGCGCCATCCAGCAGTGAGTAGTCGGTATGCAGATGAAGATGTACGAAGTCTGACATTCAGGGTGAGCTTATCACTCAATTATAAGTGGCTGGTGCGGTGGAAATGTGGAAAACCGGGAAGAATCAGGTGATCTGGTGACTGCAAGAGCGAAGTCTTTTGGCCGGGCTACATTGACCTACTTGTGTTTGCCGGATTTCTTTCTCGGGGTAGCTTTCTTCTTTGCCGCCGGCTTCTTTTCCGCAGGCTTTTTCTTGGTGGCCTTTTCTTGCGCCTTGGCGGTTTTCTTAGCCGGCGCAGGAGCAGGCTTCGCTTTGGCTTCAGGCGCTTTCTTTGCTTCGGGCTCCTTGGCAGGCGCAGGAGCAGGGGCAGGCGCTGCCGGTGCTGGCGCGCCAGCGGCCAGCGCAGCCGCCAAAGCTTTCGGCTTGCGCCCGCGCTTCTTGGGTGCGGCTCCAGGCTCGCCTGTCGCTGCGGCGGCCACTTCTTTCTTAGCAGCCCGCCCGCGACGCACTGGAGGCGGAGGAGGCGGAGGTTCCGGTGGCTTGTATGGCTCCAGATATTTCACAATCTCATTGTGATTCCGCAGCTTGCCATCCATGAGCATGAAGAACGCATCGTCCATGATCTTCTTGTACTCCGGATGCTCCGGCGTGATGCGCATCTCGACCATCTCCGGAAATGGGAGTTTCTGCTTCACCTGTGGCCACTTGGTGAGGAAATTCTTCAGCTTTTGCTCCACCACTGCCGGCCGCGATGTAATGGCGGCAAACAACACAAACTCCGGGCGGCTCTGCATCAGGAATTTCCAGATCTGCGATGGTTGCGCCAGGTCTTTCCCAGCCAGATGTTTGGTGAATTCCTTGGTGTCGTCTTCCAGGCTGCGCCAGCGCTCGACAAATCCTTTGTTGGGAATCTGCTTCTGGATGGCAGAGACGTCTCCACCCAGCTTGCGGGTGAGCAGGTGCATGACAATCGGGCTGGCATCCGGATTCATCCCGAGTTCCTGCATCTGCTGCTTGACCTTAAACAACTGTGCAACAGCTGCGGTATCCACTTTTGCCACAGAAAGATGGGGGACCAGAACCTTGAGCCAGTCCTCTTTCTCCAGTGCCTTCAGGACGCCGATCGGATCCTCTTCGTGGGCAAGTTGCTCGATTTCGTGTCCCACAGCGCGGTCGGCTATGTTCTCAATGTAGTTATTCTCTTTGGCGGCATCGTAGCGGGCCTGGGTACGCTCTTCCAGCGCCCAGTGGAAGCGGGCCGAAAGCCGGGTGGCGCGAATCAGCCGCGAAGGCTCCTCGTAAAATGCATAATTGTGAAGAATGCGCAGGACTTTGGCCTCAATGTCCGCCATGCCGTTAAAAGGGTCCGTCAGCAGGCCCCGCGACCCGGGATTCAGAGAAAGGGCCATAGCATTGACGGTGAAATCCCGGCGGCGCATATCGTCATAGATTGTGCCGGGAGTGGTTTCAGCCGGCTTGCCCGGCTTGTCATATCTTTCTGAACGCGTGCCGGTCACCTCGCCGCGAACGTTGCCGGGGAGAAGCAGCATGAGGGTGCGCGTAGTTTCATCACTCGATTCAATGACCGCGCCAGCCTTCTCAAAATCCTTCTGGAGCTTGAGCGCATTGCCCTGGACGGAAAAGTCCAGGTCGCGAATGACAAACCCGCTGATGATGTCCCGCACCGCCCCACCAGTCAGATACACGTTCATCTGGTGGGCCCGGGCGACTTCAGTCACCAGCGCCAGCGCGCGTTGTTGATCCGGCGACAGCCGGGTTTCCATCAGGTAGATAAAGTCTGCCATCAGGTTATCTACACACCGCTGCCTTCCGGGTTAGTACCGGATTTTTGATAAATATTCCCAAGTTTACCGTAAGTTACACTTTATACGAGACTTAGACGACGCCAGCAGGAACTGCGATAAACCTCACACCATATCACAAAGATTAACCGTTTGGCTACCCAATAGGGTGAATCCGTTGAGCACGCGCAAATCATGCGAGAATCAAGTCAGGTCCATGCCATCCACCCACAAGAAAGTGATCGTCAGGAAATTAGGGCGCGATTCCCTCAGCGGATACGTCTCCCCGGCCAATTTTGTGGTCGATGGCAAGCTGGAACTCCTGAACACCTCCGGCAAACTGGTGCAAATTGCTTTGCAGGAAATCAAGAGCGTGGATTTTGTTCGTGACTTTGCCGATGCTAGCGGCCCCGCGCGCAAAACCTTCACCACGCGGCCTCGCACGGAGGGCCTTTGGGTGCGCCTCAAGTTTACCGACAATGACATCCTGGAAGGGATGATGCCCAATGATCTCAACCAGGTTGGAGCGGAGGGCTACCTGGTCACTCCACCCGATACGCGCGGCAACACGCAGCGGGTTTTCGTGCCAAAATCGGCCCTGGAAGAAATCAGCGTGCTGGCCGTGATCGGCCACGCTCAGGCGCGCCGCAAGCGCATTGAGGACACGCAACAAGTTCAATTGTTTGGCGAATGAGTGTCAAAGAACTGGGCAATTTGGTAAGTTGTAAGTTGTAAGTTGGTAATTGAAAAGCCGAAGACCAACCCCTGCCACGGGGACAGAGTTCTTTGTTGTGGAATAGTTGAGTACCCATGAAACTTCAGGAGATCGCCAGCAAGTTAGGTCTCCGGCTGGAACCGTCCCAGGCCGACGCGGAAATAACCGGCATTGCCGCCATTGATACCGCTGCTCCCGGTCAGATTACTTTTATCGCCAACCCCAAATATGCGTCCTCTGCCGGCAGCACACACGCTTCGGCCATCATCGTCGAAGAAAATTTCCCGGCTCTGGATAAGCCCACGCTGCGCACCAGAAATCCACAATATGCCTATTTGCGTGCGGCTGAGCTGTTCCACCGGCCGCTCGAGTATGAGCGCATCATTCACCCAACGGCCGTAATTCATCCCTCGGCCAACATTGGGAAAAATGCTTCCATCGGCGCTTACACGGTGATTGATGCTGACGTGGAAATTGGGAACAACTGCACCTTGCTGCCGCATGTGGTGGTTTATCGCAGCGTCAAGATCGGAAACGATTTCTTTGCCCACTCGCACGTGGCCGTTCGCGAGCACTGCGAGATTGGCCACAACGTGCTGCTGCACAATGGAGTGGTGATCGGCTCAGATGGTTTCGGATTTGCCAAAGACGATAGCGGCCGATGGCAAAAGATTCCCCAGTCGGGCAGGGTGGTGATCGAAGATGATGTTGAGATACAGGCAAACTGCTGCATCGACCGCGCCAGCCTGGGAGAGACGCGCATTGGCCGGGGAACCAAGATAGATAATCTGGTCCACATTGGCCACAACTGTACCTTGGGTGAAAATGTCATGATTTGCTCGCAGGTGGGTCTGGCTGGATCAACCGAGTTGGGCAAAAATGTGATTCTGGCCGGCCAGGTAGGCGTGGCCGGACACTGCAAAGTGGGTGACGGTGTCATCGTCACGGCGCAGAGTGGAACCCATGGTGACATAGAACCGGGAAAGATGATCAGCGGCTCTCCCGCGTTTGATCACAAGCAATGGCGGCGCAGCGTTGCTATCTTCAGCAGGTTGCCGGAACTGGCCAAAGCCGTGCGCCTGAGTTCCAAGTCCTCTAAGGACGACTGATCGCAGCATGGAAACCGGCAAAGGCGAAGCAAGAAAAACAATCCGCGTGCTTCTCCTCGATGATCGTCAGGACAACCTGATCCTCAGGTCAGCGATTCTTCGTCAAAACGGCTATGAAGCCGTTAGTTCTTCTTCCGTGGAAGAAGCCGAGGCTCATCTTGGCAACATCGATATTGCGGTGTTGGATTACCACCTTGGTGCGGGCAAGTTCGGCACCGAAGTAGCTCAATCTTTGCGCGATAAACGGCCGGAAGTGCCCATCATTATTTTATCCGCCACGTTAGAACGTAAGTTCGGCGGCGTGGAAGACATGCACCTGCTCAAAGGCTACAGTTCGGTGGACGACCTGCTGGCGGCACTCCACTCTTTCGAGGCCAAGCGGCGCGGCAAGCCGGTGGTGGTGGACGCCCGCGGCTTCTTCTACTCACGCATTGCCATGGCCATGGGTGAGGACGTGGTGCTGGAAATCCTGGATCGCGATGGCAACTGGCTCTATGTAAACGAATACTTTGCAAAATTGTATGAGAAGAGAAGGAACTGGTTCACGGGCAAGAACGTGTTTGAAGAGTTTCCCGAGCTGGACGTAGAGTGGAAGGACATCATCCGCACCGTCGCCGACACGCGCGAAACCTATGTGGACCGCAGCTTCCGAGGATTGCCGCATCTGCCTACTAAAACTGCCCGCTGGAACTGGAACATCCTGGTGTTCCCTCTCAAGTTGCATGACAACCGCAACGGCGTGGTGCTGACGGCACGGGTGATTGAAAAAAAATGAGCTTTGCCAGTATTGCCAAGATAAAGACTGCCAAGACAAAAATTGCCAGGCTAAAAACGCCTTCGCTGCTGCTTGCGCTATTGCTGACTGCCTTCGCCGGATGCGCGCGTTCTCATGTGATTCAGGTAACGGTCACGAATACCAGCACGGAAAAACTTTCTACCATCGTGATTGACTATCCCGAAGCCACGTTTGGAATTAATTCGCTCGAACCAGGCAAGAGCTTCCAGTACAGGATCAAACCCACAGCCACCGGTACATTAAAAATAGAATTCCTCAACGCTCGTGGCATCGATCATGTATCTTCGGGCCCGGTGGTACACAAGAACGACGAAGGCTCAATGGAAATCAAGCTGATGCAGGATGGAGTAGTCAGCGAGATGAAGAACCGCTGAAATCGTGCGACCCGGGTGATCAGAAACCAGTATCCAGAGAATATCAGCAAGCATTCGGCACCCTCCTGGCAGTGAGCAAGGAACCGCGCCGCACTATTGCCTTTCAGCGGGCAGCGCGCTCCGGATCGCGGTCGCCACTGCCTCCATCAGTTCCTCCCTGGAAGTGAAATTCTTCGGATCCATAGGCGGATGAAAAACCACCGTGGCCGTTCCGCCCGTGGCCGCAAACTTGCCTTTCGGCATCATCTCGAACGTTCCCAGCATAGTGACCGGAACAATGGGGAAGCCGGTCTCTGCGGCCAGGTGGAATGGCCCTTTCTTGAAGGCATGCAGGCGGCCATCGGTGGAACGCGTGCCTTCCGGATAGACCATCATATTGACCCCTTGCCGCATCACTTCGCCCGCTCTTTTGATGCTTTGGATGGCTGCCTCCCGGTTGTTCCTTTCCACTGGAACCAGGGAAGCCAGGTCAAGCGCGCGGGCAAGAATGGGAACGCGCCAAAGCTCTTTCTTGACCAGGACTGAGGTCCGCCGCGGAATAAGCGGCATAAGGATTGGCGGATCCAGGTTGGAGACGTGGTTGGACATGAAGATATACGTGCCCGCCGGATCAATCTGGTCTAATCCACGGACTTGAAATCTTGTGCCCGTGATCCGCACGACGCACCGGGTGATGGTGATGCCAATCCAGTAGAGAAATCCGATTTTGCCGGTAATCAACGTCCAGGGAAAAACTACCAGCGCCGCCGGCGGAACAACAATGATCAGGAACAGCATGGCTGCGAGCATGCGTAGAAGCGGAATCATGCGGGCCGCGTACCGTGTAACTCCTCCAGCTTGCGCGGCAATTTCTCATAAATTCCGCCAAACCCGCCGTTGGAAAGAATGGCAACCACATCACCGGAACGCAGCTCCGGTGCAACCTCCTTCACGATGGCATCGGCATCAGCCAGTTCGCGGGCCGGCTTGCCGCTGCGCTTCACACCCGCCACAACAGACCCGGTTGTGAGCCGCTCGTCTTCCGGAATGGCTTCGGCCTTGAACACGCTGGCAATAATCACCTGGTCGGCGAGGGACAAGCTGCTCACCAACTCCTTCTGCAGGACTTTTCGCCGAACGGTGTTGGAACGTGGCTCAAAGATGGCCCACAGCCGGGCTGAAGGATAGCGAGTGCGCAACGCCCGCAGGGTCTCGGCAATCGCCGTCGGGTGGTGTGCAAAATCATCGATGATGGTAATGCCGTCAATCTCCGCCTTCACCTCCAGCCGGCGTTTGACGCTCTTGAAACTCTTCAGAGCATCGGCAATGACGGCCAGCTCAATCCCATAATGGGAGGCCACGGCCGCAGCCGCGGTGGCATTGAGCACGTTGTACTCCCCCGCCAGGGGAAATTGTAAGTCCGCCCAATGTTTACCCTCCCGCAGCACTGACCATGAGGTGGCTCCTGGAGCAAAGTTCATGTTCTTGATCTGCCAGCAGGAGCCTTCTTTTGTTCCGTAGCGTTCCACCTGGGAAAAAGCACGGGAGAGACATTCATCCACATTGGCATTGGAGTCGTGGGCGATGATCTTCCCCTTGCGCGGAACCAGGTTGACCAAACGCTTGAACGCGGTCTTCACAGCGTCCAGGTCCTTATAGATATCGGCATGGTCAAACTCAACTGAGGTAAGGATGACTGCCTGGGGAAAGTAGTGCAGGAATTTTGGGCCTTTATCAAAAAATGCAGTGTCGTATTCATCGCCCTCGAGAATGAAGTGTTTTCCCTGTTTCAAAGCAAAGCTGCTGCCGAAATTCTCGGCTATGCCGCCAATCAGGAATGAAGGGTCTTTGCCCGCCGATTGAAAAATCCATGCCAGCATGGATGTAGTTGTAGTTTTTCCATGCGTGCCCGCCACCACCACCGGCTCGCGAGTGCGCAGGAAATATTCATGGAGGACATCCGGCAGGGAGCGGAAAGGCATGCGCTCATCCAGGACATATTCCAGTTCCGGATTGCCGCGTGAGATGGCATTGCCTACAACGACCAGGTCCGGCCGGGGCTTTAAGTTGGCCTCAGCATAGGGCTGGGCGACAGGAATGTTGATGGAAGCCAGAAAGTCAGACATGGGCGGATAAGCGGCGGCATCTGAACCGGTGACTTTAAGGCCACGTTGCTTGAGCAAACCGGCAAGGGATGCCATCGCGGTGCCGCAGATGCCGATGAGATGAATGTGCTGCTGTTCGGACACAGTTTTAGATTAAATCAAACTTCACCGCCGGGCACTGAAGCACGGAGAAAAATAAATCCCGCCACAGATCAGCAGATCAACGATGATTCAACGGATTTGCACGGATGATTCCTTAATCCGGAGTGTTATGCCAGAGCTGTTCGCGATTAGCTCTGCCTGGACACCCAGAGGAAGCGTAATGTTGCTACGGGACACATGACCGGATCTCAGGCCATAGATAACAGGCACATCATAGTTCTCCAGCACACGCAGGATGACTTCCTGCAACGTGTAGTCCTGTCCGCCGGGCTGGACGCAATCTACCATTTCGCCAAAGACAAATCCTCTCACCCGCTCCAGCTTTCCCGCCATGCGCAGCTGGATAAGCATCCGGTCTATCTGGAAAGGCTTTGCTGCAATGTCTTCGATAAACAGAATGGTGTCATCCGTGTGGATCGCAAATGGCGTACCCAGAGAGGCGGCCAGCATGGAAAGGCATCCTCCATACAGCTTTCCTTGTGCACTGCCTTCCTTGAGCACCTGCACTTCATCCGTGGGAATGCTCCATGTAGCAGCGCCACCAACCGCGTTTTGCCAACTGGAGAGTTCCATGCCGTCCGGTGTAGCAAAATCTTTGGTCACCATGGGACCGTGAAACGTAACCAAACCGCAGCGATCGTGAATGGCCGTGAGCAGCGAGGTGTTGTCGCTATAGCCAACAATTATCTTGGGGCTCCGGCGAAGGTTTTCAAAGTTAAGCCGCTCGAGAAGATAGTTCGAGCCATAACCGCCACGAGCACAGATCAAGGCAGCAATATCATCGCGGTCCAGCAAGGCTTCCAATTCGCCCAATCGCCGCTCCAGGGACCCGGCAAAGTAAAGGTCGCGTTCCAGAATACCGGGTAGGTAAATGGGCTCGTAGCCCATCTGGAGGAGGTGCGCCGCGCCTGCCTCAAGCAACTCGCGCCGGATGTTGCTGGCAGGACCAATGATCCCGATCTTGTCGCCAGGCCTTAGCGCCGGAGGTTTGATAGTCTTCACCAGAAAAACCTTTTTGCCGCGAATTTACGCTAATAAACGCGAATTTTCTTTAAGACGTGCCTAAGGACTTTGAACGAACTCGGGATGCCTTTCTCGCGTTATCAAACACTAACCGCCTGAAATGAGATTTGGGGCCAAAGTTCAGCAGAAGCGCAACCTCAATATCCGTGCCCGCAGATAGTTCAGGACCTGCGCCTCATGCTCTCGCTCCAAAGCGCGAGCCGCCTTCAGTTCAAGCAGTACTGCATCGTTTACGATTAGATCTGCTTTGTACTTGCCAATTCTTTTTCCGCGAAACCAGATCGGCGTATCCACCTGGCGCGCAACCCGGAAACCGGCCTGGGTCAGCGCCATTTCCAGCGCTTCCTCATAAACGAGTTCCAAGAAGCCAAAACCAAGTTCGTTGTAGACGGCGTAATAAACTTCAACGATATCGTGGCACAGGTCCCAATGCTTTTTGCCTTCGGTGCCGCTATTGTCGTCTGAAGTCATCGTGGCCTGACCTTTCCTTATAGAGATTTTTAATTCGCGTCATTCGCGTTGATTCACGGCTAAACCTGCCTAGCCCAATATTCTCCCCGGCAGATCAATCGCGCCGGCCCACGAAGAAACACGCTCTTCCCATCCCAGCGTACGGCCTGAATCCCACCCGGAGCATGAACATTCAACGGCGAGTTGGCGCGGCCGGCGGCAATGGAAGCCACTGCCGATGCGCAGGAGCCGGTCCCGGACGACTGCGTTTCACCTACGCCGCGCTCGTAAAAGCGGACTTCAATATCGCTCTGGCTCTTGATCCGCACAAACTCCACGTTGATTCCATGCTTAAAATCATGATGGCGTCCGATCTCCGCCCCTTCCCCCTGCCACGCAGGCGAGAATTCCTTCACAAAGACTACATAGTGCGGATTGCCCATCGAAACCGGCGTCCCATGCACTTCGCCGGATGCCAGCTTGATGGAGAAATCGTTCCCCACCTGCGGCTCTCCCATATCCATCTCAAATTCAAAGTGGTTATCATCGCGGGAAATCAGACTACAACGTTTTGTTCCCGCACCGGTGCGGATCGTGAGCTTGTCCTTACCGCCCTGGCTGACTAAGTAAGCGGCCACGCAGCGTGTGCCATTGCCGGAAATCTCCGCCTCACTGCCGTCAGCATTGATCAAGCGTGCGCGGATGTCCGCATCCTGGGCGGGAAACAGCCATTCCACGCCGTCTGCACCCACACCGTTGTGGCGATCGCAAATCTGGCGGCTGAATTTGTACAGGTCGGCGGGGGCATGGATTCCGTCAATAATGAGAAAATCATTGCCACAGGCGGATGCCTTGGTAAACGGAACCATTTATTCGCGCTCGAGTCCGCGGGCGACCTCAAAATTGTACAGGTCGGCCGACTCGCGGAGGCGAGCCGCCAATTGTTTGTGTTCCATGTGAGTGCCGTCTACAGTAAAGACCATTCTCACTTTTCCTTCCAGCGCGCTTAAGCGGGTTCCGCGTAAGGTGGCTTCGCATTCCTCCACAATAGCATTGACCTCATTCACAATTTCATCTGAAGTTTTTCCGCTGACAATACTGTAGTTCATGGCCACTGATTTTAGATTGAAACGCGTCTCTACCCAGCCCAACACCAGCAAAGCAAGCAGGATCAGCACGGCTGAAAAAGTGGCCAGCAGGTAAAAGCCGCCGCCGCATGCCATGCCAACGGAGGCAACCACAAAGATGGTGGCCGCCGTGGTAAGGCCGGTAACCCCTGCCTTGTCACGCAGAATGGAGCCCGCCCCAATGAAACCAATGCCGGAGATGATCTGCGCGGCAATGCGGGTGCGCTCGGCTTGAAACTCACCGGCCAATTGGATGGAGAGCACAGTAAATAGCGCGGAACCGAAGCAGATGAACATGTGCGTGCGCAACCCTGCGGGACGGTGCTTCAATTGGCGTTCCAGGCCAATGGCGCCGCCCAGGGCAGCCGCACAGACGAGCCGGAGGAGCGGCTCCGGGACAATGACAAGCGGCAAAAGTGCTAATGACAAGTGTTCCATCGAGGAAAAGCTGCCCGATTGTAGCACCAACTTTAGTGTATCGAGCGATAGATGAATGCCTTGCGGCCGCCTGGCGTGTCAACTGTTGCAACAACGCTCAGATCTTGCGGAAACAGTCTTACAGCTAAGAAAACTTCATCGGATGGGATAGCCACAACATAATCGGCGACCTTGGCTGGCCCGCTCAATCCGATCTCCCAATCCGGATGGTTCCCTTCCCGTAGCACACGCCGAAAGGGAATGCCGGCATCCTGTAAAGCCCCGGAATGCGAGCCGCAGTACATCATGAGAGTTGCCGATGCCGGCAGCTTTTCGAGCTCCGCCGCCAGGTTTGTGTCAAAAGCCATGCGCGCAGCACCATTGACCTCAGCTTCGCGCAAGGAGACCGGCTTCTTTTGCCAAACCGAGATATAACTCGCAACTACCAGCAGAATGACCAGGCTCGCGGCAACGCGCGGTGGAATGAGCCGGGCAAGAAATTCATAGCCCAGCGCCACAAAAACAGCGATGGCCGGCAGCATTTGTAATCCGTAGCGAACGTTGTAGTAGCTGTGCGGCCACCACTCGGGGAAGTAAACTGGAACGCTTCCGTAAGCGATGGTCAAGATATAGAAAATAGCGGGAACCCACAGCAGCGCGAGGGGCAGATGCTTGCGGGAAAAAAAAAGAGAAGCCAGCAACGCTGCAAAGGCAAAACCGGGCAACCAGGAATCAATCGGCCCCTCGCCCACAATGATTCTTGCAGCTTTCACGAAGTAGAGAGCCGCGGTTCGAGGAGCGTTTTCTCCAGGATACGTGGGAAACGAACTGGTCCTGGTCCGTTCAGCTATGGCATGGGCGGAATAAGGCCCGGTGGCAAATTCCAGCGCCCTTCCGTACGCGCCATGGTTGTAAGCCAGCCACAGGCATGCAGTCATCGCTGGAAGCAGAACGAAATGGACTGCGCTCCGGCGAATCGCCTTGTCCAGAACTCCCCGCGGCTTGAGTCCCCACAGAGTAACGATCAGAGCTAGTGTGGTACATGCGGCCAGAAACCATCCGTCATAGCGCACCAGCATGGCTGCGGAGATCATGATGGCTGAAAACTGTAGCGATTTGGCCGCGCGCTGCGGATCAGTTCTCGCCGTTTGGACAAATTCAGAAAAATGAACAACGGCCCAGATGAAAAACGCCAGATACAGCGGCTCCGTCATGGCCGTGGTCTGCATGTAAATCAAGTTGGGATTCAGCGCGTAGACCAGAGCGGAGAACCATGCGGCAGGACGGGAAACAATTCCCCGAACCAGGCGAAATATTCCAAGGATGCCCGCCACATAGGCAATCATCGAAGGCATGGATGCTCCCAGCCCGCTGCGCCACATCCAGTCATTCACGACAAACGGCATGGCCAGCAGGTGTGGCAGCGGCAGCCACGCCGTGCCAAATTCCAGAATGCCGGGGGTGCGGGAATCAAAGACGTGGCGAGCAATGTTGGTGTGGGCAACCGCGTCGCCGTGGAGAAGGATTGCGCTGTGGCGGAAATAGAAGATCAAGGCCGAGCAGGAAATGACCAGAGCAGCGGCGGACAAGATGCAATAGTCACGAATGGGGAAGCGCCGTTTGACGTCGGCGAGGGGGGCTGTTGGCTCCTGTGGCGATAGTGTATGCATTTTCCACAATGTTACCTCTTGTCAGGGATCAGGTTTCGTTGGACTATGGGGCATGACTTCTTCTCCCGTTCTATCCTTCACACCCTCCGGGACGGATATTGAGCGCTACAGACGTTTGCGTAGATTGGCCGCCGACCTGAACAACAAAATTGTCCAGACTGTTCCCAATCAAGCCATGGACGATGTGGGTAAGGCGATTGGCATTTTGCAACGAGGAACACTGGTGTTTCACGCTGAAGATGAGACGAGTGTGCTTATGGACTGCTGCCTCTACGACTGGATCGAAGGGGGAAAGAACCTGGTCGAAAAGTACGCGGAAAGCCATCCCCTATTGGCGGGCACGGAAGAACGCGAACTGCTGGAAGCATTCCGGCTTGCAAAATATCGAATTTTGGTCCCACTGTCGCGCGTGGAAGGAGCAGGTGTCTATTTCACGGACCTGTTCACCCGCGAAGAGCTCTTCGTCATGGACTTAGGGATGAGCCAGAATGCCCTCAATATTGCCTATGCCACTCGCACTATCCCTTTGGGGTTATTTTGGATGACCGGAGGTGCTGGACTCCCAATCGCTGCCGACGGTATCCGGAAAGCAGGCGCTCGTTTGCACGAACAAGATTTGTTGCACGACGGCAACTTCACCGATCCGCACCGGGCGGCGTTAACGATTGTTCGAACACTACTGGAGAAAGGCGCCTCTGAACATGTCAAGTATCAAGATCTGCCACCACAAGGATTCGGTAGTACCCGCCCACCAGCGCAGCGGCAGAATCTTCCCGTAAACACTCCAAGTCGCAACTCAGCCTGCCCCTGCGGCAGCGGAAAACGATACAAAAGGTGCTGCGGGCGATAGCGCCGCAACTACCTGCTTGCGAAACCTGCAATGCAATCTATTCGATGTGCGTGAGTTCGCGGAATATCTTGTAGCGCTCTTCAATTTCTTCGCGCGTGAGCCTCTGCAACCGCTCCGTGCCGAAGGCCTCTACCGCAAACGAGCCCATGACCCCGCCGTAAAACATGGCCTTTTTGAAAACGTCACGGGTCAGCGTGCCCCGCGAAGCAATGTATCCCATGAACCCTCCGGCAAAACTATCGCCCGCGCCGGTGGGGTCTGTAACGGCCTCAATAGGCAGAGTGGGGGCGCGGAAGGGATGGCGGCCAATGCCAAACGCGCCATCTTGAAAAAATACGGTTGCGCCATATTCGCCGTGCTTGATCACCAGCGCCTTGGGTCCCATCTTCAGGATTTTTTGTGCGGCGCGAGGCAAGCTGGCATCCTGGGCCAGCATTTTGGCCTCCGTGTCGTTGATTAGCAAGGCATCAACCGCGCTCAGCATTTTCTCCAGATTGCCCCGATGGCCATTGATCCAAAAATTCATGGTGTCGCCGCCCACGAACCTGGCGCCGTTCATCTGCCGGCGAACATTGACTTGCAGCACCGGATCAATATTGGCGAGGAAGAGATACTCGGTGTCCTTGTAGCCGGCAGGAACCTGGGGATTAAATGTAGCGAAGACGCCGAGCTGAGTATCCAGCGACTTGGCCTCATTTACGTTCTCTCCGTATTCGCCGGACCAGAAAAAACTCTTGCCTTTCTCGTGCACAATGCCCGTGGTGTCAATCTTATGGTTGCGGAAGACCTGCTCTTCTTTTTCGGTAAAGTCTTCGCCTACCACCGCGACCACGCGGACCTGCGTAAAGAAACTTGCCGCGAGGGAAAAATAAGTGGCTGCTCCTCCCAGAATGCGGTCCACCCCGCCGTAGGGAGTCTTGATGGCGTCAAAAGCGACAGAGCCAACTACCAGGAGTGACACTTACGCTTTTGCCTCCTGGCCCTTGTTGAGATACTTATCCACCAGAAGACCCAGCTTCTGCCGTGTGGCCGGTGGGATCTTGCTGGGATCGGTCATGATGGCATGCTCCAAAGCAGATCCGCACGTACACTGGCGTTTTTTGGGCATGAGCGTTACCGCCTGCCGGATCACCTTGGCCGCATTTTCTGAGTTCGTATTCAATACCTTAACCACCTGCTCGACAGTGACTGCATCGTGCCCGGTATGCCAGCAATCGTAATCGGTGATCATGGCCATGGTCGCATAACAAATCTCCGCCTCGCGGGCGAGCTTGGCTTCCTGGAGGTTGGTCATCCCGATTACATCAGCCCCCCAACTGCGATAGAGATGGGATTCCGCTTTGGTGGAGAACTGCGGACCCTCCATGCAGACGTAAGTCCCACCCGTCTTGCCCACAACTCCGATCCGGTTGCATGAGTCTCCGATAACGGAGGCTACTTCCGGGCAGATGGGATCGGCAAAGGAGATGTGCGCGACTATGCCATCTCCAAAAAAAGTGGAAATGCGGCGGTAAGTGCGGTCAATGAACTGGTCAGGGACGATGAAGTCGGTCGGTTTGTGTTCTTCCTTGAGCGAACCGACTGCGGAGACGGAGATAATGCGCTCCACGGAGAGCCTTTTCATGCCGTAGATATTGGCGCGAAAATTCAGGTCGCTGGGAAGAATGCGGTGCCCCCGTCCATGGCGCGCCAGAAACGCAACTCTGCGCCCTTCCAGGGTCCCCAGCACAAAGCTATCGGAAGGGTTGCCAAATGGGGTTTGCAACGCCACTTCCTGGACGTCAATCAGTCCGGGCATTGCATACAGACCGCTGCCGCCTATGATCCCAATTTCTGCCTCTTGCAAAAGCAAAGTCTCCTGAAAAAGTATGTCGTACCGCTGATTATAACCAAACAGGTCTTACTTCGCGGCTTGCTGTGGCTGAGCCTGCTGCGCCAGTACCGCCTGGACGAGTTTTTCTGAAACGCTGTCTTCGAAACTTTCCACCGCAACCACCAGGCTGCCGGTTTGCTGAATGTAAATGGGGCCATCTGCGGTTAAGTACTTGTCCCGCCCCGGAGGGCCGTCGCGTTGCGGATGTTCCACCTTGCTATACCGTTGCGGCAGCGACGAAGCATATATTTTGGCGAATTCCTGTGCCGCACTCTCATTGGACCACTTGGAAACATAGATAAGCCCGACGTGCGCGGTGGAGTTCGCGTCAGGCGGCTTGGCCCCTCTGCGCCCCACAGCGTAGTACGAGCCTCCACGCCATTCCTTGCTGAGCCGGTCCGCTATGGCGTCCTCCGTGTATTGCTTAAGCAAGATGCTTACATCCAGTTGGCCGACAGCGCCAGCGTCAAACGCCTCAAAGTCCTCTCGCAAGAATTTGAAATCAGGCAGCAGCAGCGGCGGGACAACCCGGCCGGCCAGGTACTCCTCCGGCTCCATGATTTCCCGCGAAGTCTTGGGCATGCGCTTCACCACCTGGGTAAAGGCCGATTGCTTGCCGCCGGAAGTCAGCAACCGCGCTATGAATTTCATGCCCTGACTGTACGGAAAGAGCAGCTCTTCCCGAAGCAGCAGGGGGGCGTTATCGATCAGCGAGTCTCCTTTTTCCTTGTCCATCTGGCTCAGCATCAGATCAACAAACTTGGGGAAGTCGGCAACGCTGCGCTTGTCCGGAATGGGGCAGGAGGGATCATCACTGCATGAATTGTCCGTGTCCATGGTGTTGAGCACATAGTCCGCAAACACGATCATGGCCTGTCCTTCCATGATGGCGGTGCGGGCGGTGGACTCTTCGTCAATCTGAATCAGCGCATTGAAGTCCTCGGGGCCGCGCTTCTCGATCTCTTCGTCCTTCTTCACCATCTTTTCCAGGTCAAAGCTCTGGTCCTGGAGAGCATGCGTCAACTCGTGGGCCATGACCGGCTTTTGCATGTCCAGCGCCACCCAATCCAGCAGGTTGATGGTCTTCTTCTTCTCGTCGTAGTAGCCGGCCACCTGTTCGCCCAAAAGCTTGATCAGGAAATCATGGAGTTTGAACTGCCGCGGCAGGAGCCCAAACTTTTTCAGCACAAGTTCAGAACGCTCAAAACGGATGCGGTCTACATCGTCTTTGAACTTGTCGCCAATATACTTTTCCACTTCGTCCCGGCTCACCATGGCTTTCTTGACCGGATGCTTGAACGGCAACAGAGTATCTTGACTGGCAAAGCGCAAAATCTGATCGACCGACTTAAAAAGCTCCTTGGCTTCTTCCGGCGTGATCTTGTGCTCTTTTTCTGGTGTTTTCTCCTGGTCCGACGCCGGCTTCTTTGGCCCTTGCTGTTGGTCGGTGTGCGCCGGAGGCGGCGTGGTTTGCGCGGGCGGTTGTTGCCCCGTCTGCGCGGGCGCCAGGGGAATCAGGAAGAACAATAACGACAGTAAACTGGATTTTTTCATGTGAAATGCAGGGAGTGTCCGTCAAAAAAGGCACTCTATTCATAACGATAAAGCATGAGACGCAAATGTGGCGAATGGTCAAAAATCGCGAGATCTGGTGACGCGGTGTGACGTGATCGTAAACCGCGACGAGGGAGGACCCCATATCACCTTCCCAAAAGAGAAAGCTGCCTGGAGATTTGCGCGGATTTTCTTTGCAATTTGTCGACTTTGGGTTATAGTGCGCCCATCCCCCCTTAGCGCAGCACATACTTTTACGTTTGATTCTCAAAGGAGAAAAACTATGGCCTCAACGCCAGCCACTGCGCAGTCCGGTCCGGATGACCTTAACGGCGCGCGAAAAAAAGTCGAGACGAGTGATTTCTTTGGCCTTTGCTATCTCATGTTGTGCCAACTGGCCTACGCCGATGAAAACGACGGCCAGAAAGCCGTCGCCCAGATCAAGCAGCTTCTTCCGGCCATGCCGGTTCCACAAGGCACTGTGCCGGGAAAGTGGAGGCTCGCCTGGGGACCACAAGTCACAAACGATAACAGCAATTTAATGTATGCCGCCGAATTCGTGGATGCCGGCAGTGGATTGCCGGTGTTCTCTGCCGTTGCCATTCGTGGCACCGATACGCAGGCCAAACCATCTGGAATTTTGAAGCAGCTTGTCGAGGATCTGGACGCTGCAGACCAGGTAGTTTTTCCGGCCAACAACCAGGTTGGCGCCAGGATTGCCAAGGGAACCCAGGATGGACTCAAGATCCTGACCGGCTTTCAAGACCCTGATACTCACCAGACCGTGGCCGACTACCTGAAGGCTTTTGTTGCCAGGAATCCGGATGCACCCGTGGTAGTGACCGGGCATAGCCTGGGCGGGTGCCAGACAACAGTCGTGGCGCTTGACCTGGCTTCCAAACTTCCCGCTGGAACAAAAATTGTGCCGAACAGCTTTGCTGCGCCCTCGGCCGGCAACTCAGCGTTCATTGAGTTGTACGAAAAGGCCTTCCCGTTCCGACCGCGATGGTTCAATACCATTGATCTGGTTCCCACGGCTTTTGCCGGACTGGGTGGCATCAAGCAGCTCTGGAACCAGTGCCAAATCCCGTCCCCCGGCATTGTCAGGACCCTGGTTGACGCGCTCGAACTCGTTCTCCTTGTTCGCCACGCCCACTACAGTCAACAGTCACCCGTGGACAGCCGGATCCTGGTGGGCTCGTGTCAGCTTACGAAAGCAAATGCAGTCTCAGATGCGGTTCAGAACAAGGCACTCGAAGAGATCCAGGCCATACTCCGCAAGGCTATGCAGGACATGGAAGAGAAAGTCAGTAAGATCCGGCTGGTCGGAGGGCTGCTGGCCCACGGTCTCTCATTCGTAGTTACGGACAATTCATTTGCAAACATCGGCGCCTGGGTGCAGGAACTGCTGTACCAGCATCTGATCTTGACTGGCTATTGGAATTCAGTGCAGGCGTTCAAAGGCGTGGCCTTCATTCCGAATCCGTTTGCTCAAGCTGCGGCTGCGAGCGCTGGAGGAAGCGCCAGATAGGCTTAACGCATAAAAAATCGGGTGGTCTCTTCTTTCGGAGACCACCCAAAATGAGTTTTTGGCAAATTGCCATTTGCCAACTGCCAATTTGTTCTTAAAGCATCGGTTCGGCGGCGCGGATGTACTCAATCACGGCCTCACTCCAGCCATCGATGTGTACCCACGGACCGTAGCCTACTCCGTTCTTATAGCTGGCAACGTTGATCACGTAGCCCCGCGCCTTAGGGTTGGGAACAGAATCGTGCGCCTGCTCATCCGTAATCACGATCAGGCGATCATACTTTTCCTCAATCCCGCTGAGCGCCTTACCCAGGTAAGTGCCGTTGTGCGGCTGGCTCACATGGAGAGCATCGCGCAGCGCGAATCCTGAACGGTTCGGGACGCGCACCAGGTTGTCAGAGAAGCTGTAGATGCTCACCTTCTCCGCGATCTCGCGCAGCAGCACAGCCAGGCCGTATCCGGCATCGTTGCGCCGCATTTCGCCCCGACGCGAGAGCTGGGCGTCCATACTGCCGGAGATGTCCACCAGCAGCACGGTCTTTCCCGGCAGCTTGGGCTGGCCTTCGAGCGACTTGAACATCGCCTGCTCCAGCTCCGCTTCCCACTGCGGCGCGTAACGCGCAGCCGCGATGAAGCGGAAAGGCAGCACGCGCTCAGTCTTCATGCGCGTCAGACCAGCGCCGATCAGCGGCGGATCCACCTTGGCGTCCGCCATGTTGCGAAGGTTGCGCAGCAAGGCCAGAGAGCCCAGCTTGTTCTCACGCAGCAGTCGCTCCCATACCTCGCGCTTGTCGGCGCCGGCAGAGAGTGCAACCTCCCAGGTATCGGGAGTCGCCAGGTCGCCATCCACCAGACGCTTCCACAGCTCCGCCTGGGCCGAATCAACCGGCTTGGCATGAGAGAGGAAGAGCACGTCACGCAGCTTGACCGGAGCGGCGCGGTTGTACTTGGCCAGCGCGTACTCGTCAAACTTGGTGAAGGCGGAAGCCAGGCCCTTCTTCACCTGCGCGGAGAGAGGCTGCTTGCCCTCACTCCAGTAAAGAGCCACGAACTCCGCCAGTTCATCGGCGCGCTGGATCACGCGCGCCAGTGTCTCTGCCACCAGATGACGGTGGGTCTTCAGCCGCGCCATCTCGCGCACCAGCAGGAGCGGCACGTGACGCAGCTTCATCTTTTCGCGCGCCTCAACTGCCAGGGCCGCCACCTTTTCGGCCGGGACCTGCGTTACCAGCTCGCGGATCCGTCCGGCGATGGCGACACCATCCTCGTAGAACGGGTCCTCCCACAGCATGCAAGCCAGAACCGAACGGCGTAGTTGTAGCTCCGGAGAAATGTGGCGTGCGGGTGCGCCCTCATGGGTGCGAAGGCCGCCAGGCTTCAGCCAGGGAATGTTGATACGGGCCATTGGTTTTTTCCTTTCTCTACTGGAAACCTGTGACGCCTCACCAGTCCATTGGTTTCATTCTTCTTGCTCTTGCGGTGTCTTCCGCTTATCGACGGAAACGAAACCCGCCTCGTGACCGGCACTCTTGCTGCTGAGTTGCCATGCGATTTCTTTCATCTCGTCGAAATCCGGAAGTCTCCTGTCCTCATAGCCAGAGCATTGCCTGACCTTAAAGGGAATGCGAACCGCATCCCACAGCTTGGTGCAGAAAGCGATGCGCTCGCTCTCCGCATACCCCTGGATGATCTGTCCGTGGGCACACGTATCGCAACGCGATTCGCCGTCCACCGGCGTGCCGCCATAGACTTTGCGCAAGCTCATACCCCCAGTTGCTTCTTTCTAAGCAGTCCCGTTCAGCGGAGCTGCGGTTTGGCTAGCGGCCCAAAGCTAAAGGAAATATCGGGGAACAACCGGTAAGGGACACTAATTTGGAACCCCTGCCTACACCACCGATTTAATTTCCAAAGCTTCGGCTAATCGGCGATCCACCATTAGCCTTCCAGCCCTCACGGGCTGAATTTCGGTCCACAACAGCCAGGACCAATGTCTGTTGTCTGTTCATGCCGGGGAACCAGCGACCCAGGTAACGGGCTTCCGATAGCATCGCTGCCACAGAAAAGCCCTTTCGTTTACCAGGCGAAGTAACCCAGGCCTTCACCACCGGCAAAATTAAAACCCATCCAGTCGGGGAACAATAGACAGGAGCGTGCATCGGGGCGCACTCTCCATAGCTGCTCACATGCATTCCATCCGCGACACAGCCGACTTGCGTGCTGCGCCACGCTGCTTCAGGAGCTGTGAACAGTTTCCGGGTGTATCAACCTCGAGCGGTTTGGAGCGCAGCGACCTTAAACAAACGCCGCTACGCCTCCGCCTTACAGGTTTTCGGAGCCCCGGCAGATCTCCCATCTGCGCTGCACATCTATCGTGGAGGAAGTATCTCCCATCACCCGCCACCGACTGGAAACTAGAATCTGTTATCCATGTTTGGCGGCGAGGCCGACTTGCGCGCCGCGCCGCCCGCTTCAGGAGCTGTAAGCGTCAACCACGTTCCAAGCACTTAAGCGGTTTGGAGCGCAGCGACAAAATTAAAGTTTGGTTGTGGCTATTTGCGTAGGATCTGAACGCCGGAGGTTAGCGTTTGGAATCGGTGAACGCCCAGACGCTATCAGAGCTTGGAACCAGCCCCGGTAGCCTACGCAACGAGTTTTGCGTGATAGTCTTCATGATCTATGGCGTTCTCCTACGCACAAACGAATATAACACAGAATCTTGCGCTGTGTTGCGAAAAAAATTGAATGGTGAATTCTTAGTTGTAGGAGGGATTAATTCGCATTCAGAAGTAGCTCAGAGGTACCCAGCCATTTCAACCTGAAATAAATCGAAAGAAGCTTTTTGAGACTTAGCTGCAGGCTAAAAGCGCTTATCTTCCCTTTCTTGAACAAGTCTGACCGGCGGTAAGGGTTCCTTCACTTTGATCTCAATAAACTACTCACTACCTATTCACTATCTAAGAGATCTGCCAATCCACTCCGCCGACTCTCTCGTCCCCAGGCTGCCTCCGATATCCGACGTTGTCTTCTTCTGCCGAACGGCCTCCAAAACTGCCTGATTGATGCGCTCTGCCTCTTGAATTAACCCGAGGTGTTCCAACATCATGGAAGCGGTCGCGATAGCGCCGATGGGGTTGGCAATGTTCTTTCCGGCAAAGGGCGGCGCCGAGCCGTGGACTGGCTCGAACATGGAAGTCTTTCCCGGGTGGATATTTCCGCTGGCCGCCATCCCCAGTCCACCCTGAAGCGCTGCCGCCAGATCGGTGATGATGTCGCCAAACATATTATTGGTAACGATCACATCGAACTGTTTTGGATCGCGCACCATGTGCATGCACAATGCATCCACGTACATGTGGGAGGATTGAATGTCCGGATACTCGGCCGCAACTTCCTTGAAAACGCGCTGCCAGAGGCCGCCCGCATAGGTCATCACGTTGGATTTATCGCTCATCAGCACTTTTTTGCGGCCCTGTTTGCGTGCCAACTCGAAGGCAAAGCGAATTACCCGCTCCACGCCCTTGCGGGTGTTGAAATCTTCCTGGGTGGCGACCTCGTCCGGCGTTCCCTGCTTGAGCACGCCACCGGCGTCCACGTAAGGGCCTTCAGTGTTCTCGCGCACCACTACAAAGTCCACGTGCTCCGGCTTTACGCCTTTGAGCGGGCACAGCGATTCATCCAGCAGCTTCACCGGGCGCACATTGGCATACAAATCCATCTTGAATCGCATGCCCAGCAGGATTTCCTTGGCGTGAATGTTGGAAGGTACGCGCGGATCGCCCAGCGCCCCTAGAAAAATGGCGTCAAAATCGCGTGCCAGCATGGCAAATCCGTCCGGCGGGATGGTGGTGCCGTCCTTGAGATAACGGTCCGCCGACCAGTCAAAAGTAGTGAACTGGACCGCCGCCCCTGTAGCCTCAACCACTTTGATCGCCGCGGGGATTACCTCTTTGCCGATGCCGTCGCCGGGAATAACGGCGATGCGCTTATTTGCCATAGCTGAGGAATATAAAGGGTTCGTGCACCGTGCGGCAATAAGCGCTGGCACTCAGCACTCGGCATTCAGCCCGCGAATCAGTTTGATGTTTTATCGGCTCTATGAAAAGCGAGCCGGCAACATCTCAAAAAATCTTCGCGATGCGATTCTGTTTCTGTGTCTGGGGTGCTGAGAACACGACAAGAATTCGAGGGTCTCAATCAATCTCGCTCTACTCATTGGTCTTATCACTGGAGATCGGTCAGATCACCGTCATCAGTGGTAGGGGTTTTTTGAGGTTTCGTTTGTGTGCCAAGGATCTTCTTAAGGATTGCCACGGCCGCCCGCGGGCTGAATGCTGATTGCTGAATGCTGCGTTTATAATCGAACACTTAACCATCCAAGGGCTAAACACTTGTCACTAGAAGACAAAATATACGAGCAGCGGCGGGAGAAGTTGCAGCAGATAGAGGCGCTGGGCCAGCCGGCCTATCCCTACAAGTTTGAATTCACTCACGCGATTCCTCAGATCCTGTCTGAATTCAGCGAGAAGACTGCCGAACAACTGGAAAATCCGCGTGTCAACGTAGCCGTCGCCGGCAGGATCATGTCTTTGCGCCTCCAGGGCAAGGCAGGCTTCGCCCATCTGCAACAGGGCGGGCAGCGGCTGCAGATTTACGTGAAGTTGGACTTTGTCGGCGAAAAAGGATTTGCGCTCTACAAACTGCTCGATCTGGGCGACCACATCGGCGTGGGCGGCTATCTGTTTCGTACGCGGACAGGCGAGCTTACCATCCACGTAGAAAAAATCACGTTTCTCTCCAAAGACCTGCTGCCCCTGCCGGAGAAATGGCATGGCCTTACGGACGTGGAGCTGCGCTATCGTCAGCGCTACCTGGACCTGGTAATGAACCAGGATGTGCGCCAGGTTTTTGTGAAGCGCAGCAGGATTGTCCAGTCCATCCGGAAATTTCTGGACGCACGTGGCTATATTGAAGTTGAGACCCCCATGATGCAGCCCATTGCCGGGGGCGCAGTGGCGCGTCCATTCATTACCCACCACAATACGCTGGATATCGACTTGTTTTTGCGCATCGCTCCTGAGCTGTACCTGAAGCGCCTGGTAGTGGGCGGCCTGGAGCGCGTCTACGAGATCAACCGCAATTTCCGCAATGAGGGCATCTCCACCCAGCACAATCCTGAGTTCACCATGCTGGAGTTCTACCAGGCCTACGCCGATTATCACGACATGATGGCCTTGACCGAGGAGATGCTGGCCCAGGTGGCCCGCGACGTAAACGGAAATACCAAGGTCAGCTACAACGGCCAGGAGATTGACTTCGGCAACTGGCAGCGGCTCTCCATGCGCGAAGCCATTATTCGTTACTGGCCGGAAGCAGCCGCACCCAAGCCGGAGATGTCCGACTTTGCTTCTCATGATTCAGTCGAGCATTTGGTGCGGCGGCTGAATGCCCATCATTCGCCCCACATGCCGTACGATCCCAACGATCCTCCGGGTAAGACGATTGCTGCCATGTTTGAGTCCGTGGCCGAGGAGCATCTGTTCCAGCCGACCATCATCTATGACTTCCCGGTGGCTATCTCGCCTCTATCAAAGAACAAACGCGACGAGCCGGAGTGGGTGGAGCGCTTTGAAGTATTTGTTGGTGGCCTGGAAATCGGCAACGCCTTCAGCGAGCTGAACGATCCGGAAGAACAGCGCCGCCGCTTTGAGCAGCAGTTGAAAGAGCGCGAGCGCGGCGATGAAGAGGCGCACAAAATGGATGAGGATTACATCCGCGCTCTTTCTTACGGTCTGCCTCCGACCGGGGGCGAAGGGATTGGAATTGACCGGCTGACAATGCTGCTGACGGACTCGCGATCCATTCGCGACGTAATCCTGTTTCCGTTGCTCCGACCCCATCAGGAACAGGAAGGGCAAGGAATGGACAGCAAATCTCGGGAATGACAAGTAGGTTAGTTGGTAATTTGGTGATTTTTAAGCCGCAACGAGCGTGGATGTACCTAAATTACCAAGTTACCAACTTACCCACTTACCAACTTCTTCTCCATGGTTTTTGATTTTGATCCCGAGGTTCGCCGCCGGCTTGGCTACCGGCTGATAGACCGTATCAACGAATATTTCTCCAGCCTGCCGGACCGCGCCGTGCAACTCCCCCTGGAGCAGCGCACCTTCGCGGATCTCACCAACAACTTACCCGAGTTGGCGGACGACGCCGCCAAAGTCCTCGACGATGTTTCCAGGGAATTGATTGACCAGGGATTCCATGTTCCCAGCGCCAACTATTTTGGCCTGATGAATCCCACGCCCGCCTACATCGCTGTGCTGGCGGAGGCGTTGGTGGCTGCGCTGAATCCCCAGCTTGCCTCCATGGCCCGCTCGCAGCTTGCCTCCAGGATCGAAAAAGAGACGGTGCGCTGGATTGGCGAACGCGTTGGCTGGCCGGGGCGGTTTGACGGAACCTTCACCAGCGGCGGCAACGAAGCCAACTTCAGCGGCCTGGCCATGGCCCTGGCAGCACACTTCCCTCAGTCTGTGGAAGAAGGCCTGGCCTCCATCAACGCGCGGCCCGTGTTGTACGCTTCAGCGGAATCGCATCATTCGTTGGATAAGTCTGCCGGACTGCTCGGCCTGGGCCGCAAAGCGCTGCGGCGGATTCCAGTCACGGAGGCAATCCAGATCGATCTGCGCCGGCTGGAAGTTCAAATTCAGCAAGACAAAGCTGCCGGATTCACTCCCTTTTGCGTGGTGGCAACTGCTGGCACCACCAACTCGGGCGCTGTGGATGATCTTGTGGGGATCGCCGATATCTGCCGGCGCCACCACCTATGGCTGCATCTGGATGGCGCCTACGGGGCCGCCGCCATCTTCTCCAACCAGCATCGCGATTTGGTGCGCGGCATTGAGCTGTGTGATTCGATCACCATGGATCCTCACAAATGGCTGGCCATGCCCTTTGCCGCGGGCGTAATTCTTACCTCGCACCCGCAAACTCTGGAGCAGGCGTTCGCCGTAAGCACTCCCTATATGCCACGGGACCGGGGTGCGATCGCGCTCGATAACTTCAAGCTCAGCACCCAGTGGTCGCGGCGGATGAACTCCCTAAAGCTCTGGCTCACCCTGCGCGTGCATGGCCGCCAGGCGTATGAAGATTTGATAGACCGCCAGCTCCAGCTCGCTCGCGGTTTTGCCGGGTGGGTCCGCGGCTCGGAGCAATTTGAGCTGGCTGCGCCGCAGGTGCTGCCAATCGTAAACTGGCGGGTGAAATTGCCAGGAGCATTGGAGGAACAGGTGCACGCTGCTCATGAAGCGATTGTGCGCGAAGTTACCGGTGATGGCCGGCGCTGGATCTCCACTACCTCCGTGAACGGCCGGTCGGTCATGCGCATGATGGTCATCAGCTATCTGACCGGAGAAACCCACCTGGAAGAATTGAAAGCTAAGCTGATGCAGGCTGTCGAGAATGTATGAAAAAAGCGGCTGTGCCCGTTTAGACACAACCGCTTTTGCTCGCTTCTGCCAGAAGCAACCCGCATGAGAGCTACTTGACGGATAGCTCTCCCATGCGGGTCCCCACCAAGAGAACATCCCTGTTCAAGAGAATGCGTGGAAGGCCAATTTATGCGTGTAAAAAAATAGAGATTGATTAAACCATCAAAAAGGAGGACGGCTGCGCGTATGAGGATGAATGAGCGCAGCCGTTTTGCTTTCAGCATAGAGGATTAACGGGTTTACAACACCAACCAAAGTCTTTTCTGCTCAGTCACCTCCTCGTATGATTTCGACGGCGACGCCATGAAACACCTCCAACCAGTGCTTGCTATCATGGCGCCGCCGTACCCCTACTGAGTTAAGCCCTATGTTCGGTTTCACCCTCAGATCGCTAGGGGATCGGTTTCTTGCACAGTTTTTTGCAAGAAAAACATTTCTTAACTTTTTTACCTTTTCCGGTTCAGAAAGTGAGCGGGCGGCCATAAGACCATGCATCCACCGTGGTTCCGGCTGGAAGATGGTAGGCGGATCACTTTCACCGCCGAGACCCTTACAGCACGCCCGCCCGGGCCCTGAATCCTTCTCCAACCAACCTTGCACTCGAAAATAGCGGTGCTTCTGCATGCGCACAAGCGGCAAGAAACGGCGGCCGGGGCGTGCCGCTGAATGTCGTATACTCTGGCGAACGGCCCATGACCAACGACCAACGACCAATGACCAATGACCGCTAATCCCAGACCTTCCAGAAACGCGGCTGACCGGCTCGACTCGTGGAAAGAGATCGCCTCTTACCTTCGCCGGGACGTCCGGACGGTGCAGCGATGGGAGAAAAAAGAGGGTCTTCCCGTCTATCGCCACCAGCACGATAAGCTGGGTTCCGTCTACGCCTACAAACCCGAGTTGGACGCGTGGTTCAACACCCGCCAGCTTGAGGGTCCGGATCTGGAACCAGCCCAGCCTGCCAAAGATGGGAAAATCAAGTTGGCAGTGTTGCCCTTCAGCAATCTGAATGCCGACCCCGAGCAGGATTACTTCAGTGATGGCCTGACGGAGGAGATGATTACCCAGCTCACCCGCCTCCAGCCGGGGCGTCTGGGCGTGATTGCCGTCTCCACCGCCATGCACTACAAGGCCAGCCATAAGCCCCTGGGACAGATCAAGTCCGAATTGGGAGTTGACTATATTCTCCAGGGACGCGTGCGCCGGGCAGCCGACCGCGTGCGCATAACCGCCCAGCTTGTGGAACTCAAAGCCCAGACTCAACTGTGGGCGGAAACCTATGAGCGCGATCTCCGTGACATCCTGGCGGTCCAGGCGGATATTGCGCAAGCCATAGCCCGTGAGATTCACATTTTGGTTAGCCGTCCTGAGCAGGCGCGCCTCTCTGATCTGGGAGCAAGCAGCGGAAAGCTCAAACCGGGGGCTTATGAAAACTACCTGAAAGCGCGGTACCACCTGCACGGCATGACGGCCGCCACCGTCAAAAAAAGCATTGAGTCCTTTGAGGCCGCCACTCGTGAAGACGCGGAGCATGCGCCATCGTATGCCGGGCTGGCCAGCGCTTACGCCCTGCTGGCTATAGCTCCGTTTGATCTGCTGCCGCCACACGAAGCCATGCCGAAAGCTGAATCGGCGGCGCGGAAATCGCTCGAGTTGGATGATTCCCTGGCGGAGGCCCATACCGCGCTGGCCCTGGTGCTCCATCACTATCACTGGGATTGGAAGGGCGCGGAAGCCAGTTACCGGCGCGCGATCGAACTGAACCCAGACCAGGCCCCCACTCACCTGTGGTACTCCTGGCTGCTGCTGGCGCTGGGACGGCAGGAAGATGCCCTGAAAGAGATTGAGCAGATGCTGGCCATCGTGCAGCAGACCGATCCCCACCGCGTGGTGGCGGTGCATGTCACGCGCGCGGCTGCCTACTATTTCAGCCGTGATTACGAACGTGCGGCGCAGGAATGCAAGAAGGCATTGGAACTGAATCCCAACTACTTCATGTTGCACTACATTCTGGCCCAGGCCTATGCGCGCCGGGGCATGACTGCCGAGGCCATCGCTGAATTGCGCAGCAAAGGCGCGGCGGCTGGGGAAGTTCCCTTGATGGATGCGGCGCTCGGGCTGGCCTATGGATCGGTAGGCAAGAAAGGCCAGACCGAAAAGATTGTCGAGGCGTTTAAAGCCGGCGCAAAAAAGCGCTATGTCCCCGCCACCTACTTTGGCATGTTATACGCAGGCCTGGGCGACCGGGACCAGGCACTGACTTGGCTGGAAAAAGCCTATGAAGAGCGCGCCGACGGCCTCACCTGGATCAACGTGGACCCCATGCTGGACCCCTTGAGGAATCAGCCACGCTTTCAGGAGTTGGTAAAGCGAATCGGCTTGCTCTGACGCGAGGCGCCTGTAAGTCTTTAGAAATCAATGGGATTACCTTCAGTTGATCTGCATTTGATGTGCAGTTTATTTCCAGTGTATTGCCGGCCGCAGCCCTCCTGCCTCTAATGGAGCCAGCCGACATTAGGAGGGCTTATGAAATTGAGCATCAAGAAATCTATTCCGGCATTCACCTTGTTCCTGGCACTTTTACTGTCAAACTCCGCTCTCGCTAAACAGCAAGACAGCCAGCAAGACGGCTGTCTCAAGCTCAAGGAATTGCGTTCAGACTATGACGCGCTAATGAAGGGTACCAGGATGTTTGTACAACTCAAGTTTCACTCCCATGACTGTCATTTGCTTCTGGATTCTGCATCTTCCAACGTGTTACTGGTCGAACCGCGGTCTGGACTCGACTTGAAAACGTACGATCGCAGTTACAGTAAGATCAAAAAATCAGAAAAGAGCCCAACCGGCCGAATGGCTGACGAGATGAAGCTCACCGTCCTTGTCACAATCACCAGCGACCTGGCCCCTGGTAAGTATGAGATTCCTGCTGTGCTGAATTATCAGGCTGTGGACGGCAAGGATGACGTGGTGCAGCAGAGTACAACGCTGGTAATTCCGGTCCAGGTGGTGGCTTCGGCTGCACAGGTGCATTTCAAGAAAGAGTCGGATCGGTTGGAACCGCTGAAGATCACCGGCGCGGTTGCCGTCGGGATTGTGCTGCTGCCGATCTTCGTTGCGATGGGAATTGTCCAGCTGATCACGGGGTTTCATGTCTTACCCGACTGTTGAGCGATCCGGCAGCTTGGCGTAATTGATTGAGACTGGTGTGAATGAGACTGGTGTGAATGAGAAAAAGACGAGGGAGATGATCAGACTCATGATGTAACCAACATGGCCAACGTCACGTTTCAGCATAAGTGTTCCTTGCGGCGGCGATGCCATGATAGAGCTGCGCATATCCCTCGGCCATCTTTACGCCACTGAAGTTTTCTCGGGCGTGCGACACGCAATCGGATAGAACGATCTCCTCGATCCGCTTCAGCGCTTCCACCGCTTCTTCGACTCCATCGACCAGGAAGCCGGTAACTCCATCCACGACAATCTCCGGCAGTGCCCCACGGCGGAAGGTGATTACCGGAGTGCCGCTGGCGGCGGCCTCCATGGCTACCAGGGAACTGGTCTCATCCACCAGGCTGGTGATGATTACAGCTTTGCATTCACGCAGGAAGCGGCGCTTCTGCCCCGCGGATGGAGAGGAGACGAAAGCTGCACTGGGCATGTGCTCCAGCCGCGGCCCCACTTCGCTGTCAAAGTACTCCTGGTGATAAGAAAAGGGATAAATCTGGCCGGCCAGATTAACAGGTTCATCTGCGCGGCGGGCAATCTCCAGGGCGAGATGCGGCGCCTTTTCTTCACATATGCGTCCCAACCACAGCAGCCCGCTGCGCGGGCCAGAGTTTGGCGCGAAACGGTCAAGGAGAATGCCATTGGGCACAACGGTTGGATTCAAATCAACAAAGGTGGGCGCCTGCGCTCCAGAAACACAGTTGAAGCTTACATTTGCGGGAACATTTTCAAAAAAGTGTGGCGGATAAAAATGCCGCGGCAGGTGCAATGTGGCCAGCACCGGAAAATCAATCTCGGCTGCCAGCGGCCAGAAGCTCCCCGACTGGTCATGCACCAAATCAAATGGCCTCCCCTCGCGCGCGCGCTCGTGAATCAGCTCTACAATCCTGTCTTGATGTTCAAGGTTTCGCCGCTCGAAGTCGTCAAGAATTATGCATGGCTCTCCAGTAATGAAAAGCTCGCCACTCACCTGCGACCCCGCCGATGCCGCAACCGTGGTGGGAACTCCGTGCCCGGCGATTTCGCGCTCCAGAGCCCAAAGCATCTGCTCCGCGCCACCCGCACTGCACTCCGAGACTGTGAGCAGTGGGTAGGCAACGTATAAAATGCGCTTAAAAGCTGGAATCATGGATCATTCAGGAATTTCTGATTTGCGATTGATGATTTGTGATTGTGTCCACGCGTGTACTCAAATCAAAAATCAAAACTCAGAAATCAAAAATTGCCGTTCCCTAGGTAGGATGCAAACGCCTGAGAAACGTCTTCCCCGGTCATGGGCCACTGCCACAGCTCGTAATTCAGCTTCCAGGGCAAGGGACGCTGGGTAAAATCGTAGTCTGCCATGGGGCGGAACTGCTCTATCTCCGGACGAAAACCGTCCAACACCAGCTTTTGTGACTTGTAGGTGTGGAACATCTCCAGTTTTTTCTCCAGGGCCTCGCCTTCAACGCTGTAATGAACCTCCTGTCCTGTCGGCTGGGGAAATACCTGGACCACGCCGGAGCCATCGGGATTGCAGTGATACAAGGGGCTCTCCCATGTGGGAAGCTTTCTCTGTCCTGCAACCCACCGGCAAATAAAGCTGCACGCATCGTGGTCGGGATGGCCGCCCTCATAAGCCAGAGTCAATAGCGAATCAGCGGCAATCCGGTCGAGAACCTGCTCAAGGGCCTTTATGGCTTCTGGCAAGCGCCGGAAAAGTTCCTGGTCGATAATGCCGCCTTCGACTTGATCGAACAGAAAAACCGGCTGTGTGCCGACGATTTCGAGGGACTTCCGCGCCTCCTGCCGCCGCACCTCAGCATAGTTGTCGCGCGAGCCGTGCTCCTTCCAGAAGTAGGAATCGCGGGGAGCGCCATCCGTGGCAAAGACGACAACGGCTTTCTTCATCCGCTGCATCAGCCCCGCAAACGCGATCACTTCATCGTCGGGGTGGGCCACCAGCATTACCGTTGTTCCCAGAAGTGGCTGCAGATGTTCCATATTCGTCAAGAGAGTGCTGAGGAGAGTTTGCCGGTAAAAGTTGTCCACAGGTATACTCCGCAAACGGATGCATCCATTACAAGCCCAAATCGAACGTTTCTACTCCGCCGGCGCCCTGAGCGGCACCGCTGCCGGCCAGGCCAAAGATGTCTTTCAGCAATTTCGTGACGCGCTGACTCGCGGCGAGATCAGGGCCGCCGAAAAAATCAGCGGACGCTGGCAGGTAAATCCCTGGGTAAAGCAGGGCATCCTGCTGGGCTTCCGCCTTGGCGAACTCGCAGAGATGGACGCCGGAGTCCTCTCCTTCGTCGACAAAGATACCTATCCCCCGCGCCATTTCACGGTTGCAGATAAAGTCCGCGTGGTTCCTGGCGGATCGTCCGTGCGCAGTGGCGTCTATATCGCGCCGGGAGTGATCTGCATGCCGCCTATGTACGTGAATGTGGGCGCCTACGTGGATGAGGGCACAATGGTCGACTCTCACGCTCTGGTCGGCTCCTGCGCGCAGGTAGGCAAGCGGGTGCATCTGAGCGCCGCGGCCCAGGTTGGAGGAGTGCTGGAACCGGTAAATGCCTCCCCGGTAATCATCGAGGATGACGTTTTGGTAGGCGGAAACTGCGGCATCTATGAAGGCACTCAAGTAAGTCAGGGTGCCGTTCTGGGATCAGGGGTCATCCTGACCAGGGCAACGCCCGTCTATGACATCGTGCGCGAACAGGTATATCGTGCCACTGCAGGCGAGCCGCTGGTGATCCCGGAAAATGCCGTGGTGGTGCCGGGAGCGCGAGCGCTAAAGAAGGGAAAAGCCGCCGAATGGGGACTCTCACTCTACACGCCAGTCATCGTCAAGTATCGTGATGAGAAGACCCAAGGCTCGATTGAACTGGAGGACTGGTTGCGGTGAACTCTTCCGGCATTAAGCTTCGTTTTCTCGTGGCCTCTCTGCTGCTGGCCGGCATTGCTGCTGTGCTTTGGGCGGCAAACCACTACGCTGGAACGCAGCTTCCGTCCGCTCTGCTCCTCATCTGCCGCTGGGCCGCCCTTGCTGCCTTCTGCGGCTACGCATTTTTCCGGCACTCGCTCACTGCCTGGATTGCGGTGGGAATTTTGCTGGGCGCTGAAGTTGGTCACGACTTTCCCGGGGCTGCCGCCAATCTGCAAGTCCTGAGCTCCATCTTTCTCCGTCTGATTAAGACCATCATTGCGCCGCTGATCTTTTCCACCCTGGTGGTGGGCATCGCCGGACATTCCAACCTGAAGCAGGTTGGGCGCATGGGCGTGAAGGCGCTCATCTATTTCGAAGTCGTGACTACCATCGCGCTCTTCATTGGCCTGGCTGCCATCAATATCTCCAAGGCAGGCGTAGGCGTCACCCCGCCTGAAAAAACGGCGCAGATCGCAGTGCAGAAACAGACCGGCGCCGATTTGCTGCTGCACGTATTTCCGGAAAACATCGCCAAGTCCATTGTTGAAGGCCAGGTTTTGCAGGTGGTGGTCTTCAGCATTATCTTTGGCGTCGCATTGGCATTGATCGGCGAGCAGAAGCGCCGCCCGGTGCTGGAGTTTTTTGAAGGCGTCTCTGAGGTGATGTTCAAATTCACCAATATCGTCATGCTCTTTGCCCCCATCGGCGTGGGCGGAGCGATTGCATACACTGTGGGCGCCATGGGGTTCGGCGTGCTCCTGAACCTGCTCAAGCTGGTCGCCACGCTCTATGCCGCCCTTATCGTTTTTGTCCTGCTGGTCTTTCTGCCCATCGCCCTGATCGCGCGCTTGCCTCTAAAGCGCTTCCTCAGGGCCATTGCTGAACCCGCTTCTATCGCCTTCGCCACCGCCAGTTCGGAAGCCGCGCTGCCCCGCGCCATGGAATCCATGGAGGCCTTCGGTATACCCCGGCAGGTCGTGGCCTTCATCATTCCCACCGGCTACAGCTTCAATCTGGATGGCAGCAGCCTCTATGCCTCACTCGCCGCCATCTTCATTGCCCAGGCCGCCGGGATTCATCTGACCTTCAGCGAACAGCTCTTCATGGTTTTCACCCTCATGCTCACCAGCAAGGGCATCGCTGGCGTGCCCAGGGCCACGTTGGTGATCCTGCTGGCGACGGTGGATTCATTTCACCTGCCAAGCTGGCCCATTTTCATCCTTCTCGGCGTGGATCAGCTTATGGACATGGGCCGCACTATGATTAACGTGGTTGGAAACTGCCTGGCTACTGCCGTGATCGCCCAATGGGAAGGCGAACTCGGCAAAGAAACTCCTTCGCCCGTAGTGATGGATGCGGTCGCCCAATGAAGCCCTTGATCGAACAACATCTGATACCCGGAGAAAAGCACTTCCGCTGGCGCGGCGGTGAGATCACCCGCCTGGAAGCATTTACTGACGCGGTCTTTGCATTCGCCGTTACCTTGCTGGTGGTCTCGCTGGAAGTGCCCAGGACTTTTACCGAGCTCTTAACCGCTATGAAGGGCTTTGTGGCCTTCGCCATCTGTTTCGCCATCCTGGTCCAGGTCTGGTACGAACACTATATTTTTTCCCGGCGCTACGGTCTGCAGACCTTGTACACGGTATTCTTGAACTCCGTCCTCATATTTGTGGTGCTGTTCTTTGTCTATCCTCTCAAGTTTCTGTTTGGCCTGGTGGTTGGAGGAATCTCAGGCGGACTGCTGGCCACGCATCCTTTGGAAGAAACCATCCAGCCCTCCCAGGTGCCTGCGCTCATGGTCATTTACAGCCTGGGATTTTCTGCCGTCTTTGTGGTGTTTGCCCTGCTGTATCGATATGCTTACGGCCTGCGCAAAGAACTGGGCCTGAATGAGTATGAGTCTCTTCGCACCAGGCATGCCCTGTACAACCAGCTTGCCATGGGCATGCTGGGATTGATCGCGATCTTGACCGCGGTACTGCTGCCCGTGCGCCTTTCCGGTCTCTCCGGGTACCTCTACATGCTGATAGGCGTGTATTATTGGATTGCCGGGAGCGTTCTTGGCAGGAAAGAAAGTCTTGTGCTGGAACAAATGCAGGCAGAATCCGCCCTGGCGGTCCGTTCCTAGCGATCTTCCCCCATCAGACCTGTAATTTGATAGCATCACAAGTTCAATCTATGCCGGCGGGAAAACTACATCTCGTGCCTCTGGGCGGACTTGGCGAGTTCGGCATGAACTGCATGGCGATCCGTTGGGCCGACGAGATCATCGTAGTGGATGCCGGCCTGATGTTCCCCGAATCGGAATTGCTGGGCGTCGACATCGTAGTTCCGGACATCACCTACCTGCTCCAGAATCGTGATAAAGTCCGCGGAATTGTGCTCACGCACGGCCACGAAGACCACATCGGCGGCCTGCCGTGGGTACTCTCAGAGTTAAACGTTCCGGTCTTCGGCACAGAGTTCACGCTCGCTTTGGTGGAAAACAAGCTGGAAGAGCACCAGTTGCTGGACGATGCCGACCTGCGCGAAATTCGTCCCGGCACTCGCTTTGGCCTTGGACCGTTCACCATCAATCCCATTCAGGTCACGCATAGCCTGGTGGATTGCGTTGCGCTGGCCATCCACACGCCGTTGGGAGTAATCATTCACACCGGCGATTTCAAGGTTGATCCCACGCCTACCGATAATCGCCTGTTCGACCTGCATGCCTTCGCGGAGTACGGCAAAGAACGCAGCGTGCTGGCGCTGCTGCAGGACTCCACCAACGTGGAGCGGCGCGGCTATACCCCCAGCGAGCGTGTTGTGCGCAGCAAGTTTGATGAAATCTTCGCCCGCGCTGACAACCGTCTCTTCATCTCCTGTTTTTCGTCGTCGATCCATCGCATCAAGCTGGCCATCGATCTTGCCCTGGAATACGGCCGCAAGGTGGCGCTGATTGGCCGCTCCATGACCGAATCCACTGAGATCGCTCTCGACCTGGGTTATCTGGAGGTTCCCGAGGGCACGCTGATTCATCCCGGACAGATCAAGGAGCTTCCTCCAAAACAGGTGTGCGCCCTGATTGGTGGAACCCAGGGCGAACCCATGTCTGCACTCTCACGCGCCGCCGTGGACAACCATAAGCATGCCAGGATTCAGCGCGGCGACACGGTGGTGCTCTCTTCGCGGATCATTCCCGGCAATGAGAAAGCCATCTATCGCATGATTGACCATCTCTTCCGGCGCGAAGCCAACGTGATTTATGAGGATGGCTCTTCGCCACCCGTCCATGTGAGTGGACACGCCAGCCAGGAAGAACTCAAGCTGCTCATGAACCTGGTGAAGCCGCGCTACATGATTCCCATTCATGGCGAATATCGCCAGTTGCGGCTGCATGCGGAGATGGCCCGGTCCTTGCATGGCGCAGTAGGCCAGGTGCTGTTGCTGGAAAGCGGCGACGTGCTGGAGTTCGATGAACTGGGCGCCCGCAAAATTGATAAAGTTCCCGTCGGACGCATCTGCATTGACTCCGGATCGCGTGCCGACGTGGTGGAAGACCTGATCATCAAAGACCGCCGCCATCTAAGCGAAGATGGCTTTGTGCTGCCGATCATAGCCATCAACAAGCTTACCGGCACGGTTGAATCCATCCCGGAAATCGTGATGCGCGGCTTCGTTACGGCCGCGGAGAATGGCTTTATTGAAGAGGCCCGCAGGGTCATTGCCAATACCCTGGATGGCTCCACTCCGGAAGAAAAAGCGGATTACGGAGTCATCAAAGAGAAGATCCGCGCCGACCTCAAGCGATTTATCGGAAAAACCACCTCCCGGCGGCCGTTGATCATGCCGGTCATCCTGGAAATCTAATGGCAGGCTTCTTCAAGCGCCGCAAGACCGTTGTCCTGCTGATCATCCTCGGCGTTATTGCAATTGCTGTCGTAGCGCTCTGGCGCCCGGCCAACACGCATCTCCGTGGCATGTCAGTCCTGCTGCGGTTTTCCAATCCGGATGCCAAAGGGTTCGGCGTGCGCTTTGCCCAGCATCCCTTCACCGAGGAGACCGGAACAGCTCTGGCAGGCGCAGTCTCATTCAGGTATCGCATTTACAAACCCAGTGACGTGAACCATCCCGGCGGAATGGTGCTTTTGCACGGCGTCCACCGTCTCGGCATGGACGAACCTCGACTGATCAATTTTTCTCGCGCCCTGGCCGGAGCCGGCATCGAGGTAATGACCCCGGAACTCAAGGACCTTGCTGACTACCATGTAGTTCCGCAGTCCATCGATGTTATCGGCCTCTCCACCGGCGTTCTCAAAAAGTGGTTGGGTGCCCCAAGAGTGGGCATCATGGGATTAAGTTTCGCCGGAGGCCTCGCGTTGCTGGCTGCAACCAGGCCGGAATATGCGGCAAACATAGGCTTCATAGCGACTGTGGGCTCCCATGACGACCTGGCGCGGGTCTCCCGTTTCTTTGCCACCAATACCATCGAAAGGCCGGACGGCGCCTCCACCCCACTCCAGGCGCATGAATACGGTGTGCTGATACTCGCCTACTCGCACATGGAAGACTTCTTTTCCGCCCATGATGTTCCCATCGCCCGCGAAGCCCTGCGGCTGTGGCTCTGGGAAAGCCCAGACTCCATGAAAAAGATCGACCAGCTCAGCCCCGAAGGGCGCGCGGAATTGGAATTGCTGTTGCATCACCGTGACCAGTTACAGCAGCAGCTTCTTCAGGAAATTCAGAAACATGCCGAGGAGATGCGCGTCGTCTCGCCCCACGGACGGCTCGATCATTTGACAGTCCCGGTCTTGCTGCTCCACGCCACCGCCGACACAGTGATTCCTGCCTCAGAAACCTCGTGGCTGGCGCAGGATATCCCGGCAAAGCAAGTGAAGTCCGTGCTGATCAGTCCGGCCCTGGTCCATGTAAGCATGGAACAAGCAGTCCCGTTCTCGCAGAAGTGGGCCCTCCTGGACTTCATGGCCAAGGTACTGGACAGCGCGGATGAACTGGGCAAGAACCGCAGGATGTAAGCAGGATTTGGGTTTTCTTGATTTCAAATCACCCAATTACAAAATTCTCTGGCCGGGCCATACTGCCTTTGTCCCAACAGAAACAGATTCTCGCAGTCGGAGGCACAACGACTCTATTCCATGACATCAGTGATGATGATGTCCTGTGGCTTGTCCGTGGGAAAACCTGCCTGGCGCACCTCCATCGCCACCTGGGCCCAGTGATGGATGCTGTGCAGTACCGTCTGCGTCATGATCTTGCGGTTGGAAACGCTGGTGACCGGTCCAAAAGCCTGCGTCCGGCTCAATTCTTCCTCCGAAGCGGAAGTGATATATCGCGTGAGTTTCTCCTGCGCCTGCTGATGCAAGCGATCCAACTCTTCGAGCGGCAGCGACTCCGGCTTCGGCCTGGGCGTCTCCTCCTGCATCAATCGTCCGGCAAAAAACTGCTCCACCTGAACGATGTGGCCGACCAGATTGCGGATTGAACCGGCCTTTCCCCCCAGGTCAACCTCAAGCGCCGCCGGATGCTCTTGAAAGTACTTGATCCAGCGGTGGGCAAGAAAATCCGTGTAAGCCAGCAGCGTGCGAAATGAAATTCCCGGTTCTGGGTTGGTCATAAGAATGGGCTCCGGCAACCAGTCTAACGCGGCTGAGGGCCTCTTGATAAAATCAGAGTACTCCAAGATGGTTACCCTCAAAGACATCCAGCAGGCTCAATCTCTCATCCGCAACTTTGCGGTCAGAACACCCCTCATAACTTGCAAGTTGCCGGACGGCCGGCAGATCTTTGTCAAACCTGAGAACCTTCAGCCCATTGGCGCCTTCAAACTGCGCGGGGCCTATAACAAAATTTCATCACTCACTCCGGACCAGCGTGCTCGCGGCGTAGTGGCTCATTCCAGCGGCAATCACGCTCAAGGCGTCGCCTATGCGGCCAGGGCCCTGAACGTAAAAGCCACCATCGTGATGCCCAGCACCGCCCCAAAGGTAAAACTGGAAGGCACCCGGGCGTTGGGTGCGGAGATTGTCATGGTGGGGCCGGCGAGCAGCGAGCGGATTGCCAGGGCGGAAGAACTCGAGCGCGAACGGAAGCTGGTTCCCGTCCCTCCCTATAACGACGAAAAAATCATTGCCGGACAAGGCACCATCGGACTGGAGATTCTGGAGGATTGTACCGATATTGAGGTCGTGCTGGTTCCGGTTGGCGGCGGAGGATTGGTCAGCGGGATTGCCACCGCCATCAAGGAATCCCGGCCCGGAGCAAAGATTATTGGGGTAGAGCCCGAATTTGCCGCCGATGCGCAAGCCAGCCTGCGCACCGGTAAAATCCAGTCCGTCTCCGCGGAAAGCTCCATGCGAACGCTGGCGGACGGCCTGCGCTCGCAAAGCATTGGCCCCATCAATTTTGAGCACATCCGCAAATACGTTGACGGGATCATCACCGTCAAAGAAGATGAAATCAAGCAGGCTATGAGGCATCTGTTGTTTTCCGCCAGGATCCTGGCCGAGCCCAGCGGGGCAGTAACCACCGCCGCGGCCGTGTTCCACGCGGCGGAGCTTCCAGCTTCCGGCAAAACAGCGGCAGTGGTGAGCGGCGGCAACGTTGAGCCGCAACTCTTCTCGGATATCCTGCTGGGGAACGTGTGAGGTAGTCATGATCAAAAGCTTCAAGCTCTTTCTTCTGCCCGCATTGCTGCTGTCCGCAGCCTTTGCCGCGGAGCATGGAACCCTGGTGCGCGCCGGCACTTTGTACGTGGCGCCCGGTACAACCTCGGCAAAACTGATGCAGGTGGAACGCGGGCGCGACATGGTGGTGCTGGAACACACCAACATGGACAACAACGTCTGGATCAAAGTATTTGTCACCATTATCCAGGGAGAAAGCCAGCGCGATGTGACGGGATGGGTGACCTCCAATGGACTGGTGGCCGCATCCACGCCGAATGGCGACCAGATCATCTTCGGCGAAGCCGTGGATTCAGAAAATCAGGCAGAGCAGCGTGGAGGCCGCAAAGGCGCGGCCCAGGATGCCATGCGCCTCTACTATCGCTTGTGGGATATCTTCCCCAACTCTCCTCTTGCCGGAGAGGCCCTGTGGCGCTCGGCGGATATCCGCTGGCAGCTGGAAAAGGCGGACATCCTGCCTCGCCCCTCTTCCCGCGAGATGGACCCCGACTCCCGCGCCCAAATGGAAGACCACTGGATGAAAGACGTGGAGAAAAAATTCCCCCACACCAAATGGTCCGACCTCGCTGCCTATGACATGATCGATAACAAGGTCTGTGGCGATTGGAAAGGATTGGCCAGGTGCCCGGAGAAGGAGAGCGATCTGTACGAGCACTACGCTCACGAGCATCCGCAATCGCCCAAGGCTCCCGAGGCCCTGTACAACGCCGCCTGGCGGCAGGCTGCCCTGGTAGACATCTATCGCTTGAATAACGAAAACGATAAGAGCGCGAGCGCGCGCAAGAAGGCCATCAGCCTGGCCCAGGAAGTAGCGGCGCAATATGGCCAGCAAGGCGACTGGAAGCCGCGAGCTCTGGACCTGATTTACAAGCTGGAACAGAATGTGCCGGTGTTTGGGAATCAGGCGGAATAAGAAGCTGCTTGGCGATTGGCCCATCGCTGCTGGATAATAGCTGTAACGGTATCACTGAACAATCTGCTCAAGCGGTCCCAGGGTTAAGCACATATAAGCTAAGTACATATAAGCTAAGTACATATAACTGAATGGCGTTCGGCGCTAGCAAGCAGCTCGTAGCCGGCAGCTTGCTTGGAGGAATTTTGCACGATTATTTGCTGTCCATCCTGCTCGGCATTGTGGAAGGGCTCACTGAATTTCTGCCGGTCAGTTCCACGGCCCATCTGCGAATCTCCGAACACTTGTTGAACATATCGCTCTCCGATGGCTACTGGAAGATGTATTCGGTCGTGATCCAGCTTGGCGCCATTCTCTGTCTGCCCATTTATTTTCGTTCCCGCATCAGCAGGTTTCTGGCTACGTTTCCACGCGGTGAGCGTAATGATCGCACTGCTTTCACTCATCCCCTCACGCTGGTGCTGATTGCATTTGTCTTTACTGCCATTCCCTCGCTCCTGCTCACCAAAGTGATTGGCAAACACCTTGAGAGCCTTTATGTGATGGGCATTTCTCTGATCATGGGTGGCATTGTCATGTGGATTGTGGATGCCTTATTCGGTCCGACCCCGGCTGGTGGCCGGCACAAGACGGAGCGCATGGAAGAAATTTCAATGCTCCAGGCAATTTGGATAGGCATTTGCCAGATTCTTTCTGCGGTATTTCCCGGGACATCACGCTCCATGTCCACCATAACCGCGGGACAGTTAGCAGGTATGTCGCGGCCCTCAGCCCTGGAGTTCTCCTTTTTCCTTTCTATGCCGACCATGGCCGCGGCCACCGTCTACGACCTTTATAAAACCCTGCATGCCCATGCCGGCGAGACCTCGCTGGGCCGGATGCCTGCGGACTCCCATGAGTGGGTAGTGCTGATAATCGGCTTCGTCGTCTCTTTCCTCATAGCCCTGATCGTTGTCGCCTGGTTTATGCACTGGGTTCGTCGCCGTGGCTTTACTCTATTTGCCATCTATCGCATTATCGTGGGTGCTGCAGTCTTGTTGTGGATGGCCAGGGGAACCTAGTTTGACACTCTAACCCAACCTTAACCCCTGTTCGCTGGCGCGCATCCCTCTTTATCTGGGATAATCATTGCTGCTCTGGCATGTCCGCGTCACTTCCGTGGGGTTTAGTGTCCCTACTGGAGTGAGGGAGTGCCTTCATGACGTATCTTTCGCGCATTTTCACGGCGACCAAAAACCGCCGCCTGAATGAACTGATCGGGTTCCTTCTCTTTGTCTCCGCGACCCTCTTTTTCCTCGCGCTGGTCAGCTATTCGCCCCTGGATCCATCATTGAACACCGCATCATCCACCCTGTCCGGGCATCCGGTGGGGAATTGGATTGGCTTGTTCGGAGCAATGCTCAGTGATCTCTCGCTTCAGTTTCTTGGCATTGCCGTCTTTTTTGTTCCCGTTTTTCTTGGATTGCTGGCTACGCGCTGGTTCCGCTCCCGCGACGTGCCCTCGCCCGGCGCAAAGACCATTGGAGCCATCACCTTGCTGGTATTCCTGCCCGCCCTGCTGCGGCTGATGCCCTGGGACTGGCGTTGGAGGCAGGCGGTCCCTGTTGAGGGATTGCTGGGACGGATCGTGGGCGACGTGCTCCTGCACTACTTCAATCGCATCGGCGCTTACATCGTTTGTACAACGCTGATCGCCGTTGCCCTCTACCTCTCCACTGCGTTCTCCTTCGGTGCCCTGCACATCTGGATGGAAACTCGCTTTGCCTTTGTGTTTGCGGCATGGCAGCGGTTTCAGGATTGGCGGGCTGCGCGGGCCAGAAAGAAAGCCGAAAAAGAGCTCGCCAAACGTCGCGCTGCGGCGCCCGCGGTTACCTCCCAGTTGGTTCCTGCCAAGCGTGTTGCCGCGCCGGAACCGGTAAAAACCGGAATTGAGCGCGTGCTTGAAGAAGAAAGAACTCTTCCACCGTCAGCGCCTCCCACTCAGGCACAGGCAGACGCTCTCCTAAACGACCTCTCCACCCTGGAGCCTTCCATTGGAGCTCGCGCGGATATTGCCAGTAAGCCCAAAACCGTAATGCCCAAGATTGCCGGAGGATTCAAGCTGCCGCCCAGTTCGCTGCTGCACCGCGCTGAAGGCCAGCAGACCGTGAATGAACAGGAGTTGAAGACGCTGGCGGAAGTGCTTACAGAAAAATGCGCTGAATTTGACGTGCTCGGCGCCATCACCCAGATCAATCCCGGCCCCGTGGTGACCACCTACGAATTCAAGCCGGAAGCTGGCGTGAAATACAGCCGTGTCACCAGCTTGGCCGACGATCTCTGCCTGGCTATGCGGGCGGAAAGCATTCTCATCGAGCGCATGTCTGGCAAATCAACCGTAGGCATTCAGGTGCCGAACCACGAGCGCGAAACCATCTGGCTGCGCGAGATCGTGGAGTCACAGGAGTTTCTCGGCGCCAAATCCCGGCTCACCCTGGCCATGGGCAAGGACATCAACGGTCGCATCATCACCGCAGATATGGCTGCCATGCCGCACCTGCTGATTGCCGGTTCAACCGGATCGGGCAAGAGCGTGGCCATCAATGCCATGATCATGTCCATTCTTTACAAGGCCACGCCGGAACAGGTGCGCGTGATTCTGGTGGATCCCAAGCGGCTGGAGTTGGGCGTCTATGAAGGCGTCCCGCACCTCTATGTGCCTATCATTACTGAGCCGAAGCTTGCCGCCAACGCCCTGCGCAACGCCGTGCGCGAAATGGAGCGCCGCCTCAAGGCCCTGGCGGAAAAAGGCGTGCGCAATATCGAGCAGTACAACAAGCTGTTCGATGAATCTGGAACTCCCAGCCTGTTTGAGAATGGCACCGATATTGAACACAAACCGCTGCCCTACATCGTCATCATCATCGACGAATTGGCTGACCTGATGTTGCTCGACCAGGCCAATGTGGAAGAATCCATCACCCGCCTGGCGCAGATGGCGCGCGCGGTAGGCATTCACCTGATTCTCGCCACCCAGCGGCCCTCCGTGGACGTGATCACCGGACTGATCAAAGCCAATTTCCCCTCGCGCATCTCGTTCCGCGTGGCCACCAAGATCGATTCGCGCACCATCCTTGATGCCAATGGGGCCGAGTGCCTTCTGGGTAAAGGCGACATGCTTTACCTGCCCTCCGGGTCGGCGCGGGTTCACCGGCTGCACGCGCCCCTGGTTACGGAAAAGGAAATCAGTGGCGTAGTCGAATTCTGGCGCTCCCAGGCCCAGGCCCAGTACGAACAGAAATTCCTCGAAGCTCCGAAGGAAGAAAAACAGGGCGTCTCCGCTGGCGCAACTGAAGCGGGTGCTGAAGGTGACAACGAAAATGACGAGCTGTACCAGGATGCCGTGAAGCTGGTGATCGAGTTCGGTAAAGCCTCCACCTCCCTGCTGCAGCGCCGTCTGCGGATTGGCTATGGCCGCGCCGCCCATCTGATTGACCTGATGGAAAAAGATGGCATAGTAGGCGCAGCCGACGGCCCCAAGCCCCGCGAAGTCCTCAAGAAACCCGACTGGCTAAGCGAAGTGGAAGAAGCGTTGCGATAATTTTTTTCGATCTAAACTTTTCTTGGGCCTATCCGCGGAGATCAGTCGAATCACCGTCACCTGTCCCGGCTGGCCGTGGATCAGTGGTAAGGTTTTTGTAGTCTTGTTTCCACGAAAATGCCCTAAAATTACCCCCCCCGGAGGTTCCTATGCCGGCAAAGCTCTGGAATTGGCGGTTGTGGGCTGGATTTGCTCTTAGCCTGGTGGCCTTGTTGGGCTACGCCTTTATAGTTGCGAGCACTGGCGCACTGGCCGTCTTCTGGCCCAGCTTGGTTCTTTTCCTGATAGCTGCGGTGCTTCTGGTTTCAGGTTTCACGCGTAGCCGTCGCGAGCCCCAAACCTATCGCGGCAGGATTGCCGGCCCGGTTCTGGCCGGCCTGAGTATCCTGTTTCTTGGCCTCTTCAGTTTTGCCAGCTACCTGGTGTTCAAGAACTTTCCGGCGGCAAACAACGCGCCCAAAGTGGGTCAGCGCGCGCCCGAATTTACCCTCGTAGACTCAAGCGGCAAAAACTTCTCTCTGTCGCAACTGCTCTCCACTCCCATCGGGAGTTCCACAGGGGCCGCGCGGATGCCCAAAGGCGTGCTGGTTGTTTTTTACCGGGGATATTGGTGAGGGGGCTGCACCTCCGAGTTACGGGGGATTCAACGCAACCTGGCCTCTTTCGAAGCCGCGGGCGTCAAACCGGTAGCCATCAGTGCAGACACGAACGAAGAATCGCGCGAGCTGTGCCGCAAAGCCAGTCTCACCTTTCCTCTACTCTCCGATCGCAAAGCCGAGGTCATTCGCAGCTATGATCTCTTGGTTCCCGGAGCCGGCGAGGATAACCGCGATATCGCAGGAATAGCGGCCTTTCTCCTGGACTCATCAGGCACAGTGCGCTGGCGTCATTTCTCTGAGACCACAGGAGAACGTTTCCTGGAAGCCGCCCAGAAGCTGAATTAGTACTGGGAGCTTTAGGTTTTGATTTTGCCTTTGATTTTGCTAACTACCAAATACTAATTACTAATTACTGGCTCGGCGCCACCCTCTTCATCGACCGTAGCGCCATTGCCCCCAGAATCACCACCGCGGCAATGATCGCGACCCACAAGATCCCCGGATGGCGCTCGGACCACGGACGCTCATCCGGCCGCCCTGTATATGCGCTGTTGCTCTGCTCCGGACCAAGTTCCGTCTGTGTGGCATTCGCGTCCTTCTGGAAGAGTTTTGCGTAGTCGTATACCGGAGAGTCCAGTTTTTCGTCGCCATAGTAGAGTTTCGGCGCGGAAGCCGAACTGAAGTAGATGCGGCGCTCGTATTGCTGAATTTGGACTCCATTGATCTTCAGCGGCGGATCATCCCCATTGTGCACAATCACTTTGAGAGTCTCCGCGCCTGATCCGGCAAGGTAAAGGTCGGTTTGCTCGGAATCAATCTTCTGTCCGTGTCGCACCATGTGCACCCGGCTGATCTCTCGTATGCCAAGCGGAATGTTTCCGTCGCTTTGCAGCTCAACTTCGCGCTGAAAATTCGGCTGCGCCGCATCAATGGAGAACACCAGCCGCTCCAGCGGAACATTCCGGGGTACAGAGAAAGTAAAGACCGTGTCTTTACCTTTCTGTTCTTCTTTGGCCTGACCGCTGATCGTTCGCCAGACCTCTTTCTCCTCTTCCCGCACGTTGGCCGTGGCGCTCTGTATGTCCTTGGGCTTGACGGGGCCATCCACAATGATGCGCAGATATTTGTACGTGGTAAGCGGCAGCCGCAAAGTGGTATTGCTGCCCAGCCTGTCGTCCGAGAGATCGTAGAGAATCCCTCCTCCCAGCGTGGCCCAATCCCTTCCGTGTAGTTCCTCTGCGCCATCGGTTCGCACCTTGGCCACAAAATTCCTGGCCTTCAACCTCAACTCAATGCGGTCGTATTCGGTCAGTCCGGACATGTCCAGGAAGAACTGCGTCTTGCCGCTTACCAGCGCCGGCTGCAGGATCCGCACTTCTTTCTGCTCTGTCTGGGAACTGCCCCGCTCAACCACGATCGCATACGGGACTTCACTCGGTCCCGCAAAGAGGCGCAGATCGGCCAGATCAGGCCGCGCATGCTGCCACACCGTCTCATCCACGGCAACATACTGTTGATGGTCAGCCCCGCCCTGCACATCGCGGAAATATTTCAGGTAGGAAACTGAGGCGCTTGAAAAAAATATAAGCGCCATCGCAGTAAGTAAGGTCTTCATGCGGAAGTGCCCTCAGATTTCCCCGAAGAGCGCGGCGAGAGCTTAAGCCAGTCACGCTGATAAATGAATGAGATGCCTAACAGCACCGCGCCCAGCGCAATGAAGCTCAGGATGCGGTATCCCTTGTCCAACTCGCTCACGTCGTAGGTGAATACCTTCAGAATCGTGGCCGCAATCAGCGCCAGCGCCTGCCAGCGGACAAAAGCCGTCTTCTTCCAGAAACCGAACACCATGAGCCCTACGCCGTAGACCAGCCAGATGGCGGAATAGCTGAAATTCCGGGCCAGATCGAGTTGGCGGTAGCTGCCGGAATATCCGGTAAACGGGTTGAGATGGCTCTGCTGGCGGTTGAAATAGTGGTACGCCTCGCCGGTCAGCGCGATCAGGGCCAGCAGGTTCAGGCCGATGCCGGCCCACTCGACATACGTCTGCTCCTTGCCCGAACCGTAGTGCCGGCCAAAATAAACAATCCCAGCCAGAATCGCTATCGCAACCAGATAGGTGGCAAAGCGGACGTTGAAAACCAGTGTCTCCGGTCTCCAGTGGTCCACCGCCAGAAGCCGGAACAGCCCCAGCACCAGAGCGCTCACCGCCAGGTAGCGCAAAAAATCCGTGCGCGTGCGCACCGCAATCCACAACAGCACTGCCGATTCCACCAGCCATCCCAGCGTAATCCAGTAATGGCTCAGCTTCAACGGAACGGCAATGGTGATGAAAGCTATGGCCATCGCCACATGAATCAGGTTGATGACCCGGCCTTCTTCCTGCGCCACCCGTCTCTTGAAAGCGTTGCTCAATCCCAGGTAGACGGCCGCTAGGCCCAATGCATACCAGGTGAGCGTCTCCCTTTCACTTTCATACATGGCAAAGAGCGCCAGAAAGAAGACCACGGCATTCAGCAGGGGCAGCACAATCAGCGTAACGGAAGGGCCTTTAAAGCGCGTGGACCGCTCAAACGGGATGGCCAGCGGAATCACGGCAAAGATGGCGAAAAACAACCCGGCAAACAGGATGGTTATCGGGCGCTCGCTCTTGGAGTAATACGGTTGCAGGAACCATCCCCAATGCAGGAGCTGCGTTCCCAGAAAGCTGCCCCACAGCAGCCGCCTCCATGGCCTCACCATCGCAATCACCAGGACGCCCAGGTCCAGCAGGCAGACGTAGGAGAACAGAATGATCTCGTGGTTCTCTCCCGTGGAAAGCATGGCGGGCGTGCTGAAGCCGCCAATTAAGGCGAAGGCGGCCAGCAACTGCGCATTCTGCGCCAGGGCCATCGTGATCGTGGAGGCGGTCACGATAACCATGGCAATAAAAGCTATCTGGGTGGAAATCAGCGGTGGTTGAAAATACTGGGCCGCTGCCCAGAAGGAAAGATACAGCGCGCCAATTCCTACCGCTTTCAACGAATAAGAAAAAGGCATGTGGCCGCGTGTGCGGAAGCGTTCGCTCCACAGAATTATGCCGATGCCGAAGAGAATGCCGATCAGCACTCTTCCCGTCGGGCCAATCAGATTGTTATCAAACGCCCACTTCAGAAAATACGAGACGCCAAACAACACCGCCACTATGCCGATGCGGTTCAGCCAGACTTGCCCAATCCTCTTTTCCAGGCTCGTGTCCTGGGTCGCCTCAGTTGTTGACGGCCGGGCAGGACTCAGAGTAGCGAATGAAGGCGGCGCAGTTTGTGTGGGAGCTGTCGATGGGATCGAAATCGGTCTTTGTGGTTCGGCTTTGTCCGTGGCTGTGACCGGTGGCGCAACTGTCTGCGGCCGCACCGGCGCAGAAACTCCCAGGCGCTGCTCCAAAATGTAGATGCGCGCCGTAAGCGCCGCCACCTGGCCCTTAAGCGCCTCCAACTCATCCTGTGGATCGGCCATCTGGGGATACGCTAACTCATGAACTGGCAATTAGCAATTGGCAATTAGTAGTTGGCCAACAGGGTTAGTAAGCTTGTGTACAAGCCTTGTGTAATTATCCCGACCGAAAGGAGGGTATCCCTACCACTCACCTGAGGTTTCAGGGCGTACGCCCCAACTGAATGTCGTTAGAGATCGGTCCCCAGATCACCGGGGCCGCTCCGCGCCGTTTTTGTGCGGGATGAGGTGGAGTCACGTCGATCACCCGATTCTTCCAACGCTTCCCAAAATTCGCGTGCATTCGCGCAAATTCGCGGCTAAAGCAGTTTTGCTCTTGGGGTTGGTTGGCCAATTGCTAACTGCTACTTGCCAATTGCTGGTCTCCGATCACCCGATGAACCGATGCCCCGATGACTTCAGTTCCACTTCAAATTTCTAATCTGATCCAGGTTTACATTCCCGCCGCTTAGCACCACTGCGACCTTCGATCCGGCTGGAGCTTTCACCAGGCCATGCAGCAGCGCAGCCACCGGAGCAGCGGCAGCGCCCTCGACGACCAGCTTGCAATGCGACATGATCCAGATCATCGCATCAAAAATATCTTTGTCCGGCAGGGCGACAATCTCATCCACAAAGCGCTGCACCACGGAAAAGGTGTTTTCGCCCACCTGTTTCACCCGCAACCCATCAATAATGCAATCAATCTTGTCCAGCGTCACTACCCGTCCGGCCTCGACGCTCCTTTTCATGGCCGGGCCATCAGAAGACTCCACGCCGATAATCTTAATCTTAGGATTGTTGGCTTTTAGGGCCATGGAGACGCCGGAGATCAGCCCGCCGCCGCCGATGGGAACCACGGCCACGTCCACCTGGGGAAAATCTTGAAAGATTTCCAGCCCGAGCGTGCCCTGGCCTGTGATGAGTTGCAGGTCGTCGAATGGATGAATGTACGTGAGCCCTCGCTCCTGTGTAAGCTGCTTGGCCTTTTCGTTGGCTTCGTCCCAGATCAACCCGTGCTGCACCACCTCCGCGCCATAGGCGCGCGTGGCATCCACCTTGGACTGCGTAGCATTGCTGGCCATCACCACCACGGCCTTCATCTTGTAAACGCCTGCCGCCAGCGCCACCCCCTGCGCGTGGTTTCCCGCGGAAGAACAAATCACCCCGCGTTGCCGCTGTTCCGGGGACAGATGACGGAACTTGTTGAGCGGCCCGCGAAGCTTGTACGAACCACCTTTCTGAAACATCTCCGCTTTCAGCCGGACGTCGAAGCCTGTACGTTCGCTCAGCAATCTCGATGTCAGCAAAGGAGTGTGATAGGCAAAAGAAGAAACAACTTTCGCCGCTTCTTGAAACTCGGCCAGTGAAACCTCTGGAGTGGTGGCTACCTGTGGGGTCATGGGGATTCCTCTGCGTTCGTCAGACGGGTTTGCGAACCAAAAGTGTATCAAATAGAGCCCGCGACAAGCAGCGATCGCGCTTGGGAGGTCGTGGGTCATTATAGGTTCAGCTAAGAAGAAAAAAGGTTTGCCCGGATGTTGGCCTCGTCGTAGCGCTCCTTAACCTCAAACGCGCGTTTTCCCGGAGCCCCATCACGCGCGGTTTTCGTTTTGCGCGTGATGGGGTGCAGCCAATCGCTCAAACTTAGTCCCTGACGCAGCGCACTGTTCCTGTACTTGCGTCGGTACTCCGATGCTCTCCTGCCGGACATGGTGCAGCCTGGCCTGTCTGGCCTTCTTGTCCCCTCCGGCCCTTGTCGCCTTCTCGTCCCGTATCACCGGTCTGGCCGGTCTGCCCTTGATCACCCGTTTGTCCCGTCTGACCTGTCTCGCCCTCTCGTCCCCGCCGGCCTTTGTCGCCTTCTCGTCCTGTATCACCGGTCTGGCCTTGTTGTCCGTTCTGACCTGTCTGCCCTTGATCACCCGATTGTCCTGTTTGCCCTGTTTGTCCGGTCTGTCCCTGCGGTCCCGCTGGTCCGGGCTGCGCCGGTGCGGTGTTGCAACCACAGATAAGTAGCGCTAGAAAGATTACAGCTACGATTGGGGCGTACGATGTCTTCATCTTAAATTTCTCCTTGAAATGTTGCGCAACGCAAAATGCTGCTACCGCGAACCATGGGCTGAGTAACCATGGGCTGAGTAACTAAGCGTACCCTTGTCGTCGCGGTGGCGCTGTTCAAATCTGCTCACGTGTCATATGGACGGATCAAGCGGAATCCCAAGGGTGACCATAGCCACTAGGTTTACCGCTATGGAGCGACGGATGAAAGAATGAGATTAAGCCAAGTGAATGGATCCCAGGACAGCTAGGCTGGGCCGGAAAGGCATGCTAAATGGTAGCCGATCTGCGTCCGCCGCGAATCTACGCATAGCCCTGGCCCGAACGCGGCAATGTATAAAATGGTTGTATATCTTGACACGATTATGCTTGACATTCCTGAGAACAATCGCAAAGTCCACGACGCCTGGAACACCAACGCTCGTTTTTGGGATGAGCGCATGGCAGAAGGCAACGAGTTCCTGAACGTCCTCATATGGCCCGCAGTCCAGCGGCTCATGCGTGTGCAGCCCGACGCCCGGCTCTTGGATATCGCCTGCGGGAATGGTGTAACCTCCCGGCGGCTGGCGGCCTTGGGCGCCAGTGTTGTCGCCGTGGATTTCTCGGAAGAACTGCTTGCTCTTGCGAAACAGCGTCCCCGCGGGCAGGAAATTGATTACCGGGTAATCGACGCAACCAGCTATGACGCTCTTCTCGGTCTTGGCGAAGCCTCTTTTACCGCGGCGCTTTGTAACATGGCGCTCATGGACATGGCCGATATTCATCCCTTGCTAAGGGCGCTCGCCCGGTTATTGGTCCCAGGAGGCATCTTCGTTTTCTCCATCCTGCACCCCTGCTTCAACAACCCCGCAAACATCATGGTCAGCGAATTTGAGGATCGCGAAGGTAGTCTTGAAACCACATATTTGGTGAAAACCTCACGCTATCTCACGCCCTTCACCCGCCTGGGTGCCGCCATGCACGGACAGCCCGTTCCCCACCCATACTTTCATCGTCCGCTTGGGAATCTCATCGGCGCCGGTTGTGAGGCAGGCTTCGCCCTCGACGCTCTTGAGGAACCCGCCTTCCCCAAAGGCCATGCCCCCGGTACTACCCCGCTCTCTTGGAGCAGTCACTTCAGCGAGATTCCCCCGGTTCTTGTGGCACGAATGAGGTTGCTGCCTCAGAAACGCACTTGACTACTTCCTGCAGATTTCGCGCACCACATCCAGCGTCTTCAGACAATCCTCACGGCTCACGTTCAGGTGGGTTACAAATCGCATCAGCTCCGGCCCAATCACATTGGCCAGGACCTTTTTCACTGCTAACCGCTGATTGAACTCGTTTGCTTCTATTCCCGTCTCGCCGACGTCAAAGACCAAAATGTTAGTCGGCACTTTCTGTGGATCAATTTTGATTCCCGGTATCTGCGCCAGCCCCTCCGCCAGCAACCGTGCATTCTCGTGGTCCTCTTTCAGCCGCGGCGGCATCTTCTCCAGCGCAATCAATCCTGCGGCAGCCAGGATTCCCGCCTGCCTCATTCCTCCACCCATTGCCTTGCGGTATACGCGGCCCTTTTCAATGAATGCCTTGCTCCCCAGCAGCATGGACCCCACCGGCGCGCCCAGCCCCTTGGACAGGCAGAACATGACCGAGTCAAACTTCCTGCTGATTTGCGCCACCGGTTTGCCCGTGGCTACTGACGCATTGAAAATGCGCGCGCCGTCAAGATGCACCGGCAGCCCAACCTCGTGCGCCCGGTCGCACACTTCGTCCGCAACATCTTGAGGAAAGATCGTCCCTCCAGCCAGGTTCAGCGTATTCTCCAGCACGATCAGGCCGGTCTGTGAGCGATAGTAGGCGGTGGGAGCAATCTTCCTCTTGATCTGCGCCCATGTAAGCACGCCATCCTCGCCATAAATAGTGCGGGGCATGCAGCCGGAGAAGGCCGCCACTGTCGCCGATTCCAGATTGATGATGTGGGCCCGTTCTTCGCAGATCACCTCCTGCCCGTGATGCGTGTGTACCTTGATGGCAATCTGGTTGCCCATGGTGCCTGTAGGCACAAAAAGCGCTGCTTCCCGCTCAAAAATCTGCGCTGCCCGCTGTTCCAGGCGATTCACGCTTGGATCTTCGCCATAAACATCATCGCCCACCTCGGCTTCAGCCATGGCGCGGCGCATCTCCGCTGTCGGCTTGGTAACAGTGTCACTGCGTAAATCAACCATATTTTTTAGTTTATCTCGAGCGAAGCGAGAGATCCCTACCAATAACGGGAATGTAAGCCGTCATTTGCAACACTCTAAACACTCTTCTACCTAAACCGTCGTACCCGCCGGTTCTTCTTTCACATCAAGAAATCTCTCAAACACCTCATTCGCGAGCAAGCGTCCGCGTGCCGTCAACTGAATAGTGTCTCCTATCCTGGCCAGCATTCCAGCAGCAACCAGCTCATCCATCACCGGCAGGAATTTCTCCACGTCATGGCCCAGATGGAGCCGCAACTCGTCCAGCTTCACGCCCCGATTCAGCCGCAGTCCTAGGAAAAACGTTTCTTCCAGCGCCTCCTGGCTGCTGACCGCATCCGCTTTGATTTGCTGTGAGAGAAGGAACTCATCCAGTGAATCTGTTGTCGCCAGCCGGATGCTCTCCGTGCCGCTCGCCTTCACTTCCTCGCCAGCAGGCAGCATGGAGTGAGCATCTACGCCAAAACCAAGATACGGTTGCCGCGTCCAGTATTTAAGATTGTGTCGCGACTCAAATCCAGCGCGGGCAAAGTTTGAAATCTCGTATTGAGCAACCCCGTTCGCGTTCAATTCAGAGCAGGCCGTCTCATAGAAATCTGCAGTGAGATCCTCGTCAGGGACAAAGTGCGCGTGATACCTGGTTCCCCCGGCAATCAATTCCCGGCCCAGGCGGGAATCTTCATCTACCTCCAGCATATAAACGCTCACATGCGGAGCGCCCGCAGCTAAAGCTTCCGCCACGGAATAAGCCCAGCTCTCGCGTGTCTGGTGCGGCAGGCCGGCAATCAGGTCAACGTTAATGTTGGTAACGCCCATTCCCCGCAGATGTTCAATATCCTCGAGCACCTTGGCCCGCGTATGTAACCGGGCTACGGAAGCGGCCTCCTGGTCCACAAAAGATTGCACCCCCAGGCTCACCCGATTCACTCCACATGAAACTAATGATTCAAGAATGGGTTGAGATAGAGTGCCGGGAGCGCATTCAACCGTAATTTCTGCGTCTTCGGCAATGCTGAATTCGTGTGCAATGCCCGCAAACAGTCGCGCCAATTCAGCGGCGGGAAGCAGGCTGGGAGTGCCTCCACCCAGGTAGATGGAATCGACCGGGCCGCGAATCACAGCTCCCTGTTCAACCGCCACCTTCCGGGAGGCAGCCATATCGGAACACAGCCGCTCCACGTAGCGCCTCATCTGCAATGTGGAGAATACTCCCGAGGCAAAGTTGCAATACGTGCATTTTGACCGGCAAAATGGGACCGAGATATAAATTCCCAGTGACATAAATTTTACGTGGGCGTAAGGCGCAAACTCAGCATCAATTATAGAATCCTCCTATGCTCAAACGCGCGGTGGTAACAGGTATGGGCGTTGTCAGCCCGAACGGAATCGGTAAGACAGCGTTCTGCCGCTCTATTCTCGCCGGCCAGAGTGGCGTCAGACAGATCACTCGTTTCGACGCTTCCAATCTTCCGGTTAAGATCGCCGGCGAGGTTCAGGGCTTCAACGAACTCGACTGGATGGAAGCCCGCGAGCGTAAGCACGTCTCCCGCGCCGTCCCCCTGGCCTTGGCTGCCTCCACGGAAGCTCTGAACGATGCCGGCATCGATCATCAGAAGCTCTCCCTGAATCAGCAACGCGAAATCGGCGTGGTCCTGGGCACTGGTGGTGGAGCGCAGGATTTCACCGAGCACCAATACGACCTGTACTACACCGGCAAAATCAAGCAGGTCAGCCTCTTCACCGTTCCCAGCGGCACAGCCGGGACCATCGCCAGCGAAGTCAGCATGCGCTTCGGCCTTCGGGGCATGAGCCACGTGATCACCACCGGCTGCACCTCGTCCACAGATGCTATTGGCCATGCCTTGCGCCAGGTCCAGCTTGGCACGCAGCCAGTCATGCTGGTGGGCGGTGTCGATGCGCCTCTGGCCTGGGGCATCATGAAGGCATTTACGCTGATGAAGATCATGACCGAATCATGGAATGATTCGCCGGAACGCGGCTCGCGCCCCTTTAACCGCGATCGCGATGGCTTCGTCGTGGCCGAAGGCGGGTGGATGCTGGTGCTGGAAGAATACGAGCACGCACGCAGCCGGGGAGCGCATGTCTATGCTGAAGTCGCCGGATACGGCTCAACCTGTGAGGCCTTTCACCGCGTTCGCCTTCAGGAGTGCGGCGAAGAGCCGGCCCGCGCCATTCAGTTGGCCATGAAGGAAGCCGGGACCTCCGCCGAAAACGTGCAGTATGTAAATCTGCATGGGACCTCAACCCAGCTCAATGACCGCATTGAGACCCGCGCCTTGAAGCTGGCGCTTGGCGATCACGCCTACAAAGTTCCCATGTCTGCGTTGAAATCACAGATTGGCCATCCCCAGGGCGCATGCGGCGCCGCCGGTGTGGCCGCAACCTTGATTGCCATGAAGCATAATCTGCTGCCTCCCACCATCAACCTCGAAGACCCCGACCCGGATTGCGATCTGGATTACGTCCCTCAACCCGGACGCAAAGCAGAAATCGAACAGGCAATTTGCAACTGCATCGCCTTTGGGTCAAAAAACTCCGCGCTGCTGCTGCGCAGGGTGGACTAAGAAAGCAATTCGAAGACCTTGGTCTTATCAGTGAAAATCATTCAATTCACCGTCATCACCGGTAAGGTTTTTTGAACTTTCGCTTCAAGCCCACAACGCTTCAAAAGATTGCCCAATCCGTCCGCGGACTGAATGCTGATTGCTGTTCTCAACGCGCCGCTGCCCCCTTCTTATGCGCATCGAAGAAATCAAAAATGGCCGCCATATTCATCCCTGCCACGTTAATGTGATTTCCCCCGGGCACCTCAATGTATTGCACCTCCACTCCCAGCTTTTTCATCTCTGCCACCATCACCCGCGAACTGCCTACCGGAACAACGTTATCGGCATCGCCGTGCACCACAACTTCCGGGATGGCGCGCATTTTCTCCACCGTCGCTGGGTCTCCGCCACCGGAAATCGGGCCTAAGGCCGCCCACAGTTCCGGATACCTCGCTCCCAGCGCCCAGGTGCCGAATCCACCCATGGAGTGGCCCATAAGGTAAATGCGGTTTTCATCGATCTTGTACTGCTGCCGGACTCTCTGCACCACCTCCATCACATCCTGTTCGCTCAACTGGCCGCGGTGATTCACCTGTCCGCCAGTCCGAAAAGCGCCATAGCCCGCGTCCGTCCGGTAGCCCAGCGGCGCCACCACAATGTAGCCGTGCTGCTCCGCCAGCTTGGGAACGTTGTAGAGCCCGCTGAACATCGAGTCTTCTGTAGCGCCCAGTCCGTGCAGGGCCACAATCAGCGGAAATGCGCGGCCAGGGGTGTACGTGGTTGGCACATAGATGCGGTAGGGCATGATCTCGCCGCCAGCCGCCTGGAACAAGTAGTGACGCTTGATGTCGCCCGTACGTCCTGCAAACGGGTCTTTGCCTGCCTTGGCGGCAGCCAGCACCTCGTTCGCCGCAGCCAGCTCCTTCGCCGGGTCAAACTGCCCCATCTCCACCCGGCCCAGGTCCACGTTGCGGATCCGATCCACCGGATAAAGAGCATCTGCGCGCAAGGATTCAGGCGCGTGGCTGGCCTCCGCTGCAATACGTGCGAGGGTATCGTCGAGACCCTTAAGCACCACAATCCGCAACGTGGCTAGCCCGAGCAACCGGTCGCCATCCAGCACCTCGGCCTGCACCTGATAAGGCCCGTCCGCCACTCCGCCCAGGTCCAGCTCCATCGTGAATGGGGCTTCACGCAGATCGCGGCTTACCTCGTCGAACTTGCCCAGGTCTTTCACCACATCGCCGGGCTGGGGCGCTGAGCCTATCTCCGCCAGGCTGGTTGCCGGTCGCGGCTTGCCTAGGGAAACATGCGCCCCAAGTGCATGATCGAGTTGAAGCGCGGGGCTGTAGATTTGCTCCAATCGCACCACGTACGGCTTCGAGGAGTCCACAAACACCCGCTCGGAGCGAAGCACCAGCGAGTTCTTGAAATCCAGCGTATCGCTCCATTGCTTGCCCGCCAGCAGCGTCATGCCCTTGGCCAGCAGACGCCGCACCTCGCTGTTTTTTCCCAGGCGAGTGGCTTCATTAAGGTCTTTATCCACCGCATCAATTTGTTCTTTCATCGCGCCCTGGGGATTCACCGTGCGCTTGGTCACCGTGTAGTTGAGCCGGGTCAGCGCAAGATTCGGCAAGGATTGCGGCCAGAGAGCGGCAGGAACCAGCGTCAGGAAGATGACGGCAGCAAGCGTGTAACGAATTCTTTTCATCAGGTCACCTCAGTTCGAAGGTGAGATTTTACCTGTGAAACCGGGATCAGGGTACAGCCAATCCACATATCCGCATGATGGGTGCGTCAGGAACTCCAACTCCCGGTCTCCGGGCCTTCTCACCCGAAGAAGCCCGGCGCTTCCCGGAAGCATCCCAGGAGACGCTGCGCCGCGTCACAACAGAACGCCGTAGAGAGGGTCTCAAACCATTGTCCTAAACGTTTTGGTAGTAATATTTTAGCTGAGGCAAATCGCCATTAAGAGAGTCCCCCGCATCTCAGGAATGGTTGAAATTTGCCTTCCTGGGGAGACATTTTGCCAGAAATGTGTAGTTTCCGGATCTACACGGGAGAGCGCGCCGGGAATAAGGGAAAACAAACGGCAAGAGGCTCCGGAAATGCTTTTGATTTGTCGTAGATATGAGTTATCTTGTCGTACTGTTTGCCAAAGGACTCCAGCCATGAAATCCCCTGCTCGTTCGCTTGCTCTTCTTCTCCTAACGGCGTCTTTGGGCACATGCTTTTGTTCGTCCAGCAGTGCCGGTGCAATTCCCGCGCCTGACGCGGAACCCCCTTCTGCGGGCTCTGCTGCAATCTCCATTCCCGGCCCTCTGCGCTCTTTCCTGCGCATGGCGGGCATCAGCCAGAAGGCCTCTCCTGAGGAGGTTCTGCCCTTGCTCGCCCAGGTGGTGAATGACAGGGGCTACCTGAGGGGCAGGCCCACCGAATTTCTCGTCCTGTTGCGCCGGTACCTGCAACAAGCTTCGGAACTGGTGACGCTGGCGGCTCCGGAAGGCCTGATTCGTGTTTCCAGGTGCGAGCAGTCAAAGCCGCTGCTGGAAATTCTTGGCTATCGGCTCCGCAATCCATGCGGCCCGAACACCTCTGTGCAGACGGCTGATCCCGACCGCGCCTTCCTCACCATCGACTCTGGCTTCCCGCTGGCCGACCTCGAGGAAGCGCTGCGCGGTGGCAAGCCCTTCATTCTCCCTTATCCTTCATCTTCAGTGCCGGTGCCATTCGTGCCTAAGGATTGGACCACTGTTTCCACCAGCATTGCCGGCAACCCCAGGAATGCTGATCTGGTCGACGCTCTTTTACTGAATCCTGGCTTGGCTCGTCTTTTTATCGCGGTGAGCCGCATGGACACCGAAACCAGGGTCGCCTTACAGAAGCAGCCTGGGCTGGGGAAATTGCTTCGCTACTCCGGCGTCCTTGATTTCTATGGAGGCCACCTCACGATCCGCTCCGGACGTGTAGTAGTTCCCGGTGCACCCTCCTCAGAAGCCGCCTGGAAAGACTTGGTGGGCGCAGGCCCGGACTCACCGGGCGATTTCATCATCCGGTTGCTCGCCAGGGATGACGGATGGCTGGCCGCCTACTTCGATGCACTGTCCAGTATCAGCCCGGCCCAGCAAACCTACTTCACTGAACCTCGCCGGCTCAAGCGCTTCTATGAGGCGCTGCGGGGGACAAGCACCATTCCTGGCGCTGCCCGAGGCGTGTTCCGGCCAGATCCCGGCCTTGTATTACTGGCAACCCGCGTTCAACTGGACTCGAACGGCCAGCCCCAGATCCCTGGTGACCTCGCGGTATGGAAGGAAGTTTTTGAACGCGACGCCGCTTCCAAGAAAACCCGGCGGTTGGCCGCGCAAGCCAGACACTGGACGGATGGTGAACACCTCATCGAAGGCCTGCTTGCCGTTTCCCGTGAACCCATAGACGATAAACCTCTTCAAACTTATCTGACGCTGTGTGAAATCGACCGCTCCCGGCCGCCGCAGGAGCGTCTGTCTCCGCAAACCGCGCGGCTCCTGGCTGAAAAATTTCCCAGGTTTGGCGACCAGTACCCCATGTTTTCCGAGTTTTCCGGCTTGAACGATGCCTCCATCACCAGCTTCCTCACTGTGGCCGAATCCCTCGATCACATTGCTCTCCCTGCATTACGCGCCAACGCCATCGGGATCTTCCAGGCCAACATCGGGCTTTGGCAGATTCTGGCCCGTCAAGGAGAAATTCCCGCGCAGAGCTGGAACGATTCCTGGCAGCATTTGGTGACTCCCTTTTCCCAAGTCGTCTCCGCGCCCCAGCTTTTTGATGCCGGACGGACCTCGCTGGCCGGATTGTGGCGTGCGGCCACCGGCAGATCGGATCTCACCCAGGATGAAGTTGTCACCTTGCTGGCGGGTCCTCCTCAAACCACTCCGGAAGGCCAACACGTCCGGTCAGAATTGGCCGCAAGGATTCAGTCCGTGATGGGTGCTCAGCGCCTTGTCTCCCTGGATACGCTGCTCACGCTAGGCGAGGGCCTTACTCAGATGGCGCAAGGAAAAGCAACCGGCGATTCGTTGCTTCCGCTGGCCGCCGAGTTGCGCGATTTTGAAATGCCGCGTCCCATCTTCAGCGCCAGAGAGAAAGTCGAATTTCAGTCTGGCCGTTCCGATATCAACCACACAACCTTGCAGACGCGAACCAATTTGGCCAACATCATCAAGTCCGGCAATACCCAGGAATTGGCCACGGCGCGCGGACGTCTTGCGCCCTTCTTCAGAGATACCCTGGTGGGACTGAATTATGCCTATTACCAGCCGCCAGGGGCCCAGATGCTCCTCAACAATGCCATTTTCGTCCGCTCCCACGACTACTCTGAGTTGCCGGCGGCGGAAGGATCGCAACCCTGGAAGACGCCGGAGTTGATCAACCTGGGCGTTACCGCTGGCGGTGGCACTCATCTGGCGGGATCGCTTGCTGATTTGCCCTACACTCTGGCCCTCGTGGAGCAGGACTTCATCATCCCCGAACATGTGCAATCCCTAATCTGGCAGGATCTTGTGCCCAGCCTTTTGACCAGCGCTGTGCTGCCACGCTGGTGGAGTGTGGGCCAGAATGAGTTGCACGCCGTCGCCCTCTATCAGCGCGTGGGAGAGGCGCTCTTGACCGCCGCCGCACAGAATGAAGACTTGCGGCAACGGGTCATGAGTATTCTCTCCGATCGGATGTCGCCGCAGAGGTTTGAGCGCGTTGAGAACACCCTCCGCTCCGGTGAAACGGAGCGCGTGCTTCACGAGGTGATGCCCTCTGAAACCTTCTCCCTGGCGGCAGACTTTCACCGCAAGTTTCCTGACGAGATGGAGCGCCTTGGGGCCTCGGGGAAAGAGTTGGAAAGTCTCATCCGGCTGCATCCCGATGAAGCCGGCTGGGATCGCCTGTCAAGAGATTTTGGCGTCTCCCACCCCGCCCTGGCGCACACCTATGCCCGCGAATTGATGAGTGGGAGGCTCCTCCCCACCTTCCGTGATTATTCCAGCCGTCTTCTGGGCGAGTCCTGGGAATCCAACAATTTATACTGGGCAAGATTGGCGGATGAACTCGGCTATCCCCCGGTAGCACTGAACCGCCTTGTACCGGAGCTGACGCGTCGCATGATTGAGAAACTCTTTGCCACCACGCTTGAGGATTGGCCGGCGCTTTCGCGCGCCATGCAGGAAACCGGTGAGGAATTCCGGCTGGGCAAGATTGCCTCCCTGCCAAAAACTGCGGTGGATTCCCGTCCCTGAGGGAACTATGACAAAACGATACCTTCTACTTTGCGCGATTCTCGTGGTTTTAGCTGGGCCGTCAGTTCGCCTGCCGGCCCAGCAAAGCGCAGGCCAGGGCCAGTCCAATAACCCGGTCGTGCGCGTCGAGGTGAACCTGGTGCTGTTGAACGTGGCCGTAATCGATAACAAGGGCCACTATGTCACCGGCTTGCGGCCTTCTGACTTCACGGTCCTTGAAGATGGGATTGAGCAAAAACTAGCTACCTTCGGAGAAGGCAATGCCGCGCAGCACCCGGTGGACGCCACCCTGCCCGAAAAGCTGGAAGGAACCTCGGAAACCACCACGGAGCAGCCGGGCTCCCTGATCGCCGGCGCAAACGTCTTCATCCTCTTCGATACCAGTAATTATATGTACCGTGGCTTCGCCCTGGCTCAGGATGCTATCGCCGAGTTTGCCCGGTCGCTAGAGAGCCCGGAGCGTGTAGCTTTTTATTCCTACAGCCGCGATCTCTACCGGGGTTCCACGCTCACTGCTGACCGCACGCAAGTCCTGCGCGGAGTGCGTTCCACAATCGCCGGAGATAACCCCGCGCTCTACAACGCTCTGTTGCTAACGCTCAAAGATGCCAGCCAGTATTCCGGAAGGAAGGTTGTAGTGGTCTTCTCCAACGGCCCCGATACCGCCAGCATGGTGGCCCCCGAAGACATAAGCGAGCTGGCCCAGTCGGACGGAATTCCCATCTATGTAATCAGCACCAAGGAAGCCAAACAGGACGATATTTCCAGCACCGTCTTCCGCCGCATGACGGCTGCCACCGGCGGCGAGGTCTACTTTGCCAAGAGCTGGAAGAACCAGCAACAGGCCTTCGCCTCCATCCGCGATGACATTGGCCATCTCTACGCCCTGAGTTACTACCCCCGCCCCAATCCAAACCGAGGCTGGCGGGCAATCAAAGTAAAACTGACGGGCCCAGCCGCAAAAAAATACCACGTCCGCACCCGCAGCGGTTACCGCCCAAAACTAAGGGGCCTCCCCGTAAGCACACCCCAAGGCCAGTAGTCTGGGCAATTGCCTGCTACGCGGGCTTTCGTGGGGCTTGCCCGAATTGGGAGGCTGCGAAGCAGGCATAATAACGCTAGCCCACAGCAAGCTTTTGTCAGCCTTGCCCGAATAGGAGCCCGCGAAGCGGGCGGAATAACGCTAGCCCACAGCGCAAGCTGTGGGTATCATACAAACGAACCGCCTAAAGCCCCAGCGGGGCGACATAAAACTAAAATGAGCCGGACTTTTCTTCAGCTTTTTGTCCATATTGTCTTCAGCACCAAGGGTCGCGCTCCACTGATTGTGCCCGACCTGAAACCGGAACTCCATGCTTACCTCGGTGGCCTGATGCGCGAACTCAAGGGCAAAGCACATGCGATCAATGGGATGGAGAATCACGTCCACCTGCTCGTCAGCCTGCCACCAACCCTCTCTCTGTCAGACATGCTTCGCTTTATCAAATCGAATTCTTGCAGATGGGTGCATGAGAAATGGCCGCGGCGGTCCTCTTTTGCGTGGCAGCTCGGGTACGGCGCATTCAGCGTAAGCAAGTCCAACGTTCCCGAGGTAGAGGATTACATCCGCAATCAGGAAGAACACCACCGCAATCTCACGTTTCAAGAGGAATTCGTGAGCTTCCTGCGCAAGCATGAAATCGAATACGACGAGCGCTATATTTGGGATTGAAGATTTTATGTCGCTCGCTAGGCGGGCTTTTGTGGGTTGTTGCCAGCACCCGCCGACAGCTTGCGCTGTGGGCTAGCGTTATTACGCCCGCCGCGCGCGCTCATCGGTTGGTCGCTTCGCCGCAGTTGTTTGGACCCGGAAGCCCGCCGCGGCGGGCGGCATGAGAATAGCCCACAGCGCAAGCTGTGGGTACGATACGAACGAACCGCCCAAAGCCCCAGCGGGGCGACATACGCGATTACATCAAGGCGTCACCATAACAATGCATCAAACACAATCCGGAAACTCCGGAGGAGCGCCACAACGTAGCCAGAGCCTGTCCTGAGGTGGTAAGCCGAAGGAGTGCGGCACAATCTTTTTCCTCTCTGTCGACCTGTCCCGGCGTGCCGTGGAAGAGCCCGCCCTCGAGATGATCCCACAACGTGGGAGAGTCGAAGGGCCCACGCGCATCCCGCTCGCCGGAGGAGCGCCCAAAACGAATGCCTTTGCCTTTCTCTCTTTTTCCACAACCAAGGAGCCCGCCCCGGCCGTGTCTTTGCCCTTGAGAAGCCTGCGAAGCAGGCGTAATAACACTAGCCCACAGCGCAAGCTGTGGGTACGATACGAACGAACCGCCCAAAGCCCCAGCGGGGCGACATACTCTTTTCCTCTCTGCCGACGGCCCGTGCGCATCCCGCTCGCCGGAGGAGCGCCCAAAACGAATGCCTTTGACTTTCTCTGGAAGGCCCGTTTTTTTCGCGAGCAACAAGCCCACCTATTCACCCATCCGGACCAACCATGCACGTTTGGTACAGCCGCCGGGTCCCCCTAACCGAGTGCTGATCGCTGCTGGACGGCCACGCTAACATGGGCATGAAGCCGCCGAGCCGGCTTCTCGCGGATAACAATGTTCACATCTTGACCAAGCAGATTCAGGAAGCGAAAAAGCCGTTCCGTCGAAAAGCCTTTAAGTCGTCCTCGTAAGAGATCGGATATTTTAGGCTGATTGATCTTCAGCACCTCCGCCGCTTCAGCCTGAGTCAGTCCTCGTGCGTCAATAACCTTGGAAATGCGCATCGCCAGTTTAGCTTTTGCTAAGCGCTCCTCCGGATTTGACAGGCCAAGATCAGCGAAGACATTCCCGCTGCTCGCCTCAATCATTATTTTTTCTCTGAGGGGTTTTCCCCGTTTTGGTGTTTTCCGCATGTTGCTCTTCCGCCCTTTTCAACCTCTGTTGGATTAAATCCATGTCCGGTTTCGGTGTCTCTGATCCGCGTCTCGATTTTTTCTGGAAGGCGTGAACCACATAAATCGCCTCGGCAAACTTGACCGTGTAAACAGCGCGGTATGTATCTCCGGCATAATCTTCGACGACCTCCAGAACACTGGCTCCGCCGAAGCCGCGAAGCGGTTTCGCATCCTTGTGCTTTTCGCCAATCTGGGCTTGGTGCAAAGCGTAACCAACCGCATCTTGAACATCTTCAGGAAATTTTCGAAGATCGTTCTTGCTGTTGCCAACCCAGAATAGAGGCTTTACTTCTTTTTTGTAGTTCATAATATATCCTATTATTGGGATATTTCCTAGAAAAGACTGGAGCGCCTGCGTCACCTCTTGTACTCAATCCACCCTGCGCGACGCCGAATTTCATGATGGCGCCCACTTCGAGAAACTACGTCTCGCCTGGGAGCAGCGCCCGCATCCAAAAAAAGAAACCCAGCACAACCCGAACCCGGCAGGAAGCAGAAGCAGCCGGCCACCGCCAGCTAACATCAGGAACAAATCAGCCCCTGCTTTGCCGGATTGCCAGATCACCGGCTCACCAGGGGCTGCCTTGGTTCTTTGGTTCCGGGTTTTGCTAAATACCAAATACTAAGTACTAATTACCCGTTGCCTCTTAACCTGCTGAAAGTCCGCCGTGGCGGATCCACCAAGTAAGCGTGCTGCCTAAAACGCCGGAGGCGTGACCCAATGTAGCCCAGGATAAAATCCTGGGAAAAATGAAAAAACAATTTCTCTTTTCCTCTCTGTCGACCTGTCCCGGCGTGCCGTGGAAGAGCCCGCCCTCGAGATGATCCCACAACGTGGGAGAGTCGAAGGGCCCACGCGCATCCCGCTCCCCGGAGGAGCGCCCAAAATGAATGCCTTTGCCTTTCTCCGGTAGCTCCGTATTTTTCCGCGAGCAACAAATTCTACCCACCCATCCGGACCCAACCATGCACGTGTGGCACCGCCGCTGCACTCCCTGCGGGAGCCCCGGCGGTGTCTTGGTTTTTCCTTTGCTTTCCTCCGTGTTCCTTCGTGCCCTCCGTGGTGAAAAGATGTTGGTGTCGCTTTTTGGTTTTGCTAAATACCAAATACTAAGGCGGCGTGCATAAATAAGTACTTCAACTGAAAATTACAATGTGATAGCGTTTGCGAATGGTGATGTCTGCGGCAGGCATTCGGCGGCGTTACGCGGAATTATCGCCTGTTTTGGATGAACGCGGACGGCGTCGG
>DATGJZ010000119.1:0-2646 GCA_035294925.1 Candidatus Angelobacter sp. | reverse complement strand
TGGTCGCAAGGAGTGTTCAACCATGAGTTCATGACGTTGTACGAGGTATTCCAGGGAGGTGCGGAAGACGACGGGCGGGAGAGTCCGCTGCCACCGCTGGCGGTGCAGTATGCCGATTTCACCCTGTGGCAACGACAATGGTTGGACGAAGAGACCCTGGCGCAGGATATCGACTACTGGAAGGACGAGCTAGCCGGCATTCCACGACAACTACATTTGCCACAAGATCGTCCGCGTCCCATTGTGCAAACGTTCTTCGCGAACCGCTGCTTTGCGACGTTATCCGAAAGACAAGTGGCGGCCGTAAAGCAGTTAGGGCACACCAGTCAAGCGACGCTGTACATGACCTTACTGTCCGCCTTCGCCGTACTGTTGCAACGCTACAGCGGACAGGAAGACATTGTCATAGGATCACCGATTGCCAACCGCCAGGAAGCGCAACTGGAGCCGCTGATCGGTTTCTTTGTGAACTCTCTGGTCATGCGGGTGCGGGTCCACGGAGAGTGGAGATTTCGTGAACTATTGGCGACCGTACGCGGAATGGCCCTGGAGGCTTACCGGCATCAGGATCTGCCGTTTGAAAGACTGGTTGAGGAACTATCGCCGCAGCGAAGCCTTAACATAACCCCTCTCTTCCAAGTGACATTTGCGCTGCAAAATGCGCCCATGGAGGCGCAGCAATTGGCCGGATTGGAGGTGGTTCGGCTGAGAAGTGATGAGTTTCGTGTACGCCGCGACCTCGAATTACATGCCTTCGAGCGCTCCGGGGAGATCCAGTTCCATTGGGTTTTCAACCGCGATTTGTTTGACCCATGGCGCATCGAGCAGATGGCGCGGCACTACGGAAAGTTACTGGAAGCAGCTGCCGCAGCACCCTTGAAGCCAATTTGCGAACTCGAAATGATGGACGAGAGGGAGAAGAAACAAATCCTGATTGAGTGGAACCGGAGTGGAAGCGAGTTTCCATGGCATGCCGTCCATGAGTTGTTTGAGAAGCAGGCGGCCAAGGCGGCCGACGAGATCGCGGTTGCCGACGATTATGGGCGGCAGTTGACCTATGGCAGCCTCAACCACCAAGCGAACCGGCTTGCCCGTTATCTAAGCAACATAGGCATAGGTCCGGAAATGTGCGTTGGCTTGTGCCTGGAACGTTCCGTAAGTGTTGTGGTCGCGGTGCTCGCAATTCTGAAGGCGGGCGGGGCATATGTTCCGCTAGACCCCGACCACCCGCCCGGGCGATTGGCGCTGATATCCTCAGACACGCATGCCAAAGTCGTATTGACGGAAGAGAGGTGCAAAGAGCAATTGTCCTCTTGTAACTGCCCAGTGATCACTCTCGAAACTGCCGCAGAAGAAACTGAACGGCAAGCCTCGACCGACTTGCACTTGAAGATGCATCCAGAGAGTCTTGCCTACGTACTCTACACTTCAGGGTCGGCCGGTCAACCTAAGGGAGTCAGTATTGAGCACCGTGAATTGAGCAACTATATCCACGCTATTCTGCGGCAGATGCAGGTCTCGAGATGCGACTTTGCGATGGTGCAGCCACTGGCAGTCGACTCATCCGTAACAGCCTTGTTTCCTCCATTGTGCACCGGAGGATGCGTCTACGTGGTCGGAAAGGAGGAAGGGATCGACCCGGAGTGGATGACCCGTTTCTTTCGTTCACATGCAATCGGGGGACTCAAGATCGCGCCCTCACATTTGGCAGCGCTCCACGAGAGCGCCGGCCAGAACAAGAAACAGCTCATGCCACGAGACGTTCTCATCATCGGCGGAGAATCCTCCCGCTGGAGCTGGATGTGCAGTTTGCAGGAGCTTGCCACTGAGTGTTCCATCTTTAACCACTATGGTCCGACCGAAACTACTGTCGGAGTTGTGACCTATCGCCTGGACGTGGACGAGGGGCGTAGTTTTCAAAATACTCCGCTCGGCAGGCCATTGAGCAATTCACAAATCTACATTTTGGACAGATGGATGATGCCTTCGCCATTGGGCGGTGCGGGCGAGATCTACGTTGGCGGAGCCAACGTGGCGCGCGGCTACTTTAACCGGCCCGACCTCACCGCCGAGCGGTTCGTTCCGGATCCTTACTCTCCGGACCCCGGCGGCCGTCTGTACCGCACCGGCGATCGGGCGCGTTATCTGAAAGATGGCGTGATTGAGTTTCTCGGCCGGCTCGACGAGCAAATTAAACTGCGCGGATTCCGAATCGAGCCAGGAGAAATCGAGAGCGCGTTGCTGCGGGATTCGCGGGTCGCTGAAGTCGTAGTCACAATCCGGAAAACGGATAAGGATCAGGAACAAATCGTAGCTTACGTCGTAGCCAGGCGCGACGCAAATCTCGATACGAAAGAACTTCGGCGTAATCTCCAGAAGCATGTGCCCGACTACATGGTTCCAAGCAATTTTGTTTTCTTGGAGACGTTGCCACGAACATCGCACGGGAAGGTGGACCGAAACAAATTACCGGAGCCTCTACCGGGAGATAGCATTCTGTCCGGAGCGCCGGGGACGCCGGAGGAAGAGATCTTGTGCGAGATTTTTGCGGACGTGTTGGGTGTGGAGTGGGTGGGTGTGGATGACAATTTCTTCCATTTGGGGGGGCATTCGTTGATGGCCACGCGGCTGGTGAGCCGGGTGCGA
>DATGJZ010000118.1:0-8230 GCA_035294925.1 Candidatus Angelobacter sp. | reverse complement strand
AGTACCGAAGGCAGAAATCCATTCTCGAAGCTGCCGTTTCTGGCTGTCACTGAGAGATAACGGAGATACAGGAGTAGCCATACAGCACGATAGCGTATTCGGTTATTATTGTCTAGCTATTTGTTGGACACTACACTAGCTCATCGCGTCGTCACGATGTCAGCTCAGGAACACGCGTACGCGTCCGCCGCCGCGGCGGCTTCGTTCAAGTCTCGTTGGGAGAAGTATGGTGCTGATCAGTGACGCCTTCTCCCGATCTCCTCGACGATTTGTCCGGCGCAACGTGTCTTCTGGATCGACAAGCGACCCGAATTGACGACTGTGGATTTCAGAGTTTTCGTTGGGCCAGGGATTTCCTGGTTTTAGCGATTTTCATCCGCCAGTTTCTTTTCGTCAAGCAAGGCCAGTTTGTATTCGCTGGATAGGACTTTGTTACGCAAATTCCCTAATGCATAGTGGGCCACGGCTTCGTTTTTCTCGGAGCTGAGAATCAGACCAATCGGCGGATTTTCGCCGGGCAGAGTCCAGTGCTCACGCGCGTAGCTGAGGTAGAGATTCATCTGCCCAGCATCTCCATGGGAAAACTTGCCGATTTTCAGGTCGATGATTACTAGGCATCGCAAACGGCGGTGAAAAAATAGGAGATCCACCCGGTGTCTCCTGACGTTCACCTGAAAGTCCAGACGGTGTCTGGAACTTTGGCGCGTTACCCGCTATGGGTTTTGACGTGCGGAATTCTCCAGACGCTGTCTGGAGAATTGGCCACGCGAGATAAAAGTCTCTCATTTGCCAGAGGTTACTTTGAGGGAACCCCCTGTCGAACTTCGCTGTGAGGTCCGAAGCAAGCCGCTCGACTTGGGCCTCTCCGTATACAGCCCGCTTCTTTCCCTGTTGCTCGTGCTCCACGATTCTTCGCCCGACCTCCCAATACGTCTGGGGCATGATGGCATTCACAGAACGAGCGGAATACTTCCTGGCTGTTCGAGTAGCTCGGCGACTCCGTTGAGCAATTGGGAATACGAAGGCTCTGCCGGACGGGAAATCTTTTTGGTCACAATGAATTCCTAACCCAGTTCAGACAAGGGCGTCAAGTGTGTTCCATCGAAGCCGTCATCCGCGACGATCTCGCGTCTCTTTCCATCCGACTCGCGCCTCAGGCAGGAGCTCAAATCGCTGCGCATGGAACGAGGCTCACCCACTTTGCGCTGGTTCCCGTCAACAACCCTTTCGATCTACCGTTCTCCGGCTCCGTCTCTGGGAACTCGAAGCCTGTCAAAGTCCGGATTCCACCCGGCCCTTATATCGCATTTCTCTTCGACGGATACAAGCGCGCTTGGCGCGAGCCAGCATTCCAGGAACAACTCAAGTATCTGGGCACGCCCGTAACCTTGGCCCCGGGAGGGCACGCCCTCGCGGGAGGCAGAGGCTGCGCCCAAAAGAAACTGTCGTCCTGAAGGGCGTCGAGGTCCACGTACCGTTGCCAACCGCAGCGCCAGTCATGGAGGATGCTTTGAGCAAGGCCCAGAATTGGCAAGCCCACGGCCAGGCCGGATACATCTCAGAATTCCATTACACAGATGGCGATGTTGGTGAATATGACGACGTGGATGTGAGGATTAACCGGTGGAGTACTTGCGGAAGGACTCGGCTTTGTTCCCGCCGGCGATGAACAATGGTTTGTTCTCGGAACCGCGTACACCAGGGCGTTTGAAGTACTCGGCAAGACTCCCGTGATCGTCACCCGCCAGAAATAGTCGGAATAGGAGACCGCTGGTGCAATTCATAAAAGAAGACCGTTTGTATAATTGGCGCACCGACGATATAGCAGGCCTTTGCATTCCTGGGACCAGTAAAGATCCCGAACCTCCTCAGCACTTCTTTTGCACCGTGATCGGTCACACTGGGATTGTGAGCGGAGAGAAAATGCGCGTTCCCGCAAGCAATCTGTTGTTTTTGGGGGCGGGTGAGCGGACTGGCAAAACCCACCAATTTGCAGTTTACGAGGACGCCTGCGCGGCGGCGCAACACGATGTTGTGATCCTGCAAAGCGATGGCGGAAGTATCTGCGCCTACGTGGACATGACGCCGGCTGCGTCAGAGATGTGGCGGCACATATGCAAATCCTGTTCACTGGAAATTCTTTGGAACATGTGCTCCGGTGTCGTTCGGAGTCACGAATTGGGGAGACAGCTTGGCAGGCAAGAAATCATGGACGCCTATGCGGAGGGTCGGCTTAGACGAAAGAAGGGCCGATTCGGCGTGCAGGTTTGTATAAAAACGAAAATCTTGGAACAGCTGCCGGTACACAGCCGGGAGGGTAAGATTCTCTTACCGTGACAACACAGTTTCATCGAAAGGCCAAGTCTTGTTTTTTGATACAAGTCTGGATATATTACTGGATATAGAGGAGTTTCGAAGAATGAGCAATCCAGCCCAGAAACGAGCCATTAAGAACTACCGTCGTCGCCTGCAGAAGCGGGGAGAGGCCCGTTTCGAGGTCCTTGGCCTCAACGCCGATCGCGATCTGATTCGCTCACTGGCCAAGAGGCTTACGCAAGATGATCCTGAGGCGAGACGCATTCGCTCAGAGGTCACACGCGCTGTCTCCGGTATGGGCCACAAGGGTGGAATCCTTGCGGCGCTTCGTCGTTCACCCCTCGTTGGCTCAGACCTGGAGATTGAGCGCCCCTTTGATGCCGGCAGGAAGGTTGACCTGTGACAAGGTATCTGCTGGATACCAACATCGTCAGCAACGCCATCAAGCCTCTCCCCTCCCAGTCGCTCCTGGACTGGATGGCAGAACAGACAGACGAGTCGCTGTTTATCTCGGCGCTCAGCCTAGCAGAAATCTGGCGCGGGATATTGGAAAAACCGGCCGGAAAGAAGCGCCGGGAACTGGAACAGTGGTTTAGCGGACCTGAAGGTCCCCAGACCCTTTTCCGCGGAAGGGTGTTGCCCTTCGACGAAAACGCCGCACTGATTTGGGGCCACCTTATGGCGGCTGGCAACACTACCGGGCGGCCACGGAGTGCCCTCGACATGGTAATCGCCGCTATTGCGCAGTCCAACGATTGTGTCCTCGTCACACATAACGAACGCCATTTCCCCGGCATCGACCTCCTCAATCCCCTTCGTGGCGCTGGTGGTAAGAGGAACTGAAGACGTATCGTTTTGTGTCAAGTTGTTTGCCTTAAAGCAATGTCGACCACACTAGCGTTAAGGACAATACGCTAGAAAGTATAACACTCTATAATACTACATATAGTATAAATATTGATTATACTTATTACAGTATAATCAGTCCGATATACGCCGTCGAGTATAAGGAAGAATATATGGATCAAATGGCCCGCACACCAAAGCAAATTGGCGCGATCATTCAGCGCCAGCGGCGGAAACTGCGACAGACTCAAAATGGCCTAGGCGCAAGAATCAAGCATCGTCAGGCCACTATCTCGAAGCTGGAGGCAGGCGAGCCGGGAACTCGTCTCGGCACTCTCCTCGATGTTCTCGTCGCTCTCAATCTTGAAATGGTCCTCAGGCCGCGCACCAAAGGCTCTCCGGAAGACATTGAGGCCTTGTTCTGATGGCACGAACCCGCACGTATATACCGTTGAACGTTTTTCTTAATGGCCGGCTGGTCGGACGGCTCACTAAGGAGCCCGGCGGCGCAATCCATTTCGTCTACCACCAATCATGGCTGACCTGGGAAAACGCTTTGCCCGTTTCCCTTTCGCTGCCTCTGCGCGAAGACCAGTATGCGGGACGGGCTGTGGCTGCGGTATTTGAAAACCTGCTCCCTGATAGCGAGGAAATCCGCCACCGCCTCGCCGCGCGCGTAAAGGCAGAAGGCAGCGACGCCTACAGCCTACTCACCGCTTTAGGACGCGATTGTGTCGGCGCGCTTCAGTTCTTGCCTGACGGGCTGGAGTCCGGCCCGGTCGGGCAACTTGAAGGACGTCGCCTTTCGGACAAAGAAATAGCCGCGATTCTCGGTGACCTGAACAAAACACCGCTTGGGGTCACGGATGAAAGGGAATTCCGGATATCCCTTGCGGGGGCCCAGGAAAAGACCGCACTGCTGCTGTGGAAAGACAAATGGCACATTCCTCATGGCAGCACCGCCACAACGCATATCTTGAAACCTCAGATTGGCGCCCGCGGCAACATTGACTTGTCACAGAGCGTTGAGAACGAGCATCTATGCATGAAACTCACAGCAGGGATCGGATTGCCGACCGCCCGCACGGAAATCGCGGATTTTGGCGGAAGACGAGCTCTGGTCGTCGAGCGATTCGACCGCCGCTGGACCCGTGATCGCCGTCTCCTCCGCCTTCCGCAGGAGGACTGCTGCCAGGCGCTGTCCGTTCCGCCAACCCTGAAATATCAGGCCGACGGCGGACCCGGTATGGTCGACATACTGAAGTTGCTCATGGGCAGCGACGATCCCGAAGCGGACCGCAGGAACTTCATGAAGGCGCAGATCGTTTTCTGGCTGTTGGGAGCCACCGACGGGCATGCCAAGAACTTCAGCATCTTTCTGAGTCCCGCCGGACGATTCCAGATGACACCGTTGTACGACGTAATGTCAGCCCAGCCCGCCGTGGATGCGGGGCAGATGAGGCGTAACAGGATGAAACTGGCATTGGCTGTAGGGAAGAACAACCACTATGTCATCGACACGATCATGCCCCGGCATTTCATTCAGACCGGAGAAGCGGCCGGTATGCCTGCCAGCCTCACTCAGGACATCATGTCTGAACTGGTGGCCCGAGCACCTGCAGCCGTCGAAACGACGCGTCAAGAGCTGTCCGCGTCTTTTCCGGAAGTTATCCTCCACTCCATCGGCAGTGGCATGCTTCACCGGTTGAGACGTCTGAAGAGTGTGGATGCCGCTGCAGGTTCGACAAAGGACTGAAGCGAACACGTTGAGGAAATAGGGGATTAACCAGGGATTTAAATCCCATCTCTTGCACTTTCCTCATGCCGGCTTTGATGTTGGGTTGGTTTTTGAGGTGTGTTTTTCGTTGGCACAACAAGGCTGCCCAATCCAGCAAGATCACCATCAGGAGCACATCATGTTCTTGCAACCGCCGATCTGGGAGCCCAAGGGTACCCGGTTTCGGCCCAACAGCGTTTCCACTCTGATTGCGTTTTACATCGGGCATTTCTTAAGACAGCTCTTCAGCAAGCTTAAACGCAGCAGAGCATGGAAGTAAGTCTCCAAGGCAGTGATTTCGTGGGCCCGAGCCATGCGCCGCAACGTAATCATTCAATAGTAACTGGCTCAGTGGCTGCCGAACCGAATAAAAAGTCTCGACGCCCCATTCTGACCGCGGTTGGAATGAATGTGACTTCCAGGGACTGTCTTCCTCCTCGCCCGTAAGGTGCCAGAACACCTCTAAGGCTGGCTTCGCCGCCTCATCCAACTCCCCATTGAAAGCCAATCCGCGCATAACTTCCCACACCAGCTTCCCTGCGCAGTTTAAAAGGCTCGTTCCTTCCTTCGAAATTCCCAACCAGTAATCCATCATCCACTGCCATCACTAACTACCGCCACCACCACCGCCAGGACACCAAAAATGATTCCCTTTCTCCATGCAGAACAGCATATCCGCAAGATGCGCGGCAGATCACAGGCCCATCTCATACGGGCTTCCAACGGTGCTTTCTATGTCGTCAAATTTCAGAATCCTTATTCCCCCAGAATTCTTGCCAACGAGATGTTGGCCACCCAGATTGGCCTCTGGCTGGGGCTTCCGCTACCCACTATCGATCCCATCGAAGTTTCCGCATGGCTCATCCAGAACACGCCGGAGTTGAGAGTTCAAGTGGATGGCGCCGAATATCCTTGCAGGAGCGGCCTTCACCTTGGTTCCCGATATCCGTTCCATCCGGTCCACGAGCGGGCGGAAATCTATGATCATCTGCCGGAAAGCCAACTGACAAAGCTGGCAGATCCGCTCAGCTTTGCCAGGGTAATGGTATTGGACAAGTGGCTGGGCAACACCGATGGCCGACAGGCGATTTTCGTGCGCAAACGCAGGGCGCGATTGTTCAACGCGCTGTTCATCGACCACGAATCCTGTTTCGATGCCGGGCGATGGGCTTTTCCTGACCTTCCGTTCCATGGCGTTTATCACCAGAATTACGTTTATGAACAGGTCACCGGCTGGAAGTCATTTGAACCGGCGCTAACGAAAGCAGAAACGGCCAGCTTTATCGATCTGTGGCGGTTTGGGCAGATGATTCCGCCGGAATGGTATGGCCAGGATTCGGATGGTCTGCGGCAGCTTGTAGAGACCGTTTATGAGCGCTGGCGGCGTATCCGGCATCTGATCGAGGCTTTTCGCAGGTCTGAAGGCAATCCCTTTCCCAACTGGAAGGATGCCACTCCCATTCCACCGGATGAAATCGATCTTGAGGAAAACCAGTGAAACTCCGTCGTAATGAACGTTGCCCTATTCATAGGTCCATCTTCTGTTGCGGCCGCGAGCAAGCCAAAGCGAAACGCCGGTCCTGGGCTCCAGTCCAACGTATCGAAGATCCCCATCATCCGAGAGGCTACCGGGAGATCAGATCACCGGCAGAAATGAAGAAGCTCGTAAAGCGGAAGATCGTTGAGCAGAACTACAGGTGCGGAATATGCGGTGAACTGTTCACAGATATCCATGATGTTGTTCCGGACCATAAGCGCTCGAAGGGAATGGGATCAGCAAGACGCGACGATCATCCCGGCAACATCCAGGCAGCTCATCGAAAGTGCAATCTGGAAAAAGGATCGAAGAATATGTAATGAGTTTGCCCGTGCCCAACGTATCTGAGCGCAGCACCTCTCGCACTACGCTCGGCAAAGGCCGCGCACGGACTTATCCGGGCTTGAATCCGGCAAACGCGGTCCGATTACCGTAGAGGTAATCAAGGCTCCTGGCATGGCTCTCTGCCGGAATGTACGCCTGCAATAAGCTGCGGCCTGAGGCGCCCCCTGGCAGAACGGCCGCGCTATCCGCCTCCTGATCACGGCGCAGCTGATAGTAAAAAGTCTCATGTGTGTGCCGCAAATGAAAATCTTGAGATATTCCGCGGAGCGTCTCCGCGTGACCTAGAAATAGAAATCCTCCGGGGGTTAGCGACCGGGCAATACGCGCGATCAGCGATTCCGCAGCCGCGGGCGTAAAGTACATGGAGACATTCCGGCAAAAGACGACGTCAAAATACTCTGGCCGCCAGAATGCAGAATCCTCCTCAACCAGGTTTCGCTCTTCGAACGTGACCATGGATTTCACAGCGGCGTCGAGAATCAGCTCGCGGCCCTCGTGGCGAAGATACTTAATCCGCAGATCAGCTGGTGTATCTCGAAGCGACCAGGAGGGATAGTGCGCCCGCAAGGCTTTTTTCACCACTGACTGATTGATATCGATTCCCTGGATTGTAATATCCCACGATGCTAGATTGGGCAGTTGATCGCGGATCAGAATGGCGAGAGAATATGCCTCCTCCCCTGAGGCGTATCCGGCGGAGAGGATGCGAAACTGTCGGCGGTGATCTTGCATTCGCATCCGCTCTGGAACCACTACGTCTGTGAACACGCGGAAATGTTCCGCATACCGGAAGAAGTACGTCTCGCACACAGTAAGACACTCAACAACTGCGCGCTTCTCCCGCGCGGATGGAAGAACCCGTTGCTGATAATCAGAAAAGCAATCACACCCGGTAGCCACGATTCTCTGGCGTACGACATCGTCAAGAAAATCAAGCTTGCCGCCCTCGAAATGGAGCCCAAAGCCCTCGCCTATCGAAGAACGAAAGAGTTCAAGATCGGAGTGAGCCACCGTCAAAATCATCGTGATCCTTGCGCCGACGCTAGAGCCTGGAGCACCTCGATCGGCAATTTCCATCCGGCCTGCAACACCACCAGCATTTGTTGATCGCGAGTGCCTATAGCTTCGATGGCATCCTGTGTAGCGCCCCGCAATAGAGAGGAGGCAGTTCCTGGATCGTCGAGGGGGCAAGTTCCCGGCACCCTAGCAGCCCGTGGTAAAAGGTGTTGAAATTCGGCGAAGCCGACAACGTGGTCTGAAGGAATGAATGGCAGCACAAACATTCCCGGCAGCATGAACTCGGGGTTCCAAACCACGATTCGGAACCTCCGTGCAGGAGAAGAAGAAAAAAAGACGCAAAAATAGCATTCCACCTCGGTTCTTCCATTCCCGTGGTGTTCCCGCGCCCA
>DATGJZ010000117.1:0-77834 GCA_035294925.1 Candidatus Angelobacter sp. | reverse complement strand
TCCCGGCCTAGCTGATTGCCCGATTCAGAGACTCTCGGAACTGACACCCGCTGCTTGGCAAAGCCGCGCCCCTAATTCACCCGAGTGTCACTAGCAGAGATTTTGCTCGCCGAAAAGTCTGCGGTTCCTCTGACGCTTACGCTGAAATAAGCCTGAGCCAGTGGCTTGAGCATGATCAATGGCATTGCAACTCTTGTTCGCACGCTGGTTATCTGGTAAGTAAGCGGCTCGGGAATATCGCTCTGGTAGGCCGTGTTCGCAACTTCCTCGAAGGGAATTCGCCGACCAGTTTCCCGATGTTGTGCACGCGTGTGGTTTATAGCGGTATGCATACTGGAGACTGGATCGCCGCTCAAGATGTCCCAGAGCTGTTGGACGAAGCTCGGAAGCTGCAACGCAGCACGGAAGATCCGCTAATCATTCAATTCATGAATGATCTGATCGAACTCGCCGACGCGAGCATCGCCACCAGGAATCCGATAGTCTTCTGATATCTTCACACCCATCTTCCGACTCGCAGGAATCAAGGATCGGAGTAACCCAACGCACCACCTCTGCTCCGACCGCAGCGCGGCACAAGAATGGCCAAGGTTAATTAAGCTCGAATCGTGTGCTTGGCTCAAACCAGATTTTTTGTTTGTGCGGTTTTCCCAGCGTTGGCACGCTGGGCTACAGTGGGTCACGCCTCCGGCGTTCTTTGCGTCGGTGTGAGGACATTTTTTCTCAGGGTTTGAGCCTCGGCGGCATTTGGTTTGCGCGTCCGGCGTTGTGTGCATGGAGATGTTGTGAGTTGCCTTCTGCGTTGTTGGGCTCTGGGATAATAAGGTGTCACCCCTCCGGGGTTCGGAGATGTTTTGTGGGTTGGTGTTCTCTTTTCCCAGCGTTGGCACGCTGGGCTACAGTGGGTCACGCCTCCGGCGTTCTAAGAGCCAGATCCCGTCCGTGAGTATTCGGAATCGCCTTGGAGGAACGGAGGCACGTTAAAAAACAACGCATGATGTAAGATTGTGCGCTTTCTGGAGGGTAAGAATCTTGTCCCACACTTACACGCGCAACTATATCCACCTTGTTTTTAGCACCAAAGAACGCGCCCGAACCATCTCCAAGGAAGTTCAACCTAAGCTTTGGGCTTATATGGCCGGCGTCTGTCACCACCATAAGATGGCGTCAAAGGCGATTGGCGGTATCGACGACCATGTCCATCTGTTGTTTCATCTCCCACCGACGTTGTCGCTCTCGAAGGCCGTCTACCTGGTGAAAACCAACTCTTCAAGTTGGATGAAGGATTACGTCGAGGACTTTGACTGGCAGCAAGGGTATGCCGCATTCAGTGTGAGCGCGTCAAACCTGGAGCCGGTGGAGAAATACATTCGCAATCAGGGCAGCTACCACAAAAAAATCGCGTTCGAGCAGGAGTATAAGGCCCTGCTGAAGAAACACGGCATCGAGTTCGATCCGAAATACGTTCTTGGATAGGTGTCACGCCTCCGGCGTTCGGCAGTTCTCCTCTTCGACTTCGCTCAGAGCCGCGGTCACCGCGGTAACAGGAGCGAGATCCAGCAGATGGAGGATGAATTCATCCGGGGTGCTGCGCTTCAATTCCAAACGGTGCGACGGTTGCTACAGGGGAACGGCGCGTTCTGGCTCGTTCCCCCTTGGTTGATTTGGTGGACATAGTGGACGTGGTGGACGGAATGGACCGGAGGTAATGATCCTGGGTAGAGCCTCCAGTAAGAACGCTCTTGCCGCTTTTATGCCGCGGGGCGTTTCTGGCCCATCGTTTGACCGAACAGCTCGATCATGGCGCGATTGAATGCCGGGATGTCGTCTGGGTTGCGGCTGGTGACGAGGTTGCCGTCAGTTACCGCTTCATGATCTATCCACTCGGCGCCGGCATTGTGGAGGTCAGTCTTGAGAGAGGGCCAGGAGGCGATGCGCCGTCCGCGGGCTGCGCCCGCTTCGATTACCATCCAAGGCCCATGGCAGATTGCCGCTACCGGTTTCCTCGAGTCAAAGAAGGCTTTCACAAAGGCTACGGCGTGGGGTTCCATGCGCAGTTTGTCCGGATTCATGACGCCGCCGGGCAGCAGGAGCGCATCAAACTCGTCCGGGCGAACATGGTCAAGGGTACTATCCACGGGGAGTTCGTCACCCCACTCGGTATGTTTCCAGCCGCGAACCTTGCCGCTTTTCAGTGAAACAATACGAGTGTGTGCGCCTGCCTGATCGAGCGCCTTGCGCGGCTCGGTGAGTTCTACCTGCTCAAAGCCGTCTGTGACTACGATTGCAATTTGTTTTCCATTAAGATTTTTTTCAGCCATGTGATCTTCTCTCCATTCAGAATGATTTGTCTTTCCTTTCGGATGCCATGGCGGACGCAGGGGTGCCCCGTTGGAGGGGAGTTTTCGCGAGCTGACTTTTGTGCTTTCGAGGTCTGAAATAGGGAGGGGGGAGCCATTCCGCTCTCCCTGCCCCTGTAACTTCTTCCGCACCTTCTCCACTTCGCCACGCGCAAATACCCGCACGGCAAGAGACTAAAGACGAAGACGCAGCCGAGGGCGCCTCTACCCCACCACGCGCAAAAGCGGCGCGTATCGACCAGCACCCAGCCCTTACGGGCTGGGCTAACTTCTGGTCGCGCCTCCGGCGCTTTATAACTTCAACATCATGACCAACGGAATCGTCCAAAAACTCTGGAACTACTGCAACCTCCTCCGCGATGACGGCCTTTCCTAGCAGATCTCCGGCGCGAAAGTCATGCTGGTTCATGCACCAGGGGAGCATGTAAGAAAAAGAAGTAAAAGAAGTAAGAATAGGGCAAATGGCAATTGGCAATTAGCAGCAATTAGCCCAAGCAAAGGCAAAGACTTTTGTGCGGCTCCGCGCCGCCGACTGCGCCGCGCGGCATTGACGGTGTGCCACAAGATTATTCAACCGGTGGCGCGGTTGTTCCCTGGCTTGCTTTAAAGTTCACGGGCCGCCTGCCGATGAATGCTAGAAGGAGTCTCGATTTGTGTTCAGGGAAAAGCCGGTAATTGAAGAGCCGGCTGAGTCCTATGTTGCTCAGTGGCGGGAACTGAAGCGTGAGGCAGTCCGAGACCAGGTCACGCGCATGCTTCACGGCGTTTACGTCTTCCCGCTCATTCTGGGCGTGGTCGGGATGATGACTCCTTACCGGGCAGACCATCCAATCCTGTTCTGGGGGGTGGCCGGGGCCATGCTGGTGTCCATAGCAATGCGCATCGCGCTGGCAATGCTGGGGCCACGGCTGCATGAAATCCGCAAGCCATGGGTGACGGTACTGACGATGTGCAGCGCTTTCCTGGCATCCAGCAGTTTCGGTTTGTTGTATGTAACCACGCTGCGGTTTTACGGCTTTGAGAATTGGACATTCACGCTTGTCATGCTGTGTCTTGCCGGCACTGCTTCGGGTTCCACCATTTCTTATACTCCCAACTTCAAGCTGCTGTGCCTGCACCTGGGTCTTCTGCTGCTTCCGACGGTGGGACTGAGCCTGGTTTTGGGCGGGACCATGGGAAACAGTTTTGCTCTGGTCACCGCGGTCCTGTCGGCTTTTCTATTGCTACAGGGCCGCCGCCTGCATGTTGTTTACTGGAAGATGATGGAAGGCCGCGCACTGGAAGGCACCCGGGCCCGCGAACTGGAATCCGCCAGGGCGGCAGCCGAGGCCGCCAACCGGGCCAAGAGTACCTTCCTGGCCAATATGAGCCACGAGGTCCGCACGCCCATGCACGGCATTCTGGGCATGGCGCAGCTCGCCATGACTGCAGAAACGCTGAATGAGTCACGGGAGTACGTGACGACGTTGCATCATGCCGCGGGTAGCCTGCTGCAGATCCTCAACGACATCCTTGATTTCTCCAAGATCGAAGCCGGCAAGCTGGTGCTGGAGAAGATTGCTTTCTCCGTTCACCGGGTGGTAGACGACGTCAGGACGATCATGCTGCCCCAGGCCGGGAGCAAAGGACTAGCACTGCTGTGCCGGGTAGATGAGGCCGTGCCTGATCTGCTTGTGGGTGATCCTGCGCGCCTTCGCCAGATCCTGCTCAACCTGATGGGGAACGCAACCAAGTTTACCGAGTGCGGATCGGTGGAGCTGGAAGTTACGCGCGCAGAGTCCGCGGATAAGGCCGAAGGTCAAATCACTCTGCGATTTCGCTTGTGTGATACCGGAATCGGCATTTCCGAGGAGCAGCAGAAATTGATCTTTCAGGCATTTTCCCAGGCAGATGCCAGCATCAGCAGAAAGTTTGGCGGCACGGGCCTGGGACTGGCTATCTGCGTCCAGCTATTGCGCCTGATGGATGGCGACATTTCCGTGGAAAGCACTCCCGGCGCAGGCAGTGTTTTTAAATTTACCTGCACCTTTGGGACACGAAGCGAACCGGTTATGGCCGCAGTGAACGCGCCCGGCATTGCAGCAATCAAGCCCATGAGCATCCTGCTGGCTGAAGATAATTTGATCAACCAACGGCTGGCCATGAAGCTGCTGGCCAAAATGGGCCACCGGGTGGAAGGGGTGTCAAGCGGTTTGGCGGCGGTGGGGGCGTGGGAGGAGCAGGATTTTGATTTGATTCTGATGGACAACCAGATGCCGGAAATGGACGGGATTGACGCGGTGAAGATGATTCGCAGGAGCGAAGCTGCCAGCGGGAGGAAGAGGACTCCGATTATCGCGCTGACCGCCAGCGCCATGACCGGGGACCGCGAGCGTTTCCTGGAAGCAGGGATGGATGACTATCTGGGAAAGCCGTTCAACGCGGCTGAGTTAGAGACCTTGCTGCAACATTTTGCGCCGCCGCAACCGGAAGAAGAATCGGTTGATTCGCCGTATGCGCCCGGCCAGGGCAAAGAACCCGTCGTGCGGGCAGAGCAATAGATACAACTATTTTCCGGCTTTGGAAAGGTGTCACCCCTACGGGGTTCAAAGGTGTTTGTGGTTGGGTTCTCTTTCCCAGCGTTGGCACGCTGGGCAACAGTGGGTCACGCCTCCGGCGTTTGGGCCGCGGGCGTTTGAAATTAAACCAAAATAAAAACCGCCGGAACCCCGGCGGTTTTTCTCACAAATTCATTTTACAATTTCCGGCCGGGGCGCGACAAGCCGTGAATATTCCTTTCGGCTTTCAGGTTGGGCTTTCAGCCAAGTACCAAATACGAGGTACTTCAAGGCCGGGCTTCTACAACAAATGTCCAGGAAGAGTCTTGGCCACGTCGTTGAAAATCACCACCGCGGCAAACAACAAAAGGAAGACGAAGGCCGCCTGATAGACACGCTCTTTGATTTCCTGCTTGATGTCCCGGCGCATGATGGCTTCGATCAGCAGCATCAGCATCAAACCGCCATCCAGGATCGGAATCGGCAGAAGATTGAATACGGCTAGATTAAGGCTGATCAGCGCCATCACCTCCAACAGAGGCAAGAATCCCTGCTTGGCCGCGTCGCCGGAGATTTTGGTAATGCCGATGGGACCACTCATCTGCTTGATCGAAGTCTTGTTTTCGATCATTCTGCCAACCAGCCTGAAAATCAGCAGTGAATTTTCCTTGCACCGCTTATACGCGCCGGAGAGGGCCGCGGCAAAGGGTAGACGTTCGCTCGCTACCGCCATAAACCCAATCCGGTATCTCTTTCCGCTCGAGTCTCCGGCGTCGAGAAGCTCCGGCGTTATGGTGAACGGTATGTCTTTTCCATCTCGCCACACGGAGAGCTGGACGGGGGTATCTTTGGTCCGTTGAAGAATATCGAGCAGTTCTTCTGTATTGTGTACAGGGTTGCCGTTCGCGGCCAGAACGATGTCTCCTACTTTCATTCCCGCTTTCTCGGCTGGATATCCTGCCTCCAGGGTTCCTACTACCTCTGGCAGAATCAGTCCAATATCGCCGACGCGGTCAGGATCGGTTGCTTCGGGAACCACCTTCAGGTGCAGAACTTGATTTCCGCGACGTACGGCCACATCCACGGACTGGCCGGGACTGATGGCAAATTCGGTAAGAGCCTGGTCCCAGGTGGGATTTTGAACGTCGTCGATTTGGATGATCCTGTCAGCGGGGCGAATGCCGGCTTTCTCTGCGGGTGAGTTTGGCTTAAGGAAAAAAACGTCGACCGGCATCTTCTCAACGGCGTAGTAATTGTGGTGCACCATGAACACTCCGGTCGCAACCACAATGGCGAGAATAATGTTCATCGCGGGGCCGGCTACAGCGATCAGAAAACGCTGCCAGCGCGGATGACTGGTGAACTCGCCCGGATCACCGGTGCGCGCCTCCATCGGGTTTTCTCCCGCCATCTTGACGTAGCCGCCAAGTGGAAGCAGGCTGATGCGGTAATCGGTGTCACCTCGGTGGAAACCCCAAAGACGTTTGCCAAAGCCGAGGCTGAAAACCTCAACCCGAACACCACAAAGTTTGGCGACTGCGTAATGCCCAAACTCGTGGACAAAAACCAGCACCCCTAACACCAGGCCGACGGCTGCTAGATAAATCATAAGCGAATCTGCATATTGTAAATGTTGCGGGCCTAGGAGGGCTAGCGGGTCAACTGATGCGACAACTTCTGCCGGGCCAGGTTCCGCGCGCGGGCATCCACGGCAAGCACATCCTCTATAGATTCAGGAATACGCCTTTCAGTTTCATCCATTGTTTGTTCCACAACTCTCGATATATCGGCGAAACCGATTTCGCCCTTAAGAAACGCTGCTACGGCCACCTCGTCGGCGGCATTGAGGGCAATGGGCCTGGAGCCCCCTTCCCGCGCGGCCTGATAAGCCAGCCGCAAGCAGGGAAATTTCTCCGGATCCGGGGGAGAGAAATCCAGCCTCTTCAAATCCAGCACGTTAAAACGCAAATCGGAGGCAATGCGCTCGGGATAGGTGAGAGCGTACAAGATGGGCAGCCGCATGTCCGTCACCGAGAGTTGCGCCAGGATGCTGCCGTCATTGAATTCCACCATGGAATGAATCGTGGATTGCGGATGCACAATCACGCTCACCTGCTCTGCCGGCAGACTGAAGAGACGGCAGGCCTCGATTACCTCAAAGCCTTTGTTCATCAGAGTAGCGGAATCAATGGTAATGCGCTGCCCCATCTTCCACGTGGGATGATTCAGCGCCTGCTCCACGGTAATGCTCTCAAACTCCGATTTCGGCGTATGAAGAAACGGCCCGCCGCTGGCCGTCAGCCAGACACGCTCAACTTCATTCATGCGTCCGCCGCGCATGCACTGGTGCACCGCATTGTGTTCGCTGTCGATGGGAAGCAGCGGCTTGCCCTGCCTGCGCGCCTCTCGAGTAATTAGCTCCCCGGCGGCGACCAGGCATTCTTTGTTGGCCAGCCCCACTTCCTTGCCCGCACGCACCGCCTCGTAGGTTGCCTTGAGTCCGGCAACACCCACAATGGCGCTCACCACAAAATCAACTTCAGGATGCGTTGCCACCCGGACGGATCCGGCCTGGCCGTGAACTATCTCCGTTCCGCCCAATCCTTCTGTCTTGAGTTGTCTGCGGACTGCCTCAGCATCGTTTTCGGATGCGAGAGAGAGAACTTTCGGCTTCCATCGCCGCGCCTGCTCCAGAACCGCCTCAACGTTGCCCCCGGCGGCAATGGTGACAAGCTGAAAGCGCTCCGGATTGGATTCAATGACGCTGAGAGTGCTGCGGCCGATGGAACCTGTCGAGCCGAGAATGGCGATACGTTTCATTGAGATCCGGCAAAGTATGCGTGGAAGTTCGCATAGTACCACACGGTCGGAATAGCAAAGAGCAGGGCGTCTATGCGATCCAGGATTCCCCCATGCCCCGGCAACAGTGACCCTGAATCCTTTATTTGAGCTCCCCGCTTTATGGCGGATTCAAATAGATCTCCAAGCTGTGCCGCAATGTTGGCCAGGATGCCCAGGATCACCAGATGGATTGTAGAGAGGTGGTACGGAGAGCCAACGGGGGTATAGAAATAGGATTCTTTCTGCGTAAACATCCGACCGATCGGCGCGTCAAAGTGGAAGACCAGAAGTGACACTGCCACACTGGCGATGATTGAAGCGATGGCGCCCTCCCATGTCTTTTTTGGACTCACGACCGGAGCCAGCATATGCCGTCCAAAGGTTCGACCTACATAAAAGGCCGCCGAATCTCCTGCCCACGTTGATAGCAGGACGAAGAACAGGAACACTCCTTCATAAGGATCGCGCCGAAGAAGCATCAGGGTCGCGAGCGGCGCAGCGATGTAAAAGACCCCGAAAGCTGAAATCGCAGAAGCTGCCAGGGCCATCCGCATCTCGCGGTGAAACACAACAGGAATTCCAAAGATCAGTGACACGGACAAAAGAATCGCCCATGGATGGAACAGCACGCCCACCCACGGGTAGCTCTGTAAAATTCGGCCCTCTGCGTTTGCAAAGACACCTGAAATCAGCAGCAGCGCAAAGCCATACGTCTTCCAAGTGAGGGGTTCAATTGCATACGCCGCCGCAATATTCAGATATTCGGAGAGCGCCAGCACCGCTATCAAGGCAACCACCAGGGCAAAGCCCCATAACGGCGCTTTAAAGACCACCAGCAGCACCAGCGGAATGAGCACCACAGCGGTGAGAACTCGCTTCATCGAATGATTGGCCTTTGAGTTGGATTCTCAGCTCAGTACTAAATACTAAATACTAATGGCCGGTTGCGGGAGTTGCTGGTTCAGATCACCGAGGTGACTGGATCACGCGCGATGACCGGGATTCCCGATTCTCAATCAGGAATTAGAGCTTTCCTGGACCACGCCGCTGGCCCGGTCAGCGCTCAGGCCGCCGTAGCGGCGCTCGCGTTGCTGGTATTCGGCAATGGCTTCCAGCAGGTGCGCACCACGGAAGTCCGGCCAGAAGGTTTTGGTCACGTACAGTTCAGCATAAGCGGCCTGCCACAATAGGAAGTTGCTCAGGCGCAGCTCGCCGCTGGTGCGGATCACCAGGTCCAGCTCCGGCAGGTTGTGCGTGTAGAGGTGCCGGTTCACCGTTTCCTCATCAATCAGGAGATGGTCCAGTCCGCCATTGTTTCTGGCGGCGTGAATCATGGAGCGGAAGGCATCCACGATTTCCGACCGCGAACTGTAATTCAGTGCCAGGGTGAGCACCATCCCAGTATTGCGCGAGGTCTCTTCCAGCGCCCAGGCCATTCGCTCCTGGACGCTCTGCGGAAGCAGCGAGCAGCGGCCGATAAACGAGAGCCGGATGTTGTTGCGCTGCATCAGCGGCAATTCGTTCCGGAGATAGCTGTCCAGGAGTTTCATCAGAAAATTGATCTCACCCGGCGGCCGGCGCAGAAAATTCTCCGCCGAGAAGGCATACAGAGTAAGGGCCGGCAGCTTGATGAGGGCAGCGGTCTCTACTACGTTCCGCACCGCTTCCACGCCCCGTTTGTGGCCGGCAATGCGCGGCAAATGGCGGCGTTTGGCCCAGCGGCCATTGCCATCCATGATGATCGCGATGTGTCTGGGGAGTTGGTCGGGGTCCAATTGGCTGAAGATTTCAGCCTCCCTGCGACCCAGTCCAGAAGGAACAATAGTGCGCAAAAATATCCTCTCAGGACTTAAAAGCTAGCACAGCACCACCGCTTTCGCAATGACTACTTTGCGCCGTAAAGTATCCGCCGCCGCGTTGTTGGCAAACCGTATCCTTTGGAGGACTGCGCCAGAAGTACGTGAGCTGCTTTGTTACAATAATATTACCCTGTGCGGCCATGGAAGCGTGCTGCCCGGGAGCGAAGGAAATCGACGGTTGTCGTCGTGTCGCACTTAAGAGTGGCAGAGTGACGAACCAAGCTCAATTCGACGGGGTCTCCCAGCGCTGGATCACCCGGTTCTGCCTCTTGCTTTTACTGGTTGTCACATCCGTGGAGGCCGTCCACGTTCATCCCGACCAGGCCCTTTCCCGGGAATCCAGTGCTCGCTGCCTGATCTGTTTCTCGATCCATGCCAAGGCTCCAGCCGTTACTGTTCGTTCCACGCCTGCGCTAGTGGCTGTGGCAATGATTGCCATTCCGCATGAGGTTTTGGCAACCGGCATAGCGAGCCGCCTGGAACTTTTCACGCGTCCCCCTCCTGCTGCTTAAGAAAGGTCCAGGGCCCTGTCTCAGGGCCGTTCCTGATTCGCAAATCTTTCCGTGGAGGGATAATGATGCCACGTGTATCCCTGTCACTACTTTTCCTGTTCCTGGGAACAGTATTTGGACAGGTAGCACTACCGGTCAATCGTTCGGCTGTATCGTACGGTGCTGGCCAGGCGCAAAACGCCGGGTCTACGCCCCAAACTGGCTCAACCGGTCAGTCACAGAGCTTGCCTGGAAATTCGGCGGGTGCCCAGATCACTCTGGACCAGGCCATTGCTCTGGCTCTGGCCAATAGTCCCAGCCTTAAGGCCACGCGTACCCAGATCCAGCAGAATCAGGCCCAGGAGGTTACGGCGAACCTGCGGCCTAACCCGGTTTTGTCATGGGATACCCAGTTTATTCCCATCTTCAGCCCCGGCGATTTTTCCACGAATACGCTCGACAACCTGCAGCAATTTGATGTTGGCGTGGGCTATCTGTTTGAGCGTGGTCGCAAGCGCCAGAACCGGCTGAAGGCAGCTCAGGACCAGACCGCGGTCACCGCTTCACAGGTAGCCGACGCGGAGCGAACGCTCATCTTCAATGTTGCCCAGCAGTTCATCAATGCCTTGCTGGCCAATTCCAACCTGCAGTTTGCCCGCGAGGACCTGAAGAGCTTTCTGCAGACAGTCACTATCAGCGAGGAACGCTACAGAGCCGGCGACATCAGCCAGGGCGACTATCTCAAGATCAAGTTGCAATTGCTGCAGTTTCAAACGGATGTGTCATCCGCGCAAGTGGCCAGAGTGCAGGCGCTGGGGAGCCTGCGCCAGTTGCTTGGCTACGGTTCAGTTCCCAGGGATTATGACGTCGCGGGTGATTTGAACTACCAGCCCTTGACCGTCAGTGTGGATGATTTACAGGCCCTGGCCTCGCGTACCCGCCCCGATCTGCGGGCCGCCCAACAGGGGATCACTGCGGCCCAGAGTCAGATTTCACTGGCCAAGGCCAATAGCAAACAGGACCTGAACGCCTCCATGAATTACTCGCACGTTGCCGGGACCAGCTCCACATCGCTTTTTTTCAATATTCCGCTGCCGCTGTTTAATCGCAACCAGGGAGAGATTGCGCGCACGCGATTTGCGCTGACTCAGGCCGAGTTCACGGCCAAAGGAGCCGAGGAAACTGTACTCACGGACGTGAACAATGCCTATGAATCAGCCAACACCAACCAGGACGTAGTCAAGCTGTATATCTCCGGATACCTCAAGCAGGCGCAGGATTCCCGCGACATCAGCGAGTACGCCTACAGGGCCGGTGCCGCGGCGTTGCTTGATTTCCTGGATGCCGAGCGCAGCTACCGTTCGACGCAACTGGCTTACAGGCAGGCGCTGGCCGCCTACATGCTGAGCCTGGAGCAACTGCGGCAGGCGGTGGGAACGAGGAGTTTGCCATGAAATATCCATGCCATACGCCCTTGCTAGGGCTGGTTCTACCGGCTCTGCTGGGCACTATGCTGATGGGATGTTCCGGAGGCGAGTCGGGCAAAACCTATGCCAATGGGAGTTCTGCCTCTGCGTCATCCAAGCCGGACCTGTTCACTGTACCCAAGGAGCAGATGGCCCACGTTCAGGTGTTCGAGGTCCAGCCCGCGACCTGGCCGCGTGTTCTGCGGCTTAGCGGGGCGGTAGCTTACAACGGTTTTCTGACCACGCCGGTGATTACACAGGTAGGCGGGCCAGTCAGCAGGATCATCGTCTCGCCCGGACAGCATGTTCGCGGGGGCCAACCTATGCTGTATGTGAGCAGCCCGGATTACTCTCAGCTCCGGGCAAATTACCTCAAGGCCCGTGACGCGCATTCGCTGGCCCACAAGAGCTACCTGCGTTCCCAGGATCTGTACGCCCACCATGCTGTTGCCGAACGCGACCTGCAGGCTGCCGAGTCGGCGGAAATTCAGGCCCAAGCTGACCTTCAGGCAGCGGAGCAGTCGCTCAAAATCCTTGGCATTCCTAAGCCGGAGACGCTGATTGAAAACCCTACCTCGCCGGAAGTTCCCTTGCTCGCTCCCATCGCCGGAGAGACCGTGGAACGGCTCTGCGCGCCTGGACAGGTAATCCAGGCCGGCCAGACCCAGTGTTTCACCATTTCCGACATGAACACGGTCTGGATATTGGCCAACGTTTATGAAAACCAGCTTGCCTATGTTCATGTTGGTGATCCCGTTACCATCAAAACGGACGCTTACCCTGACGTCTTTCACGGCCGGATTTCCTTCATGGGCGCCGCTCTCGATCCAACTTCGCGCACCTTGCAGGCCCGCATTGATACCAGAAATCCGAACGAAAAACTCAAGAAAGACATGTACGTGACCGCCACTGTGGTCGCCGGTGAAATCAAGAATGCACTGTTGGTGCCGGATGCGGCTGTCCTGCGCGACGCCCAGAATGAGCCTTTTGTCTATCTCCGGGTCGCCGAGGATAAATTCTCCCGGCAACCGGTCAAGCTGGGCGAGAGCAGCGATGGGAAAACCCAGATTCTAAGTGGATTGCAACCCGGAGATCGCGTGGCCGGGGATGGCAGCTTGTTTTTGCAGTTCGCAAACTCGTTGCAATAGACAGGACGAGCGGCGCGCAACAGGAGCGGAACAGATTTGGGGTGGTCGAGACTGTTTAGCGGTTTTGGAGAGCGAAGCGACATAAACCAATGATTCACACCGTCGTACAAATGGCCTTGCGGCAGCGCTTCCTGGTGCTGATGCTGGTAGTGTTGCTGATCGTCGCTGGAATCAGCTCCTTCCAGCGCATGCCGGTGGATGCCTACCCTGATCTTTCCCCACCCATGGTTGAGATCATCACCCAGTGGCCGGGACATGCGGCCGAAGAAGTGGAGCGCCTGATCACTTTGCCTTTGGAAGTGACGATTTCCGGTTCTCCCAAGATGGTGGTGATGCGCTCCATCTCTCTCTATGGCCTCTCCGATGTCCGGCTTACCTTCGAAGATGAGACGGACAACTACTTTGCCCGGCAAGTCATTTTTCAGCGCTTGGGCGATGCTCAACTGCCCGCCGGAGTAACACCCAGTATGGCGCCGCTGTTTAGTCCCAGTGGCCTGGTCTACCGGTACGTGCTGGAAAGTCCGGACCGCAGCCCACAGGATCTCAAGACCATTGAAGACTGGGTGCTGGAACGCGCCTATCGCTCAGTGCCCGGCGTCGCGGACGATTCTGGTTTTGGCGGCACGGTGATGCAATACCAGGTACTGCTGGATCCTACGCGCCTCTATGGCTACCACCTGACGGTCCCCCAGATCATTCAGGCGCTGTCTGTGAATAACTCGAATGCCGGTGGCGGTTTCTACTCCCAGGGCGGCCAGTTCTACTACGTGCGCGGGATTGGTCTGGTGCAGAACACCAGTGACATCGGCAATATTGTCGTGGCCACTAACAAGGGAACCCCCATTCGCATTCGGGACGTGGGCGATGTCACGATCGAACATGCGCCCAGACTGGGGCAGTTTGGTTTCCAGACCCATGAGTCGAATCACGACGATGCCGTGGAGGGCGTGATCCTGATCCGGCGGGATGAACAAGCGCAGAATGTGCTTCGCGCGGTTGAGAAGAAGACTGAAGAACTGAACCAATCCATCCTGCCGCGCGACGTTAAAATCCACACTTTTTATGACCGCAGCGAGCTCGTGACGTTCACCACGGATACAGTCGAAACCAATCTCGTGCGCGGTATGATCCTGGTGTTGATAGTGCTGCTCTTCTTTCTGGTCAGCATTCGCGCAGCCATCATCGTGTCTCTTACCATCCCGTTGAGCCTGCTGTTTGCTTTTATCATTTTGCACGCGCGCAATGTCTCGGCCAATCTCCTGTCCATCGGCGCCATTGACTTCGGAATCATTATTGACGGCACGATCGTGATGATGGAAAACATCTACCGCGAGCTGGCCCAGCGCTACGGGCAGCAATACAAGCTTACGGATGTGATTCTCGCAGCCGCCAAGGATGTCGATCGCCCCATCTTCTATTCAGTCGCCGTCATCATTGCCGGCTATCTCCCTATCTACGCGCTGGGCGGGCCATCCGGAAAGCTCTTCCATCCTATGGCGGACACCATGTCCTTCGCCCTGCTCGGTTCCCTCGTCCTGACCCTGACGCTGGTTCCCGTGCTGGTATCGTACTGGTTCAAAAAGGGCGCCCGCGAGACGACCAACCGCGCGTTTGAGTTGATCAAAACCGCTTATGCCTGGCAGTTGGACTGGTGCCTGGACCGGCCTAAGTTGACTCTGCTGATTGCAACCGTGATCTTCGCTGCCACGTTGTTGCTGGTCCCGTTTATCGGTGGCGAATTTATGCCTCACCTCGATGAAGGCGCGCTGTGGGTACGCGCCACCATGCCCTATACCATCTCCTTCGAAGAGGCCGGCAAGATCACGCCCCAAATCCGCAATATCCTGATCTCGTATCCGCAGGTTACAGTAGTCGGCTCCGAGCTTGGCCGCCCTGACGACGGAACCGATCCCACTGGATTCTTCAATGTCGAGTTCTATGTCGGCCTTAAGCCCTACGACGATCCCTCGTGGAAAGGCGATACCGATACCAAGGCAAAATTGACTGAATCCATCAACCGCAAGCTCAGTGCCTTTCCTGGCATCATCTTCAATTACACTCAGCCTGCGGAAGATGCGGTGGATGAAGCGCTCACCGGCCTGAAAAGTTCTCTGGCGGTAAAGATCTATGGCGCCGAGCTTGAGGTATTGCAGGCCAAAGCTCTGGAAATCAAAAAGACCCTGGAGAGTGTTCCCGGCTTCACTGAACTCACGGTGGTGAGGGAACTGGGCCAACCCAGCCTGATTATCGATGTAGACCGGGAAAAAATCGCCCGCTACGGCATCAATGTGGCAGACGTGGAGGCTGTGATTCAGGCTGCCGTCGGCGGGCAGGCTGCTACCCAGGTGGTGCAACGGGAAAAACTCTTTGATCTGGTTGTCCGCATGCGTCCCGAATTCCGCAGCGGCGCCCAGCAGATCGGCAGTCTGCTGGTGGGTACGCCGGACGGCCAGCAGATTCCTATCAGCCAGTTGGCCAACATACACCAGGGCAACGGCGCATCGTTCATCTATCGCGAAAACAACTCGCGCTACATCGGGATTCAGTACAGCATTGAAGGGCGCGATCTCCAACGCGCAGTGGAAGACGGCCAGGAGGCGGTTAAAAAGAATGTCGTCATCCCCGGTGGATATTTCGTTGCTTGGGGCGGGGAGTATGACCAATTCCTGGCCGCCAAGCAGCAGCTCATCGTTATTGGTCCTCTTGCGCTTCTGCTCATCTTCTTCATTCTTTTTGCCCTCTATGGGAATTTCAAGTTTCCTCTGGGAATTGCGCTGGACGTAATCCTGACTGAGCCGGTCGGAGCTTTGATTGCGCTCAAGCTGACACACACTCCTTTTAGCGTCTCATCTGTGCTGGGATTGCTGGCGTTACTGGGCGTGTCGGTGGAAACCGGCGTGATCCTGGTCTCTTACATCAACAAAATGCGGCTGGAGGGAATGGACATACGCACCGCAACCCGGGAGTCGTCGTTGCTGCGTTTGCGTCCTATCATGATGACCGCACTGGTGGCGTGTCTCGGCCTGCTGCCCGCCGCCCTCTCCACCGGAATCGGCTCCGATACCCAGAAGCCTTTCGCCATCGTCATTGTGGCCGGACTCATATCCCGGTTGTTCCTGGGCTTTTTCGTCAATCCCTGCTTGTATACCATGGTAGCCCGCGAGGGCGACGTGCTGCAGGTGTAGGCAATCGCCAACATTTGAATGCTATGGCTATGCCATTTTCAATTTGAAACCAGCGATGAACTTGCGGCATAATGAGCGCTGCAATTTCGGGCTGTACCCGTTTCATGTAACGTCCAGAACAAGAAAGGAAAATAAGCGATGAAGAACATCATACTCGGCAAGGCCACGAAGAGGGTGGTTGTGCTCGTGGCGCTCGTTGTTTGCTTGTTGTATCTCCGCCGTCCTCCGCAAGCGTTCGCGTCGTCCTGCACCGACGCATGTGACGCCACGTGGAGGGCGTGCAATGCAAACTGCCAGAATGCGCCGGTGATAGGGTTTTGCGAGGAAATCTGCAATGACAACCTCACCCTGTGCCTCGCTCGCTGTAAGTGATGAGATTCTGCTGGCGCCGGTCTAAATCGCTGGCGGTTGTAATAGGTAAATGAAGATCCTGCCGGAGCCGGTTCACAATCCTGCAACCTGTCCCAGGCTTGTTTCCGGCCCCGCTTGACCCAGGGTATCGCACACGCGGTTGGCACAGCTGTTTTTCGGGCCTGATGCCAAACTTTTCGCTGGCGCTGACAAAAAATGCGGCAACTGTGCTTACGGATGGGGTTTTTCTTCGTCCTTAAAGCTTAAGGGCGAGACAACGCGGTATGTGGGGATGTTTTTCGAGTTGAAATTTAGAAGGCAAATGACTTCAGTCAAGCAAGCGCGTTCAGGTATCACCGCCCGAGTTGACGCCAGCGTTGGTGATGACAATTTACTCAAGGGTGACCGCTACAAATGGAGTCTGCGCTTCACCGTTATCAATTTGGCCAACAAGGTGGCGTTGTACAACTTCTTCTCCACCTTCAGTGGCACCCACTACGTTACGCCCCGCACTGAGACCGTGGAGCCGGGTTTCCACTTCTAATTGATTCGCTCCTGCTCGAGTAGAGCGCCAGACAATTTGGCGCTCTACTCTTTTTCAACGTCTTGGGAAATCGTGGTGCGGTTTAGAGATCTTCAATCACGAAAGTGTGCGGATCACCAGCCGGTAGGGTGAAGGAACCCTGCATTACGCGGTATTGGATTGAAGCTTTGGTCTTGCTAAGTACTCATTACTGCTTTTTAGCCGCAAACGCTGCAATATCCTCGGGCCGAAACAGATCCTGGAGCGTGGCTGTGGCTCGTCCATCGGCGGCAAGGAATTGGAAGCCGTAAGTGAAGCCTTGGCGGCTCGTGACCTGCGCCTTCAGCAGCCCAGGCGCGGCTGGAGTTAAGAGGGCGATCTCCAGCGAGACTACCTGGCCTATTTCCATTTCCACCGCCGGCATCATCGCGCCAATGCCGCCTTTCCCCACCATGTTGCACCGCCCGTACGCAATGAATTGCTGCCCTTGGGCGCGATAGCGGACGCAGAGTCTCTGATTGCATCTGTAGCGCTGGTGTTTGCGTTCCGGGTTTGCGATTTCCTGGTTTGCCATATTAATTAGATCAATGCGCCGCCGCCCGGTGATCCGGCGCGGCGAAATTTGGGTTAGGACGATGGCGCTGCCATTCCCAGGGTTCGAAGTCAATGCCCCAAAAGTTAGCATCGCGAGCGAACTCCAGCGCCACCATCGCCAGCCCTTCCGAACCCTGCTCACACGAAACCACTCGCGCTGCTGCGCCAATGCGTCGCTCCACACACCAGATCACCAACGAGGTTTTCGGCGGAGGCGACGCCTCGCTGATCAGCAGGCATCCATGCCGGGATAAAAGAATGGTCTGGGCGGGCTGCCGCACGGGGGTGCATCCCTGCTTCCAATACAATTCCACAATCAGGCGTTCGGGAATGCGAATGCTGCGTCGCTGATAGGATTCCTTGATTTCAATTGCCTTGCCGAGCGCATTCCAATCAGCATTTCCCATGTGGGTGAACTCGATTCCCAGCCGTGCTCCCGGGCGGCAGTGAATCACGCGCGCCAGGGCCCTGATGGGCAACCCTGTCGGCAATTGGAAGGATACGCACAATGATGCTTGTGGCGGGAGGGTGCAATCGGCATCCACGAGCATGCCGCCGGCGCTGAGGTTTCGGATTGTTGCCCGAAATGTTTCATCTCCGCACATAATCTCCACCGGAGCTGCAAAAGCGATCCGCGGAAATCTGCGCAGTAACTTGAGTTGCCAGGCGGGAACAGATCGCGCGACCAACGGCCAGTACCCCTTTCAAGCGACAAAGCGACAGACGTATCCTACAGAATTACAGGCCGCCAAAACCGTCCTTGGCGAGCACGCGAGTACAGTGTCCAGCAGCCCTAGCACGTTCGAGTCATTAATCTGCAGAGGCAACCGGTTTTATTACAATTATTACGGTGTCCAAGCTAGGCTGCAGTCCGGAAGTAATCGAGGCGTTTGCCGCCCTGGTGCGTCCTGAGATTGAGGATGAGCGCATTGATCTGCTGCGGGCGGCGCTCACCTTTGCCCGCATCGAATATCCGCAGCTCGATATCGAAGTGTATGTGGGCCGTCTTCAGCAATTGGCCTCCCGCGTTGCAGCCAGAATTCCTGAGGCCGGCGACCCTTCCCAGAGCATCGCTGCCCTGAATCAGATTCTCTTTAGTGAGGAAATGTTCCGGGGCAACACCGTGGATTACTACAATCCGCAGAATTCATTTCTGAACGACGTCCTGGACCGCCGCCTTGGTATTCCTATCACCCTGGCCCTGGTGTACATGGAAATTGCCCGTCGCGTAGGCTTCCCGCTGTTTGGAGTGGGCATGCCGGGCCATTTTTTATTGAAGCATTATGAAGTGAGCGGACGCTCGCTGCTGATTGACGCCTTCGACCACGGGTTGATTCTGACTGAAGAAGACTGCCGGCAAAAGCTGAATCAGATCTATGCCGGACAACTGGCGCTGAAACCGGAATTTCTGCTGCCCGTCACGCGGCGGCAGACGCTCACCCGAATGCTGAACAATCTGAAGTCCATCTATCTCGACCACAGAGATTTTCGCCGCGCTTTGCCGGTGGTGGACCTGGTCCTGGTCATCTATCCTCGCTCGCCGGACGACGTGAAGCACCGGGCCGTCCTGCGCTACAACCTGGATGAATACCGTGGCGCGCTGGAGGACTTTGAAGAGTATGTAAAGATGTCACCCGACGCATCTGACACCGAAGAAATTCGCCAGACCGCCCTATCGCTCCGCCGCTCGATGGCGATGATGAACTGAAATCAGACGCGGGCGCTCAGCCTCTGCCTTTTGGCTCCCGCGGTAACTCTCGAGTATCACGACGAAGCGTTAGCGGCGAAGAGCCAATGCAGCGAGCGCAAGCAGGCCCAACGTTATCGCCGCGTTCCAGAGCAGCAGGGTCAAAACCCACTTGCGCAGTTTCTCCTCACGCGCCGTGAGCCCATTGTTGAGCGTGTCGAGACCAGCGCTGAGCACATCAAAATTCGAGTCTACCTGCTCAGCATGTGCCTTGAGTTGCTCAATATCGGCTGTGAGTTGCTGGAACTGGTCCGTTTTCGACCTGGGCTGGGCCACTCGCCCCTTCCACCAGTCGCGGAGCATCGGCGCTCCGTGCTCCAACATGATCGGAGCCAGGGCCCGTCCCAACCAGGCTAGGAATCCCATCTGTCCTCTTTCCGCAAAAGCCGCCACTGTTCTTCGCAACCAGGCGGAGTACTGGCATACAACTCTGCCCGGGTACCTCGCGTCAAAATTGTAGTGCTTATTCTATTAATCATCTTGATCATTCTGCTTCTGGGCGCACAGCCACGCTGGCCCTACAGCCGCGACTGGGGATACTATCCGTCGGGCGGGATTGGCCTGATTCTTTTGGTCGTGATCATTCTGCTCGTGCTGGGCTATTAGGAAAAGGAGATAGCGATTCGCAACGAGCAATTTGGGTTTTCCGATCTCCCTATTACCCGATCCCCTGATCACCCGATGAATCCAGCGGCTCGTAGTATCGCTCTCCCGCGCAGGCCCGGCACAAAACTTTTTCTTCACGCTGGACCTCACGGTGGTAGCTGATGCCCTCGCCACATTCTGAGCAGACAATCCTCTCGCCCTTGTAGCCGGGGAACTCCTCCGGTGGCAGCTCAACCTTGACCCATTGGGTGAAAAACAAATCGGCGTCATCCATTTCCCGGTAGGCGCACATCTGCTGCTGGTTCTTGCTTTGCAGTTCCGGGTGCATGGTTTTCGCCAACGCCTTCGAGGATTCTGTTGCCGCTATGCGAATAGCTTTTCCGCTTTCCAGGTCGATAAAAGTCGCCGCCATCTTGCCCCAATCGCGAAACTTCAGAGCTCTCTTCCCCAGCCGGCATCCGGTGACCACCATAATGGCGTCAGTGGCGCAGCGGTCAATCTCCACAAAAGTCACGATGCGCTTGCGGTCTTTGCCTTGCGGTTCCAGGATGCCCAGCTTCTTGAGGCCAAGCATTGCCATGCGCACGCCCAACACTTGTCCGGCGCAAAGATGCCCATGGGCGACGGCGGCATCCTCGAGATACTCCGATAAACTCTTCAACGTTCTTCCTTGTCCTGTTCACATCTCGACTTCACCTGGACTGCAACTCCGCGCTCCCATCATGGATGGCGAAGCTGACCTTACTCCCTCCAGCGGGTTCGAATGTGACCCGTGTAGGATCTCTTTCCCAGGCGGGAGCCGGGCAGGAATGGCCGTGCAGTTCTTTTCTAAGGACTGGGGTGCGGCGTCCAAGCTGGAAGATCACCATGTGGCGCAGGTTTCCATCTTCTGTTGCCCCGCAGTATGCGGCATAGTCCTGGAACCAGCTCGCCTCAGAACTATGGGATTCAAACTCGGGCAGTTTCAGTTCGGAAATGTGGCCCGTCCCGCTGTTGATGCTGATCCATCCATCCAGTTGCCAAACCCACTCTGGGTGCTTGGCCGGCTCATTCGGCAAGGCGTTATTAAGGCGGATCACCCGGCGGGCCACGGACAGGGTCTCTGTGATCTGGTGGGGCTCCCCAATGGCATATTCCTTGACCCGGCCATCAATCACAAGCGGCCGGATCTTAGTCTGCTGTCCTGAAGCCAGCGCCACCTGTTTCCAGGCTCCCCATGCAACCACATGGCCCTGGCTGACCACGGCAGCGCCCAACAAAAGTAGTACGATTGCGGGATTAGGGAGAATGAGCATGGGGAAAGCCTAAACTCCTGTCCAAAAGAATTGCAAATGCTGTAATACCGGAGCTGCTCGATGCAACCCGGCCTGCGGCCTCTCCCTTCTCACCATGCAAATGGTCCCACTGTCGCAAAGAACCCTGGAAGAATACACCCGCCTCAGGCAGCGTTTGCCACGGATTCTGGTGGTGGACGACAAGCTGGATACCCTGCTCCTGCTGCGCGAATTGCTTTCTTCGCGCGGCTATGAGGTCTTGAGCACCATCGAACCGGAAGAAGCAAGAGAGCTGGTGCACTCCGAAAAGCCTGATCTGGTGCTCATGGACGTAGTCATGCCCGGCATCTCCGGCTACGACCTCTGCCGTGAACTCAAGAACGATCCCCGGACCCGGCTCATTCCCATTGTCATGATCACCGGCCTGAGCGATCGCGATGACCGGGTGCGCGGCATCGAAGCCGGCGCGGATGATTTTCTGAGCAAGCCGCTTTATCCCGAAGAGCTTTTTGCCCGAGTCAAGTCTCTGCTCAAACTGAAGGAGTTTACCGACGAACTGGAGAATGCTGAAGCTGTCCTGGTGGCGCTGGCCCTCGGCATTGAGGCCCGCGATCCCTACACCGGAAACCACTGTGAGCGGCTGGCCCGTTATGCTGTCGATCTCGGGCGGCATATCGGCCTGGAGGATGAAAACCTCGTCGCGCTGAAACGCGGAGGCTACTTGCATGATTTAGGAAAAGTCTCCATTCCTGATGAAATCTTGAAGAAGGGCACTCATCTGACTCCCGCAGAGTGGGAGATCATGAAGCAACACCCGATCATCGGTGAATCCATTTGCCGGCCTTTGCGGTCCTTCCGCAACGTCCTGCCCGTCATCCGCTACCACCATGAACACTGGGACGGCAGTGGATATCCCGACCGTCTCCAAGGCAAGGACATTCCATTACTGGCCCGCGTGCTCCAGATCGTCGATGTTTATGACGCGTTGCGGACCGCGCGGCCCTACAAGCCCGCGATTGACCACGACGAAGCGGAGCGCACCATGCTCCGCGAAGCGGTTGTCGGGTTGTGGGACCCGGAGCTGACGCCGGAATTTTTTGATTTGTTGCGAAAACAGGAGAAAGCTGCATGAGTGTGGTAATCGGAGAGTTGCCTTGGTATTCTTCCAGCCTGAAACCGGCGCTGCCAAAATTCAGTATCGTCATTCCCGCTTATAACGAACATAGGCGCATTGGCGAGACCCTGCGCCGCATCCTTGATTACCTGCATGAGCAACAATGGGATGCTGAAGTCGTGGTTGTGGATGACGGCTCCCGCGACGATACCGCGCAGATTATCAGCGGGTTTGCCGCGCAAAATCCTGCGATCCGCCTGGTAAGCAACCCGGGCAATCAGGGAAAAGGCTATTCCGTGCGCAACGGCATGCTGAACGCCAGAGGCCAATACCTGCTGTTTACGGATGCTGATCTTTCATCACCGATCTCTGAAGCCCCCAAGCTGTTTGCCGCGCTCGATGCCGGAGCGGACGTGGCCATTGGCTCGCGCTGGCTCGATCCCTCGTTGCAGTTTCAGCGCCAGCCGTTAAAGCGCAGGATCTATTCGCGGGCCTTCAACTTGTATTTGCGTATCTTCCTGGGATTGCCCTACCGCGATACGCAATGCGGCTTCAAAGCATTTACCCGGCGCGCGGCCGAAGCTATCTTTCCCCGGCAGCATATCACACGCTGGGGATTCGATCCGGAGATCCTGTATATCGCCCGCAAGTTGAAATTAAAGGTAGCCGAAGTGCCTGTGATCTGGGGACACGACGAACGTTCCACCATCCATCCGGTGAAAGACGGGCTGCGCATGGGCACGGAAGTGCTTAAGGTGCTCGCAAATATAGTGAAAGGAAAATACTGAAGAACCCGCTGATCGCGTGAACGGAATCGCCCCGTGATTCTTAGTTTCTATGCCGACGATAACTTACAGGGATTGCCGACACCGTTCGTGGGCTGAATGCTATGTGCTGACTGCTTCTTTACGACGCAGCCGCCCTGTGCATCCGTTCCTTGGAGACGACTCGGATGCCGTTTTCGCGGTCGGAGATGATGGTCATCTCGACCGAGCACGGGCCGCAGAGCCAGAAGTGCTCGACCCGATTGGCGGGCTTAACCAGCACTGGTCCGCCCGGACGGACTTTCGGCCTGGAGCTTTCCTCCACCATGAAGATCTTGCCTTCACGCAAATAAATTAAAGGAGTCGAACAGGTCGGGTTAGCGCACTTGGAAAGCATAATTCCTCCTACATGGGGTCTGCTCCTCAGGAACCATCTTTCTCTTTGTGTCCAGAGAGTCTTATCTGTCTTAAAAGGATGCAGTACATTCGCAATTGGTTTCTTGAACTCAAGACCTTCTGGATCCGCATCGGGCACGTGCGGTCAGGCTCGCAAGGTTATTCTTACTCTAGCGTAAATCGTTCCGCAAGCAAACATAATTCCAGCTCTGGTACACCTTGGCGTGACTGGTCCCGCGACCTGAGAATTCTTTAATGAGTTTCAGGTCCCTCCACCGTCGGTATAACCACGGTGCCTGGTCGTGATACTGTTCTGGGCTATGAACAGATGCCTTGGACCGCTCGTTGTCTTGGTCATCACCAGTACGATTGCAACCGGGCGCCAAAGCGCCTCATCAGATCCGGGGCCACAGGCCGCCGTAGAGATGCAGTATTGCGGCATGCGACCGGGAAAGCCGCCATTGAAATTCCTGTCGTTCAATGTCACGGTTCGTAACCTGGCAGATAAACCGCAGTGGTTCCTTTTCCCCCGAGCCCTCTATGAGAAAGCCGCTGCGCCGCCGGAACGGTCTGGCGTGGAGGGTGTGGAGATATTTTCCAAGCTGCCGGAGCACAGCGTGAGCGTGGCTCAATTCATGGGTAGCATCCGGCTACAGCCGGAGAGCGCGGGCGGATTCCAGGCGTTGTTCCTGCCCCCAGGCGCGGTCATCTCCATCCGCGATTTCAGCATTCGTTTCTGGGGAGACAATTTTGCACCACTGCCCCTGCATATCGTGATTGCCACCCAGGTGAGCCTCGGAAAGACCCCGGCCGACCGCTGGGCCGGACCTGGAGTCAAGCTGCTGAGCCAGAAGACGGCCGAAGTCAGCACCCGGCAAATCACCATGGTCCGCTCCAAATTTGCCCGGCGGAGAACCGAGCTTCCAGTAGCCATCGAGAAAGCCGGAGAAGTTACAATCCCGGACGCGCTGGCCAGGACCTGTTCCGAAACCAGCCGTTAGCAGATTGCTTGAAGGGGTGCATGGTATGAACCGTCCGCGTCTCCCGTGTCTGTGTTATAGGTGTTCTGGGGCTTCTTATACTTTGGGCAATCGTCCCTGTCTCCATCCTCCTGTAAGATTGTGGAGACTATAGGTATCCAATAGGCTCATTACTTTCATGGGCAGTCATACTCATCATCGAAATCAAATGTAACTTTTGGAAATCTTCTCTTCAGGTCTCTCATTTTTGCGTGGTTCTGAGTAATCTTGCAGTTGTCTCCAAGGGTTATACGGCTAAGTTTTGGAAGCTTGTTCAGAAAATCCGGCAGGTCATTCAAATCGTTGGCATCCAGCTTCAGTGTTGTGAGCTCTCGCAGATTAGTAAGGAACTCAGGGATAGCTTTAAGCTTCATGTTCCATGCAAATCCAAGCTCCTTGAGCTTTGGCAGGTCCTGCACAAATGGCGGAATTTCGTCGAGTTCGTTTCGTCCTAAGTCGAGGTAAACAAGGTTTTTGAGCTGAGACATACTCCGGGGAAATTGGTGGCGCTTCCCCGGCTGAGGGCCCGGATGGCTACCTGTTCCACGCGGATCTTGCGCGCCATAAAGAACAAGTTTTTCCAGCACGCGTAGATTTCCAAGGGCTTCCGGTAGCAGCGGATTCATCGCACAACCATTGCCATTGTCAATGATCAGTTCCTTCAATTTAGTCAGCTTGCCGATTGAATCGGGGAGAGAGCGAAGATTTTCAAGGCAGCTGATCGAAAGGACTTCCAGATCGGGGTAGATCCCAAGGTTTTCTAATAACTTTGCGTTTCGCGGGCCAATCTTCAGCGCCTTCCCGGGTTCCGCGCTGTTGCCTGGCAGAGTGCAAAGGAAGAGGCTTACTACAACGGCCACAAAACTGGTTCTGATCACAAACGAATGTTAGCAGAACGCCTTTCGTCCGCAGAGCGTTCCAGGCTGCCTTACACGCACCTCCCTCATCCACGCAGCCCGGCGAAACAAATTCGATATACTCGCGTCATCATCGTGAATCTCTCCAAATCCATCGCTACCATTTTTTTGCTTGGCTTTGCGCTTTGCGGTGGTGTCGGCCCTCCAGGGCTCGATCCCGCTGCCCTTTCTCAGGGTTTTTCCCAAGGGTTACCGCTGGCGCCCAGCAACAGTACAAGTCGCGCGGCCAAGTTGGTTGAGGTAGCGCTGGATGCGCATGCGTGGGACACCACCGCGTCCCTGCAAACTGAAATCAACCGGCTCATGACCAGTAGAGCCGGCGCAGCGGTGGTGCTCGACGTCGCATCCGGAAAAATTCTGGCTCAGTGGCATTTGAACGTCGCGGCGCAGAGGCTGGAGCAGCCTGGTTCAACGGTGAAACCTTTTGTGCTGATGGAACTGCTGGAGAAGGAGAAGATCAATCCGGACCAGCATGTCATTTGCCACAGGCCCCTCTATATCGGTGGCAAGCGCATGGATTGCTCTCATCCTGCCAGCGTTACCAGCCTGGATGCACGCGACGCCATCGCTTACTCCTGTAACGCCTACTTCGCTACCGTTGCTACGCGCCTCAGTCTTGGTGAACTGGCGGAGATGTATAAGCACGTTGGTTTTACCTCGCCTAGCGGGCTGACGGACAACGAAGCTGTAGGCAGCATCAGCGCGCCTGCTGACCAGGGACAGCTCCAATTACAGGCGCTTGGAGAGTGGGGAATTGAGGTCACTCCGCTGGAGCTGCTGGCTGCATACCACTATCTGGCGCGCCAAAAACTCAAAAGTGAAGACCTGCGCACGGCTCCGGTATTCGATGGCCTTGAACGTGCCGTGAAGTACGGCGTCGCCCACGGCGCACAACCCATCGGGACCACCGCGGCCGGCAAGACCGGTACGGCAGCGGGATTAAAGACACCGGCCACGCACGGGTTTTTTGTAGGCTATGCCCCGGCGGACAAGCCGGAGATCGTCGTGCTGGTATATCTGGAGCACGGGCGGGGTATGGATGCCGCAGCAATCGCCGGGCCGGTTATGACTGCGTGGTGGAAGAGCAGATGAGAAACCTGTTTTGCCGCAGATTTGCGCATGTGGGCGCAGATGAACTGAAATCGATGGTCCCGATCACCCGATCACTCCTATCTGTGGGACTTCTGTTGGTTGTCATTCCCGCTGTTGCTCAGACCGCGAACGTCAAAGTTCGCCTCTATACTTTGCATTCCGAGCAGAAGATCAAACTTACGGCCAAGACCGGGGATCTGGCGTGGAAGACCTGTCAACAGTGCGAAGCGAGCCACGTAGCCTCGTTGACGATTGTGCCATCCGCGCAGGGAGTGAAGATTGAAGGCCAGGAGCAGCAACAGAAACAAGTCTTGATTGAAGGCGATTACCGTTTGGAGCCGAGCGAAGGTCTTGCACTCGCAATGGCCTTTCCCCTGGAGATCACTGGCGGCCCGCGGTCGTTGAGAGTCTTCCTGACCTTGCCACTAGAAGACTACGTTACAGCGGCTCTGGCCGGGGAGAGTGGCAGCTTCCAGCATGAGGAGAGCCTGAAAGCAATGGCCGTGGCCGTGCGCACCTATGCCGCGCGTTTTCGCCAACGGCATGCCAGTGAGGGATTTGACTTCTGTGACAGCACGCATTGCCAGGCCCTCAATTTCAAAGGAATCAGCGCGCGGGTTCGCGCTGCGGTGGCAGCCACCAGAGGGGAGATGCTCTGGTATCAGGGATCGCCGGCCGCCACTTTCTATCATCAGAACTGCGGAGGAACGCTGGCTGCCGGCCAGGAATCCTGGCCTGATCTGTATGCGCCTTATCTCAAGCAGCAGGCCGACCCATATTGTATCCGCGGCACACCACTGCCATGGAAAGCGCAACTTGGCCGCCAGCAACTCGAAACCGCGTTGCGTACCCAGGGGCTAACAGTTCCGGCTGGATGGGGAGCAGGATCGGGCACGCTGGAAATTGCTTCGCGCACGCCCAGCGGCCGTGCGTTGAAGCTGGCTTTCCGGGAGAAGCCGCGAGGCGAACCGCAACTGATTTCCGCATCAACTTTGCGTTTTGCCATTGGGCGGGCGTTTGGCTGGAACCAGGTTCGCAGTGACCTCTATGAGGTAGAAACAACTCGCGAATCGGTCATCTTCACCGGGCGTGGCTCTGGGCACGGTGTCGGGCTGTGCCAGGCGGGAGCGGAAGAGATGGCCAGGGAAGCTCAGAGCTACCAGCAAATCCTCGCGTTTTATTATCCCGGCACGTCGTTGGGGACCAGCGCCAAGGGCTTGGCGTGGCAAAAACGCGAAGGCGGGCGCCTTGAGATGCTGAGCTCGCAGCCCGATCAGGATGCAGAAGTGCTTCGATCTGCCGCTGCGATTTTGCCCGCCTTGGAATCAGAGCTGGGATGGAAGCTGGATTTCAAGCCCCAGCTCAAGGTCTATCCCACCCTCGATGCCTACCGCGACTCCACCGGCCAGGCGGGCTGGATTGCGGCATTCACGCGTGGACGCACCATCAGTCTGCAGCCGCTGGCTGTCCTGGCAAAGAAATCAATCCTGGACTCCACCCTGCGGCACGAGTTTACCCACCTGCTGATCGAAGCCCGCGCTCATGCCGGTACGCCGCTGTGGTTTCGTGAAGGGCTGGTGCTCTATTTTGCCGATGCCGAACATAGTTTCGAGCCGGTCCAGATGACTGAAGCAGAAATCGAAAGGGCATTCGCCCATCCTGAAGACCGCCATGGCCTGGAGCGGGCATACGCAGCAGCACGGACCAAAGTGGCCCAGATGGTCCAGCAGAACGGGAGAGAGACGGTCTTGTTGTGGCTGGCTAACGGGCTTCCTGAAAAAGCTTACCACTGAGCTGGATTAGATAAGTGTGTATGTTGTCGATGAGGGCCTGCGGCCCGCGAAAGTTCATGAAAATCACAAAGCTCTTTATTTTCATTGAGAACGGAGCGATGTGTTTTTCGACCCTGGTAACTGGCAAACCGAGACAAATCTATCACTGATCCCACAGTGCCGGATGGATAAGACTGATTCCCAGTAATTAGACCGGTTTATCAGTGAAGATCAGGCAAAATCATGAGAATCACCGGTAAGGTTTGTCTCTACGCCGCGGCTTTCTGTGATGCCGCCGGCGGATCAGGCCGGAAGCGGGCGCAGGCCAGCGTTGAGCAAACCCACAGCCAGCTAAACAACGCCAGCAGGTACGCAACCACCATGCGGAAGCCGAGCCAGGTTCCTTCTCTCCCTACGGCCGGCGCTTCCGGGTGCAGGGTCCACTCCATGAGCTTACCCGTGCAATAGACGCCGATCACTGCGGCCAGAATGAGCACAATCCAATAAGCCAGGTTGCGGAGAGCGCGCCACCACGCCCCGAACTTCAAGAAGCCGCCAAAGCCGATGTTGGCGCACAGCAGTCCCAGGGGGAGCAGCAATCCCGGTACAAGGACCCAGCGCAGGAACGCCACGAACCCTATATAGAGATTGTCCATGGCGTTTTCCGTAACGTGACGGCGTAGCCACGCGGGAAATTCCGAGCGCAGATAGCCGGGGATTTCGTATTGGTAGTTGTCCAGCTTGGATACAAAGTGAAGCACGAAGTAGAGGATGGCTGTCCAGAGGGCAAACGCCGGAAGGTGCTTCAGGGCTTTCTTGAAAGCCGGCGCCAATCCTGCTGTCTTATTCTCCCAAACGTCGGAATGGTAGCTCATCGTCCCCCCATGAAGCACCAGCGCTGCAACAATAAACACCAGGGCGACAAAGAAATTGAGAAACACGTCCCATCCGGTATCTGGGTCGATACGCAGCCACCACACAAAAATAAGCGCGATCACGGCGTTCCCAAAGAACTGCAAGAGCCACAGGAGGCGATGGTGCAGAGCCGAAACAAAAGTTGAGCGCAGAGAATTCCAAAAGGTCACGGTTGTACCTCCATGGTGGCAGCGTCTGTGGTTGAGATGATGGACGGCTGGTACATCGGTTGTACCGACGCGGGACTGATGCGGAACTTGCCCGGATTCACAATCTTCAGCAGGTAAACGTATTGCTGATGTCCGTTGAAGTACGTTTGGAAGAAGGCTGCGTGATCATCGTGGAATTCGCGGCGGGTAAACCAGAATCCCCACCAGTCGACCTTGGTGTTCAGCTCGTAGAGATCATCGCGTTGAACAAATTCAGCCCCTGCTGGAATGGGGTCCTCGATCAGCAGGTAACGCCAGTCGCTTCCGTTTACGCTCAGGCGGACGGCAATCACGTCACCGGATTTGAGGGCATTGCCATTCCAGGGGACGAGGTCGTAGACGATCTTTTCACCCTTCTGCTGCGGAGCGAGCTGGTAGTAGTCGCGGGTGATGTTCAGGGAGAGCTTGTTATTTTGAAAAACTCTTTTGTCGCTGGAGTAGTATTCTCCGCGCGCCGACCAGTAGAGTTTTCCAGCGCCCGACTTCTCGATGCGAATACTATTGTTGCCTGACTTCAGCTGGTCTGTGGTGAGAGAGATGCGCGGCAGGTTGCTGTTCATGGCATCGGCGCGCGTGAAGTGGCGGTTCATGACCTGCTTATCATTCACATACACCGTGGCGGAGAAGTCAGGATCGAGTTCATGGCTGATTTTCACGTATTCCAGCAGCCCAAAAACCACCATGGCAGTCTGCTTGGTGCTCAGCCAGAAGTATCCGCCATCACGATGATTCACCAGCCACAGAGCAGCCTTGGGCAACAGCGGGCTGTCCGGATGGGTAAGGCTCAAGAGACGGACGGCATGGGCCGTGGCCTCGGCAGAGTCATCGTCGTAAAACTCCAGGAAGGAATCGTACTCTGAAGGCCAGTGAGCATCGGCTTCCGTGACCACGGCTTGCTTCTCCAGTTGGGCTCCAACTTCTTTACTGCGGCCGTCGCCGGCGGAGTAAAGCGCCAGGCCAAGCATGGCCAGGCCCTGGGAGGTCATGTCGCTCCGCGCCCGGTATGCATCGTCCAGCATTTTGCCGTCTGATGCTTTATTCAGCGCCAGCCCATACACCACATACGCCCGCAGGTCAGACCGCATGCGCTCATGCTGGGTAACCTGGCCTTTGAGCCATTTCTCAGCATTTTGCATGGCGTCTTCCTTCACCTCGTAGCCTGCGGCTTTGGCCTGTGCCAGGCCGCTGACCACATACGCCGTCATAAAGACCTGGCTTTCATCCTCTTTCCACCATCCCCAGCCGCCATCTTCATGCTGGAAGTCGTAGAGACGGTCCAGCCCGGCGCGGATCTTCTTCTCCAGATCGGGCGTGTCGATGGTGGACTGCAGGTTCAGGTCTTTCATGGCTTTGGCAACCACTACGTCCGGCAGGAACCCGGACATAGTTTGCTCCGTGCAGCCATATGGGTAAGAAGTTAGGTAGTCGAGCGCGCCAAAGATGCTTCCGCCGATGGAAGGGCTCACGCTGATGTTCAAAGTCTGCGCGGCCGTAACGGGATCGCCGGGCAGATTGACCGCAGTCTGGTCTTTGCCGTTGGGTGCATTGATAGCGCCTGACTTGCTGTCAGAGAGTTTCACGCCGAACGGGATTACCGGCAGCGTCAACTCCATGGCGTCTGACTCTTCATTGGTCAGCGCTTTTGCCAGCAGGTCGGATTCGTGGACGTTCTGGGCGTGGACGTGCCAATCCTGCCGCTGGTCGCCCTTGGTCGGGACCGTCACCTGGCGGGCGCCGCCATCCTGCAAATCCAGTCCTTTGGTATCCAGTGAGACCTGGGTATTTTTATCGCTGGTCAAATAATTGTGGACGATGGTGGAGACAGTCACATCGTCACCCTGGCGGAAGAAGCGGGGCACCGCCAGCCTCACCATCAGGTTTTTGCGAACAATCACGCGGTTGGTAGCGCTGCCCACCTTGGTGTCCGCCGTAACTCCGCGCACAGTCGTGCGCCATGTGGTCAGGGAATCGGGGAAGGTAAGCTGCGCGGTCGCGTGGCCCGTCTGGTCGGTCTTGATATCGGCGAGCCAAAGGGCCGTATCCGGAAACACTTTGCGGACTTTGGGCTGCACCAGTGGCTCAGAAGGCTTGAGTTGCGCCAGTTTGTGCCGATCACCACCTGCACCCGCCAGGATCATCGGCTTATTTCCGGCCTCTCCCGTGAAGTAGAAGCTCAGAGAGGATTCAGTGCCCACGCGGTCGCCAACTGAGCTATAGAAGAACTGGTGAATATCCTGCATGCTGTCCGGATGGATGGCGTAGATAGCTTCGTCCACCACGCCCACGCTGAATTCGCCCACCGCCGGTTTCCCATTGGCATCCAGGGCCACAATGGTGTATTTGCCTGCGTCGCCAGGCTTGAATTGCTGCTGCGACGGCTGAATGGAGACACTCAACTTCTGCTGGTCAGCCGGTACCTTCAAGTTCTTGTTGCCGGTATAGAGGACGTCCTCGTGGATGAACGCCACGGTTACATAGACATTCGGCTGCGTCTCTGGAGTAATGGGCACGGAAACCATAGTGGATGTCCCGGTCCCTTTGATCACTTGCTTGCTTTGGATGGTCCGGCCTTCCGTGGTGACCAGCATCTGCACGTGGGCCACCTGGGTCATAAGCAGCAGGTGGGCCGTGTCCCCGACTTTGTACGATTTCTTATCAGGAATAATCTGGATTTGCTGCCCGCGCGACTCATTCCAGGTGGCATATTCCGGGCCGGCGATCCATAGCCAGGTTGTCCCTTCTACCACGCGGTTTTCCGGAGTCTTGGCCGTGATTCTTACAATGGACCCGCCTTCTTTGGCCGCAAAAGTGATTGTCGCGTTTCCATCCGGTCCGGTCTGGCCATCTTTAGATTCCAGCACGGTCTCGCCCTCTCCCTGGTTGTAGTACTTGGGATGGACCAGTTCGGCGTGAAAGGCGGTCTGGATCGGATGGCTGTCATAGTCTCTGGCCATGGCCGTCAGAGTGATCGTTTCGCCCTGCTGGTAAAGGTATTTATCAGCCTGTACGCCCACCTGGAAGCTGCCGTAGGTAGCCAGCACTGAATTGTGGCCGGCAATCTCACGGCGGCTCTCATCGGTAACTCGCGCTTCAATGCGATAGACGGCATCGCGCTTATGATCGTCCAGCTTGGTGGAAACTGTAATTTTCAGCCGGCCATTGCTGTCCAGCTTGCCGGACTGTTCGGAGAGTTGGTCGCCGCCGTAGCTGTCGCCTTCATCCCCTGCGTCTCCGCCGTTGGACGCGCCACCCTCGCTTGCATCGCCGAAGTCGCTATCTTCCTCACCGAACAGGTAAGACCACGACTGGGTCCGGTGAACCACATATTTGACATTGGCGCCGGCCACCGGCTCGCCAAAGTAGTACTTGGCCTCGATGGTTGCGGTGATGGAGTCGCCTTGCAGCACGCGCGGCTTGTCTGGCGTTACCCGGACCTCGTATTCAGGCTTCTTATATTCCTCTACATTGAAGCCGCCGTTCATCCCATATTGCGGGCCATTCGCACTGTGGATTGTGATGGAGTAATAGCCGAGCGCAGCATCCGCCGCCAGCGCAAAATCACCATGGATGGTGCCGAACGAGGAAATCACCGCGATAGTCTGGAAGACCTGCTTGTTGTTGGGATCTTCCACGGCTACGCTTACCTGCTCGCCAGCCGGAACTTTGTACTTCTCGCCGGTACGGCTGCGCAGGATGCCACGGAAATGGACGGTGTGACTCGGACGGTAGACCGGGCGGTCCGTGTAGACATACCCTGTCCAATCCTGGTCCGGATCGCTGCTGATGTTGAAGTAGTACGGCGCCACCAGGGCGACGTCCCGGTCATGCACGGCTATGACTCGGGGATCTTCAAAGTTTTTCTCCGCTGGCAGCGTCAGCATCGCGATCCCTTGCGAATCAGTCTCGCCTGCCGCTTGCCGCTTTCGCGTGGCCAGCAGCTCGATCCGGGTATTGGGAATGGGATTGCCCGCCTTGCGGTCTACGGCAAAGGCCAGCAACTCGCCGGGCGCGCTCTTGGTCACCACCGCCAGTTCCGTGACAACGATCAGCGAATAAGCCCGCAGGTTGCCATCTGTGGCTTCAACCACATAGACGCCTTTTTCCAGGGATTCCACGGGAACGTCCTGGTGCTCGGTGAAAAACTTTGGCGGGACGTCCTGCCGCCAGCGCGCCACAAGCTGCTTCGAGTTCAAGATCGGCACCTGGGCAAACATGGTCGCAGGGCTTACGTTGCTCTTGCGTGCCTGTCCGGCAGATTCGCGGATCTGGGCCCGTGAGTTCCTCGAGAACTGGCCGCGGAAGAAGTCGCGAATTTCCAGCCAGATTCCGTGTTTCCAATCGTGGAAGCGCTCGATCCAGGTAGGCTCTTCAATTTGTTCTTTAGGAGTGGTGTGGCCAAAGCCGTGGACGTCGCCCAGCTTTTCAAAAAACACCATGGGATCATTTACGCGGTAGAGCCGGAACTCGAGCGCATTGACGTCACGCGTGAACAGATGGATGGTGGCCTTTTGTCCCGGGAGGAACGTGCGGTCCGTGCTTACGGAAAAATACGGCTCGGCAGCGTGGCCCAACGAGGGAAGAAGGAGCCAGAGCGCCAGGAAGAGAGCAATAGGCCGCGGGCTTAGTTTGTTTCTTTCAATATGTTCCATCTGTAAACTCCCAGGAAGTTGCTGTTACCGGGTACGGGCCTCCAGCGCGGCGAAGGGTGCTGCACCAGTTGGTTCAACTGCACGCGGCGCATCTCACCCGCCAATTTGCCAATCGGCCCCGTGTGGTAGACCAGAATGGGGTCATCCGCTCCCTCCCCTGCAATGAACTGGCTCCGGCCAATAAAAGTGATGGAGTGATAAGGTGAATTTTGCTCCAACTGGCGATAGAAGAGCAGGTCGCCGGGCAGGGCGAGGCGCACGTCACGGGAAACCAGGAATGTATTGAGCTGGATCAGGGTTTTCACGTCAGCAAACTCTGCGAATGCCTCCCGCAGGTTTTCTGTCGGAGAGGGAGGGCGAATCCTGAACAACCCTGCTCCGAGCGGGGTATGCGGGTACGTATATTTCTTGACCGAGGGCAGAAAGGCCAGCGCTGCCAGCTGGCTTTCCTCCAGCCACAGTGCGGTGTGGGCGTGCAACGCTCCGCGATAGGCATAGCGCAAAAGGGCTGCGCAATCGCTAATTTCCGGCGGAAGGTCCGTGGCAGGCCGCAGCGCCTGATATTCGGCGATGGCCGCAAACCATTGCCGGAACGCTGCCCGATCGGCTGAGGAGTCCAGGCGCAGGAAGTCGGGTGTCCCGTCTCTCGCCGTTCTCTCCTGAGCGTCTGTGAATGCGGATCTATGGTTCGCCGCCGGTGCTCCGGCCCGCTGTCCGGCAGTAATTCCGCCAGCGAGGAGGACAACGGCCATACAAATGCGCCACGCGTTGGTTTGTAGTTTACTCATCCCGATTGCCAGTTGGGTTGCACCCATCAAAGCAGTTCACAGTGTGTAAATCAAGAGTTGTTTCGGTCAGTAGATTTGCAAACAAGGGGCCATCCGCGAAACGGCGGGAATTGCAGAGGTGCTGTGTCAAGGAAGACTCGAAATTGTGTCAGGGCGAAGACAGCAATTAACTTGCGGCAATTAGCCTTGCGTATATGTACTCAGTTTTGTCAGAACCAGCATGCGCGCAGGATGTAGCTGCGGAATCGCGCTTCGGCATGAACAAAACAACGAATCAGCCGCGGGCAGGCTACCCGGTCAACTTTCACCTGCTCTTGCTCGCGATCCATCATCTTCCGGCTGGAATGATAATGTGTTAACGATCATGGTAGTAAACTCATCAGGTCCCAAAAAGGAGCTGTTTATGTCGGGTAGGTTTGCAGTTGTGGGGTTCTTCCAGGTATTTCTGGCAGTCTGTTTGTCCGCGGCGCAGAATGCTCCGGCCCCAAATCCATGGAAAGGCGTCGAGGAGGCTTTGGGCCGTCCAGGGCAGGTGCAACCGGATGGAGCTTACAAGTTCGGCTTGCCGCGCGGCGATATGAAGGTGACCGTGAGCGGTGTGGAAGTAAAACCAACGCTGGCGCTGGGTTCATGGCTTGCGTTCAGCAAACCCGGTACCGACTCCATGGTTATGGGCGATCTGGTGCTTGCCGAGGATGAAGTCGAGCCGGTGATGATGTCCCTGGAAAATTCCGGCCTGCAAATAACTGCAGTCCACAACCATGTTCTCCACGAGTCGCCAAAGGTCATGTACATGCATATTGGCGGGCATGGCGACGCCGTCAAGCTGGCCAGTGCCATCAAACAGGCAGTTGCTTTGACCAAAACCCCGCCGCCCAACCCGCCTGCGAACCAGCCAGCCGCTATTGGCATTGACACTGCCGCCATTGAGCAGGCGCTTGGACATAAAGGCAAGGTCAATGGAGGCGTGTTTCAGGTGGGTGTTCCCCGTGCGGAAAGTATTACTCAGGGAGGCATGAAGATTCCGGGTTCGATGGGGCTTGCTACGGCTTTGAATTTCCAGCCTACAGGGAATGGCAAGGCCGCCATCACAGGAGATTTCGTGCTGCTGGGCACGGAGGTGAATCCGGTGATTCAAGTCTTGCGGAGCAACGGAATTGATGTCACCGCCCTGCACACCCATATGCTCGACGAGCAGCCGCACCTCTTCTTCATGCATTTCTGGGCTAACGATGATGCGCTGAAGCTGGCCAAAGGACTGCGCGCCGCACTGGATCAAACTAATTCGCAAAAATGAGCCGGTTCGTGGTGGGCAGTGCCTGGTTCTGACTGCCTGCCACAATCCACAGGCCACGAGGTCTCCGCATGCGTTGGAATAAACAAAAACTCACGCGTTTCTTCCTGGTGATCGGTTCTCTCGTACTTGTTTTGGGAATATTTCTTTTGTCATTTTCAATCCGTGGTCCGGGAAATGCGACGGCCGACACCTCGTCTGCCGGGAACCAACTCTTGAAGCCCGCGGGCGTGATTGATTTGCCAGGGCCAAAAGGGAAGCGCTTCGATTACCTGACCATTGACTACGACCGCAATCTGCTCTTTTCCACCCACCTGGGCGCGGGTTTGCTCTATGCCATCGATTTGAAAACGAACAGGCTGGTGAAGACCTTTGAGGACCTGCCGGGGATTGAAGGAGTAGAGATCGCGCCTGACTTGAAGAAGGCGTACACCTCCAACTGGCAGGAAAACAAAATCGGGGTGATCGATCTTGAGCGGATGAAACTCATCAGGAAACTGGCGACTGAATCCAAGCCCGACGGAATCGCTTACGCCCCGCCCTTCCATAAAATTTTCGTTTCCGACGAGCGCGCTCATGCCGAAGCCGTGGTGGATGCAAGCCGGGATGAAGTCATTACCACGCTGCATTTCGCCAGCGAGACCGGGAACCCGCGCTACGATCCGGTATCGAAACATATTTATGTGAATCTCCAGGACAAGAACGTGATCGCGGAGATTGACCCGGCCACCGATAAAGAAGTTGGCGAATATTCAGTGGGCAAGTGTAACGGCAACCACGGCATGGCATTGGACAGCGAGCATCGGCTGGCCTTCCTCTCCTGCGAAGAGAATGACATGATGACCGTGTTTCGCCTGGACACCCACAAGCCCATCGCCTACTTCCCCCAAGCCAAAGGAGGCGATGTGATTGCGTTCGATCCGGGACTGAAGCGCATCTACGTGGCCTGTTACGAAGGCGCTATTTCAGTGTTCCAGGAAGATGATCCAACGCACTTCCGCAAATTAGGCGACGTGCCGGTGCAGCAGAAAGTGCACAGCCTGGCGGTGGATGTGAATACGCACCGCGTATATGCCCCGGAACAGGAAGAGAATGGAACTCCGGTGGCGCGGATTGTGATTTTTGAGGCAGTTTTCCAGCCCTGAATATGGTTGTCCCTTCCAGTGCGCCAATACATGGAGTTGGCCTCCGCTCCGCGTTTGACCTTCCAGAGTTCAACGACGTACGATTCCTTCCTCAGATCCGGAGGTCTCCATGAAGCCCTGTTCCAAAGTGAACGCCTCTTCCCCCGCGAACCAATTGATAACATCATCTCTGGCTGCGGTTAAACCTGTTGTGATTTCCATCCTGCTGCTGCTGGTGGCGGTCGCAGCCTCTGGGCAAGCCATTCCCGCGCCTGGTTTGCAGATAGGGTCGGCAAACACTGCAACCGCTGATCCGCCGGTCGCGCGTCCACGGACGACTCCTTGCGTGGTGCAGCTCTTTACCAACATTGCGTTTGCGGACTTCTCGCCGAAACTGTTTTCGTTCACCCCTCCTGCAGCCTGTCCCGGACCGTGGGCAAAAGTGGTTCTGGAAGCCGATTTCTCCATACAGGCAGGCCGCCAGTTTGACCGCACTGCCAATATCTGGATTGGCGGCGCCAACGTCTATTTCGGCACCACCTCGGAGCCTTCAGGCGCGGTAGCCCGCTCCTGGCATGTGGAGCGCGACCTCACCGACTACACCGCGCTCTTTACCAGCCCGCAAAACGGAAGCGTGGATCTGGACAACCTGGTGAACTCCACCTTTACCAGCATTCTGTTTGGGACTGCGGAACTGCAGTTCTATCCCCTGGAGCGAAGGCACGATGCGCCGCGGACGGCGGATCTCGTGCTTCCTCTTTCCTCAAGCAGCATTGGCGGCTCGGTGTTCCTGAACACCGGCGCCAACCCGCTATCCCAGATCTTCACGCTGCCACGGAACGTGGAGCGCGCCTTTCTCGATGTCATGGCGCAGAGCCAGGCCAACGATGAGTTCTGGTACACCTGCGTCCCCAACGATGTGGCCAATGAGCTGCAAAGCTGTGGATCAACCGCGTTTCGCGAGAGTGAGGTGACTATCGACGGCCAGCCTGCGGGCGTGGCGCCCGTCTACCCGTGGATCTATACCGGAGGCATCGACCCGCTGCTATGGCGGCCGATTCCTGGTGTGCAGACCCTGAACTTTATTCCCTATCGGGTGGACCTGAGTCCGTTCGCCGGATTGCTCAGTAATGGGCAACCGCATCAGGTCTCCGTCAACGTCTTCAACGCTGACATTGGTTTCTCCACCACGGCTACGCTTCTGCTGTTTCTGGATCATGAATCAAGCCAGGTGACGGGTGAAGTTACTGAGAACACAATCGGCGCTGGCCCGACTCCAAACGTGGTGGAGAACCTCACGAATGCCAACGGAAACATTACCGGAAGCGTGACGGTCACTTCTTCACGGTCCTTCCGGCTGGCAGGTTTTGCGCGGACCTCTCATGGGCGCGTGGAAACCGAGGTGCGGCAGGACATCCAGTTCTCAAACCGGTAGGATTTCAACATTACCAACACCGCTTTTGTGCAGAACATTACGCAAGGGACTAACATCTCGTCCCGTACTTCGAGCAGGCGCACAGACGACGATGATGATGAGGGTGCGGTGACCGTGCAAAAGCTGGAGTGGCCGCTCCAACTCGATTTTTCCTTCATTGTGAATCCGGACGGCTCCGGCTCGCAGACAACCACCATCCAGCAGGCCTACAACAAAAGAGAGGTCGCGCCCGGAGATGATGGCGGTTCCTTCAGTGTGGTTTCAAACTCCGTATCTCCTACGGATACGCTGTTGTTTGATTCATCCTTCAATATTACCGGCCACCAGAATCAATCCAGTACGCAGCGGTATTTCACCAAAGATTCTGCAGGAGATTGCTTCAGCCGTACCATCACGGCCGCCAATGGGCTGCTTACGACAATTGCAGACGGTGTGGGTTGCAAGGACAAGGATGACCGGCACTGAGGGGGATTGCGGAAAGAAGGTAGCGGCGGGTGGTAAGCGGCAGTACCGCCCGCGAGTAGTATAATCTGTCCGATCATGTCACGCGTGTTCCACGGCTTTACTTGACGGTAGTCCTGACAAAACTCCGGTCCGGACTTTCCCTGATTCACCGTCAAATCATCCTTAAAGCCGAAAGGAAAACGCTCCACATGCCAATCCGCAAGATTCTTGCTCTCTCATTTTTCCTGCTGTTCAGCCTGAGTTTGTTTGCCCAAAGCAAATCACGCCATTTTGTGTTCGATTATTCGTTCACCGTGCGCAACACGGACCCGGGAAAACCGCTGGCCGTCTGGTTTCCCATCCCGCAGTCCGATCATTTTCAGAAGATAGCCGTTCTGTCCAAGTCCGGAGATCTCCCGCTCGAGGAGACGCGCGAGGCGGAGTACGGCAACCGCATGTTTTATGCCCATACGGAGAAGGCAGATAAGGCTGAGTACCACTTCAGCGTGAAATATGATGTGGTGCGCTATGAGCATCTGGCAGCCCTTGCCGAGCGTAGTCAGGCGTCGCAAAAAGAGCTAAAACGATTTCTCCAGCCGGACAAGTTGGTGCCGGTTACAGGACGTCCGGCGGAAATTGCCGCCCAGCAGGTAAAGCCGGGGATGTCCCGGGTGGAAGAGGCGCGCTCGCTCTACGACTACACATTCGCCAATATGAAATATGACAAGAGCGGTACTGGCTGGGGCCACGGCGACACCCTCTGGGCCTGCGATTCCAAGCGCGGCAACTGCACCGATTTCCACTCCTTGTTTATCTCCATGGCCCGCTCGCAGCATATCCCTGCGCGGTTTGAAATCGGTTTCTCCGTCCCCGAAGGCCAGAACTCGGCAGAGATCGCTGGATACCATTGCTGGGCGGAGTTCTATAGCCCTGAGCGTGGTTGGTTCCCGGTAGACATCTCGGAAGGCTGGAAGCACCAGGAAAAGAAAGATTATTTCTTCGGCGCTCACGATGTGAACCGTATCCAGTTTACCGTTGGACGCGACGTGGAACTCAGCCCCGAACAACAGGACACGAGGTTGAATTACTTTGTCTTTCCTTACGTGGAACTGGATGGCAAGGCGTATCCGAATATAGCCAATGCCTTTTCCTTCTCGGATGTGGCGGATAGCAAGCAGGCGAGAAAAGACCTGCCATCGGCGGTTGGCCGGTAGCTCCTGGATAGAGCATTTCTGGAGTTAGCAGTATCTTCATGGGCAAGATCGATGCATGTCGTGAACCCCGGGGGCGGCGCGCCAGCCGAAGTAAAATAGAGCCTTACCGGATGCGCCGTCTTCTTCCATTTCTTGCCGCAATGGGCCTCTCATGGGTGGGATGGGCGGCCTGCAATGCTGAAACCATTCAGGCTCGCCATGCCCGCGTAGAACTGGTTTCTCAGCAGGTCAATATCGTCCCGGCGCAGCAGCTTTTGCTAGGAGTACATTTCGTGCTGGAGAAGCACTGGCATATCTACTGGACCAACCCTGGAGACTCAGGCCAGCCCCCCGTTCTGCAATGGCAGCTTCCTTCAGGATTGAGCGCTGGCGCAATTGAGTGGCCGCGTCCTGAGAAACTGCAACGTTCCTCGCTGGCAGACTACGGCTACCAGGATGATATCGTGCTGCTGGTTCCAGTCCGCGTTGCCAGTGGTTTGAAAGATGGAGACAAAGTGGACCTCAGGCGCCAGGCGAAGTGGCTGATCTGCGCTGATGTCTGCATTCCCGACCATGCGGAACTCCATCTGTCCTTGCCGGTAGCGTCCACGCCCGAGCACAACCAAAATCAGAAGGCCCTCTTCGCTGAAGCAGGAAAGCGTCTTCCCCAGCCATGGCCGCACTCGTGGAAAGCCTCCGTCGTTTCCGGGAAAGATGATTTTGTCCTTTCCATTTCCGCGGGAAAGCCAATCTCCGCTGCGGAATTTTTCCCTCTCATGCCGGAACAGATAGAGAATGCCGCGCCTCAGCCGTTGCAAACAACCCCGGCAGGCGCGAAGATCATCTTGAAGAAGTCCGACCAACTCCTGAAGCCGGTCCATCTTCTCAAGGGGTTGCTGGTATTGGGTGGCGCGGAATCATACATGGTTGAAGCGCCGGTGACTCCGATTCGTTCAGGAGAGCAGAACAAGTAACATCCGAATAGGGAGACGACATGAAAACCTTGACGCGCACGATGTTTCACATAACTCTTTTCTGGCTGCTGGTGGGCATGGGCACGGCTCTGGCCGCAAAAGTCGGTGATCCCGCTCCAGGCTTCACCGCCAATGACAGTAACGGAAAAACCCACCGCCTTTCCGAATACAAAGGTAAATATGTGGTGCTAGAGTGGCATAATCAGGGCTGCCCTTACACGCGCAAACACTATGAGAGCGGAAACATGCAACGGCTGCAAAAAGAGTGGACGGGAAAGGGCATAGTGTGGTTCACGGTGATTTCCTCTGCACCCGGAACGCAAGGCTATGTAACTGCGCCTGAAGAGAACGATTACGTGAAGAAGATGAACGCCGTTCCTACCGCGGTGCTGCTCGATCCTGACGGAAGTCTAGGCCATCTCTACGCGGCCAGGACTACACCGCATATGTACATTATTGATCCCCACGGCGTGCTGGTTTACAACGGCGCCATTGACGATCATCCAACCTCGGACGCAAGCGATATCCCCGGCTCCAAAAATTATGTCTCCGCCGCGTTGCAGGAGGCGATGTCAGGAAGAAAAGTTACGGAAGCAGCCACCCGGCCCTATGGCTGTTCGGTCAAGTATAAGGACTGAGCGGATACGGAGATCTGGTGATCGGCAAAGATCAAAAGATCAGTAATGCCCTCGAAAAACGACCCGGTTGATATCGGGCCAAAACTCCTTGCAGACGTTGAAGACTCCATCAATCGCCACCTGGGTTGCCCACTTTTGTCCGGTCTTGGTCCACGTGCGTTCCGGGCTGGGGTAGTAGAAATTGGAAATGCCTGCTCCGGCCCCGTTACCGACAATTTCAGAGAGATTGAAGCTCGTGCCGCCGGCGTCTGTTCGGGTTATTAACAGGCGGCTTATTGAATACCCTACACGGCGCAAAAATCCTCCATGTCCGAGAGTGTAGTAACGCGGGTCTTCGCGTGTAGCCGCCGGCACAATGGCCTCCGTAAGATAGTTTCCCACCGCCTGGTCCACAAACGAGTGCCAGTAGTAACGGCCAAAACCGGCGGCGCCCTGGTGGAATTCTGGAGTCGAATTCCTTAGCTGCCCTATACCGGCCACGATCCCAGCTAGAGCAAACGATGAATAATCGAAGCTGTCCTGCGTCGCGAGCCAAAACTTGCTCTTGAAGGTGAGCGGGGGCAACTTTGCATCGGCACTGACAGCACGATAATTGGGAATGATCCAAAGGATGCGCTTGGATTGCTTGCCTTCCGAATCGTCTTTGGGTGGATCGGCGCTGGTGGATGCGGAGGGAGCCCCTTTAGCTTGCGGCTTTGGCGTGGCTGCCTGGGCAAACCGCGATGATAGCCAAACAGCATCCCGGGATTGAATCTTCAAGGGCCTGCTCCATGTGAGCGCAGGCTCCTGGACATGATCCTTCAAGCAGGTATTCATGTGCATGACGCTGCATATGAGACCATTGTCTTCATCCGGAGTCTTCTGCGCTATTCCAAGACAAGTGCCAATGAGTAAGAAAACCAGGATTTGTCTGGCCACTCTTAAATACCTCCACACGCTCTTTTCTCGATTATTAGATGGTGACTCAGCGTGGCGGGGTTCAAGTTTGGGCGATCATGCCAGGTCACGACCACCCTGTGCGTGGTTCCTACGCTGACTGTGGACCAATGGATGGGGCGAATGTCGTCCCATCACTTTCCCCTTGACAATAGATGCTAATCCATTAGCATATGCTAGTGGGCTAGCAGGACACGGCGTTCATCTTTGCATTGTGTGCCACAAGGCTGTGCCAACGCGGCCCGCACCAGTGCAACAGCTATCCACGGGGTAACCAGATCGTCTAAAACAGCATTATTCCTGGATTACCGCTTTCTGCACACAGCGGGACAAAGGGGCAACATGGAGAAGGCCGGCTGGTTGGATGCTATTGCGAAAGATGTTCGCTATGGACTGCGCCAGTTTGTGCGCAATCCGGTGTTTACAACCGTAGCGGCGCTGTCGCTGGCGCTGGGCATAGGCGCAAACACGGCGATCTTCAGCATCATGAATGCGGCGCTGCTCAAAGCGCTGCCGGTGCGCGATCCGCAGCAACTCGTGGTGATAACCGATCCCAATTCCGCCGGAGTCTCTGAGGGCATGGATCGGGGAGAGCGCTCCCTTCTCAGCTTCGTGGAATATGCCCAACTGCGCGACCACACTGCAGCGCTATCCGGGATGTGCGCGTCTGAATCGGAGCTTAGCTCTCTGGCGGTGCGGATCGGCAGCAATGGACAGGAAAAGGCGCAGGGACGCCTGGTGAGTGAGAACTATTTCTCTGTATTCGGGGTCGAGCCAGCCATTGGGCGCTTCTTTAACCCGGATGCTCCTGCAGCCCCCGGCCATGATCCCGAAGCAGTGATCAGCTATGACTACTGGCAGCGCCGCTTTGGCGGCAAGCTGGATGTCCTTGGCACTCCCATCCGCCTCTTTGGGACCACGCTCACCATCATCGGCGTGGCTGCGCCCGGATTCCGGGGCGAAACCGTAGGTCAATCTCCTGATCTGTGGTTGCCGATGATGATGCAGCCGATGGTAATGCCAGGGCGGGATTGGCTGCATGAAGATCTGAGCCAGACGGTGGCAAAGGTAATGTGGCTGCATGTTTTTGGCCGGCGGAAACCGGGTGTAACCATGGCCAGGGTCCAGGCGGAGATAGATGTGTTGTTCCGCCAGATCATTGAAGCCGGATATCCGGTCACCATGTCTCCGGAAGCGCGCAAAGAGGCGCTGGACCAGCGCATCAAGGTGCGTGAGGCCAGCACTGGTTCATTTCCCGGCCGCGATGACTTGGCGCAGCAACTGCTGGTGTTGCTGATCGTTTCCGGGCTGGTGCTGATGATTTCGTGCGCCAACGTGGCCAACCTGCTGATGGCGCGCGCCACAGCGCGGCAAAAGGAAGCTGGAGTCCGGCTTTCCATTGGCGCTTCCAGGGGACGCCTGGTGAGACAATTCCTGACGGAAAGCCTTCTGCTCTCCCTGCTTGGCGGCTTGGCCGGTGTATTCGTCGCCTTCGGAGCTTCGCGTCTTATTGTCCGCTTGCTATCCCGCTCCGGCGATGCACTTCAACTCTCCACCAGCATTGATTTGCGCGTGCTGGGCTTTACCATCGTGGTGACAGTGCTGACCGGCCTGCTGTTTGGCCTTGTGCCCGCGATTCGCGCCGCGCGAGTCGACCTGAATGAGAGCTTGAAAGAGACCGGACGAGGAGTCACGCATTCGGGCCACAGGATGAGCTTTGCCAAAGCGCTGGTGGTGCTCCAGGTGGGCCTCTCGCTGCTGGTGGTGATCGGCGCCGGGCTCTTCCTGCGCACACTGTGGAATTTGCAATCTGTCAGCCTGGGTTATGCCAGGGAGAACTTATTGTTGGCCAGGGTGGACGGCACCGGCGCCGGCTTCAAGGGCACAGTACTGGGAAATTTTTATCAGAACGTGGCCGACCGGTTGCATGCTCTACCCGGCGTGCAAGGTGTAACCTTTTCTGAGAATGGATTGTTCAGCGGGACCGAGTCCGGTGATGAGATCGAGGTGGAGGGCTTCAAGCCGAAGCGCGACCAGGACCGCTCGTCGGCGTTCGACCAGGTTGGCGCGAACTATTTTTCCATCATCGGCATTCCCATCATCCTGGGCCGCGAAACCGGAGTGCAGGATACGCCCACATCACCCAGGGTATGCGTAATCAATGAAGCTTTTGTCAAGCGGTTTTTTGAGGGCCGCAACCCCATCGGACGGCATATTACCCAGATCTTTGGCGACCAGAGAAGCACTGTGGAAGTGGTGGGAGTGGCGCGGGATGCGCGCGACCACCGCTTACGCAATGATGTGCCGCCGCGCTTCTATCTCCCGGCCGGGCAGACCATGTACGGCCCGCCGGAGCAGGCAACCTATGAAGTTCGAACTGTGGGCGATCCACAGAAAATGCTGGAGGTTGTTCGCAAGGCCGTTCTGGAAGTGAATGCTGACGTTCCTGTCACGGCTCGCATTCTGACCGACAATTTGGAAGCGATCAACTGGCAGCCGCGCATGATTGCGCGCATGTGTACCATCTTCGGAGCTATTGCGCTGCTGCTGGCGGCCATCGGCCTTTACGGAGTGCTCTCCTACGGCGTTGCGCGCCGAACCAATGAGATCGGTATTCGCATGGCGTTGGGGGCTGGGCGTGCCCGCGTGGTGGGCATGATCTTGAAGGAGACCAGCAGGATGATTATTGTCGGCCTGGTTGCAGGAATCATTGCCGCAGTCGCTACCACTCGACTGATCGCCGCCCGGCTCTATGGACTGTCTGCACTCGATCCCTTGACCATTGCCGCCGCTGCTTGCATCCTTGCCGCCGTGGCCCTGGTGGCTGGATATATCCCCTCCGCCCGCGCTGCGCGCGTGAACCCGGTAAAGGCGCTGCGGCACGAGTGAAGAAGAATCCGGCCCTCGCGTCATCAGACTGCTCCCACGCACGCTTCAACAGGGAAAAGTAGGGTGGTATACTTCGCATCTCCCATGTATGTCTATTTTTCCGCGCTAGCCTTGGCCCTCTTTGTTTTTCTGCAGCCTGCCATTTTTCCCAACCGCAAACACCGTATCGCGCTGAGTGTGCTCACGCTCGCCGGCTCCCTGGCGATGCGGAATTTTGCGCCGTTTTCGCCGCGGGCCTATCTCCTCTATTTAGCAGTGGGAGCCGTGGCCTGGGGTTTGGTGGTGCTGATCTGGCGGAAAGAGAGTGTGCTGCGTCAGGTGTGGCCCGCGCTGGACGTGTTGGGTGTCGGGGCCTTCTTCGCAGCCTCCCTTTCAGCCATTGGCGTCGTGGTTCTTGCCGGCGATGCGAAGAGCAGACTTACTCTGCTGGCCATTTACCTCGCCACTGCGGCTAGTATTCACCTGTGGCATGAACTGCAATGCTCCCATATTCTCAATCGTCCATCAGGATTGCCTTTCGCCCAGGCGCTCATTCTCACCGGAGCGTTGGCTCTGTTTTTTGGTGGCATAAGATTCGATCTCCTGGCCGTTGCTTTACTCGCTGTGGGACTCGTCCTTCTGGGATTGAGGTTACAGACTTACTTTGGAGCCGGCAAGGAGCGCCGTGCTGCCCAGCAGCTTGCCCTTCTTGGTGACCATCTGCAGCCGGAAGCCACGCCCGCTTCCTTTGAGTGCCCTGTACCGGGGCGTTGGTCAATGTACGATTTGATGACCGCCGAAAAAGAGGTTCTGGATTTGCTCTACGCGCTCGTGCGCGCCGCTAAGCCCGGACTTACGGTAGAGACCGGCACCTACTCCGGCATTAGCACCCTTTATATTGCTCGCGCCCTCCAGGACAATGGTTCGGGCAGCCTGATCACCTGCGAGATGGACCCAGTCGTTCATCGGAACGCCTGCGATCGCTTTGCTGCCGCAGGGCTGGACTCGTTCATCGACTGCCGGCTGTCTTCCAGCTTTGACCTCAAAGTGAATGGCGTCATCGATTTCTTCTATTCCGATAGCGCCCTGAGTGTGCGCGAAGAAGAGGTACGCCGGTTCCTTCCTCGGATTAGTCCGCAGGGTCTCATCCTCATGCACGATGCAGGCTCGCATTTCGGCGTGGTCAGGGAGGGCGCGATGCGAATGGAGCAGGAAGGCTTGATCTCGGTTGTCATGGTTTCCACGCCTCGAGGCCTGGTGGTAGCGCAGAAGCGCGAAGGCCGAAGATAGCTTTTTGTAGTTTATCCCGAAGCGTAGCGAGGGAACCCTGCTTCTTCTGTCCCGCGTGCCGTGGATCAGCAGCAGTAAAGTCGGTCGTTGCTATGGCTCTTAGCTAAGTGCAATATTGTTCACTTAAGAAATCACGGTGCGCTGTCATGGACGTTGATCTCGTCGTGCCGCTCCATCCCCTGAACGTTGTGTCATTCCGACGTCCCCGTTAAGCTCGCGCGCGTTTTCTTCAGCGCGCGAGTAGGGGCGAGGAATCGGCTCCGCCCAAGCAGCGCTATAACCACGCTGCCGGCCATTCCGGAGCCACCAAGATCGTCGGGAACGCCAACCGCTTAACACCAAGACGCCCATTCCAACAACCGTTCTGTCCATCTTAACCAACAAGGTTCCATTTCTTATTGAGTGAACGGTGTTGTGGCTAAGCGCTAACCGCTGTTTTCTTAACACAAGAAGATGCCTCCAACTTTAGTGCACCTAAAGTTGCGCCGTAAACCTTGCTAAGCTACTCTGCAGAACGGGGACCGAGGTCCCCGGCGCACACCAGGGTTAGTGCTTCTGTGTGCCAGAGAGTGGGAAGACTGCTTTCCCCTGATCTTTGACAACGGACTTGACGGATAAAGCCAACCTCGTCCGCACCGGACGAAGTTGATGTGCACTGAAAACAAAGGAGATTTCAACCTTGAGAAGTAGGCATCAACTTCGTTCGCACCCGGACAAAATCGCCGCCTCCGGGGGTCTGGCCGTCGTTTTCGCGCCGGTAGCCTGCCGGGAATCCCCGCGTGCCCTGGATGACCTGCAGCCCCGGACTCAAGATTGGCGAGTTTAGGCCAATGGCTCGTTTTCACCAATAAATACGAGGGTTGTAACGCTTTACGGATGCTGGCGTAATTTCGCTTTCCGACCAGGGTGGCGCCGTGAAAATCGCGGCCCGGGCGGGATCGGGGTTGGTTTTTGGCTGAATGCTAACTGCTTAATTACTGATGGCAGATTATGAAATCGCCAATAACGACGCGGGTTGTAACACTGTTGCGGATGCTGGCGCGATTTTGGTTTCCGGACCAGATTGGCGCAGTGAAAACTGTGACCCCTGGCGGAGATCGGGGGTGGTTTTGGGCTCTCCACTTGACTGCTCAATAAGTCATTTGGAATCAGCAGGGCAACCACGTAGAGACACTGGGTGTTTCTTCAGATGACCCTATGCACCGATGCACCGATTGCCTCCACGATCATTTCCAGCCAAAGTCACAAACTGATTCAGATCCGGTCAAACCGGCAGCGGAACCTGTGAAGCTATTCGTGGTGCAGAGCTTCCCTGGGTTGCAGCCGGGAGGCGCGGCTGGCTGGGAGGTAGCCAAAGAGGATGCCAGTGGTGCAGGAGACTAAGAGCGCCACGACGATGGAAGCCATCGAAATCGGAATGTGCATGTTGTATTCAACCGGAACCAGGGGCTGAGCCACAACTTTGATGCTCACTGCGATGAGGATGCCAAGCAGCGCGCCCAGCCCGCTGATCAACAGGGCCTCGATAAGAAACTGAAGTAGAATCTCCCTTCGCGTAGCTCCGACGGCCTTGCGCAGACCGATCTCACGGGTACGCTCGGTCACCGTTACCAGCATGATGTTCATGATGCCGATGCCGCTGATAAGCAAGACGATGCAACTCACCAGCAATAGCATGGCAGTAAGCGCCAGGGCTATCTGATGAGCTGCCTCCAGGATTCCGGCAAGGTTCTCCACCGTATAAGCGGGCCCCTGGCGGTGGCGGGTCTGCAGCATCACCCTCAGCTCCGCCGTCACCAGAGAGACATTTTCGTGCGAATCAGCCTGAACATAAAGAGTCCTGACGTAGTCAATGCCTTGGTAATACTTCAGCAGTGAAAACGGTACCAGCACCGACTCCCGCGTGATCTCCGATTGCCCAAACGTGGCCACCCGCTCGCGAAAGATTCCGATGACGGTAAAACGCAAATCCCCCACACGAAGGACCTGCCCTACCATGTCCTGGTTGAGCGCCTTGGCAAATTCCTGGGTAATCAGGCACGCTTTGGATCTGGACTCCATGTCCAGTTCGTCGAAGAACCGGCCCTGCGTGATGACAAGATTGCGTATCTTCTGGAACCCTTCCGTGACCCCCACCAGCGTAACTGACTTTTCCACGCCGTTAAGAAAGATGCTGGTGTTTCCAATATCGTGGACTCCGGCCACCTCCACCACATGAGGCAGAGCTCGCGCCGCCGCTAGGTCTGCCAGAGAAATCTCGTCGGCCACGGAGCGGCTGATGTGGTTGCCTGGGAGATACGCGTAGATCAGGTCGGTTCCCACCGCCTCAATTTGCGCCATCACGTAGTTCTTGCTGATCATCGAGACAGTCACCACCAGCACAATGCAGGTGGTGCCGATGGTGACACCCAGCATCGTCAGGGCAGCTTTGACCTTGTTGGCCAGCAGCGCGTCCAGGGCGACTTGCCAAGTCTCATTTTTGATCATCATGATGGGCCGCTCATTGAATATTCTATTATGGAGGTTACGCTTGGACCTGCTCGGAGGATATGAAAGAACTGCGCACTTTACATTTCAAAACATACGTTCTAATCCTGGTCATCGTAATATTTAGCCCCTTGGGCAGCATGTTGCTCAGTAAGGGAATGAAGGGCCTCGGGGCGCCCGTGGCTTGGACACCGGGCGAGATTGCGCGCTTTGTGGCCTTCGTCCTGAGTTCAGAGACCGTATGGCTGGGCATAGGGTCGCTGATCGTCTTTTTCGTAGCTTACACATTGGTGCTCTCCTGGGCCGACTATAGCTATGTGCAGCCGGCTTCCGCCTTCGCCTATGGCACGGCCGCCCTACTGGGCCATTTTGTGCTTGGTGATAAGGTCAGTGCGCTGCAATGGGCCGGGATCATGGTTATCTGTATGGGCGTTTTCATTGTCGGACGCACCCCTATGCGTACAACGGAGCAGAACTAAATGTTGATTGAGGTGTTGTTTTTTCTGCTGGTAATGATCGCCGGAACTGCGGGGGAGCTCTGCATGGCCCGCGCCATGAAAACGGTTGGTGAGGTGACTGATTTCCGCCCGTGGGCGCTGGTCGGGGTTGCCAGGAGGGCATTAAGTGTGCCCTGGACCTGGATCGGCCTGGGGCTGATGACGCTGGCCTTTTTTGCTTTGCTGGCAGTACTCGCGATCGAAAACGTTAGCTTCGTGGTTCCCGTCACCGCCCTGAGCTACGCGGTCGGTGCCCTGGGTGGTCGGGTGTTTCTACACGAGCGAGTCAACGCGGCACGCTGGGCGGGAGTGCTGCTGGTTTGCATCGGGGTCACTCTGGTATTGTTGGGGAAGCGGTAAAATCAGGGTATTGACGTGCCACCTCAACCCTGACCCTCGTTGCGATGCGGTATGGTAGTCTTAGCAAGTTAAGACTACCGGCTTTGACCGCTCCACCTGGATCAAGATAGATAAATTCATGGGGTATCGATAAAGGAGCGCACCGACTTTGTGCGGGATCGCTGGTTTTACACATACCAACTGGGTGACCGGGCCGGACCGTATTCGCAGAGCTGCGTCCACGCTGCAGCACCGGGGGCCGGACCAGCAGGGCGTCTTTCAATCGAAGACGGTGGCGCTTGCGGCAACCCGCTTGAAGATTATCGACCTGGACGGCGGTGACCAGCCAATCCGCAGCGATGATGGAGATGCGGTCATCGTTTTTAACGGTGAAATCTATAACCATCAGGAGTTGCGGCAAGAGCTGGAGGGTCTGGGCCATCGGTTTCGCTCCCGCTGTGATACTGAAGTCGTGCTCCGGGCCTTTCTTGAATGGGACTTGGAGTGTTTTTCGCGGCTGCGCGGCATGTTTGCACTAGCCATCTGGAGCGAATCCCGGAAACGCCTGGTGCTGGGCCGCGACCGGCTGGGAATTAAGCCGCTCTACATTGCTCATCGCGGCGGCGACATTTTTTTTGGCTCCGAGCTGAAAGCCATTTTCGTCCACCCTGAGATCCCCCGGCAGTTGAGTCTGAATGGGCTCGATTGCTACCTGTCAATGAACTACGTTCCTTCTCCCTGGACTCTGGTGGAGGGCATCGAGAAGCTCGCTCCCGGTCACTGGCTGGAATGGAAAAACGGAACAACCCGTTCAGAATGCTACTGGCAACTGCCATTGGGGATACGCGAGCAGTCCCTGGAGTCCGCTGCGGAGCATCTCGATTTCCTCTTGCGGTCATCGATCCGCGAACACCTTATTTCGGACGTGCCCTTGGGCGTCTGGCTGAGCGGTGGCCTCGATTCCTCGGCGATCCTCCATTACGCGGCTGCGCAGGCTAGCTCCCGCCTCAAGACTTTTTCCATCTCCTTTCGCGGACGCAGCTTCGATGAGACGGCCTACATTCGCAAGATCGTTGAGCAATATCAGACCGAGCACGAAGAAGTGGATCTGAATCCCAGCTTGAATCTGCAGGATGCGATCGCGGAGTTTGCCTATTACTCTGACGAGCCGAGCGCAGATGCCGGAGCGCTTCCGGTCTGGTTCCTCTCCAAGCTCTGCAAGACCCGGACCACCGTCGCGCTGAGCGGAGAAGGGGCGGACGAGCTCTTTGGCGGCTATCTGACCCATCGCGCCAGCTTGCTGGCAAACTACGCGCGGAAATTGCCGCGCCCTGCCCTTCGCTTTGCCCTGGATCAGCTTCGGCGGCTGCCCGTTTCCGATGAAAAGATCGGCCTGGAATACAAGTTGAAGCGCTTCCTGGAAGGCTGCGCCTTGCCCGGCGCCGACGCCCACGTGTACTGGAATGGAGCGTTCTCCGGCGAGCAAAAGCAGGATCTGCTCGTGGAACCGCTGCCGCCGGCGCTGGATCAGGTTCTGAACGAACTCAGGGCCTTTTTGCAGGATGGCGACCGGCTCGGTGCGTACCTTTGGTTTGATCAGAAGTATTACCTGCCCGACGACATTTTGTACAAGGTGGACCGGATCAGCATGGCTCACGCGGTGGAGGTCCGTCCCCCATTCCTGGATCATAGGATTGCTGAGTTTGCGGCCTCTTTGCCTTCGTCTTTGAAGATTCGCGGGTCGCGTCAGAAGGTGGTTCTCAAGGAACTGATGAAGGACAAACTGCCTGTCTCGACCCTGCGCAGGAAAAAGCTCGGACTCGATATTCCAGCCCACGACTGGTTCCGTGGCCACCTGCGTTCCTTGCTCGAAGACACGCTGGCTGAGGGGACGTTTGAATACGGCGAGGTTTTCCGCGCCGGCGCCGTGCGAAACCTCTTGAACTCTCACATGGAAAGGCGAGCCAATCTGGGGTATCAACTCTGGGGCTTGATGATTTTGTTTCTTTGGATGAAAAAATGGCGAATCCAGCTACCAGCCCGGCAAGAGAAATCGGCGCTGGAGAAAACTGGCGTGTTTATCTAACGGTCCTGGCGGTTGCGGGCGCGATTTATTTTGGATGTATTGTCTCGCCACCCAGCCTCATGGATGACGTGGATGCCGTGCAAGCCCAGATCGCGCGCAATATGCTCACCTCCGGTGATTGGGTCACGCCTCGCCTGGATGGGGTTGTATACCTGGAGAAGCCCCCCCTGATTTACTGGTTGATTGCAGGGTCGTACAAAATCTTCGGCATCCATGATTGGGCGGCGCGCGTTCCCATGGCGCTGGCCTCCCTCGCGGTCTGCTGGGTCACCACCGCTTTTGGCATCTGGGCTTTTGGCAGGCGGGCCGGATTCTATGCCGGCCTCTGCGCGGCCACCTGTGTGGGGTTGTTTCTGTTCACCAGGGTTTTGATTCCCGATGTCATGCTCACGTTCACGACAGGGTTGGCCATGTGGGCCTTCCTCCGCGCACTGAATGAAGACGAAGAGGAGCGTCATTCGCGCCTCTGGGCGTTCCTGTTTGCCGCCAGCCTCGGCGTCGGTCTCCTGCTCAAGAGCTTGATTGCCGTGCTTTTTCCAGTTGCGGCAGGCATCATCTATTTGGCTCTGACCCGGCAATTCTTTTCAGTATCGGCCTGGAAGCGGCTCCGGCCCGTCAGCGGAGTGGTCGTCATACTGCTGATCGCAGCTCCGTGGCATATCCTGGCGACGTTAAATAATCCGCCTTATTTTTCCCTTAGTTTGCACAGTGGCCCGGGCCAGTACCACGGTTTCCTGTGGTTCTTTTTCATGAACGAGCAGGTGTTGCGCTTTTTGAATCTGCGCTATCCCCGCGACTACAACACAGTCCCGCGCCTGTATTTCTGGCTGTTTCATCTGTTGTGGTTGTTTCCGTGGAGTGTTTACCTTCCCGCAGTGGCGAAGCTTTCGTATAAGCCGGTAGACCGCGCAGGACGCGCTCGACTGCTGATGCTGTGCTGGATCGGCTTCCTGCTGGTTTTCTTCACCTTCTCCACCACCCAGGAGTATTACTCCATGCCCTGCTATCCGGCGCTTTGCCTGCTTCTGGGCTCGGCGATGGCGACCGGGGGCGCCTGGATCCAACGTGGAACGCGGGTTCTTTGCGGGCTGGCTGTGGGCGCGGTCGCCACTGTTCTGGTGATTCTCTTTTTGGTCCGCCATATCCCCACTCCCGGAGACATCTCATGGGCGCTCACGCGACGGTTACAGTTCTATACTCTGTCCCTAAGCCACGCGGAAGATTTGAACTTGCGATCGTTCGCCTATTTGCGCATCCCTCTGGCGCTGGCTGGGCTTAGCTTTCTGATCGCAGCGCTCGGCACGCTCAGAGCTCCGGCGCAGCGCGCTTTCCGTATAGCCGCGGTCATGATGGTGATTTTTTTTCATGCCGCGCGTCTGGCCATGGTGACCTTTGATCCCTATATGTCTTCGCGGCCGCTGGCGGAAGCGTTAATGCGGGCTCCAGGTGGTACGTTGATTGTCGACCACCACTATTACACGTTTTCATCCGTTTTCTTTTACGCCAACCGGGAGGCACTGCTGCTCAACGGCCGTTTCAACAACATGGAGTATGGGGCTTACGCGCCCGGCGCGCCTGCGGTCTTTGTGGATGATGCGCAATTCAAGGATTTGTGGAACAAGCCGGAACGCTTCTATCTGGTTGCCAAAGAGTCGGTTTTGCCACGTCTTGAAAAGCTGGTCAGCGACCAGCAACTTAACCTGCTTGCCGAAAGCGGAGGTAAGTTTGTAGTGACAAATCATCCATTGGGAAGCTCATCCAGCGGATTTTGAGGTAGGATCAGAAAGATTCAATGCGGTCAAGGAGAGATCACATGAGGATCATCGTATTAGGGGGAGATGGGTACTGCGGATGGGCCACGGCCCTGTATCTGTCCCGCAAAGGTCATTCGATCGCCATTGTGGATAACTTTGCGCGTCGTCAGTGGGACCATGAGCTCGGAGCGCAGACTTTGACCCCGATTCGCCCGCTCTCGGAAAGAGTCAAAGCCTGGCATGAACTCACTGGAAATACCATCGACTGTTTTATTGGCGATGTGACTGATTACGACTTTCTTTCTTCCATCGTGGAAGAGTTCAGGCCTGAGGCGGTGATCCATTTTGCCGAACAGCGCTCGGCGCCCTATTCCATGATTGACCGGAAACATGCGGTTTTTACCCAGGTCAACAACGTGGTGGGCACGCTGAACCTCCTGTTTGCCTTGCGTGAATTCCAGCCGGATTGCCATTTAATCAAGCTGGGAACCATGGGCGAATATGGCACGCCCAATATCGATATTGAAGAGGGCTACATCAATATTGAGCACAACGGCCGCAAGGACCTCCTCCCATTTCCCAAGCAGCCTGGGTCGTTTTATCACCTTTCCAAAGTGCATGACAGCCACAACATGATGTTTACCTGCAAGGCATGGGGACTCCGGGCCACCGATTTGAACCAAGGCGTGGTTTATGGCACCCTGACCGAAGAAGTTGCTCTGGATGAAGCGCTGATTAACCGCTTCGACTATGACGAGGTCTTCGGCACGGTCCTGAACCGCTTCTGCGCCCAGGCTGCCATTGGCCACCCCCTCACGGTTTACGGCAAAGGCGGACAGACCCGGGGTTTCCTGGATATCCGCGACACCGTTCGTTGCGTCGAGATTGCTTGCCTGAATCCTTCGGCCCGGGGCGAGTGCCGGGTGTTCAACCAGTTCACCGAGCAGTTCTCCGTTCTGCAGTTGGCACAACTTACAGAGTCTGCGGCCAAGCACTTCGGGCTGCAGGTGGAAATCGACCATCTCCCCGACCCCAGGGTGGAAGCGGAAGAGCACTATTACAATGCAAAACACTCCAAGCTGATCGACCTGGGCCTGAAACCGCATCTTCTTTCCAATGCTCTGCTGGACTCGCTCTTGAGCATCGCTTTGAAGTATAGGGAAAGAATCGATGCGTCTTTGATGCTGCCGCGAGTCAACTGGCGGTATACGCGCAACGATCGTCGCGTTGCCATGGGTGCGCTGACCGGCACACCCACGGTTTAAAGCACCTGCTTAACAAATCGGCGTGTCGCATCGCAGGCTTCATCTCCGAAAACATGTGTCGGCAATTCGGATTTGAATCCGGCATCGGCGCCTTACTTTGAACCAGCACATCGCAGGAGATGAATCATGGAATATCGGCAATTGGGACGCTCGGGGTTCAGTGTTCCGGTTCTAACCCTGGGAACTGGCACTTTCGGCGGGAAAGGCCGTCTAGCAGGCTGGGGCGCTACCGATGTAGCCGAAGCAACGCGGCTCATCGATATCTGCCTTGATCATGGCCTGAGCATGTTTGATAGTGCCGACATTTACTCCCAGGGCGCCGCAGAGGAAGTGCTGGGCAGCGCGATCAAAGGCCGCCGTGACAAGGTCCTGATCTCCACCAAAGCCACCTTCCGCTCGGGCGAAGGTGCGAACGAAGTAGGTTCCTCTCGTTTCCACCTGACGCGCGCGGTCGAGGGTTGTCTGCGCCGCCTCGGCACTGACCATATTGATCTCTTCCAACTACACGCTTACGATGCGAAGACGCCGCCGGAAGAGGTTCTTTCCACATTGGACGCGCTCATCCGCGGCGGCAAGATCGGCTACATCGGTGTCTCCAATTTTTCCGGCTGGCACCTGATGAAGGCGCTGGCGGTGGCGGACCGCTACGGCCTGCCGCGCTATGTCGCTAACCAGACGTATTACTCGCTGGTGGGGCGCGATTATGAATGGGAACTAATGCCTCTGGGCCTTGATCAGGGCGTCGGAGCTGTTGTGTGGTCGCCGCTCGGTTGGGGCCGCCTGACGGGAAAAATCCGCAGAGGCCAGCCCCCGCCGCCGGAAAGCCGGCGCAACGTGAAGGCGTCCAATGACATCGGCCCACCTGCGGATGAGGAGTATCTCTATAAAGTGGTTGACGCGCTGGATGCCGTGGCGGAAGAGACAGGCAGGACAGTGCCGCAGGTGGCCCTGAACTGGCTGCTGCAGCGGCCGACCGTTTCTACCGTCATCATCGGGGCTCGCAATGAGCAGCAGTTGAAGGACAATCTGGGCGCTGTCGGCTGGAATCTCACGCCGGAGCAAGTGAAGAAGCTGGATCAGGCGAGCGCGGTGACCATGCCCTATCCCTATTGGCACCAGCGCCAGTTCAAGGAACGCAATCCTTTTCCCACCCGGGTGTGACGCCGGTGTGCTCTCAACGAGTGGCGTGGAAAGAACAACGGACAACGGACTCAAAGCAGTTCTGAGGGTCGCCAGAGGCGGCTATTCCTGCGCTGGAGGCGCCAGCGGAACCAGCATTCCATCGCGGATGCAGTAGTCATTGTCGCGCCAGCGTACGCTCTTGCGTCCGAAGCTGATAAGCCAGATCACAAAGGCCATCGCGTCCCAGACGGGGATGAGCGCCAGTTTTTTCCAGGGAACGGACTGCTTCAATCCGCGAACTCCGATCATCCATGCAATGGCTGAGCGAAAAAGAAAATATGTGCCGAGATATCCTGCAGCAACCGGCAGCGATGGCTGGATGGCAATCGCCGCCAGGCACCATGGCAGTCCATGAGTGAAGATCAACCCCAGATGGCCCCAGGGCCGCATGTGCCGCATGACCACGATCCAGCGCAGCCGTTTGTGAAACAGATCGCGAAAGGTCTGATAATCGGCAACTGTGAATACGGAGTAGGGCAGGAGCTCTACCCTGAAGCCCTGGTCTGAAATCAGACGACCTACCAGCAGATCATCCGCAGGACGGTTCTCGATCGCCTCGTAGCCGCCGAATCCGTTCAAACGCGTGCGCGATGTGGTAATCGAGGGGCCCAGTGCAAATTTCACCCCATCGAGTTGCCAGGCCACCAGGATTCCCGCATAAAAGTCGGCCAGCATGCCTACCGACTGGAGATTCTGGACGAGCGTCGTTTCATGGGTGGGGATATAGAAGCAGGTAACGGCGCCCACCTGCGGATCGGCAAGTGGAGCCACCACAGTGCGGAGATAGTCGGGCCGGACCCTGACATCACTATCGCTGATCACTACAATTTCATGCTGTGCTTCGCTTACCAGTCGAGCCAGCTTTGCAACCTTATCGTTGGTCGCGTTCCGTCCGGAGCCGAAGAGCACGCGGATCCGGCGCTCGGGAAAATCAGCCATCAACTTCTCGATCACCGGAAGCGCTGGATCCTCGGCGTCACCAATACAAAACAGGACTTCATATTCTGGATAATCCTGACGGCAGAAACTGGCGAGGTTGTTGTAAGCGTCGGGATCAAGCCCGCGAATCGGCTTCAGGTTGCTGACCGGAGGAACAAAATCTCGGGTGGATGATGTGGTTAGGACAGGCGCTCGTTGAAAAAAACGAAAAGAACTATAAAGCGCTATCCCGTAGTAGATGAATGGAATCGCAGCTAGAGCGAGGAAGATGTAAGTCCAGGGAGTCTGCATCATGGGCATCTCTCGCGCGGCAGAACCGGCGGCCCGTGGTGATTTCGTGCAGCGCTGTCAGGAATTGTCATACGTCGACCCAAACGAGAGAGGCCCGTTAAAACACCCAGGTGATACGCTCCTTTGCCCTATGGTGCAGAATCAATAGTTTACGTTGTTTCCAGGAAACGAGCCAAATATCAAGAGTTTGGCCACAAGACCTGACTGAGACCAAGGTCAACACCGAATGCGATCCAGCCATCTTGATAAGTTACATCGTCAACAGGACTACACCTACACAAACCAGCAGTGCTGACATCCATCGTCGGTGATCAACTCTTTCCTTGAGAAAGACCTTGGCCAAGACCGCGCTGAGCATGAAGGTCAGAGAAGCTGAAGCCGGACCTACCAGGCTGGCATCACCCCAGGAAAGCGCCGTGAGCAGGCTGAAGAACCCCACGGACATGCAGGCAATCGCCAGGAGGAACTGTTTCTCGCTGAAGATGGCCGCAATCACGGCCAGAATCCCACGGCGCAAGCGCAACTCATCCAGGTCGCCAATGCGCTTCATGGCGCTGGAGAGCAGCACGTCACCAATGCTGGAGGCCACAACAATCATGGCGATGGCAATCCACAGCTCAAGCGATTTCATGCTGCTCCTTGGGCGCGTGAAGGTGCCTTTCGCTCGGCTGGGCGGTCAAGGCCGGGCCCCGTGTCACCCAGCCTACGCCGCAACCGATCAACAGGATTCCCAGCCAACGCAAGGACGAGACGTGTTCATGCAGAAAATATTTTGAAAGCAGCGCCACCACCACGTAGCCCAGAGCGGTCGCTGGCAGCACATAGCTCAAGTCGGCCCAAGAGAGTGCTGTCAGGTAGGATGCGAAGAAGCAAGTCAGGCAAAGGATGCCAATCAGGATCCATGGAGTCGCCACTGCGCCCAGAAGCCTCTGCAGGTGATGAAGATCAATGGCTCCCACGTCCTGCATGCCGCGCTTCAGCAGCACATCGCCTGTGCCGCCGAAGCCCATCACTGCCAGGAGAACCAGATACTTCCGAACGTTCACCCGTTAATCCCCGGAAGATGCTTGGATTGGTCTTGTTTCCGATTCTTGCGTAGCGCCCGGCCCCTGCTTTGTGCTGTCAGCGCGCATTTCCTTGGCCACGCGGTTTCTTTGCGCTCGCAGCTTCAGGAAAGACTTGGCCTCGCGATAGAGGCGCTTGCGATCGGTCGAATTGAACATCGCTTTCTTCACGATGCGGAACACAGCTTTGGGACGAAAATAATATTCGTCGTAGAACTTGTGCACCATCTCCAGCACGTATTCGCGTGGCAGGCCGGGATATTGGATCTGCGCCAACTGGTGACCGCCATCATCCACCATGCGTTCCGTGCCCACGATGAAACCGTTCTTTTTGGCGAAGTCATACAGTTCAGTGCCGGGGTAGGCGTGCGCAAGGGATACCTGTATGGTCTCAACATCAAGTTCCTTGGCAAAATCAATGGTCGTGCGGATGCTCTCACGGCTCTCACCGGGAAGTCCCAGGATGAAGTCGCCATGCACCACCAGGCCCAGCTTCTTGGTGTCTTTGGTGAACTGGCGGGCACGCTCAACCGTTGCGCCCTTTTTGATGTTTTTGAGAATTTGCTGATCGCCGGACTCGTAACCGACAATCAGCAAGCGGCATCCAGCTTCTTTCTGCGCCTTCAGCGTTTCATAATCAGTGGTCACACGTGAGGTGCACGACCACGTCATGTTCAGCGGCTTCAGCTTGGAGCAGAGCTCGACCGTGCGCGCCTTCTGGATATTGAAAGTGTCGTCATCAAAGAAATATTCCCGCACCCAGGGCCAGTATTCCTTTGCCTGCGCCATCTCGCGGGCCACAGCGTCCGTGGACCGTTTGCGCCAGGGATGTCCGCTTAGCGTCTGAGGCCAGAGGCAGAAAGTGCACTGCGCCGGACAGCCGCGCGTGGTATACAGCGAGACGAATGGGTACAGCAGGAAAGGCACGTTGTAACGGCGGACGTCGAGATCGCGGTGGTAAACGTCCGTCACGTTGGGCAGCGCGTCCAGATCCTGTGCATCGGGCCGGTCAGAATTGTGGACGATCTTGCCGTTGCTGTCGCGATACGAAATTCCGATAATCTCCGATAGCGGCTTGCCGTTGGCAAACTCCACCACCGAGTAGTCAAATTCGCGACGGCAGACGAAATCAATGGCAGGGCACTCCTTCAAGGAGCGCTCCGGCAGCGTGGTCACATGCGGGCCAACAAAGGCGATCTTCAGCCTGGGGTTGGCCTCCTTCATCTTGGTGGCCAACCGGACGTCGCCGGGAAAACCCGGCGTGCTGGTGAAAAGCACCAGGAATTCATATTGCCTGGTAAGTTCGATGGTATCTTCCGCCGACACATGATGGGGCGGAGCATCCAGCAGGCGCGAGCCTTCCAGCATTCCCGCCGGATAGGCGAGCCACACCGGGTACCAGTAGGACTCGATCTCACGGGTGGCGGGCCAACGCGAACTGGCCCCTCCATCAAAATTCTCAAATGAGGGCGGATTCAGGAATAACGTTTTTAATGGCATTAGACAAAATTCTATACTATCGCCGCGACGTTTGGGATAAATACCAACCAATCCAATGAGTTACGGAAGGGCTGAACGGTCGGGTTATCAGCATATCCAGGCATCGTGCATCGGTTCTTCAGGGTCAGAGCACCCCGAGCTAGAGTTTCCTGGGTCCCAGCGCCCAACTTTCCAGTTGGCCAATCTGGCGCAATAGCTGGACCTGGGCTTTGTCCAAATCAAAGCTGGAATTCAAATAGGCGGCATAGCGTTCATGCTCAGCAATTCGGGCGCCTTGCTCATCCTTCAAAGTAGCGCCTCCGGCCTGGATCTTCTCGTGCGTGGTCTCTGAGTCCGCTTCGGCAAGCTGGTACTCGAGTTTGAAGACATCACGCGCGGCGGCCAACTGGTCCACTGAGCGTTGCAGTCGCAAAGTTTCAGTGCTGACCTGTTCTCTTAAGTTCTGGGCTTCTTTTTGCGCCTTCAGCGCGTCAGCTTCCGCAGACTTCGCCGTCTCTCGCTGCGACGAATTGAAGAACGGGAAACGAATGGCCACGCCCAGCACCACATTGTTGCGCTGGAATTTATTGAAGAACTGGTCATAGTTGTTGTAGCGGGCCAGCACCGCGTAATGCGCGACCAGATCTACGGCAGGATAAAGCTGCCTGTCCTCGCCTTTCGCCCTGAACGCCTTGGTCTTGGCTACTTCCTCCGCAACCTTGACCGAGGAATTGTTTTTCATGGCTTGCACACCCAGATCCTGGTCCTGGGCGACGGCGGGCAATTCCGGAATGCTTTCCGTGGCTGTTTGAATTCCGCTTTGAGGCAGCCCAGTAAGCTGCGACAAGCGGAGCCGCAACTGGTCAATGGCCGCCTGTGTTTCCGCCATTTGCATGCGCGTTCTGGCCGTCTTCAGTTTGGCCCGCGTGACTTCAACTGGCGCGTCCACCCCGGCCTGCACTCGCTGGCTGACCACGTCTTCCAGTTTTCCTGCCAGTTGCCGTTGCTCACTTTGTACGCCGAGCGAGGAAGTAAGAAGGTCAAGCTGGATGTAATCCAGCGCGGTCTCCATGATCACATCGTTGCGGCGATCGGCGTTCTGAGCCTGGGTTGTAGAGATGTCACCCTTCGCCGCCTTCATGAATTGCCGCTGGGCGGTGTTGAAGAGGAATTGCTGCGTATTCAGATCGAAGATGGAAGGAGCCGAGCCTTCGATGCTGAGCGGAAATCCGTACGAAAAAGCCAGCCCCGAACCGAGCGTGACCTGGGGCAGAAACAGGTCGCGCGCCTGGAGGTAATTGGCCTGTGCGCGCTGCACATCAGCGTGGCCGATTCCGGTTGCGGCGCTGTTTCTGAGCGCCAGTTCAATGGCAGTGCGGAAGGGAAGGGGCGCCTCCTGGGCGCGGCTCTCCAATGAAAGCGCAACAAAAAAACAACACAGAAAAGCAATCACGCTGCTGAATTTCATCGATTCACCTGTATACGAACTGGTTGTAGAAACAAGATTCTAAAGCGACATGGGGTTACCGCGTATGCGGGACGGACCCAGGCGTGCCGAGGGTCCACAGGCGCCGAACGCAAGCAACTCTTAAGAGTATAAGAAAACGTTAAGCGGCTGCGAAGGCAGCGAGGCACATAACAAGGCAAGACCTGGCCTTGTTGTTTCGCTGCGGACCGGGCGGTCAGCGCCGTTTTTTTGTTGCGTTCTGCGCGACCCGCGCTTTCACCAACTTTTTAATCAGTGCAATCGGCATTGGCTTGTCCGTGGGGAAGTGGATGGTCCCCTTGGATGTGGAGAAGCCCTCAAGTTCATCCTTGAACGCCTCGATCACCGACGCGGTCGGGAACAAACTGCAATGGCTGGAAAACGCGGCGTACCACACTAGAATTCTGTTGTCCTTGAATGCCGGTATCCTGTAGCTGATGACCTCGGTAGCCTCCGGTGGCACAGTGGATCGAATCGCGGCGCGAATCTTGTTCAACGCACCGCGGGCAGGTTCCGAAATCCCTGCCATGTATTCGTCTACGCTTTTCGGAGCGGAGCCTTTGGCCGCAGAACCGCGCTTGCCAGATTTCATTTTTTTCATGGGGGCCATGCAAGAACCTCCAAATTCCATTGCTAACGACTTACCCTGGCCAGCGCCTCCTGGGCCGGCCGGTATTCGGACGCCAGCGCCAAAGCTGCACGATACTCGCCTGCCGCAGCTTTCTGGTCGCCTTGCTTTTCCAGCAATAATCCCAGCAGGTAGTGTGCCTGAAAGGCCGAGCCATCCTCAGCCGTAGCATCCAGTGAGAGATATTCGTGGAGCATGTGGACCGCGCCGGGAAAGTTGCGGCCCGAAGCCAGCAGGAGGGATGCGCTGTCAAATAAGGGAATACCATCTTTTCGCGGCGCACTGAGGGATTTTGTGATCGCCGCCTCCATGTCCTCCAGCCGCCCGGTCCGGTGGTAGAACGCGGCCAGAGTTACCCAATACTGCGCAAGGTTGCCGCTGGCCTGGAGCGCGGCCTTGTATTCCTGCTCGGCGCGCGTCTTGTCATTCTGTTTTTCCTCGATCCGGCCGCGAATGTCATGGGCCAGTGCCGGGTCCTGATTCATAATGAAGTCCGCCAGGCGCCTTGCCTTCGTCTTGTCTCCACCCATGATGTAGGGCGCCTCGATGTAGAACTCTGCGAGATCGGCGCGCGCGGAGAGATTCTTTCCTGCCTGGTCCAGAGCAACCGCCTTCTCGAATTCACCTTTTACTCTGCGGACCAGGGTCAATCCAGTGACTGCCCCTGACGCCTCAATTTTCTTTCCGTAGGCCCGAGCCAGCCACTGATGGTATTCGCTTTCCTGGGGGACGAGGGCCACGGATTTCTCGGCGGCGCGGAGCGAATCATCCCAGCGCTCGAGCTGAAAGTAAACGCGGCTCATCAGGTTATAGGCCCGCGCGTCATTCGGGTTGTCCCGGACTTGCGAATTGAGGACTTGCAGCGCTTCATTCGCCCTGCCGTTCTGCAGCAGCAAGGTCGCATCCGGCAGCGCCGGCGCCACAACCGCGAGGAAGAGAAGAGCGAACAAGAGAGTCACGGGCCGGACTGCGTTCAACGCTCAACCACCTTGACTTCCATGCCGTTGCGCAGCGGCTGCGCGTTGATGGCCCCGAGCGCAATCCGCGTTCCTTCGGAGACGCCGCTCAGGATTTCCACGCGGGTAAGGCTGGAAGTGCCCGTCTGCACCTCCCGCGTCCTGATCTTGCCATCTTCGATTTCGTAAATTACGTGCCGTCCGTCAATATCGTGCACGGCTTCGCGCGGCACCGTGAGAGCGCCCTCGTGTCTGGCAGTCACAATGTTTACATTCACATTTACGTTGGGCAGGAGCTTGTGGTCAGGATTGGGAATCTCGCACGTAATTTCGCCCACGGAGCGCGTTCCAACCGTGGTTACGGCGGTTGGGATTCTGGTGAGGGTCCCTTCCCAAGTGCGGCCCGGAATCGCTTCCCACGTGACTTCCACCTTCTGATCTTTGGCCAGCTTGCCGATATCCGGCTCATCCACAAATGCTCGAACCTGGATCCTGTTGAGATCCGCCATCTGCAACAGCAAATCGCCGGCATTCACGAACGAACCCGCCTTGACTCGCACCTGATATACGGTTCCGGCAAAGGGCGCGGTAATGTGTGAATTCCTCAGCGCTTCCTGGGCAGCGGCATAGGCAGCGCGCGCTTCATCGGCGGAAGCTTGAACTTTGGCGATCTCGGCCGTGGAGAAGCGTCTGGTCTGCTTGGATTTCAGGAGCTGCAAATCAGCCTCAGCTTTTTGCAGGCGATTGCGAGCTGCTTCCACCTCTCCTGGGGATGCCGCTCCGTTCTGCTGCAGGCGTAGCGTGGCCTCCAAGTTGCGCTGGGCCGCATTGCGCTCCGCCTCGGCCTTGGATAGATCGCTCCGCACGGTCAATATCTCTTCCTGGGTACCGCCGGATTGCACTGCGTGAAGGTCGGCTTCCGCGGCGCGAAGCTCGGCGAGTGCCTTGGCTGCCTGTGCTCGCGCCTCGGCATCATCCAGCTGAATCAGAAGCTGGCCGGCTTTTACGTGGTCGCCTTCATGCACCGAGACGCTTTTCACTGGCAGTTGGGCAGTCGCATGCGGCTCAAAGTCCTGCACCGGCTCAACTCTACCGTTTGTGGAGATGAAGCTGGCAATCTGCTGGCGGGTGACTTGCTCCGCGCGCACCGGTGGTGCTCCCCTGCGCATCATCCAGCCGGAAAATAGAAACAGCGCCACCACGGCTGCCGCGATCAGCAGGTGAGTGCGTTCCGGGAAGCTGCGTTTCACTTTCGCCATTCTCAATCTTAAGACTTTAAGTATAAACAACCGGATTCAAGCGGGCGCACAAAATCTCCCCAAAAACTTCTCCGGGAGCGCATCAACTGATAAGAAATGTAAACGATGAAATTCTCCTTCCGTTAGATGCTCTCACCACGGGCCCAGTTTCTGGATATTGACGATTGGCTACAATAGTACGCAAATGACGAACCGCACAGGCTATACGGAAAGCCATGCCAAAGCCGGATTGGACCACAAATTTCCTGAAATCGATACCTGGCCAAACCAGTTTCCCGCGTATGAAGTTCTGGTTGACGCTCCGGAATTCACCTCGGTTTGCCCCAAGACCGGGTTGCCGGACTTTGGCGTCCTGGAAATCCGCTACATGCCGGACAAGCTTTGCCTGGAGCTTAAGTCACTGAAAGAGTACTTGCTTCATTATCGCAACCTGGGAATTTTCCAGGAGAACATTGTGAACCGCGTCCTGAATGATGTAGTGCGCGTCGCACATCCCAAGTGGGCGGTTGTGAAGGGAGTGTTTCGTCCACGCGGCGGCATAGGAACCACGGTGGAAGCGCGCTGGCCGAGGCAGAAGAAAGCTTTGTAGCCTGTCTCTCACCAAGTGAGAGGCCCCTATCGCCAGAAGAAGAGTGTCTGAGATCCTCCACCCGACGCTGCCCGGAAAAGGGGTAGCGACCCTTCACTGCGTTTCGGATAAACTACAGGCTGCTCGAATGCAGCCCAAACTCTACCCCCGCCTGACGCTCGCGCTGCTCACCGGACTCAATATTCTTAATTACATTGACCGTTCGGTTCTCTGGGCCGTCCAGCCGCTGGTCAAAGAAGAGTTCAAAGTCACGGACGCCCAGATTGGGTTGCTTACCACTACCTTTTTCTGGTTTTACATGTGCGCGGCGCCCTTTATCGGATATCTGGGCGATCGCTACAGCCGAAAACGCATCATTTCGGTGGGCATCATCATCTGGAGCGGGTTCACCTTCCTGACTGCGATCACGCACAGCTTCAACGGCCTGATGTGGCGGCACATTCTGGTGGGAATTGGCGAGGCCAGCTACGCCTCTATCGCCCCGACGCTGGTTGCCGATTTGTTTCCCTTAGAGCGCCGCGGCCGCATGCTGGCCATTTTTTCCGCCGGGTTGCCCTTTGGAACCGCAGTCGGCTATCTACTGGGGGGCGCCATGGGGCAGCATTTTCACGATTGGCGTCCACCATTCCTGGTGGCCGGCATTCCTGGTTTCCTGCTGGCGATGGGGCTCTGGTTCCTGCCGGAGCCGCCTCGTGGACGGACTGACATCGTCGATGTGTCCGCGGTGGGCGCCACGCTTCCCGGTCTCTTTCGAAACCGTGCCTTTATGAGCGCCACGCTGGGACTTGCCATGTATACCTTCGCCATGGGAGGCCTGCAGGCCTGGATACCCACCTTCCTCACCAGGGTTCGTGACATGACGCTGCAGAGCGCGACCACGATCTTTGGAGGGATCACCGTTTTTAACGGCATTGTGGCAACGTTAATCGGCGGCTGGATCGGCGATCGCCTGATCAAGAAATATGCCGGCGCTTACTACACGTTTTCCGGCTGGGCCATGCTGGTTTCCGTCCCTTTGTTGATCTCGGCCATCTATCTCACGGGACAAGTCATGTTTCCAGCCATGTTTGTGGCCGAGTTCTTTCTGCTGATCAACACGGGGCCGGTCAATGCCGCCTTAGTCAATTCAGTCGGCCCGAATATCCGCGCGACCGCCATGGCGGTCAACATTTTCGTAATCCACCTGCTCGGCGATGCGTCTTCGCCCTATGTGATCGGCAAGATTTCCGATTTGACATCACTGCAAACCGGGTTCTGGGCAACATTTGTCGCAGCAGCGCTCTCCGGAATCATTCTCGTGTATGGGGCCAGGTTCGCACCACGATTGGCCGCGCCCCAGCCAGACTAGGCAACTGGCTAGCCCGCGTTATTTTGTCGGTTCCATCAGGACGGCATCATTGAAGCGGTTGAAGTAGTTGAACAATCCAATGGCGGCCAGCAACTCGACCATTTCGCCGTCGTCAAAATGCTGGCGCAGGCTGGCCCAAAGAGCATTGTCTATGTTATGCGCATCGGCGGTCATGCGCTCAGCCAGGCGAAGCGCGGCCTTTTCCTTTTCCGTGAAGTCGGTGCGGCTTTCGAATTCAGGCAGGCCCTTGATCTGCTCGTCACTCCAGCCAAGCCGTCTTGCCAAGACGGTATGCGATGCCAGTCAATACTCGCAACGGTTGATCTGGCTGGTACGGACGATGACCAACTCTTTCAGCTTGACCGGCACTGTGCCAGTCTCCATGACCGCGCGAAAGTGAGCGATCATGGTCTTCATGATCTCCGGACGGTGGGCCACCGTCCGGAACATGTTGGGAATGTTCCCACGAACCTTCATGAAGTGGTCGTAGATGGCGGCCACTTCGGGATCGACCTGTGAACGATCAAGACGCGAAATTCTGGGCATGGCTAGTCCGGCATCCGCAGGCGAGCGTTACTGTGCGAAGGACTGGACGGCCTGTGTCTCGTCGTCCTTGATATCGAAGACCGTGTACAGCTTGGTAATCTGAAGCAGGTCGTGGACCTTCTTGGTCAACTTGAGCAGTTTCAACTCGCCGCCCTGATTGCGCACACTGGTAAAGGCGCTGACCAGCTCTCCTATGCCGGAGCTGTCAATGTAAGTGACGTCACCGAGGTTGAGCAGGATCTTGTTGCGGCCTTTGCTCATCAGATCGCGGACCGTGTCACGCAACTTTACACTGCCTTCCCCAAGGGTTATACGGCCGTTAAGGTCAACAATCGTGATGCCATCCACCTGCCGGGTGTTTGATTTCAAAGTCACTTTCACTCCTCCTTGGATTTCGCGGCCTCACGGCCTACATGTTTCACTAATGTAATCTCGGTCCCCGGGTGCAAATTCTTGATCGTCACCTCATCCATAAACGAGCGGATGAGAAAGATACCCCGGCCGGATGCTTTCATCAGATTCTCCGGCGCCAGCGCATCCGGAATGGAGCGTGGATCCAGCCCCTTGCCCTGATCGGTCACGGTAATCACCAGCGCGTCCGGCGTCATCTGGTAAGCGATAAAAAACTTTTTGTTCGGGTCATAGGCATTGCCGTGCAGCACCGCATTCACCGCAGCCTCCCGCACCGCCATAGCAATATGATGCTGGGCGTCCTCGCCGAATCCCCATCGGGAAGCTATTTCAAAGGCCTTCTGCTCGGCCATATTGACGCTCTCCAATGTCGAATCCAGCGTGTACGAAACCGGTTTTTTCGCGCGGCTATCCACAGCGTGTGCCCAGACTGGCTCTAAAATTGAATTATCAGCGAAAGTCGCGGCAAATGCGAATCGGTAGTTTGCCTAGGCGAACGGGGAATTGTCAAACGGCCCGGACGGACGTGTGAGCGATGCACGTGCCTGAGCTGCAGGAACGGCATATCGCAGGCCTGAAGACTGAAGTCCTCTAAATTTGAGCGGGACGTCACCGCGCCTCAAGGTACACATCCATCGGACGCAATGCTCTCAAGGAGATGACAACCCGCTCTCTTTGCAGGGTCTTTGCTTGCCAAAAACGCTCTTTTGAACCGCGGCTACTCCTGATCGTGCCGGTCTGTGCGCAATCCGGGCTGGAACGGATTGCCCGCTTGCCCGGCCATCACGAACCATGATGTCGCCCCGATGTGGCGGTTGGGGTTGTAGGAAAAACCGAATCCAGTATTCAGCACGCTGGATGCGGCCACAACGCCCTCGCCGTCCGGTATCGCCTTGCCGCCCACAGTCTGACCTTTAGCCAGGGTTTCCTGGGCTGTACTAATGTTATCGAGCAGCACGCGCGCGGTATCTACATCTCCGTGGAAGCCGGGAAGGTCGCGCCGGGCGGGCAATCTACGAGCCAGCAGCGCTGCCGCCAGATGACCGGTCCCTTCCATCCACACCGCATTAGGGTCGGGCACAGCAGAGAACTGGTCTGATGGAGCGAGGGCGCGCAGACTCTGGCTTGCAAACGTAACTCCGGAAAGCCGGCTATCGCCGGTCAAGCGGCTATTGATGGTCTGAGGCGTGTCTGTGGTCGCCAGATTCGTCTTGGCCCAGTCAATGGACCGGGCATGGGTTTCATCCAGGGTGGCCAGGAATGACCATGTCTGCACGTCTTCCGGAATATTGGCCTGCTGCAAGTCTGTAATTACGGTAACGCCGTCCGGTGTTGTCCCGGTAAAGAAAAACTCTCCATCCGCAGAATCGAACATCGCGTTCACTAATGTCCGGGCATGTTCCGCCTGGACCAGCCAGCTGCCATCTCCGGTAAACTGCGCGAGCATGGTAAACAGAGCAACGCAATCGATATTGTGTTCCGTGGACTTGAACAACAACTTAGTGTTGTTGTTATCGACGCCAAAGTTGAAGCCGCCCGCTCCCCGCGTATCGAACGTATTGTTCACGATCCAGCGACCGAGCTTCACAGCGCCATCCAGGAATTGTGGGTCGCCGGTGCGGTGAAAGAGCTGGGCCAGCCCAATTCCAGTCCAAGCCATGTCTCCGACTGCGGAGCCCAGGAAAAAGAAGGGGAATAATGCCGGCTTAACAAATGCGCCCTGGGCATCCGGCTGGTCCACAAAATAGGCCTGCCGGACCCGCCCATCCCCGATTGAATCAACCTGCTGGGCATGCAGCAAGGCTTTACCGAGCACAATGGCCCGGGCAATATCGTCGGGACGGCCGCGCAGAAGATGGGCGTTAATAGCCAGCGAGTTGTCATAGACAAATCCCGTGGTTTGGAGCCCTTGCTGATCGGTGTAACTCTGCGAGAGACGCACCACCGTGCCCTGCGCATAGGCGTCCATCATTGTGTTGAGGAAGGAATAGGCTTTGTTAAGGGAGTCCGTGAAAGAAGATTCATCGCTGAACGGCGACTCCGCTCCCGATAACTCCCGGGCGCGCGCCGCCGGAACAAGGTGAAGTGCGGGCACAGATGTGAAGCCGGCCGCGGCCGCCAGGCCGAGACCGTATTTGGCGAGTTGCCGTCGTGAGATTTCATGGTTGGTCATGCTGATGCTCCTTTCATACAACAAAGGCAGGCTGAGATTTGGCCAGGCAGGGAATGCCGAAACTGAACCAGCATATTACATTACTCAATCGTTTTAGTAAATGCACGGGCCAGAAAATCATGCACCATTATGGGATGGCGGGCCGTTTCTTGTCCGCCATCCGGTGAGGGGTAAACGAGCAGGGGGTTACGATTTCAGCGTCACGGACTCACCGGCTGATTTGCGCCGCCGGGAGGAAGTTTGGACCAGATCCTTGGCAGCGCAGGTAGACTCACGAACCACAAATTCTGGTTTTACGATAACTTCCTCGGGGTCCTTACCGCCATTGAGGCGTTCCAGCAGGATGCGGGCGGCGGTCGTGCCCATCATCCGCAACGGCTGGCGCACCGTGGTAAGGCTGGGATTCTGGAAGGCCGCACTGGCGATATCGTCAAAGCCCACCACCGAGATATCTTCCGGCACGCGCAGCCCGCGTTCGCGAATCGCTCGAATCGCCCCAATGGCGGAGAGATCGTTATAGGCCAGCAGAGCGGTGAAATCCGTGCTACGGGAGAGGAGCTGATGAGTGAGCGGATATCCAACCACAGGCGAGAATGTATTCTCCTGCAGCTGGACCGTGAGCTCGGGCCGCACAGGAATGGCAAACCTGCCGGCCATCTTCTGGATGGCCTGCCATCGAACCTCAGCATCGGAACTGAACGGCTGGCCCTTAATGAACGCGATCCGCCGGTGGCCGAGGTCCACCAGGTGCTGCAGCGCAAGTCTGGCCGCCAGGTCATGATCCAGGATCACATTCGTCACGCCCGGCAGCCTGGTATGCCCGGAAATATTCACTGCCGGCAGAGGCAAGCTCTGGCGCAACTCCGTATCAATCACGATAAAACCTTCTACGGACCGCTCCATCAGCATTCTGGGGTACTCATCGAGAAGGTCTGCCCGCCGCCGGTGGCTGGCGACAAAGTAGAAATAGCCTTCCTGCAGCAGGTAATCATCCAGAGCATTTAAAAGGAGCGCGCCATACCCCTCACTGATCTCATGAACAAGGATTCCTATGGTGAAGCTGCGCTTCCTGCGCAAGCTGCGCGCCCAGACGTTGGGACGATAATTGAACTTGCTCACCGCGGCCAGGACGCGGTCCTTGGTTGGCTGCGGGATCTCCCGCGCCGTGGGTGAATCGTTTAAAACGACGGAAATTGTGGCCGGAGATAAATCCAGGTAGTCTGCCAGAAACTTCAGGCTGACAGGCCCCTCCGGCTTTTTGTGCACTTTGCGCTGACTGGGCATGCGTTTGTGTGCATCTTACACCAGCCGATTCTCCCCAGGGCCATTCCAGGCCCTTGAATGTTTTACTAAAACGTTTTAGTATGGACAACGCATTTGGCAACGACGGTTATCACCTCGTGACTTTGCTCAGGACCGAGGTTAGCCACGGCCTGGAAAGGAACAACCCCCATGCACTCCGCCTATGTGCAACCATCCAGCAGAATTCAATCCTCAGTTTTCAAAGCGCTGTGTCTCATCCCGGTGCTTGCTTTGTCACTTCAGGCCCAAACCGTCAACGTAGGCGCGGGCAGCTACACAACCACGCTTCCCGCCGGAGCCGCCGCCCCATCGAGCCAGATTTTCAACACCGTGGGAGGTCCTAAGCCCACGCACAGGTTCTGGGCGGCGAAGAACTGGTACGCCGATAACATCGTCAACGGCGCCGTGACTTTCGGGGGCGGTGGGGGCGGGCCTTTCAACATGTTTCCCCAGCCCCTGGGAATGCAGACTACAGGCAGCGGCCTGTTGATGGGCTTTGACGCCACGCTGAACAACGGCGGCACATTTTTTAACCAGCCATTTGAGGGCGATCTCACCATTGGAGTAGCCGGCCTGAATGCGGCCAGCGTGCCGGTGAGCGGCTATACCGACTGGACGGTGGATTTCAATTTCGGCCCGATGACCGCGCGAGTAGGGCGCGGCATGCCATTCGTCTATGTGACCACCAACGGCAGTAATCCGACGGTCACTTTTGCGGGCCAGCCCACGGTGTTTGCCAACAACGGCAACATCTTGGGCGTCAGCATCGCGAACAACAACTATGGCCTGTTTTGTCCCAGCGGCGGGAGCTGGAGCGGGATTGGCACAACGGTCCTGACTTGCAATCTCCCCGGCGGACGCCACTACTTCTCGCTGGCGCTCCTGCCTAACCAGGCCGCGCTCAGCACGTATTCACAGTTTGCCTTCTCGTTTCCCACCAACACCCAGGTCACATGGAACTACAACCCGAGCACCAGCCAGGTCACCACCACGTATACAGTCACAACCCAGGCGCAGGAGGGAACGCAGACCGGGTTTCTCATGGCGCTGTATCCTCACCAGTACACTGCCTTGCAAAGCGGCTCCATCAACACCAATTTCACCTATCCCTCAAGCCGGGGCACACTGGAGGTTCTGGAGGGTGTTTCTTTCACCACGGTAAATACCTTCCAGGGAGTGCTGCCGTTTTTACCCAGCACCGGCAATTTCAACAATACGACCCTGACATCATTCATCAATACCGTTGCCAATGAGGCCAACCACTTTGCCGTGAGCCAGAGCGGCGGCGGAACGAACACATACGACATCGGCAAAGACCTGGCGCGGGTTGCGCACCTTCTCCCGATCGCCAAAGTCGCGGGAGACACGACGGCGTTGAATAGCCTGCAAGCCAGCCTGCAAAACGAGTTGCAGAACTGGTTCAACGGCGCAGCCAACAACCAGAGCACCAACGTCTTCTACTACAACAGCAACTGGGGCACGCTGATCGGGTATCCTGCGGCTTTTGGCAGTGACATTGCGCTGAACGATCACCACTTCCATTATGGGTACTGGATTCATTCCTCCGCCATCCTTGGCCTTTTCAACCCAAGCTGGATCCAGTCGAACAACTGGGGAGGAATGGTCGACCTGCTGGCGCGCGATATTGCCGCGCCGGTGCGCAACGACGCTCTTTTTCCATTCCTGCGCTACTTCGATGTCTACGGCGGCCACTCCTGGGCGTCCGGCCAGGCGCCTTTTGGAGATGGAGAGAATCAGGAATCCAGCTCCGAGGCGGTGAATGCCTGGACCGGCCTGATTCTCTTCGCGGTTGAAACCGGCAATACGCAGCTTCGCGATGCAGCCATCTGGATGTACACGCAGGAAACCAACTCCATATTCGACTACTGGTTTAACGATGGCCGGGTGGCCACTTTTCCTGCCGGTTTCAGCCGGGTGGAAATAGCCAACGTCTTTGATGGAAAAGGAGACACCGGCACATTTTTCAGCGGGCAGATTGAACTGGAGCACGGCATCGAGTTTCTGCCGTTTCACGGCGGATCGCTGTATCTGGGACGCGACCCTGCCTACGTTCAGAGAAATCTTGCGGAAGTGACCAGCATCGATCCAAACGCCTTTGCCGCTGGAAGCACAAACTGGCCCGACATCATGGAGGAGTTCGAAGCGCTCGAGGACCCAGCCACGGCCCTGAACCAGTTCAACAATACATCGTTCGTCTTCGATGGCGAGAGCAAGGCAAACGAATACTATTGGATCACCAACCTGCAGGCCCTGGGACGAGTTGATGAGACCGTAACTGCCAACACCCCTCTGTATCGAGTCTTCAAAACTGCCGGCGGCGTGCGAACGCACGTAGCGTTCAACGCGGGAACGGCGAGCATCACCGTCAACTTTTCCGATGGCGCGAACTTCACGGCGCCGGCGGGAAGCATGGTGAGTGAATTTGGCACGGTGAGCCTAGGCAATGGCGGGTCGCAATCGCCATCGGCGAGTCTAAGCGCAAACAGCCTGACGTTCGGGAGCCAGAATGTGGGCACTACCAGCGCCTCGCAGACGCTCACGCTGACCAATCATGGGCCGGGCGGGTTGACCATCAGCAGCGTGGCCGTGACCGGTGATTTCTCGCAGACCAATAATTGCGGCACATCGCTGGCGGCGAATGCCAGTTGCAGCATCAGTGTGAGCTTTAAACCCACAGCCACGGGCGCCCGGACCGGCACATTGACGGTGACTGACAACGCCTCCAACAGCCCTCAAACCGCTGCCCTGAGCGGAACGGGCACAAGCGGGGCTCCGTCCGCTCCCAGCAATTTAAGCGCGACGGCCGTATCCAGCAGCCAGATCAATCTGACCTGGACCGCGAGCAGCACCTCCGGCGTCACGTATAACGTCTACCGCAGCACCAGTTCCGGTTTTGCCATATCGCCGGGAACCCGCATTGCGACCGGGATCAGCGGCACTTCGTTCTCAAATACCGGCCTCAGCGCCTCGACCACCTTCTTTTACCTGGTAACCGCCACCAACTCGAATGGTGAATCGGCCGCCTCCAACCAGGCAAGCGCCACTACGCAATCGGGGGGTGGAACCGTGAACGGTCCGGTCTCGATCAATGCCGGTGGTGGCGCCAGCGGCACATTCGTCGCCGACGCCGGATTTTCGGGGGGAAGCGCAGTTTCAACCACAGCCGCGATTGACGTAGGGTTGATTCCCGCTCCTGTGCCGCCACAGGCGGTATACCAGACCGGACGCTCCGGCGTTTCTACCTACACAATTGGCGGCTTAACCGCCGGCAGTTCCCACCAGGTCCAACTGCACTTTGCCGAGATCGTGTTTACCGCGGCCCGGCAGAGAGCGTTTAACATCGTCATCAACGGGACAACGGTGCTCAGCAACTTCGACATCGTCGCGAACGCCGGAGTGCCCAATAAGGCCATTGAGGAGAATTTCGCCGCAACTGCCAACAGCAGCGGCCAGATTGTGATTCAATTCACTACGGGTTCGACGGGTACGCCGCTGATCAATGGGATTGTTGTCCAGTAAGCGAAAGCACGCACCCAGACCAAAAGGCGGAACACTGGCAACGTTCACCTGTTGGATCAAGAGCTCGTGGAGTTCCAAGAGGCCAAGAAGAAATCCTGACCCTCTCATGAGCGCGCGAACTTGATCAATGGCTGGATGTCGCCCTGATCCGCTGCCCGGACCGCGTCCAGATATCTGGCTCGTGCTTCACCCGGTTTGACCAGGTCGGTGGCTCCCCAGGTGAACGCAGCGCGGCCAAGCTTCATGACGAACAAATCCGCGATGAGGCGGGCATGTCTCCCATTGCCGTTCGGGAACGGGTGAATCACTACCAGGTGGTGGTGGAAGCGAACGGCGATTTCATCGGGTGGAAACGTAGAGTGCTGAAGCCAGTAGCGGACGTCACCGAGCAAGGCCACGAGATGCTCTCGAATTTGATGAAAGGGAATCCCGATGTTTTTCTCGGTTCGCCGGTACTGGCCCGCCCACTTCCATGTCTGGTCGAACATTTTCAAATGCAGCTTCCGAACGTACGCGTCGGAGGCCATATCCAAGGGGCTGGTGCGGTCTCTGATGGCCCACTCCCTCGCCCGCAGTATGTTCTCCCTTTCCCACTCATTCAACTCTTCTTTGGTCGCGAGACTCGGGATCAGATCCGCAAGTTCTTCTGGTGAGAGGGGAGTATTGCTGTCAGCGGGCGTCATTCGTGGTGTCGCTGGTTCGCGGTTCTTTCCAAAAGGCGTCTTGTTTCTTCCTCGATCTTGTCTTCCACTCCTCCTACGGCCTGGTCCTCGAGAGCCATGCTATGTTCAACGGCCCGGACGTTCTCGCTGGCCTTAGCTCGTGCGCGCTGCTCTGACAGATCCTGGACGCTGCCATTCTTTGGAACAAGGGCATACACCAGCTGGCACCCAAGAGCATCGGCTGCTTCGCGCAAATTCCCCAGAGTGATACGGTATTCCGCTTCGGACTTTTCCAGGTAAAACGCCAACGACGGAGCCTTGCCAAGCCGCTTCGCCATTTCGCGCAGAGTGATACCAGTTGCTTCCCTGATGGCGCGAATCCATCCTTTTTGCGGGCGTGGCGAATCCTTTACGGCGAGGAACGGCTTCAACGCTCGTTCGAGTTGGGCAATTCGCAACTTTCTGAATTCAGGCTCCATAGAGAGTCCTGTTCAATTATACATGGATAGCATATGAATATTATACTATTAATATTGAAATTATATAGTATTAAATTCTATAAATACTTGAACAACGACGAGAGGGGCTAAAATTCGCATGAGTGAATCGAAGTTTTGTATGTTCATTGCTATTCTGGCGGCTGGTATAACAGGAGCTTCCTGGACGCAACCAAAGGCAATCCCTGCTACTCAGGCCACTCCACAGCGCTCTCCCACACCCACAGATCCGAAGAAAGAAATTCTACGGCAGGCATCACCCGGCGTTAGCCCGTCACCTGCGGTCACTCCAGTCTCTAGCTCCCAAGGAGAGGAAGAGCACAATCCCGATTTCTTAGTTCGCGTCCAGCAACAACCAGGGCACGATGACAAAAGTTGGCTTAGAGTGATTTGGGACTCGCTCTTCCCTTGGCCAATTTTAATTATTGCGATTATCGTCTATTTGTTATTTTCCGGTGCAGCCCCGGATCGTATTGAAAGCCTCCTACGACCATTCCAGTCCGTAAAACTGTTCGGGCAGGAGTTCATCTTAAATCAATGGGGAGGGCGCAATGCCGAGACAGCGATTCGGTTTTACAGACAAGAAGTTCAAACCAAATTCGACCGGAAGGCCAAGAAACTCAAGATCGCAAGTATGCACAAGGCTGTTATTGACCAACTTCCGACCAATATCATTCCTGAATTAATGAACAAGCAAGTTCGCTCCACAATTCATGTTCCTGATATGTTATTTGATGAGGCTTTATATCAGTTGATCGAATATTATCCCGAGTACCCTCAATCCTCTCATGGGCGTAGTTTTCCCGTTCGGTATGGCATTATCGGAAAGGCATGGAGGCTTGAGGAATCTCAATACGCAGAGGCTGTTCCAACCGTTAAAGAACAGTTAATTTTTGAATGGGGCATGACAAAGGAAGAAGCAGAGCGGGCAGGTAAAGGCCGCCAGTCTTTTGCCTGCATTGTCCTAAAGAAGGAACAAAGAGCGCTCGGCATATTTTATCTTGATGCACCGGCACGCGCCGCTTTTGGCGACACCGATACATGGAAAAAGTTGGAAAGCGCAATCCAGGAAGGAGCTAAAACGACCAGACTGATTGACGCATTAGAAGCAATCCACAAAGACCTTCTGGACTCCAGTCCACGTGTTCATATTTTTGACAAAGCAGGCAAATCGAGTTGAGCACTTATAACGTGGTTGCTGAAGAATATTACATCCGATCCCGGCATCCAACTTGCGACAATTTTCGGGCAGCAAGCAAGATGATTATCGCTACTTGGTTAAACAAAATACCTAAAGGGGTAAGCATCTGCGAGGTCGGCGCTGGAAGGTCAGTTGTTGCAGAGCACCTGATCGAAATCGGAGTTCCCTTGCATAATTTGCTGATTACTGATCAGTCAGCACGTATGCTCAAGTATTCGGCTCAATTGTTACAATTTGGTGCCTTTGTAAAAGAGGCGGATGCTGCGCATCTTCCAATTCCAGTTGAAAGTGTGGATTATTTGATTTCATCACTCGGAGACCCTTATAACCTTCCGGTGTTCTGGACTGAGGTGGCCAGGGTCCTCACTTCTACGGGAAAAGCCATTTTCACCACACCGGCATATAAATGGGCAAGACATTTCCGGGCAAATACAGAGCAGACATTCAAAAACGCGGAATTTGAGTTGATTGATGGTTCAAGGGTGCTGCTCCCGTCATTCATCTACTCGGACTGTGAGCAGCAGAATATGATCCGAGCGGCAGGTCTCAAGGTCATTGCGACACGTCACATCTTAATTCGAGACTTGGAAGGAGAAAGTCTGTCGCCTAAGCTTGGGTTAGATCGCGGTCAAGACGGTGAGGTCGTCTCAGGATACCTCATTGGAAAGTCCTGATCATAAGAATCAATGAATCAATTGGAAGCAGTGTGCACGAAAGACTCAATTAATGGTTCGCTAGTCGGCTTATTTTTCGCAAAAACTCTCAAGCAACATTCGCCGTCATAAAGCCGATGCCCCATGTAACGCGCGTCAATAAATGGCGCAAGCAGGAGGCTTCGCCCCATGAAACGGAGCCACTCGTCTCCTGATAGCAGTGAAATCCCTATAAAGTGATATGAATCGTAAGCGTCAGAGGAACCGCAGACTGTTCAGGCGATGGGAACTATGGTGAAGTGGCAGCATGAATCCGGAACAGAAGGTGGTGCGAAGACGGCGGACGCGAGCAGAGATCAAGCAGTTAGTAGCAGAGTTTTTGAGCAG